>NZ_JBBPCC010000002.1:0-559468 GCF_038070315.1 Paenibacillus filicis | reverse complement strand
GAATTTATTCATTTTTATAACCACAACAGAGCACAACGAAAATTAAACAAGCTGACGCCGGTTGAATACCGACGCCAGCTTGCAGCCTAGGGCTTTTTTCAATGTCCATTAGATGGGGTCTTGACCACCCGCCGCAAGCGGGCTCTTTTTCACATGCAGCAGCCCCAGGGGACGGCGAAACAGGCTGGAAGCGGGATGCGACTCTGCAAGAAACTCTTCCCTTCAAACTAGATTGTGATATAATAACAACGTCAGAAAGCCCAAAGGAGTGGATTTCCTGTGTTTAAGCTGAGCGAAATCAAAGAATTGGTCAAGTTGGTGGACCAAAGCTCATTGCAAGAACTTGAGATTGAAAGCGAAGGCACGCGCCTCTCTATTCGTAAACCCAATAAAACCGAACAGGTGGTCGTCGCCGCCGCACCGAGCGCGCACCAGTTTGCACCTGCCATCGCACAAGCCCCCGCGCCTGTAGCGGCTGTACAAGCCCCTGCGGCCCAAGCGCCAGCGGCAACAGCGGCGTCTGATGCAGGTCTACATACAATCGTATCCCCGATGGTCGGTACCTTCTATTCAGCTCCTTCGCCTGGAGCGGCTGACTTTGTATCCAAAGGCAGCGTCGTGAAAGAAAAAACGGTTGTTTGCATTATCGAGGCGATGAAGCTGATGAATGAAATCGAAGCCGAAGTGAAGGGCGAGATCGTCCAAGTGCTGGCAGAGAACGGACAACTCGTCGAATACGGACAGCCGTTGTTTCTGGTGAAGCCGGAGTAAGTGGGAGGAGAAACCCTTTGAAGTTTCAGAAAATACTGATCGCGAACCGTGGAGAAATCGCGGTTCGCATTATCCGCGCATGCCGGGAGCTCGGCATCACATCGGTGGCCGTCTATTCCGAGGCTGACCGTGACGCGCTGCACGTCCGTCTGGCGGACGAGGCCTATTGCATCGGGCCGACGCTGTCCAAGGACAGCTATTTGAATTATACCAACCTCATGAGCGTCGCAACACTGACGGAGACCGACGCGATCCATCCGGGCTACGGCTTCCTGGCGGAGAATGCGGACTTCGCGGAAATTTGCGAAAGCTGCAATGTTACGTTCATCGGTCCCTCTCCGGAAGCAATCAGCAAGATGGGCGACAAGTCCGTCGCCAAGCAGACGATGAAGGAAGCGGGCGTGCCCGTCATCCCAGGCTCCGACGGTCTCGTCGAGCATATGGAGGATGCGATCCGCCTCGGTCGCGAGATCGGCTATCCTATCATTATCAAAGCAACAGCCGGCGGCGGAGGCAAGGGCATCCGGATTGCCGAAGACGAGGACATGCTCGTTCAGCAGATTACAACGGCCCAGCAGGAGGCCCAGAAGGCTTTCGGCAACGCCGGGGTTTACCTGGAGAAATACCTGACTGGCATGAAGCACGTAGAGATTCAGATTCTGGCGGACAAGCATGGCAATGTCGTGCACTTGGGCGAGCGTGACTGCTCCGTTCAGCGGCGCAGACAGAAGCTCGTCGAGGAAGCACCTTGCCCGGTGCTGACGCCTGACATTCGCAGCCGGATGGGTGAAGCTGCCGTTCGTGCCGCACAGGCTGTGAACTATTCCGGTGCGGGTACGCTCGAATTTTTGCTCGGTCAAGACGGGCAGTTTTACTTCATGGAGATGAACACAAGGATTCAGGTGGAGCATCCGGTTACCGAGATGATCACCGGAGTCGATATCATAAAGGAAATGATCCGCGTGGCGGAAGGCGAGCCGCTTTCCTTCACCCAGGACGATGTGAAAATCAACGGCTGGGCCATCGAATGCCGGATCAATGCCGAGGACTCCGAGCGCAACTTCATGCCTTCGGCCGGGCAGATCAAGTTTTACCTGCCTCCGGGCGGCTTCGGCGTACGGGTGGACAGTGCGGCGTATCCGGGCTACACGATTTCCCCGCATTATGATTCGATGATCGCCAAGCTGATCGTCTGGGGACATGACCGGGACGAAGCGGTAGAGCGGATGAAGCGGGCATTGTCGGAATTTGCCGTTGAAGGCATTCATACGACGATTCCTTTTCACTTGAAGCTGCTCGAGCACAAGAAGTTTTTGAGCGGGGATTTTGACATCAAATTCCTCGAGGAGCATGATGTGAACGATCCAGAATCCTGATCAGGAATAGATCTCACGTTCACTTCGTTGTCATATTTTTGTCCAAATGGTATAGTATACAATAAAGACAAGGTTTGGGCTGATGCCAGAACCAGTCACCAGTTTCGGGCAAAATAGCCGGACTAGCGATAGCACGCTAACCATTCCAGCTCACGAAGTCGTTTTGCTCCGCAAAAATTTGAAGGAGGACCTACCATGAGCTTACTTGCTGCCGATTATGAGAAGACCGATATGGGAACAATTCAGATTGCGCCTGAGGTCATAGAGATTATCGCCGGCATGGCGACCATCGAGGTGCCGGGAGTAGCCGGCATGAGCGGGGGATTTGCCGGTGGTATCGCCGAGCTGCTGGGCCGCAAGAACTTGTCCAAGGGCGTGAAGGTCGAGGTTGGCCAGCGCGAAGCGGCTATCGACGTATCCGTCGTGATCGAGTTCGGGACCCGAATACCGGAGGTTGCAAGCGGCGTTCAGCAGAACGTGAAGCATGCCATCGAATCGATGACAGGACTTAGCGTCATCCAGGTGAACGTACACATCCATGATGTGATCTTCAAAGGCGCGGAGAAGCCGGCAGAAGAGCCGGAAGTCCCCTCCCAGCGCGTGAAATAAACCGACTATAGTCAGGAGGAGCCCCCTTACGTTCACGTCTGGGGGTTCCTCTATATTGCGGAAGGAGTCCAAGCCCGTGGCCAAAGTTCTCGATAAATTTCTACTGTTCCTCTTTAGCCTCGTCGTTCTCATAGCAGCTCTCGTTGCCCTGTTCGCGGCGTTTGGATGGATTTCCCTCGAAACCACGATGCTGTTTACCGAGCATGTATACCGTAATTTCGACATCGCGATTCCGTTTATTGCTATTGCTGCGGTCACCGGCCTGCTGGCCTTGCGTTTTCTGTACGTATCGGTACGTCGTGGGAAATCCTCCGTGCCGTCGATTGATCAGCGCACGGAGTTCGGAGATATCCGGATTTCGCTGGATACGGTCGAGAATCTGGCGCTCAAGGCGGCTTCCCGCTCCCGTGGCGTCCGCGACCTGCGCGCACGCGTGAAGGTGAACCAGTCGGGGCTGGAGATCGTGATTCGGGCGATTGTAGACGGAGAGTCTCCAATCCCGGGATTGACGGAAGAGATGCAAGCCAATGTGAAAGGGCATATCGAGGATATTACCGGCATTCCTGTTGCGTTCGTGTCTGTATTTATTGCGAACATTCAACAATCTGCCCCGACGTTCAAAAGCCGCGTAGAGTAGGAAGGGGTGCCCGAGAATGTGGAGGCAAACATGGGATCGGCTTCTGGAGAAGCACAGAAGCGCGACGCTCTGCACCCTCGCCGCAGGCGTGCTTGGCATCATTTATTTGTTCTTCGGCTTCTTTCATATGTTAATCTTTGCCTTGATCGTATATACTGGTTATTATATAGGGAATAAGATGGACCGGAATGAGCCGGTGTTTCCCGCAGAAGACGTTTGGCGCCGGCTTATGGACAAATGGAGAATGTTCCGCTAAAATCCTTGGGAGACGCCCAAGGATTTTTTGTCGGGCCAACGTGAAGCCGGATTTGAACCAACAGGAGGATTTTCATTCAATGAGACGAAGACTGGCAAGGGAGCTTGCCCTGCAAAGCTTGTACCAAATGGCAATGAACGAAGTCACGACGACGGATGCAATCGGGCATGTCGTCGAAGAAGCGAGAGGCGAGGATGAGGCCCAGCTGACGCGTGAGAAGGACCAGATTTCCGAGCTGGACGTGAAGGAATTGGTCGATGGAACGCTGCGCCACAAATCGCAGATCGATCATCTGCTGGTGGATTACTTGAAGGGCTGGCAGATGGACAGGCTCTCCAAGGTTGACCGCGAAATTTTGCGTCTGGCCACTTATGAGATGATCTATTGCGACGACGTGCCGCCGAAGGTTGTCGTGAACGAAGCGATCGAGATGTCGAAAAATTTCGGAACGGATGAGTCCGGAAAATTCGTTAACGGTGTGCTAGGGAAGATGATCAAGGATCTGGAGTCGCTGCGCGGACAAGCTCCGCAGGAATAAGCCCAGGCTCTAGTCAGGAAAAGCGAAACGATCCATAGGGATACGACGAAAGGGGAACGTAAGCGAATGTCTGCACATGTCATCAATGGGAAGGAACTTGTCGGCGCCTACCGTGCCGAAATCAAGCAGCAGGTTGAGCGTCTGGCTGCTCAGGGGGTCAAGCCCGGTCTGGCGGTCGTGATCGTAGGGGATGACCCGGCGTCGCATGTATACGTGCGCAATAAAAACAAAGCCTGCGAGGAAGCAGGCATTCATTCGGAAGTGTACAAGCTGGCGGAGGAAACGCAGGAGAGCGAACTGCTGGCGCTGATCGCCAAGCTGAACGCCGACGAAGCGATCCACGGTATTCTCGTCCAATCGCCGCTGCCTGGACATATTAACGAGGAGCGCGTCGTGGAAGCCATCGCGGTCGAAAAGGATGTCGACTGCTTCCATCCGATGAATGTCGGCAATCTGATGATCGGCAAGCCTGGGCCTTCTCCTTGTACGCCTGCGGGCGTCATCGAAATCCTGAAGAAGGTCGGCGTGGAGATTGCTGGCAAGCATGCGGTCGTGATCGGACGCAGCAATATCGTTGGCAAGCCGATGGGTATTCTGCTACTGAGAGAGAATGCGACCGTGACGGTATGTCATTCGCGGACCAAGGACCTGGCGGTTATCACGAGCCAAGCGGATATTCTCGTCGCAGCTATCGGCAAGCCGAAGGTGATCAAGCGCGAGCATGTGAAGCCAGGAGCCGTGGTGATCGATGTCGGGGTGAACCGGCTTGACACCGGCAAGCTGTCCGGCGATGTGGATTTCGACGACGTGGTCGACACGGCCGGTATTATTACGCCGGTACCGGGCGTCGTAGGACCGATGACGATTACAATTCTGCTGCGCAATACGCTGGAAGCGGCCGAACGGGCGGCAGGCGTCCGCGCTTCGTCCTAAGGCTATGAGCCAGAAGCAAATTCTCTCGGTCAAAGAGCTGAACCGCTTCATCAAGCTGAAGCTGGAGAACGAGGACGCGCTCCAGAACGTCTGGGTGCGCGGAGAGATTTCAAATTTTACCCATCATTCGAGCGGACATATGTATTTCACGTTAAAGGATGCGGACAGCCGGTTAAAAAGCATCATGTTCGCCTCTCATAATCAACGGCTGGCGTTTATTCCGCGGGAGGGCACCAAGGTGCTCGCCTGCGGCAATATCTCCGTATACGAGCGGGACGGGCAGTACCAGTTCTATGCGACGCAGATGCAGCCGGATGGTATAGGCAGTCTCTACCTGGCCTTCGAGCAGCTCAAGAGAAAGCTGGAGAGCGAGGGCTTGTTTGCGCCTGAGCGGAAAAGAGCAATCCCGGCCTTTCCCCGCAGCATTGGTGTGATCACATCGCCGACGGGAGCAGCGGTCCGGGATATCATCATCACGCTGCAGCGCCGATACCCTTCCGTGCCGGTCCTGCTTTATCCGGTGCTGGTCCAAGGCAAGCAGGCGGGGCCTTCCATCGTGAAGGCGATCGAAGAGATGAACCGTTTGAACGAGGTCGACGTATTAATCGTTGGCCGAGGCGGCGGCTCGCTCGAGGAGCTGTGGGCGTTCAACGAGGAAGCGGTTGCTAGAGCGATCCATCGCTCTCTGCTGCCGGTTATTTCGGCGGTCGGTCATGAAACGGATTTCACCATTGCGGATTTCGTCGCGGACCTGCGGGCGGCGACGCCGACAGCGGCTGCCGAGCTGGCGGTTCCCCATCATCTGGAGCTGGCACAGCGGGTTGCCCACCTGAAGCAGCGGCTGTATGGAGGGCTGACCTCCAGGCTCGATCAGAGCCGGGAGAGGCTGAAGCGCTCGGAGCGCTCCCCGTATCTGACGAACCCCCGCAGACAGCTGATGCTGCAGCCTGCAGAGCGGTTAGACCGCGTACGGGAGCAGCTCGTATACAAGATGCGGGAGCGGCTGGGCAGGTCGCAGGAAAAGCTGATGAGGAAGGACCGCCAGCTTGCCGCCTTCAATCCGAAAGAGCAGATTGTCTACTCCCGCAAGCGGCTGGATGGGGCAAGCCGACTGCTGCGTCAATCGATGCAGGCCGCGCTCAAGGGCAAGCAGCGCGATTGGCTCTCGTCTGTTCGCCAGCTGGATGCATTAAGCCCGCTCAAGGTCATGCAGCGGGGCTATAGTCTTGTTTACGATGAGAAAGAGAAGCAGTTGATCAAGTCCGTTCAGCAGGTGCAGCTCGGCGATGTGCTGAAGCTTCAGCTGTCCGACGGCAAGGTTGACTGTCATGTCTGGTCAATGGAGGAGAAACCAAAATGACGAGTCAGGAACAAAGTACACCCAGCTTCGAGCAGGCTATCGAACAGCTGGAACGGATCGTAGCCAGGCTGGAAAGCGGCGATGTCCCGCTGGAGCAGGCCATTGAGCTGTTCCAGGACGGCATGAAGCTGTCACAGCTATGCGGGCAGAAGCTGGAGCAGGTGGAACGCAAGATCGAGGTGCTGCTGGAGCAGGAAGGCAGTCTGGTGAAGAAGCCGTTCCAGCCGGCAGAGGCGGATAAAGGAGAATGGAAATGAATTCAGGTGCCGGCATCGTAGATTACATCAAGGGACAGGCTGCATGGATCGAACGCGAGCTGGAGCGGTCCATCCCGGCCGAGTGGAGCATGCCGTCTGCCCTGCGCGAGGCCATGCTCTACTCGCTCATGGCCGGAGGCAAGCGGCTGAGGCCGATTCTGGTTCTCGCTTCAGCAGAGGCGCTGGGCGGTAACAGCGAGGACGCGCTTCCCGTCGCGCTCGCGGTCGAGATGATTCATACGTATTCGCTGATCCATGATGACCTGCCTGCGATGGATAATGACGATTTCCGCCGGGGTAAGCCGACCAGTCACAAGGTATTCGGCGAGGCGATGGCCATTCTGGCCGGTGATGCGTTGCTGACCCATGCGTTCTATTCGGTCGTTCAGTCTGCCCGCCAGCGGGACGTAGCCGGCGATATCATCGCCGATATTGTCGAGGAGCTGGCCCGTCTGTCCGGGGCTCCCGGCATGGTAGGGGGACAAGCTGCCGATATGCAAGGGGAGCAGGGCGTGACGAAGCTGGAGGAGCTGGAGTATATCCACCTTCACAAGACCAGTGACCTGGTTGTTTTCTCCGTCAAGGCAGGAGGCCGCATCGCCGGCGCAAGCCGCGAGCAGCTCGCCGCGCTGGAGCGTTTCGGCACATGCCTGGGACTCGCCTTCCAGATTCAGGACGATATTCTGGATCTGACCGGGGATGAAGTCAAGCTGGGCAAGCCGGTGCAGAGCGATGTGAAGCAGCAGAAGGTAACGTATCCGTACTTCATCGGCCTGGAAGCTTCGCAAGCCAAGGTGGAGGAACTGACCCGGGAGGCTCGCGAAGCCATCGAGACGGCTGGATTTCCGGCACCGGAGAGGCTGCTGGAGCTGGCCGATTACTTGATGAAGCGGGACCATTAAGCCTGCTGGATAGCGGGTGGACAAGCGATTTGATACACAATATCGGGCCAAGCAGACGTAGTTTCGTTTGAGTGGGCCGATATGCCGTGATATAATAGCCATGATACATAGCTCGACACTACCATTCTAATGCGGAAAGCGAGGGGAACAAGCATGCTGCTCGAACACATTCAACAGCCTGAAGATTTGAAGCGTCTGACGCTCGAACAGCTCGAACCGTTGGCAGCTGAAATCCGCCAGTTTCTGGTCGAGAATCTGTCGGTGACCGGCGGCCACCTCGCGCCGAACCTTGGTGTTGTCGAATTAACGTTAGCTCTGCATTACTTGTTTGATAGTCCCCAGGATAAGTTTATATTCGATGTCGGACATCAATCCTATGTGCACAAAATGTTGACAGGGCGTATGGGGAAATTCAATACGCTTCGTAAATATAAAGGGCTTTGCGGGTTCGTCAAGCGGTCGGAAAGCGAGCATGACGTGTGGGAGGCCGGACATAGCAGCACATCATTGTCTGCGGCGATGGGTATGGCTGTCGCGCGCGATCTGAGCGGAGGCTCGAATCGCGTTATCGCCCTGATCGGCGACGGTGCTTTGACGGGCGGGATGGCGCTGGAAGCGCTCAACCATATCGGTCACGAGCAGCGCAAGCTGATGGTTGTGCTCAACGATAATGAGATGTCGATTGCGCCGAATGTTGGCGCGCTCAGCAATTATCTGGCCCGTATCCGGTCGGACCGTCACTATGTGAAGGCCAAGGAAGAAGTCGAGCATCTGATCAAGAAGATCCCGGCCATCGGCGGGACACTGGCCAAGACGGCGGAGCGTGTGAAAGATTCCTTCAAGTATCTCGTCGTGCCCGGCGTCTGGTTCGAGGAGCTAGGGTTTACTTATTTCGGTCCGGTCGACGGGCATAATATTCAGCTGCTGATGGAAACACTCCGCCAGGCGGACAAAGTGAACGGACCTGTCGTGGTGCATGTCATCACACGCAAAGGCAAGGGATACTCTCACGCGGAGGCGGATTCCCATAAATGGCATGGGGCCAGCGCCTACAAGATCGAGTCCGGCCAGATGCTGAAGTCCGTCGGTCCTCCGATGTACACGGAAGTGTTCGGCAGTACGCTGATCGAGCTAGCCAAGCAAGATAAGCGCATCGTCGCCGTGACGCCGGCCATGCCGGGAGGCTCTGGATTGACGGGCTTCGCCAAGGCTTATCCGGACCGCATGTTCGACGTCGGCATCGCCGAGCAGCACGCGGCCACGTTCTGTGCGGGGTTGGCAGCGGAAGGGCTCAAGCCTATTTACGCCGTGTATTCGACCTTCATGCAGCGGGCCTACGATCAGATCGTACATGATATTTGCCGCGCGAACCTTAATGTGACGTTTGCCATCGACCGGGCAGGCTTTGTCGGTCCTGACGGTGAAACCCATCATGGCGTATTCGATATCGCCTACCTGCGCAGCATCCCTAACATCGTCGTGATGATGCCGAAGGATGAGAACGAGCTGCGTCACATGATGAAGACTGCGCTCGACTATAATGAGGGACCGATCGCTTATCGTTATCCGCGGATCAACGGACTTGGGGTACCGCTCGATGAGACGCTTGAGGCAATCCCGATCGGAACTTGGGAAGTGGTACGGCCAGGCGCCGATGCGGCTATTCTGGCGGTCGGGCCCATGATCCCGGTAGCGCTAGAAGCTGCGGAGGCATTGGCCAAGGAAGGCGTTCAGGTGCGGGTGGTCAACGCCCGCTTTATCAAGCCTATGGACGAAGCGATGCTGGTCCAGCTTGCCAAAGAAGACATCCCGGTCGTTACGCTGGAAGAAGGGGCGGCGATGGGCGGCTTCGGAAGCGGCGTGCTGGAGTTTTACTCACTGCAAAGTATTTATGGAATGAGAATCAAGGTGATCGGCGTACCTGATTATTTCGTCGAGCACGGCTCGGTGAAGGAGCAGTACGAAGAGGTCGGGTTGACGGCGGAGCGCGTCATCACGGACATTAACGCACTGGTGCCGCGCCGCAGACAACGGGCTTGATGCAAGCCGCCATACAGAGGAGCCAGACATGAATCCGGATAAAACAGCAAAAGAACGGCTGGACGTACTTCTGGTCGAACAAGGTTTCTTCGAAACCAGAGAGAAGGCCAAGGCCGCCATTATGGCAAATCTGGTTTCGGTCGGAGGCGAGCCTGTCGATAAGGCCGGTACCAAGATTCCGGTGACGGCTGCGATTACCGTCAAGGGCGCACTTCATCCTTATGTCAGCCGGGGCGGACTTAAGCTGGAGAAAGCCTTGAAGACCTTTGCCTTGGATTTACAAGGGGTTACGATGATCGATATCGGCGCTTCCACAGGAGGCTTCACGGACTGCGCGCTGCAGAACGGGGCTTCCCAGGTATACGCCGTCGATGTCGGCTACAACCAACTGGACTGGTCGCTGCGCAAGGACCCGCGTGTGCATGTCATGGAGCGGACGAACTTCCGCTTCATGCAGCCGGGCGATCTCAAGGGCCCTGCGCCGACCTTTGCCTCCATTGATGTTTCCTTCATCTCGCTGAAGCTGATTCTCCCTCCGCTGTTCCAGCTGCTGGCCGCGGGCGGGTCCGTCGTCGCTCTAATCAAGCCGCAGTTCGAGGCGGGACGTGAGAAGGTGCCGAAGACCGGCGTCGTGAAGGAGCCTGCGGTTCATCGCGAGGTGCTGGAGACCGTGCTTTCCTTTGCCCAGGAGACAGGCTTCCGTCTAGGCGGTCTAACCTTCTCCCCGATCAAGGGCGGAGAGGGCAATATTGAATTTTTGGCTTACCTGCTCAAGCCGGACGAACATTCCGGTGAGGGTGAACTGAATATCGAACGAGCGAGGCTGGATTCGCTGATCCGTGAGATCGTTCAGGAGTCGCAAGGCATGCAGAACTCATCCGTGGGCTAGTTACGTCCGCAGCGGTGAGTTTTTTGCTGCAGGTGGAGGAAATCTTGTCAGTGTTCCCGAATATTACTGACGAGGTGATGCCCATGCAAAGCGGAGACGGGTTAATCGTACTGCTGCTAGTCGTTGCACTCGGAACATGGATTTACCTGGCCGTACAAGGAAAAATGCGCAAGACGGTGGAGAATGCTCCCCCCCTCGACTGGCTGCTTCAGAATGAAGAAGTGCCTGAGGATGAAGCGACGCGCCTGCTCGGCGAGCATGGCTATCGGGTGGTGGCGGGCAAACGCCGCATCCCGGTGACCATCGAGGCGAATGGTGCGGAGAAGCTGCACAGCCGGTTGTTCATCGATTATATGGCTGAGCAGGACGGCAGCTATTACGCCGTGAAGCTGGCCAAGGAACGTAAGCCGCTGGAACATACCGGGAGTTCGCTGCGCGATCGCCTGCTGGTGTATCAGCTTCTGGACGAGCATACGGACGGGGTGCTGTATGTAAGACTGGCCGAGAGGCAGGTCGTGCTATACCGCTTCAGTCTGCAGGAATCGGATAGCGAAGAATAGATGGACCTATCTTCAAACGAATCACTAGGAGGAGCTTATGAAAGGCCAACGCCATGTGAAAATTAGGGAAATCATTACGAATAACGAAATTGAAACGCAGGATGATTTGGTGGAGCAGCTCGGTCTTGCGGGTTTCCACGTGACTCAAGCAACCATCTCGCGGGATATTAAGGAAATGCATCTGATCAAAGTGCCGCTCGACGACGGACGGTACAAATACTCCATGCCGGCGGATCAGCGCTACAATCCGCTGCAGCGGCTGCGCCGCGCGTTGAATGATCACTTTGTACATATTGATTACTCGGAAAACCTGGTTGTGCTCAAAAGCTTGCCGGGAACAGCCAATGCGATCGGCGCGCTGATCGACAGCCTCGAATGGAATGAAATTATGGGCACCATCTGCGGGGACGATACGATCCTGATTATTTGCCGGACGAAGGAACATAGCGTTCATGTGGTTAATCAAGTGATGGGGATGTTAAGCTGACATAAAGAGGTGCGCGTATGCTGTTGGAATTATCGATTCGTCATTTGGCGGTCATTGAGCATGTCGAGCTTCATTGTAAATCAGGCTTTCATGTATTGACGGGCGAGACGGGTGCCGGTAAGTCGATTATCATCGATGCGCTTGGCCTGATCGCGGGAGGGCGGAGCTCGTCGGATCTGGTTCGCTATGGCAGCGATAAAGCCTCGATCGAGGCTTCTTTTCTAGTGGCCTCCGATCATCCGGTCTGGGCCGCTTTGTCGCGGCTGGGCATTGAAGGCGAGCCGGACGAGGCGCTGATTATCAGGCGCGAGATTTCATCCCAGGGCAAAAGCACAAGCCGTGTCAATGGCCAGCTCGTCAATCTGGCGATGCTGAAGGAAATCGGCGAGTGTCTGGTCAATATCCATGGCCAGCACGAGCATCAGTCTCTGTTTCATTCTGAAGGGCATATTCGCTTCCTTGATGCGTTCGGCGAGCCTGTCATCGGACAGGTCAAGCGCGAATATCAAAGCGCTTTCGCTGCTTACCAAGGCATCCGCAAGCAGGTTCGCGAGCTTCAGGAAACGAGCCAGCAGGCCTTGCAGATGGCCGATCTGTACAAGTTCCAGGTCGAGGAGATCCGTTCGGTGAAGCTGAAGGCCGGCGAGGACGAGACGCTCCAGGAGGAGCGGAGAAAGCTATCCAATGCAGAGCGGTTGTATCAAAGCGCAGCCGACGCCTATGAGCTGCTGTACGGCAATGGCAAGGGGCTGGATGTAATCGGGCGGGCTGTGCATAAGCTGCAGGATATCGCGTCCTACGATACGTCCAAGCTGCAGCCGCTGGCCGAGCAAGTACAATCCGCCTTCTACCAATTGGAGGATGCCGCGTATCAAATCCGCGATTACCGCGATGGCATCGAGTTTAATCCTTCGCGTCTGGATTTTATTGAGCAAAGGCTGGATACAATCTCCTCACTTCGGAGAAAATATGGAGACAGCGTGAAAGATATTATCGCATACGCCGATAAGATTGAGGCTGAGCTCAGTCTCATTGAACATAAGGATGAACGGCTGCAGGAGCTTCAGCGGGAGGAAAGCATCGCTTTCGAGCGGATGTCCCGGCTTGCATCGGATCTGACGCTCAAGCGGATGGCTGTGGCAGAGCGACTCGCTGCCGAGATTGTAACGGAGCTCCGAGAGCTGCATATGGAGCGTACGCAGTTCAAGGTGCAGGTGGAATCCGAAGGGGAACCGAAGTTTACCGTGGATGGGGCGGATCAGGTTGAGTTTCTGATCTCCGCCAATCCCGGCGAGCCTCTGCGGTCCTTAAGCAAAATCGCATCAGGGGGGGAAATCTCCCGGATCATGCTGGCGATGAAGTCCATCTTCGCACGCGTAGACCGCATACCTGTGCTGGTCTTCGATGAAGTCGATACGGGAGTCAGCGGCCGTGCCGCGCAGGCGATCGCAGAGCGGATGTCCAGGCTGTCGCGGGACTGCCAGGTATTCTCCATTACTCACCTGCCTCAGGTGGCTTGCATGGCCGATGTGCATTATCTGATCCGCAAGACGACGGACAACGACCGGACCTTTACCAATATCGATGATTTGCATGGTGCCGAACGGGTTCATGAACTGGCCCGAATGCTGGGCGGTGTTGAGGTAACGGACAAGACGCTGGAGCATGCCGGGGAGATGATTAACTTGGCTGAGGCCAAGAAACTGAAGATGGCATAGCCTCTATTCTGGTCGAAATGGGCTTTCCGGCCTGATTTTTGACGGTTGTGGGAGCATTTTGGAGTTATAAAAGCAGGGGCAGGGGGTTACCTTAAGGGTACACAAACGGCGGCGCTGCACAAGAGATTCCGCGGCGCAGGTGTGACGCCAAGCGCTTTTCTTTCCTCAGAAGAGCAGGGCGCCGCTAAGCAAAGGAAGCAAGGGAGCGTGAGCGAATTGAGTTCCAACCAGAGAAAAAGATTGATTGGATTAGTGCTCGTCCTCTTCGTTTGTTTGGGTAGCTTAACGACCCCTTTCCGCAGCTTTGCCTCATTCCCCGAGGAGCTCCGATTGTTCACCGGCCAGCAGACCCATCTCAAGCTCGCTGTACCGGTCAGTGCCCAGATCACGGTCAATCATCCGGAAATCCTGAAAGTAAATGGTTCGACCGAGCACTCCTTCCGAGTCGATCTTCATCATCCGATCTCATTGGAATCGTATCAGGCAGGTAAAGCCGAGATGAAATTGAAGCTGTTCGGCGCCATCCCCTTCAAGACGGTCAAGGTCAATGTGGTGCCCGATCTCAAGGTTGTTCCAGGCGGGCAAACTATCGGCGTGAAGTTGAAGTCCGCCGGTATCATGGTCGTTGGCCATCACCTGGTGGCCGTATCGGATGAGAAGAAATCCTCGCCGGGCGAGGAGGCCAAGGTGCTGCTTGGTGATCTCATCGTCAAAATGAACGGCAAACCGATTCAGGATGTCAGCAAGGTCGCCGAGGTTGTGAAGGAAGCGGGAGAGGCCAAGAAGCCGATCAGCCTGACCATTGTCCGTAATCATGAAACGCTGGAAATCGCCATTGTCCCCGCTTATGATATTGTAGATAAAGCTTACCGGCTAGGTCTGTACATTCGTGACTCCGCAGCAGGGGTAGGGACCTTGACCTTCTACGCTCCCGATCAGGGAGTCTACGGGGCACTGGGACATGTCATTACCGATATGGATACCCAATCTCCGATTGTCGTCGGAGGCGGAGACATCGTCCATTCGAATGTCACATCGATCTCGAAAAGCCAGAATGGCGAACCGGGAGAGAAACGGGCGCAGTTTTCCAGAGAAAGCAAATCCATCGGCAATATCGAGAAAAACACGCAATTCGGCATCTTCGGTAAGATGGGAGATTCTCCCGATCACGGCTTCAGCGATAAAGCTCTGCCCGTGGCATTTGCCGAGGAAGTGAAGGAAGGTCCGGCCCATATCTATACGGTGGTTAACGGACAGAAGGTCGAGAAATTCGCCATCGATATTATTCATGTTGCGAAGCAGGAGTATCCGCAAACCAAGGGCATGGTCATCAAGATTACCGATCCCAAGCTGATCGATAAGACGGGCGGCATCGTGCAGGGCATGAGCGGCAGTCCGATCATCCAGAACGGCAAAGTCGTCGGGGCGGTCACTCATGTATTCGTGAACGATCCTACAAGCGGCTATGGCTGCTTTATCGAGTGGATGCTGCAGGATGCGGGCATCATGCTCCGGCCAAGCGGAACAGAAAGCAATCCTGCTGAAGAGAGGAAGGCCGGCTAAACGGCCTTCCTTTCTTCAAGCAAAATGGAAATGAGTCAGCTGCGCAACAATAAACGCCCAGCAGCCGTTATATAGGGGATGCTTGACTGATTCACACACCATTTGTCGATTCATGTATATTCATGAATCAAATTTTCCATTATAATAGAAAACTGAAAAAAAATCCAGAAAAATAATATTCGACAGAAGGAATTTCAAAGGGGATGTCGAAATCATAAATAAGGTAAATAATGCTAAAGTTAATTGCCGCAAATGAAGGGAGAGCTTGCCGTTGCAAACCATTGAAGTTCTTTTAGCAGATGATAACCGTGAATTCACGAACTTGTTGTCCGAATTCATCGATGAGCAAGAAGATATGCGCGTTACCGGTGTGGCCTACAACGGAAATGATGTACTTCGACTGATCGAGCAAAGCGGCCGGGTTCCCGATGTGTTAATTCTCGATATTATCATGCCTCATCTGGACGGACTCGGTGTGCTCGAAAAATTGCGTGAAATGGATTTGAGTCCTCAGCCCAAAATTATTATGCTGACGGCTTTCGGCCAGGAAAACATTACGCAGAAGGCTGTGCAGCTCGGTGCTTCTTACTATATACTCAAGCCTTTCGATATGGAAATCCTAACCAATCGTATTCGCCAGCTCGTTAACACTTCACAATCGTCCATGCCGATGCTGAATTCGCAAATTTCCATGAAAGCGAATGTCGTGCAGCTTCCCAAGGGCAAGAACCTCGATGCGAATATCACAACGATCATCCATGAGATCGGCGTTCCCGCGCATATCAAGGGTTATCAATACTTGCGCGAAGCCATCACGATGGTTTACAACAATATCGAGATTTTGGGCGCCATTACGAAAACACTCTATCCGGCTATCGCCGAAAAATACAAAACCACTCCGAGTCGTGTGGAGCGAGCCATCCGTCACGCAATCGAAGTGGCTTGGACACGCGGCAACATTGACAGCATCAGTCATTTATTCGGGTATACGATTAATATCAGTAAATCCAAACCTACTAACTCGGAATTTATTGCGATGGTGGCTGACAAGCTGAGAATTGAGCATAAGGTGTCTTGAAAGCGAGAAGAATAAGGTGTAGCTTTGGGAGCGGCATCCAGATAGACACAAAAGCCAACTAATAGCTTTGATAAGTTATTGGTTAACCGACAAATACCTCTTATTCATTGGGTTGCATTCAACCCATTGAATAAGAGGCATTTGTTATTTATGACAGAAAATAGGGATGAAATGTGATCTAGTGCTTAAGATGTTTTTTAAAATTACTCCAATTTAATAATAAAACCTTTGTCTCCTTTTTGATTTTGTTGCTCATGAGTAATAAGTATGACCCACGTAAAGGTTTCGTCAAATACATAAAAATCTTGTGGAAAAGCACTTGTATTATTAATTAGAAATTTTTTTGGACAACAAAATAACTCATTTCGTCCTAAATCCATAATTTCCTTATAAATATAGTGGTCCCAGAACAACAGTACATTGTCGGTATTGATATGATCCAGAACACTCCCCAATTCACTTACAGAGAATGTAGAAACTTTTCCTTGATGCTTAAAACAGCACCACAGATAATATCCCAATTCGCCATTTACATTATTGATGTATTTTTCATAATAATCCGTTTTGGTATCTATAAATGTATTAATAAATTGATTTTTTAAGTTGTCTTTTTTATGTTCTGTAACTTTCTGAAGTTGATTTAGTAATATTTCTTTATCCATAGCTGCTCCTTCTTTGACAATGAAGAAGGCATAGATAATCCATGCCCTCTTCTTCGCTATTTATGTTAATTATATTCTTTGGAGTCGGGATATGGAATTTATATGTAGCATTCGATAAGGGAGGACTTCCTTACGGCTATGAGAAGCGCCTCCATTACGGATTGCCTTGACCGTAAACGGTGTTTTTTTTGTTTAAGCTAGATCAGTCCTCGGGCATTAAGGCTTATTCGGCCGCGAGCCTGCCATACTGCTCGGCTTCCGCCGTGCAAAGACCGTCAACGCCGTCAAGAACAGCAGAGGCAAAGCCACACAGAACACAATATCGAACCAAGGATAATAGTAGATCAAGATTTGGTTATATTCCGTAATACTTGGCGTACTGATAATCGTGCATACCGTCAAAATCATGCCGAGCGGTATCGTCATCATCCCGCTTTCCTTAAGGCGGAGCAGTTGAGAAATGCCGGTCGTCAGGCCATAGTACAACATGGTCGTTTTGAAGAAAACGGAGATAATCCAGAGGAAAGTGAGTACCATCTCGAGTCGCTCCAAAAACTTGCCGATCGTAATTTTTTGCGCCAGCACGAAGGTCGGGTAATACTTGGTGACCATGAGATTAGGGCCGAGAACCAGCACACACATGATGATTAAGATGAAGAGGATGAGTCCGCCGATCGCATAGCCTGTCACAATCGGCTTCGTCAGCTTGGTGCCAGATTTGACATATGGCGTCAGCATGAGCAGGATGACCATCTCCGTGAAGCCCTGCACGTATGCACGGAGCACCCCCTGGGCGATAGGTCCCATCCCCTCCACCATAAATGGCTTCAGATTGGAAGTCTCAACCTGTGGCAGTAGAAAAATCACCAGGAACAGAAATAAAGCAAGAAAAACCGGAAACAGCAGCTCTCCCATTCGGGCGAAAGCCTCGATTCCGTACCGGTAGGCGACGATCACCACGAAAACAAAGAGTACGAGCACCGCATTGAGCGGTGTTTCCGGCATCATCTGCGTCGTCAAAAACTGGCCGACTTCACTAATCAGAGTAATGGAGCAATAGAAAACCTCCATGAGAAAGAGGGCGGCGATGACTGTGCCCATGACAAAACCAAGCTTGCTTTGGGCCGTCTCCACGAAGCTTTTTCTCCCCATCCTGCTGGCGATGAACGCATACAGCCATCCCGTCCCGACGCCGAGCAAGCCGGCGATCAGCATCGAGATCCAGGCATCCTGTTTGGCGAAGGAAGCAATAACGGTGGGCAGTACCAAGATCGAATCGCCGATGACTCCGAGTATGATCAGTATCGTGAACTGTCGTACTGATATTTGACCATTGGCGCTTGTCCGCATCGCTTCCCTCTTTCTCCGGTCAATCCGGCTTTACGACTTGGAGCCCAGCTTCAACAGCTGAAGCGGATTGGGTAGATGAACTTCCAGTACCAACGCGATGTATAAAGCCGTCCCCGTCAGCAGCAGCACGAGGAAAACGACAATCTCCCGCCTTCGTTTTCGGCGGAGCAGGCCCGGCATTTCCAGTCCGAAGGCCGCCGCCGCCAAAGCGAGCACCCCGATCACAGATGCCATGCTCCGCCTCCTTTGCTTAGAATTTCACGGTCGAATTGCCGGTCGTTCCGGTTTGGCGAATAAAGGTTTGGATCTTGTAGTTGACTTTTGTTTGGGGGAAATGCTTCTCGTCCCAATTTTCTTTCACTTTCTCCCAGTAGTCGGGATGATCCTTGGATAATTTATTTCCGAATCCCAGGATATCGGATTTCATCGATTTGGCTCGTTTGACAGCTGCCTCCGCATTGCCGTGAACAATCTCGGCCGTCTGGGCCTCCAGCTCTTTGATCGTGCTGGGACGCAGCAGATCGATGTGAGAGCAAGTCCGTTCATTGACGCTTCCTTCGGAGCGGATGTTGATCGTTACTTCCGCCGTATCTCCGACCACCTTCGTATCCAGCTTGGAATGGGAGGAGGTAATTTCGATAGCCGTATAGGAGGAAGGGGAGCATGGAATAGCGATCGTCGTGCTTTGCAGCTTATTCCAAATGTCCGTATATCCTTTGCTTTCGGCCTCATTGAGCCAGCCGATCAGCTTGTCCTTCTTAAACGCCGCTATGCCGTTGTAACGGTAGCGGCTGCGGGCCAAAAAGGTCTCGACATTCGTTTTTTGCTCCGCTTCCTCCACACTGCCGAGCAATCTGATTCCCGTCAACGCCAGATTGTTACCCTCGCTAGATAGCTTATTCAGCACATCGTCCATGGTAATGGAGACGGTAGGAGCCCAATTCTTCTCCGATGTTTCCAGGGAA
Organism: Paenibacillus filicis; assembly: GCF_038070315.1. NCBI lineage: Bacteria > Bacillati > Bacillota > Bacilli > Caryophanales > Paenibacillaceae > Paenibacillus > Paenibacillus filicis. The sequence continues at coordinate 540,517 of NZ_JBBPCC010000002.1, read as the reverse complement.
TGCAGCATGCTGTAGGTCGGCAGCTTCTCCAGCGGCGTATAGATCTTCAGAATGTTTTCCGACCTGGTGCCCCGTGCGATCACGACGTTAAAATCCATACGGTGCTCATTGTCACGGAGAGCGTTATCGATGAACTGATGGAGCCCGCGCTTCGCGAGCTCCTCGCTGACGACATAGAGCTGCAGATGTCCCATGTATACCTTCCGTGGGGCCTCAGCCGTCAAGGAGCGGGCTGCTTCCTGCATCGTTCTGCCCCGGCCTTGGTACAAGGTCGTAGGGGGGCGATCACCGCTTTTTTTCTGCGCGGAGATTTCACTGGGATTGACAACCTGGAAGGAAACGAGATATTGTCCGTCCTGCCAATCGAACCCGATTCCCAGCACGATCAGCAGATCGTTCAGCTCGCGCCTGCTCCAGCAGCCGGTAAGTGTAAGCAGACAGAGTGCCACAATCGCTGTTTTCACCAGCTTGCCTTTAAGCACGATTATGCCCCCTTTTCTTGCCACTTCCCATGGAGGAGTCTGGACGCTTAAACAGCATCCAACGCGGCAGCCTGAGCAAGGAGTCCTGCATGTCCGTTGCCTTGAATGGAGAAATGGGCGACATATAGGCTTCTCCAAATGACCGCAGTGCGCACAGATGAAGCAGCAGCACGAAGATCCCCATGAAGATCCCGAGCAGGCCGAAGCTGGCGGCTGCCATCATAAAGGCAAAGCGAAGGATACGGATCGGAATCGACATGCTGTAAGCGGGTACGGTAAAAGTCGAAATCGCCGTAATGGCAACCACGATCACCATGGCGGCGGAGACAATGCCGGCTTCGACGGCCGCTTGCCCGATGACGAGTGTCCCGACGACGGAAACCGCTTGTCCGATCGCCTTCGGCATCCGAAGCCCCGCTTCTCGTAAAATCTCGAAGGTTACTTCCATCACAAAGGCTTCAACAAAGGCTGGAAATGGAACGCCCTCGCGCTGCGCCGCTAGACTGATCAGAAGCGAGGTCGGAAGCATTTCACGGTGAAAGGTCGTAATGGCAATATAGAGGGACGGAAACAGCAAGGAAATGAAGAAACTGATAAACCGGAGGATCCGAAGCAGACTGGAATACACCGATCGCTGGTAATAATCCTCGGCAGATTGAAAGAAGGTCACCATCTGGGTAGGGACTAGCAGTGCGTTAGGCGTGCCGTCAACCAAAATTACGACCTTCCCCTCCAGCAGCTGTGAGGCGACGCTATCGGGAAGCTCCGTATTGTAGACGGTCGGGAACAGTGAATATTTACCGTCTTCGATCATTTCCTCAATATAGCTGCTATCGAGCACGCTATCGATCTTAATGGACTTGAGCCGTTCACGGACCATGTCGATCACGGACGGCTTGGCAATTTCGTGAATATACATCATCGTCACATCGGTTTTGGTCATGGACCCGATCGCATAGGTTTCGAGCCATAGCCGAGGATCTTTAATCCGTCTGCGAACCAGGGAGGTGCTGGTGCGGAGAGTCTCGTTGAAGCTCTCCCGAGGCCCGCGAATTGAAGTCTGGTTGGTAGACTCGCTGATATCCCGGCCTTTCCACTGGCGGATGTCGGCGCAATACGCGAGTTCACTGTCATCCAGCACGATGACGGCCTCTCCGGCCAGCAAGCAGCTGTATAACGAGCTGAACTCCGACACTTCCCGAATTGATCCGATTCCGATCAGCAGCTCTTTGGCCAGCAAGGCCGGACAGTCGGTCTCCGGGGCGGAAGACTCGTATCGGCTCAGACTGATCCCTCTCAGATTACCGATCAGGATATCCATGATGTACTGATTGACGATGGCCGTATCCACGATGCCGTCAATATAGATCACCGCCGCGGCAGCTTTCTCCGTATGCTCGTAATTGACCTGCCGAATCACCACGTCGTCGCTTTCACCCATATCGCGGAGAATGCGCTCCGCATTGGCCCTAATCTCCCGATGAACCGGAATATTCACATAATCGGGCATGAACTGAGACTCGCCCTTATGCTGCAGGTAGGCGGATGACTTTCGACGCATAAGCAAACCCTTCTCTCCGTGTTTTCCTATTATGACCCACACAAAAAAAGCCTATTCATAGAGGATAGAGGGGAGTAGGTTGAGAGCGTAAGAGTTGGTTTGACGATGTCCACCTACAAAAAATAACCTAGCGAAAGTCGCTAGGTTATTTTCTTGTAGGAAGAAGGGGGTTAATTTCGGAGCTTGATGCCTGCCGCTGCGGCTTCCGCCTCTGCGGTTTCTTCATCTTCCCGGTATGAGGCATGAGCCCACTCGATCCACCCTTCTGGAAGTCTGTTGCTTATATAGGATCTGAACTCAACGCTTGCGCAGGCCATGTCGTAAATTAATTTTTCATAGGTTTGCAGCATTCCATCGAAATCCAGACCGACATCATCCATGAGTAGTTCTTTCATAGCTCGTTCATTGTCCTGGAATTCCCTGTAGATCAAGCCATCATAAATTTCCGTAATCAGACCGTTCTGAACACGAACAATTTTTTGACATATTTTTTGCATTGAATCTACTCCTTGCACTGGAATAGAACCTATTATACCATACAAATTTACGTGAAAGTTGTAGAATTTTGTAAGTGCTTACTTGAAATTTTAATTTTATTTACTTGCATACGCGTCCACAGGCCTGGGTATTTTAACAAAAGCTGGACGATGATTGGATCCTATCTCGTTAACCATCAATGGAAGGAGTTTTGCTATGCAATCAACGGAATTGGACCGGAAGGTCGACGCCTATAAGCTCGGGGTCGGCCACATGAAAGAGCTTATGCCGACCATGGTGGAAGCATACCATCAATTTACGGGAAGCTGTATGGAGGCGGGGGTTCTGGACGCGAAGCAGAAACAGCTGATTGCACTTGGAATCAGTCTGTATGCCAATAATGAGGTGTGCACGTATTATCATGTCCAGGAGGCGTCTGCGCAAGGAGCGACGAAGCAGGAAATTCTGGAAGCCTCCGCCGTCGCGGCAGCTGTAGGCAGCGGACATATCCTGTCACAGGGAGCAACCCGGGTACAGCAGGCGCTGGATGCTTTTGCCGCAGGTATGCAGTAGCCTTTCCCTTAAAGAGGCAGGTGCTTGTTATGAAGTCAGTTCTCGACGATCAGCCGATCTGGATTCGGGGAAGAATCCAGGCGGACCGAAGTACCAAACGGTTGATACACCGGCTGAAGGCCGGGTCCATCGCCGTCATCGCCCATGATAATCTGGATGATCTGGCGGTAGAAGGGCTGATTGCAGCCAGAGCGGCGGCAGTTGTAAATGCCGGAGTGACGATGACCGGGGAGTTCCCGACGGCCGCGCCGCTGAAATTGCTGGATGCCGGAATACCGCTTGTCGAGACGGTCCCCGAAGCGTTCGGGCTCTTGGACGGGGGAGGGATGGCCAGAGTGTCGGGGCAGGGCATCGATCTTGGGACGAGCTGGGTGCCCTGCAGAAGATTTACCCGGGGCAACTGGCAGGCTAAGAACCGTCTGGCCATCGATGGGGAGGCTACGAGGCTTTCACGGTTTATAGAGAATACGCTGGATTATGCAAGTTCGGAGAAGGAGATTTGGCTGAAGCCTGTCCAGGTGGATCGCCTGGTTTTCCATACGAATTTAGCAGGCAGGTCTGTTGTGATTGTAGCCAGAGGACCCGGGTACCGGGATGACTTGCAGGCGCTGAAGCCCTATATAAAGCGGCAGCGTCCTGTGCTGATCGGTGTAGACGGAGGGGCGGACGCCTTGCTGGAGACGGGGTGGATGCCCGATCTTATTGTCGGAGACATGGACAGTGTATCCGACAGGGCGCTCGCTTGCGGAGCCCGGTTGATCGTACATGGCTATCGCAACGGCCAGGCGCCAGGGCTTGCCCGTCTGCAAGCGCTTGACGTTGCGGCAGAGACCGAAGTGCTGTATGCGGGCGGAACGAGTGAAGATGCCGCGCTGCTGCTGGCCTATGACGGAGGGTGTGAGTCGATCGTTGGGGTGGGGTTGCATTCTCACATGCAGGATTATCTGGAGAAAGGAAGACCGGGGATGGGCAGCTCCTGGCTTGTCAGGATGAAGGTCGGAAGCAGGCTGGTAGACGCCAGAGGAATCAGCAGGCTGCTTTCGGGCCCGCATCCGGCCGGGCCCGGGAAATCAGGCTGGCCAGGACGGGCCATAGCAGTATGGAAGGCGCTTCGTTACTTTCATTAAGCGAGCGAGGGAAGGGAAAGCAAAATGACAAAAGCCACGGTTTCGATTATTATACCGGCCTGGAATGAAGCTCAGCGGCTGCCGGTTACCCTGAAGGCGATCCGTAAGGAGATGTCCCGCAGCAGGGCTCTGCCGGATTTTGCTGCACTGGCGTATGAAGTGATCGTGGTGGATGATGGGTCCTGGGACCAGACAGCAGAATCGGCTGTTTCCTGGGCAGACAAGGTCGTCAGGCATTCTCGGAGAATGGGCAAGGGAGCTGCGCTGGAGTCCGGCTGGCGAGTGGCCGCCGGAGATACGCTGCTCTTCCTCGATGCCGATCTCGGACTGTCGGCCAAACATTACCCGCATCTGCTGGCTCCCGTTCTTAGGAGAGAGGCGGATATGGTCATTGCAAGATGGTCGTCCTCGCCGGGATCGGGCGGCTTCGGTTTTGTTCGGGGCTTGGCAGCCCGAGGGGTGCGGCTGCTGACAGGCTGTGAACCAGTGTCTCCGTTATCCGGACAACGGGCAGTTCGCAGAGATGCCTTGCAGGCGCTGAAGCGGCATTATGGAGGATTCGGGGTCGAGGTAGGGATGCTGGTCGATCTGCTTAAGCTGGGCTTTTCCGTCATGGAAACGGAGGTCCCGTTCATGCATAGAGAGACGAAGCGCAACTGGTCAGGCTGGCTGCACCGGGGAAGGCAGTTCTGGTCGGTCGGACGTGTGCTGTGGCAATGCTGGAGAAAGCCGGTATGCTGAGCTTGACCGCCGGTGCGGGAGGCGGGATCTGGATGTTCACGTCTATACTCGCCGTGTCCGGAGCTCTTACCGAGCTGTGGGCTGTACCGGTATTCCTCCGTTTCGCCCGTCAGCATGACTTGACCGATGTGAACTACAAGGGCGAGCCCGTTCCGACGGCAGCGGGCCTGGTGCTGTGGGGGCTGATGGTTGCAGGTTATGCAGCCGGGCGTAGCCTGCTCTCTGCACAGGAATTGGGTCAGGCTGCGGATTTCGTGGTGGCGGCCTCAGCTGTCGCTGCGGCAGGCCTGCTGGACGACTTGATCGGCCAACGGCATATCAAGGGTCTGACCGCACATCTCGGCGGATGGCTCCGCTCCCGCAGTCTGACAACAGGCCTATGCAAGATTGCCGCTGCGGGTGGCGGAGCGCTGCTGCTTCTGCTGCCCCAAGCGGTAGGCGGCTCCCGGCCGCTACTGCTGATCCCCATGCAGGCGCTGCTAATCATGCTGGCGACCAATGCGGTCAACCTGCTGGATGTGCGCCCGGGACGGGCAGGCAAATCGTTCCTGTTGCTGATCCTCGCTTCTGCCGTGGCCTATGCCGCCAAGGGAGGGGCTGGGATTCAGGAGAACGGGCTATGGCTCGCAGGCCTATGGCCTGTCACCATCGGGGCCGGTGTACTGCTGCTCCCCGATCTGCGCCGCCGGCTAATGCTCGGAGATACCGGAGCCAACCTGCTCGGCTTCACGGCAGGGACCGCCGTCACCCTGGCAGCGTCCCCGTTGTACCAAGGGCTCTTCTGTCTCGTCTTGCTGCTGCTTCATCTGTACACGCTGCGTTACTCGCTGACGGCGGTCATTGAGCGCAACCGGCTGCTGAACTGGCTGGACGAGTTCGGACGCCCGAGAGAACGGGCTTGACTAAAGTGGCAGCAAGCGGGTATCAGACCGCAAGACCCAAAAGGCACTCCCAGCCGGAGCGCCTCTTTGTCTTGGATTCCATGTTCGACGGCAGCTCCTGATGTTCAGGCCTTCCTTTTTTTGGGTTTCTTGCGGAAGCGTGGAGCGACATAATTGCGCTTGCGGTCGCGGAAAAACGTCCAGCCCCCGATAAACGCTACGCCCAGTCCGAATAGGACGAATCCGAGCAGCAGCTTCCCCCAGAGGATGCTTCCGCCGGCTGTCTCGAATTGGGCGAACCAGGCGTCCTTCATGGACAAGAACCCGTAGGTGGCCATCAGGCCGGGAATCACGAGCAGCAGCATCGCGATGAATCGTTGTATGACGGGTTTCATGAGCAGCTCCTTCAGAACGGCGAATGCTAGTTTTGCTTCTTACGTTATCATATTCCGGGCAGGAATTCATGCCATTTCACAAAATGGACTATATTTCCGCGGGTCAATAGGGTTACAATATAGGAATCATCAAAATTAGGAAGTAGAAGCAGGGAGGGTTCGCGTTGTCACAAACATTTGATACGATCGTACTGGGGGGCGGAATTGGCGGATATTCAGCCGCTATCCGGGCTTCCCAGCTTGGCAGGACCGTTGCTATTGTGGAGCAGGACAAGCTAGGAGGAACATGTCTACATCGCGGATGTATTCCGAGCAAGGCTTTGCTGCGCAGCGCGGAGCTGTTCGCCGTGATGAAAGAAAGCGAGCGGTTCGGCATCGAGACGGATTCCGTCCGCGTCGATTACAAGAAGGTCTCAACCCGCAAACAGGCTATCGTCGAGCAATTGTATCAAGGTGTACAATACTTGATGAAGAAAAATAAAATTACTGTATTCCACGGCAAGGGCAGAATTATCGGTCCCTCTATCTTTTCCCCGCGCAGCGGAACCGTATCGGTCGAGCAGGAGGACGGCGAGATTCTGAGTCTTGTGCCAGACAAGCTGATCATTGCGACAGGCTCGCGTCCGCGGTCTCTACCGGGACTTGAGACAGATGGCATCACAGTATTGAACAGCGACGAAGCGCTCCGGATGGAGCAATTGCCCGAGTCGGCCATCATTATCGGCGGCGGGGTGATCGGCGTCGAGTGGGCTTCTTTGTTGAACGATTTCGGCGTTCAGGTTACGATCGTGGAATTCGCTCAGCGTCTGCTGCCTGCCGAGGACGAGGAAGTGTCCCGTGAACTGGAGCGTCTGCTGAAGAAGCGCGGAGTAACGATCCGTACCGGTGCCGCCGTTCAGACGGATTCGGTTGTACGGGAATCGGGCAGTATCCGGCTTACGGTGAAACGGCGGGAGGAGCTCGAGGAGCTGACTGCGCAGGTTGCGCTCGTCTGCGTCGGCCGGCAAGCCAATATCGAGGACATTGGTCTGCACGCCACGGATGTCAAGGTGGAGGCCGGATTCATTAAGGTCAATACGAACATGCAGACGGCCGAGTCACATATTTATGCCGTCGGCGACTGCATCGGAGGCTTGCAGCTCGCTCATGCGGCCGCTCATGAAGGGATTGCGGCAGCGGAGCATGGCAGCGGACAGACGCCCCATCATACAGAGGCCCATCAGGTACCGCGGTGCGTCTACTCGAGGCCGGAGATTGCAAGCATCGGCTTCACCGAAGGACAAGCCAAGGATCAAGGGCGCAAGGTGAAGACGGCCAAGCTGTCCTTTCAAGGATTGGGCAAAGCCCAGGTGCTGGGGGAAACGGACGGCTTCGTGAAGGTAGTCGCCGATGAAGAGAGCGGGGACATCCTGGGCGTGCATATGATCGGTGCGCATGTGACCGATTATATCTCCGAAGCGGCTCTGGCTCAGCTCCTGCAAGCCACTCCATGGGAGGTCGGACAAACGATCCACCCGCATCCGACGTTGTCGGAGCTTCTGGGGGAAGCGATGCTGGCGGTCGACGGCAAATCGATCAATTTTTAAATAAAATCCGCGGCATGACCCCAAGTAAAAATTGTGTTCATAACCGAATCCGATTATAATATACATATAGCGTCAAGTATTAGCACCAGGTAATAAGAATAGCTGCTATATACAGTGCTTGACGCTGTAGAAGATTCGGCTCTGCTGATTAGAGCAATCGACATCATCAAGGAGGCGGTTGCCCCATGTCCATCGGACAAAGACTCAAGCATCAACAGCTCGGGCTGACAGATCAACAAGTCATCGAGATGTATACATACATGCTGAAGGCGCGCATGTTCGACGAGCGTTGTTTCCTGTTGCAGCGGTCCGGCAAGATTGCATTTCACGTTTCGGGTATCGGCCAGGAGACGGCACAAGTTGCAGCAGCCTTCGCGCTGGAGAAGGGGAAGGATTATTTCCTTCCCTACTACCGCGACTACGGCTTCGTCCTCAGCGTAGGGATGACGCTGCGCGAGCTGCTGCTGTCCGTATTCCTCAAGGCTGAGGACCCGAACAGCGGCGGCCGTCAGCTTCCCGGCCACTTCGGCGCCAAGCGACTGAACATCGTGACGGGCTCCAGCCCGGTTACGACGCAGGTGCCGCATGCTGTCGGATTCGCACTCGGTGCGAAGATGAAGCGGAAGGACTTTGTATCGTTCGTGACCTTCGGCGACGGGTCCAGTAACCAGGGAGATTTTCATGAGGGCTGCAACTTTGCGGGCGTCCACAAGCTGCCGGTTATTTTCATGTGCGAGAACAACCAGTATGCCATCTCGGTTCCGTTGTCCAAGCAGACGGCCGGAAGTATTGCCGAGCGGGCGCTGGGTTATGGCTTCCCCGGCGTCAAGGTAGATGGACGGGATGCGCTGGAGGTGTACCGCGTAGTGAAGGAAGCCAGAGAGCGCGCGCTGCGCGGCGAGGGTCCTACGCTGATTGAGGCTGTCATGTACCGTGTGCCTCCGCACTCGACGTCCGACAACGATCTGTTGTACCGGACCAAGGAGGAAGTGGAAGAGAACCGGGGACTCGACGGAATTCCCCGCTTCCGCAGCTACCTCATCGATAACGGCATCTGGTCGGAGGAGCAGGATGCCGAGCTCGCCGCACAGATCAAGCAGGAATTGACGGAAGCGACGGATTACGCGGAGAAAGCGCCGCATCCTGCACCCGAGGATACGCTGCTTCATGTATACGGTGATCAGGGAGGTCTGGCGTAATGGCGGTTATTACGTATCTCGAAGCAATTCGGACGGCAATGAAGGAAGAGATGGAGCGCGATGAGCATGTGTTCGTGCTGGGTGAGGATGTCGGCAAGAAGGGCGGCGTGCTGAATGCGACCAAGGGACTGTATGACCAGTTCGGCGAGGAGCGGGTGATGGACACTCCGTTGGCGGAATCCGCGATAGCGGGTGTCGCGATCGGCGCAGCCATGTACGGGATGCGGCCGGTAGCTGAGATGCAGTATGCAGATTTCATGTTCCCGGCAACCAATCAGATCATCAGCGAGGCTGCCTTGATCCGGTACCGCTCCAACAACGACTGGAACTGTCCGATCGTAATCCGGGCACCGTACGGAGCTACCGGGGGCGGAGCTTTGTATCATTCCCAATGCCCGGAAGGCGTGTTTTTCGGGATTCCAGGCTTGAAGATTGTCGCTCCCTCGAATCCCTATGATGCGAAGGGGCTGCTGAAGGCAGCGATTCGCGATGAAGATCCGGTCTTATACTTTGAACATAAAAAATGTTACCTCAGCATCACCGGCGAAGTGCCGGACGAGGATTATATCGTACCGATCGGTAAAGCCGAGGTGAAGCGTGAAGGTACAGATATTACGGTGATCTCCTATGGCATTACCGTACAGTATGCCCTGCAGGCAGCCGAGCAGCTGACAGCCGAGGGGATCAGCGCGCATATTCTCGATCTGCGGACGATTCAGCCGCTGGACAAGGAAGCCGTGCTCGAGGCCGCAGCCAAGACGGGCAAGGTGCTTGTCGTCCATGAAGCCAATAAAACAGGAGGCGTGGGCGGGGAGATTTCCGCTCTGATCGCGGAGGAGATGCTGTTCGATCTCGACGCTCCGATCATGCGTCTATGCGGACCGGATACGCCAGCGGTTGGGATGAACCCGGTTATGGAGAAGTTTTACCTGCTGAACACCGACAAAATCAAGGAAGCGATGCGCAAGCTCGCTTTATTCTAGATCAATAGCATTGCGGCTAGAGGGCCGCTTATAGGGCGGCTTGGCTTTGTACCTAACAAAGCCTGAGCCGCCGATGCTTTGGGAGGAGAAGTCAAATGGGTGACAGAACGATAGGGACTGAGGTCAAGGTTCCGCATTTGGCCGAAAGTCTGGTCTCGGCGACCATCGGCAAGTGGCTGAAGAAGCCGGGAGATTATATCGAGCAGTACGATGTGCTGTGCGAGCTTATTACTGAGAAAATCACGGTAGAAATGCCGTCTCCGATAGAAGGGACACTGGTTGAACTGCTCGTCCCGGATGGAGCGACGGCAGCAGTCGGCGAGGCCATCTGCATCATCCAGGAACGCGGAACGGCCGCAGGCCAGGAACCGCAAGATGCAAGCCTGCAGCAGGGAGCGGGCGGCTATGCGCAGGCGCCTGCAGCGGTTGCTGCCACCGGCGGAGCTGCGATGAGCGGACGCTACTCGCCGGCGGTGCTGAAGCTGGCCGCCGAGCACCGCATCGATCTCGAGCAGGTGCCGGGCACCGGTCTGGGCGGGCGGATTACCCGCAAGGACGTGGAGGCTTACGCGGCAAGCGGCGGGACGCGACCTAGCGCGCCGGCGCAAGCGCCGTCCGCATCTGTGGCGGATACCAACCGGGCTGTGGCGCAGGCCGCTGCGGACGAGGGCGTCTTTATCCCGAATCCGCCGAAGATGCCGGTCCGCTCCAGCGGTCTGCATCTATCGGAAAGCCCTCCGCTGCCTAACATCGAGGTTGAGGGCCAGCAGTTCGGACGCGGCGAATATCTCGTGGACGTAACGCCGATCCGCAACGCCATCGCAAGCAAGATGAAGCAAAGTAAATCGGAGATCCCGCATGCCTGGACGATGATTGAGGTAGACGTCACGAATCTGGTTATGCTGCGTAACAAGCTCAAGGGCGAGTTCATGCGCGAGGAAGGCATCAACCTGACTTATCTAGCGTTCCTGCTGAAGGCGGTCGTGAATGCGATCAAGGATTATCCGATCATGAATTCCGTCTGGGCGACCGACAAAATTATCGTGAAGCGGGACATTAACATCTCGCTGGCGGTCGGCACGGAGGATTTCCTCGTGACACCGGTGATCAAGAAGGCCGATCAGCTCAATATTGCGGGACTTGCGCGGGAAATCGACGGCTTGACGAAGCGGGCGCGGACCGGCAAGCTGACGCTGGACGAGATGCAGGGGGGCACCTTCACGGTGAACAATACCGGCTCGTTCGGATCGATCCTGTCTTATCCGGTCATTAACTATCCGCAGGCGGCTATTCTGTCCTTCGAATCGATCGTGAAGCGGCCAGTCGTCATCCAGGATATGATCGCGGTCCGCTCGATGGTCAATCTCTGCCTGTCGCTGGACCACCGGATTCTGGACGGTATCGTGTGCGGCCGTTTCCTGCAGCGGGTGAAGGAGAACCTCGAGAGCTTCAACCAGGAGACCAAGCTGTACTAAGCGTTTAACAGAGGTAAGCTGCAGTCGATCCGCTTGCTGTCACTTCAGGGAGGCGGATCGGTGCGGCCAATTCTGACGGCAAAAAAAGAAGCCACCCGGGGGCGGCTTACAGAAGACTGCTGACGGTCAGGAGCACGGTTGACAACACCATGACGATAAGGGTAACATAAACGACGATTTTAAAAATGACTTTGTTCTGCAAGTGATTCAGCTCCTTTTCTGGGCATACTCATAACACTATATTAACTCAATTCGTACATAGGAGGAAAGTCATGATCCAGCAAAATCGATTAGTCGCTGAATTTTTGGAACTGGTACAGATCGATAGCGAGACCAAATACGAACAGGAAATTAGCAAGGTGTTGAAGCAAAAATTCACCTCCTACGGTTTAACAGTCGAAGAGGATGATTCAGCGGCCAAGACAGGACACGGCTCCAACAACCTGTTCTTTACCTTACCAGCTACGTCCAAATCAGGCAAGCCGCTGCCCAAGCTGTTCTTCACCTCGCACATGGATACGGTAACACCGGGCAAGGGGATCAAGCCTCAGATCGGAGAGGATGGCTACATCCGAAGCGACGGGACGACTATTCTAGGCAGCGACGACAAGGCAGGACTTGCCGCGATGCTAGAAGCGATCCGGGTGCTTCAGGAGACCGGCACGGAGTATGGACAGATTCAATTCGCCATCACGGCGGGCGAGGAATCGGGCCTCAAGGGATCGCGGGCGATGGATGCGTCCAAGCTGGATGCAGACTTCGGCTACGCGCTTGATTCGAACGGAACGATCGGGGATATCGCGGTCGCAGCTCCGACCCAATCCAAAATTAACATTACGTTCTGGGGCCGCTCGGCACATGCCGGTGTCAATCCGGAGGATGGCGTGAGCGCGATTACGGTGGCTAGCAAGGCCATCTCGCGTATGAAGCTCGGCCGTATCGACAAGGAAACGACCGCCAACATCGGCCGGTTCGAGGGCGGTGTCGAGGGTGCTACGAACATCGTAGTCGAACGGGTTAAGCTGGAAGCGGAAGCCCGCAGTCTGACGCAAAAACGGATGGATGAGCAGGTGGAGAGCATGCGCGAGGCTTGCCAAAGCGCGGCGGATGAAATGGGAGCCAAGCTGGATTTCCAAAGCGAAATCATCTACCCGGCCTATATGTACGATGAAACGGCGCCGGTCGTCAAGCTGGCGATGAAGGCGCTGGAGAGTGTCGGCTGCACGCCTCGGACCTTCCATTCCGGCGGGGGCAGTGACGCCAATGTGTTCAACGGCTTCGGCATTCCGACCGTTAACCTGGCCGTCGGATACCTGGACATTCATACAACGAAAGAACGCATTGCCATCTCCGATCTGGTGAAGACAACGGAAGCTGTCGTCGCCATCGTCAAGCAGGTTGCCCAAGAGGCTTAATACAAGTCTTTAGTCCTGCCAGGGATAATCCGGATGTCGTCCGCATACCTCTAGAGAGAAGCGGACGGCATGCGGGTGAAGTTAGACGGAGGGTCGCCGCATACTTAGGTATGGGGCGTTTTTTTGTTTTTCGGCCTGCAGGAGAAATAGTTGCAGCAACGCACCTATACGGAGGCTTTCGCATCGGAAAGCTAGCAGGACCGAGCTTACATATCAAAGGCAGGGTGTCATGAATAGCAGATTGGACGAAGACGAAAGCCGGAGCAGAGGGGGCCTAGCGATGGCAATTCACAGACAGTGGGGGATCGTCGTGCAGCTTGCGGGCAGCACGGGCGGCATGCAGGAGGTCCTCGTACAGCTCTCAGAGGGTGAAGAGCAGGGTCAGGCGCTTGCTTGGCATGATCTGTCCAGCCTCCCGCCTCTGATGCTGCAGGACCGCGTGCTGCTGAATACGACGGCTGTCCGGCTTGGTCTCGGTACGGGAGGGTATCACTTCGTGCTGGCTGTATGGCCCGCCCATGCTCTGGATGAATTTGACGCAGTCATGAGGGTGGCGTCCATGCCGGGCCCCGGGCATGTCATGAAGCTGCGCTATACGGCGGTTCAACGGGCTGTTCTGGCTGCGGAGGAAGCGGATAGTCCTCATCACGAGGCTCTGCGGGAAGCCGGGTCGCTGGAAGGCATGCCGGTGCTGATCGGGGAGCTGCACAGCATGCTGCCGGTTGCTGCTGCCTGGCTGCAGCATGTGCAGACGGTGGGCAGTGCCGAGCATGAGCGTTCGCGAGTGACTCGAGAAGGTGCGACGTGCAAAGATCAACTGAAAGCAGACCGTGCCGCCGGAGATGAACATGCAAAAAAAGCACTCCCCTGCCATGCGGAAGGCTTGTATAAGGGAGCCGAGAGCTCAGCTCTGCCTCTGCGGCTGATCTACGTGATGAGCGACGGAGGAGCCCTGCCGCTCGGCATTAGCCGCCACGTCGCCCGATTGCGCGAGCTTGGCTGGCTTCATGGCAGCGTGACGTTCGGTCACGCTTATGGCGGAGAGCTGGAAGCGGTGAATAAATACACCGCTCTCTTGGCGGCTCGGCATGCGCTGGGCGCCGAGCTGATCCTAGCTGCGATGGGTCCGGGCATGGCCGGCACCGGCACGGTGTATGGCTTCAGCGGGATGGAAGCCGCTGAGCTGATCAATGCTGTGCATGCGCTGGGCGGCGTGCCGGTGCTGGTGCCGCGGATCGGCTTCGCCGACGCGCGGGAACGTCACCGCGGGATCAGCGCGCACACGCTTGCTGTCCTGGGCCCGGCTGCGCTGGCGCGTGCCGTCGTGCCGCTGCCGCTGCTGGAGGGCAGCGAAGCCCTCTGCATGCTGCAGGCTCAGGCCGCTGAGGCGGGGCTTGGGCTGCGGCATGATGTGCGCTGGCTAAAGCCACCCGATATGGGTGATATTGAGCAGGCGTTGTCCGCATATGGGAAGCCCATCACGACGATGGGCCGGGATCTGCATGAGGAGCCTGCTTTCTTCCAGGCTGTATGTACGGCGGTCTCGCTTGTGGTTGACCGTTATCTTACCCGGCGCGCAAGACCCAGGGACGAATAAAGCCTGGCCCAGCGTTTGACGGATTTTTGCCTGCGTGTCCGGGTCGGCTTGATCATATGGTCCATCAGGTAATCAGTCAGCCTCGTTTGCGAGTCAGCCTGCCCTGCCATCTTCTGCAAGTAGCGGCGGATTTCCCATCCCTTTCCCACTAAGCGTAACTGACGATCGGCTGCATAAACCTTCATTTGGCGTCACCCGGCTTTCATAGTTTTATAGTACAAGCTATGCAAGGTTCCCGGCGATTATGACTGGCTGCTTTTGACCCCGATGGTCGTCTTGGGGTACAGTGGAGGTATAGCAACTATTACCCTTGCCCGGAAGAGAGGAATCTATCTTGTCATCCCAGTCCCACAAAAAATTCGAAGAAGTGACTTTGTCCACTCAGCCTATATTTGAAGGAAAAATCATCAGCCTGCAAGTGGATACGGTCCGGCTGCCTGACGGAGGCGAAGCGACCCGTGAAATCGTCAAGCATCCCGGGGCAGTCGCTGTGCTCGCGTTAACGGTGGATCATAAGATGATCGTCGTGGAGCAGTACCGCAAGCCGCTGGAGAAAAGCCAGATCGAAATTCCCGCAGGTAAGCTGGATAGCGGCGAGGACCCGCTAGAGGCCGCCCGCCGGGAGCTTCAGGAGGAGACCGGCTATACGGCCGGCTCGATTCGTCACGTGGCGTCATTCTATACATCGCCGGGCTTTGCCGACGAGCTGCTTCATCTGTATGTGGCCGAGGAACTGAACGGAGGAGAAGCTAGGCCCGACGAGGACGAGTTCCTGGAAGTGTGGGGCATCACGCTGGACGAAGCCAAGGCCCTGATCCGTGAGCAGCGGATCAGCGATGCGAAGACGATCTTAGCTGTGTATGCCTGGAATCTATACGGGCTGACCGGGTCCTTCGAATAAGATGAGCCTGCATGCCTACTATGCTGATCTGCATATTCATATCGGACGTACAGAGGCGGGAGAAGCCGTCAAGATCAGCTCTGCAAACAATCTGACCTTCTATAATATCGCCCGTGAAGCCTCTCAGCGCAAAGGCATGGATATCGTCGGCATCATCGACTGCCATTCTCCAGGTGTACAGCGCGAGATGCTTCACTATCTCGATACCGGAGAGATGGAGGAGCTGGCAGGGGGCGGTATCCGCTACGGCCAGACGACCGTGCTGCTCGGCTGCGAGCTGGAAGTGCGGGATCCAGGCTTACGCCCCGCCCATCTGATCGCTTATCTGCCCGGCCTGGACGATATGCGTGCGTTCACAGATTGGCTGCGCAAGCATATGAAGAATGTGCAGCTCAGCTCGCAGCGGCTCTACGTGACGGCTCGCGAGCTGCAGCAGGAGGTGCTTGCTCGGGGAGGGCTGCTCATCCCCGCCCATATTTTTACCCCACACAAGAGCATCTACGGCAGCAGCTGTGCGCGTATGTCCGAGATGCTCGACCTAGAGGGCATCGCAGCAGTCGAGCTCGGGCTTAGCGCAGATTCCGAGATGGCCGGTCTGATCTCAGAGCTGGACCGCTATACCTTCCTAACCAATTCCGATGCCCATTCGCTGCCCAAGATCGGCAGGGAGTACAATAAGCTTCAGCTGGCTGAGCCAACCTTTGCAGAGCTCCAGCGCGCACTGGCAGGAGAGGACGGCCGGAAGGTGCTGGCCAACTATGGGCTGAATCCCCGGCTCGGCAAGTACCACCGCACCTATTGTGCGGCATGCGAGTCGATCTTGGATGAGCAGGACGCTTCCGTCGTCGAGCGCTGTCTGTATTGCGGCAGCCCCAAGATTGTCCGCGGGGTCATGGACCGCATCCTGTCTATTGCTGACCGCGAGCAGCCTGTTGTCCCCGCGAGCAGGCCACCTTATGTGTACCAGGTGCCCCTGGAGTTTATCCCCGGACTCGGGCCGAAGCTGCTGAACCGTCTGCTGGACCGCTTCGGCACCGAGATGGACCTGCTGCACGGTGCACCCTTCGAGGCGCTCACTGAGGCCGCGGGAGAGACCATTGCCGGGTATCTGCTGGCTGCCCGCCAAGGCACACTGGAACTGCAGACGGGCGGCGGCGGGAAATACGGCAAGGTGGACCGGAACGTCTGAGCCACGAGAAGTCATAACTTCTCTCTTGTCCGCATAGGTTGTACTAACCGGACAAGGGGGGCTTGGCAGCATGGCGCATAACCGATCGCTTGAGCAGTACTGGAAGGAACATCTGCCGCTGTATGTGTTCATCGGCGTCATTTTCGTAACGGGAGTCGTGTTCGGCGCGGTGATGGTAGGTGCACTGTCGCTGGAGCAGAAGCAGGAGATTACCCGGTATTTAAGCAATTTCTTCTCCATCGTAGATCAGGGGGCGCTTTCGGGTGATGTATCTGCCTCATTCCGTGATACGCTGGCTCTCCATATGAAGTGGGTGCTGATCATTTGGCTGCTTGGCATATCGGTGATTGGACTTCCGCTTATTTTGATTCTCGATTTTCTGAAGGGTGTGCTCATCGGATTTTCAGTGGGATACATGGTCGGTACGATGTCGTGGAAGGGACTGCTGTTCTCGCTCGTCTCGATCGTGCCGCAGAATCTGATCGTCATTCCTGTGTTTATCATCTGCAGTGTCACAGCCGTCTCCTTTACGCTGCATTTGGTGAAAAACCGGTTTATCCAAAAAAAAGGCGAGCTCTTCGAGCCGCTGATGCGCTTATCCGGCGTAACGCTGGCCTCCGGCGTGCTGCTGGTCGGAGTGGCTCTATTCGAAGCTTATATGTCGCCTGCGATGATGAAGTGGGTGACTCCGATGCTCGTGACGCTTGGAGCGGCGTAAAACGTTTGACTTTCTTCCATTTTCTCTCCTATAATGGTACCATGACGTTACTTTTCGCGAATCCGCGCCATGAACAGGCAGCCTAAGCGGATTGATGGCAGCCGTAGGGGGAGGAGCATGGAATCTCGCATTGAAAAAATCAAACAACAACTGCAGTCGCAGGGTTACAAGCTTACACCCCAACGCGAAGCAACTGTACGTGTTCTTTTGGAGAACGAAGAAGATCATTTGAGTGCTGAGGATGTCTTTATGCTGGTCAAGGACAAAGCGCCCGAGATCGGACTTGCTACCGTATACCGGACCTTGGAACTGCTAAGTGAGCTGCATGTGGTGGAGAAGATGAATTTCGGCGACGGCGTTGCCCGTTACGATCTTCGCAGTGACAACAGTCACCACCATCATCATCACTTGATCTGCGTGCAGTGCGGGACTGTAGATGAGATCATGGAGGATTGGCTCGGCGAGCTCGAAGAGCGGCTTGAGCGCGAGTACGGGTTCCACGTGTTGGATCACCGGCTGGACTTCCAGGGCATCTGCCACCGTTGCAGGGAAAAAAACAACAAATCGTAAATGAGGAAACCTTCGGCTTTGCCACTTGGCGAGTAGGAGGTTTTTTGCATTCCTTCTCATGAATTCAGGCGATTCGGCTAAACCTAAAGCAAATAAACAGTTTACGTGCAGGAGGCGAACCTTGATGATTATTGGAGTGCCCAAGGAAATCAAAAACAATGAAAACCGGATTGCTCTAACGCCCGGAGGTACTGCGATGCTGACGGCTGCCGGGCATGAGATTCTGATCGAGAAGGGAGCCGGCGCAGGGAGCGGCTTCTTGGATGATGAATACGCTAAGGAAGGTGCCACCTTGATCGACGATGCAGCAGAGGTCTGGGCTAGAGCCGAGATGGTCATGAAGGTAAAGGAGCCGCTGGAAGCCGAGTACGTCTACTTCCGCGAAGGGCTTACGCTGTTCACCTACCTGCACCTCGCAGCGGAAACGAAGCTAACTGAGGCGCTCGTCCGCAGCCGGGTGACCTCAATCGCCTATGAGACGATCCAGCTTCCCAGCGGCGGCTTGCCGCTGCTAACGCCGATGAGCGAGGTAGCCGGACGCATGTCCGTACAGGTCGGGGCACAATTCCTGGAGCAATTTTATGGCGGGCGGGGGATTTTGCTTGGGGGCGTTCCCGGCGTTCCGCCGGCGGATGTGATTATTCTGGGCGGGGGCATCGTAGGTACCAATGCAGCCAAGATCGCACTCGGGATGGGCGCCAATGTGGTAGTGATCGAACGGAATGCCGAACGGCTCCGCTATCTGGACGATGTGTTCCACGGACGGCTCCGCACGCTGATGTCCAACCCCTACAACATCGCCAATGCGGTGCAGAAGGCAGATTTGCTGATCGGTGCCGTCCTGATTCCCGGAGCTAAGGCCCCCAAGCTTGTGACCGAGGGTATGGTTAAGACCATGAAGCCTGGGGCCGTGATCGTAGATGTAGCGGTAGATCAAGGAGGCTCGATTGAGACGGTAGACCGGGTCACAACCCATAGCGAGCCGACCTATCAAAAGTATGGGGTTATTCATTATGCGGTTGCCAATATGCCTGGTGCGGTGCCCCGCACTTCGACGCTGGCCCTGACGAATGTGACCATTACGTACGCTATGGAGCTGGCGGGCAAGGGAGTGACGCGTGCGCTGTACGGCAACCTTCCGCTCAAGCTTGGTGTCAATACTTACCAGGGCCATGTCACCCATGCAGCTGTGGCCGAAGCCGTAGGGCTTCCATACACGGGGCTTGATTCCCTGCTGCCGATTAGCTAGAGACAGCAAGACAGACAACTTGTCAACATATTTGGCGTGCCCGGCTCATAGTCTACTCTTAGGAGCGAAGCCCTGTTTTCTTGAAGAAACAGCGGCTCTGGTTCCCCGAATCAGGGGCAGGTAATGCTGGTGAGGGTCACCCTGCTTCTCCTTGTCCGAGAAGAGGAAGTGGGACCCCGGCAAGAACCTCCCGGGAGGAGTGAGACTGCAATGATCATCCATATCCGTGCCGGAAAATGGCTGGCCCGCCTCCGGTTTGTGCTGCTGTTCGCCGTGTGTACATTTGCGCTGTATCACCTGCTGATCGTTGTTGCATCGTTTCTGGAGCCTGTACAGCGGCATAAGGTGCCGAACGGAAGGGCTGTCAAGGTGTTCCAGAGTGAATCGGCCATCGTGGCCAATCCGCAGGGCATGGGGGACCGGCTAAGGCTGTTTTACTGGATCGGCGAATAACCGCCGTTACATGACTTTTCCATGATGGTTTCCGAATAATTCCCGAATCGGGAGTCTGTTCGGCAGGAATACGGCCCCTTGATGTGGAACTATGACAAAGGCCGCTTTTGTCACAACTTAAAGGGGATTCGTTCATGAGAGAGGACTTGCAGGCATTTAAAACATTTTTGACTGAGGAGCGCGGATTGTCTCCCAATACGCTCGATTCGTACGAGCGCGATATCCTGCAGTATCTGGACTATCTGGAGCAATCGGGTGTGGTCGCCTGGAGCGAGACGGGCAAAGCCAGCATTACCGGCTATTTACTCAGTCTCAAGCAGAAGGGCCGTGCTACCGCCACGGTGACCCGCACAGTGATTTCGATCCGGCGTTTTTATCAATTCATGGTTCGCGTGCGGCGGATTGACCACGATCCGTCTATACATATGGAAACCCCCAAGCTGGAGAAACGGATTCCGCAGGTGTTGTCCGTACAGGAGGTTGGCAAGCTGCTGGATGCGCCACTGGCCTCATCAACAGGCGGCTTCCGGGATAAGGTGATGCTGGAGATGCTCTATGCCACGGGAATTCGGGTATCCGAGCTGATCTCGCTCGATGTGGAGAGCGTGAATCCGGGCCTTGGCTTTATACGCTGTATGGGCAAGGGCAAGGAGCGGGTCGTGCCGCTCGGGCAGATTGCTTCCGGGCTGGCTCAGACTTATATAGACTCCGTACGCCCTGGTCTTCTGAAGCAGGACAAGCAGGAGAACGCTTTGTTCCTCAGCCATCTGGGCACCCGGATGACCCGGCAGGGGTTCTGGAAAATCATGAAGCGCTACGCCCGCGAGGCGGGGATCAATCAGGAGATCACGCCGCATACGCTGCGCCATTCCTTCGCGGCGCATCTGATCGAGAACGGAGCGGACCTGCGCTCCGTACAGGAAATGCTCGGTCATGCGGATATTTCGTCGACCCAGATCTACACGCAGCTGACCCGAAGCAAGATGAAGGATGTATACGATCGGTCGCATCCGCGCGCCCGGATTGAATCTTGACGCTACTTGCCCGTTCCCGGACCAGGGGGAACGGGTTTCTTGTCGGTCATTGCGCTTTGCAAAAGCGCCCCTGTTTTGCGATAATAGCCGTAGGCTTGAGAGAAGGTTAGGAGGTCCAACCCATGAACTACAAACGAATCAGTCTGATCGTACTTGACAGCGTAGGCATCGGAGAGCTTCCGGACGCCCCGCGCTTCGGCGATGCCGGAGCACATACGCTGGGACATATTGCGGAGCGTGTACCCGCACTCCATCTGCCGCATCTGCAGCAGCTGGGCCTGGGCAATATTGCCCAGCTTACCGGGATTGCTCCGGCGGATAAGCCTGAGGGCTACTTCGGCAAGATGGCCGAGGTGTCGGTAGGCAAGGATACGATGACCGGCCATTGGGAGATCATGGGCCTGAAGGTCGACATTCCGTTCAACGTATTTCCCGATGGCTTCCCGCCTGAGCTAATCGAGCGCTTCGAGCAAGAGACTGGCCGCAAGGTTATCGGCAATAAGCCGGCCTCCGGCACGGAAATTCTCGATGAGCTGGGCGAGGAGCAGATGAAGACCGGTGCTTGGATCGTATACACATCGGCCGACAGCGTGTTCCAGCTAGCTGCTCATGAAGAGATCATTCCGCTGGACGAGCTGTATCGTGCGTGTGAAATCGCCCGTCGGCTGACGCTGGAGGATCCGTATGCCGTCGGCCGTGTCATTGCCCGTCCTTATGTGGGACAGCCGGGAGCATTCAAGCGGACCCCAAACCGCCACGATTATGCGGTGAAACCGCCGGCTGAGACGGTGATGAACAAGCTGAAGAACACTGGCCTCGACAGCATCGCGATCGGCAAGATCAACGATATTTTTGACGGAGAGGGCGTCACCCATAGTACGCCGACCAAGAGCAATCTGGATGGCATCGAGCGCACGATTGAGGCGCTGAAGCAGCCTTTCAAGGGCATGGTGTTCACCAACCTGGTCGATTTCGATTCCTTATACGGGCATCGCCGCGATCCGGCTGGTTACGCATCTGCGTTGAACGAGTTCGACGAATGGCTCCCCCGGATCATGGCCGAGATCGGCGACGACGATCTGCTGATTCTGACGGCGGATCATGGTAATGACCCGATTCATCACGGCACGGATCATACCCGCGAATATGTGCCGCTGCTGGTGTATAGTCCGTCTTTGAAGCAGCCTGGCTCGCTCGGGATTCGCGGCACGTTCGCGGATATCGGGGCTACGGTGGCTGAGAATTTCGGCGTAGCATCTACGGGGAACGGACAGAGCTTTTTGGCGCAGCTGCGCTAAGGGATTAACGCTTTATAGTAGGAAGGGAGACGAGAACAGATGGAACAAGCATCCGTATTGGCAAACATTAAGAAAGCCGCAGCCTTTATCAAAGGGAAATACCCCGCAAAACCGGAAATCGCCTTGATCCTGGGCTCCGGTCTCGGTATTCTGGCCGATCTCGTGGAGAATGCGGTCACGATTCCTTATGAAGACATTCCGAACTTCCCAGTGTCCACGGTAGAAGGACATGCAGGAGAGCTATTGCTCGGAACGGTCGGTGGCCGCCATGTGCTGCTGATGAAGGGCCGCTTCCATATATACGAGGGCTACGGTGTGGATACGGTATCGTTCCCGGTCCGCGTAATGAAAGAACTCGGTGTTGAGAAGCTGCTGGTGACCAATGCCGCAGGTGGCGTCAATACCGAGTATAAACCGGGCGATCTGATGGTCATCCGTGATCATATTAACTTCACGTTCCGTAACCCGCTGATCGGGCCTAACCTGAGCGAGCTGGGTGTTCGCTTCCCGGATATGTCCGAAGCGTACAGCCGTCGTTTGCGCGAGGTCGCGCACCGCGTGGCTGCAGAGCAGGGCTTGACCCTGCAGGAGGGTGTATATATCGGGCTGCTCGGTCCATCGTATGAGACACCAGCTGAAATCCGCATGGTACGTACCCTCGGCGCCGATGCTGTTGGTATGTCGACGGTATCCGAGGTGCTGGTGGCGCGTCATGCCGGTATCGAGGTGCTGGGCTTCTCCTGCATCAGCAATATGGCGGCAGGCATCCTGGATCAACCGCTCTCGCATGAAGAAGTCATGGAAACCACGGATCGGGTCAAACAGACCTTCTTGAAGCTGATCCTCGGCATTATTCCTCAGATGTAATCTGGAGGAAATCCACAGATCATTAGATTGAGAAGGGAGCTACATAGATGAGCCTGGAACTTAATTACGTTCAACATATTCAAGAAGCCGCTCAATGGATTAGTGACCAGATCGGCCGGCGCCCGCTGCAAATCGGGCTGGTGCTTGGTTCGGGACTGGGGGATTTGGCACATCAAGTCGAGAACCCGATTACGATCCCTTATGACCGGGTACCGCATTTCCCGGTATCGACGGTGGAAGGGCATGCCGGGCAATTCGTTATTGGCGAGCTGGAAGGCAAGTCTGTCATCGTGATGCAAGGGCGCTTTCATTATTACGAAGGCTATTCGATGAAAAAAGTCGTTTTCCCGATCTATGTGATGAAGCAGTTAGGCGTACAGGCGCTGGTCATCACGAACGCAGCGGGAGGCATGAACCGGAGCTTTGCCGCTGGCGATCTGATGCTGATCGAGGATCACCTCAACATGACGGGCGACAACCCGCTCATCGGTCTCCATCATCCGGAGCTGGGCGTTCGCTTCCCGGACATGTCGCAGGCCTATACGCGCAGCTACCGCGAGCTCGCCAAGTCCATCGCCGACCAGATGAGCGCAGAGCGCGGCGAATCCGTCCGCGTGCAGTCCGGCGTCTATGCCGGCATCACGGGGCCGAATTACTTGCCGCCAGCTGAGCTGACAATGCTCGCCAAGCTGGGCGGCGACGCCATCGGCATGTCCACCGTCGGCGAAGTGGTCGCCGCGAGCCACGCCGGTCTCAAGGTGCTCGGCATGTCGTGTATCACCGACATGGCGATCGGCGAGGAGCTCGAACCGCTGACGCATGAGCAGGTTGTAGCTGTTGCTAACCGCACCAAGCCGGTGTTTATCGAGCTGGTGAAGCGGTTCGTGGGGCAGGTTGAGGTGTAGAGTAAAGGCGTTGTAGCTAAAAATGGATCATCCATCACGACTACTTTCCAGGTTTATATAAACCGATGGGAAGTGGTCTTTTTGTTGTTAAAATTCGCAATTAAGGATTTTGGGGGAATATCAGAATGATTCTCAAACACAGTCCAAGGGAATCTTTAAAGTTCTAGGAGAGTTTCAAGAGCAGTGTGCCAAGCAGGAACTAATCAATGTTGAAGATGTAAATAATGTGAAATCATTCTTGAGTGCTGCGAAAATGAGCGAAATAATAATCTTACCAGCATAAATACTAAATTGCGCGTATTGCAAAGTTTTAAATTTCATTGCAAAGAGTGGGATGATTCAGGAGCAAAAACATTCTAAAAAGCACAAGAGCAGTGACTAGAATAATATCTCGAAAGATAAAATAAGTTTTAATGTAATTGGAAATGCATGGATGTTACAATTGGAGAGAAACTCGTTCAGGGAGGTTGTTTGAAATGGGTCGTATGGAGATAAAGACAATTTCAGAATACAATTATCGAAAAGGTCAAAAGAATGGGTACATCATCATCACTGACAAACCATTAAAGAGAGCAATCATTCATAGGACTACTTGCCCAAACCTAGAAGAAAGATATTTGAAGCAAAAGGTAATTGATAATAATAATAAATACGGCAACTATTTTTGGATCACAAATACCATTGAAGCAGATGAGTTACATGCTGAATGGTGTTTACATTGTAAGTAAAATAGCTGTTCGTATTATTGCGAAATATTGATAAAGTACAAAGGAGATTGGAAATATGGCTAACAAAGATAGATACGTTACAACATAGGCAGAAAAGAGATAAACTATTAGGTATCTCTGGTGATACGAATGTGAAACGGATAAAAATTTATATGCATGGTGGGATTAAGAGAGCAATTTTAATGAGAAATAGGTGATGTCATATGAAAATTTGCATTGACACAATAGAAAGAGAAGTTGATGAAGGATTCATTGTAAGATTTCATTCTATATATGGTAATGGTATTGCCGCTTATGTTGGAGAAAGGCCAATAGCGAATATGGAATACTTTGTGGAAATTGATGTTGAAGGTGTGGGCTTTTAAGATTGGGATAAAACTCTGGATTCTATAGAGAGATCAAGGAGCAAATCTGTGTGGGAAATCCTTTAGTAAATTTCGATACTACAAAGTCATTGCAGGAATTAGATGGTGGAGACTGGGGTAAACCTACATATACCTCGGATCTTGTTAAAAGAGTTCATCACCTTAGAATTGTACCTCTAAAGGATTTCACTAATGAAGACTTAAGATTAATGATTGGTCAAAATGTAGCCTAGAATTTCTTGTTCCCATTGCCCTTGAACGTTTAGTCGAAAATGAGTTTGTATCAGGGGAAAGGTATACAGGTGATTTGCTTTGTGCCATGTTAAACATAGGACAAGAGTTTTGGAAGGAAAAAGTTGATTTACATGGGGAGTTTAATTCGATCATTATTGGTGTAATTCATTGTCTTGAATTATTAAAACCATTGCTTGAACAGTACATTCCACCGAAAAGTGAGCAACCTAAATAAAATAGAAGTTCTAAGTTAGGCTACGCAAATTAATAGAATTCACAATGGGCTACAATTTAACTATGATTCTTGTGAAGACGCAGGCTGGCTGGCATTAATCACTTAAAGCTTTAGATCGTGATGATCTAATTAGAATAAAATTCAAGGAAATCCAATGGAATCATGATGGTGAAATTGTCACATACCATATAGCTAAAGAGCCTATTTGAAGTTAAATCAATGGTTCGTGAATAACATCATTCATTGCATTATATAGAATTAGTAATAATGATATATGATCCATTGGATAGTATCGGTCTAATTTCCAAGACACTATAACTCTGGAGGGGTTTTATGGTAAAATTTAGCGAAACTGTAGAAGCTCAAATTTGTAGGATTCATGCTGTTTCACTTATTGGTATTCAAGGGAAGAGCATGGATGAGGAAAAAGAGTTGTTCAGTCGGCTTAATGATAGAGTTGAAGAAATTGAGGCTAAAAAAAGTACCAATTGTCTATTAGTATCTGGAAGAGAGCCAACTCCTTTCGTAGCGGTGGAGGTGTCAGACACAGCAAATGTCCCAGAGGGAATGGTCGCTGTTACCATCCCTGAAGGAGAGTATGTAAAGTTTAAATTTAATAAAGAACATGTTGGTCTATTCTGGGCTAACGTATGTACTGATGAGAATCAGGCGAAGTATAAGCTTGACCTTTCTAAACCTAGATTTGAACTTTTTACTCCAGACATGCCTACAGATCTAATTGAGTGGTACCTCCCTGTCCGTTGAGTTGCTTAACTCTAAGTGTTCGAAACATCTGTCTATGAGATATAAATCCGAGGAAAGTGGTGAAGAATTCAAATGCATGTATTCAATATCTTAAATCGTATTTACCTCGAAGATGAAAGCTTGGATCGTGTAATTCCGTTTTACGAGCGTCTCATAGGTGAAAAATGCCGATTGCGGTTTACTCACTCTCAGTTAGGATTGGAGTTAGGACAAGTTGGAACTATTTTGCTAATTGCGGGGTCGAGAGAAAATCTTCAACCTGTTAGATCAACTCAGTTGACATTTTTGGTTGATTCCATCCATGATTTTAGAGATGCTCTCATTAAAGAGGGAGCACAAATTCTTAAAGAAGTGACTAAGGTTCCAACTGGCTTTAACATGGGCGTGAGACATCCAGATGGAACCATTGTTGAATACGTTGAATATATTCAGGTGAAGAACGCCGATAAACAGTAGTTTGATTAGAAAAATAGAGCCTATTTTGCAATTGGGAGCCTGATAGAAAGAGATATTTCCACCTTTTTCTCATAAAGGAAATTTTATATACTTTGCCTATTAAATATTCATCTCTTATGCTATATTTGATACGAAATGTATCAAATATTGTAGAAAGGAGTTGAAAACATGAAGCGTGTTGAATGAATTCAATTGGAGCACAACCTTCTCATGGAGCTTATTGGCGGATCATATGATTTTGCTGTCTGATTTTGATACCGGTGCTTATGATCAAGTGATTTGGTCGCTTATCCATGAAATGCGGATTTCACTCCTCTTTCCTTTTATTATGCTGGCGGTCATCCGTTACAATTGGAAATGGGTTGGGCTGGTTAGTCTTCTCGTCTCGGCACTTGTCTTAGTTCACTGGACCTGGTACAGTGTGACGCTGCACTACGTGTTCATGTTCGTAATCGGCGCGCTGCTGGCCAAGCACAGAGAATTCATCCTGCAACAATATGCCAAAACCTCCCGACTGACAAAGGGAGGATTTCTTGTAGCTGCTGTCCTGCTGTTCGGGTATTTTAAGCTTCCATCCTGGGTACTACCGTTTGGCAACCCGAGCTTAATCAAGTTTGCAACGGATTGGGGCAATTCATTGGGCGCGGCGATGCTGCTAATCGCGGCATTATCCGGCGGCTGGTTTTCTAAGCTTTTGCTGCTAAAACCTGTGCATTTCGTAGGAAAAGTATCGTACAGCATTTATTTGTATCATGTACTGGCTTTATTCGCATCGATCAACCTGCTGTACGGTGTTCTACCCCTTTGGCTGATTCTTGTTATTGCCTTTGTAGCTACGATAGGAGTTTCGACCTTATCGTATTACTGGATTGAGTTACCTTCGATCGCATGGGGGAAACAGATCGCTAGGAAGACACAGATATTTCTTGCCTCGAGAACGTCCCCACAAACCAAGGATGTATGATTTATACTACAGATGGATTCTCAAAACGTTAGCACGAGATTAATGCTATGTTCCAATTAAGGACTAACCTCATCATGTGAGACTATGTAAGCACCTTCATGAGAATGTGACCGTGACTATAATTTATATAAAATGTATCTATTAATTATATAACGGAGATGAAAGAATGAAGCGTTTCGAACAGTTGGACTCCATTAGAGGTGTTGCTTGCCTGATGGTCCTGCTTTATCATTTTCTACTATTATTTCCGCAGTTTGTCGAACCTATTATGAATGTGGATGGGTATTGGCTGATCAAGCTGATCCGCTACACGCCTTTGCGGGTGATTTGGGCCGGGTATGAGGCGGTCATGTTATTTTTTGTTTTGAGCGGCTTCGTTCTGGCACTGCCTTTTTTGACATCGAGACATACTCCGTATATTCCCTTCGCTATCAAACGCATTTTTCGAATTTATATCCCCTACATCGTAGCGATTTTAATAGCCATCACGTTAAGCTGGACAGCTAGAAGCGACATCAAGGAGTTAAGCAATTGGTTTAACGAATTCAATTGGAACACGCCTTTTTCGTGGAGCTTGCTCGGAGATCACCTGGTTTTGGTTGGAGAGTTTGACACCCACGCTTTTGTTCCTGTGGTCTGGTCCCTGGTTCATGAAATGAGGATCTCACTTATATTTCCATTCATCATGCTGGCGGTCATTCGCTTCAATTGGAAGTGGACAGTGCTCATCAGCTTCCTCTTGTCTTCGATCATCCTGGTGCATTGGTCCTGGTATAGCATAACCCTACATTACATGTTTATGTTTGTCATCGGTGCGTTGCTGGCCAAGCACCGAGAATTCCTGATCGAGCAGTTAAAGAAAACCTCACGGCGAACTCGTCTCATTTTCTTTGTAGCTGCGGTACTTCTCTTAGGTTTGAAAATTCCTGGCGGGATGCTTCCATTCGGCAATCCGAGTCTCATCAAATTCGTTAGCGAATGGGGCAACTCTATGGGGGCGGCCATGCTGGTGATTCTCGCTCTTTCGGGCGGCTGGTTCTCCAAGTTTTTGCTGCTCAAGCCTATTCATTTTATAGGAAAGTTATCTTACAGCATTTATTTGTATCATTTGATCGCCTTGGTTACCTTGATCAATCTGCTGTACGGCTTGTTGCCGTTCTGGTTGATGCTTGTTATTGCCTTTCTAGCTACAATTGGAGTTTCGGCCTTATCGTACTACTGGATCGAGCTGCCTTCCGTTGCTTGGGGAAAATATATGGCCAAGAAAGCGCAGGTATTTCTTAACCCCAGGACAGCCTCTTCACCGTCAAAAGATATATGAAGGATCATTAAAAATGACCATTCTAGGCAACTCAGGTTGCGTTTGAACGGTCATTTGTGTTTTACGGTTGTCCACTGTTACTTCGACTTCTTCGATCCTTGATCACCCGTACGGGTGGTTGTGTTCTGATTGCCATGGCCTTGCTGTTTGTTGGACATACGTGACACCTCCTTTGACTCGATATTCGTGCCGATAGGCAACAAGCCATAGTATACGTTGGTAGAGTGCGTTTATACGGGACGAATAAAAATGATTTTTTTAATGAAAAAGAAAAAAAGCATATATTCAGAAGTGAATAGGCCATGCTATAATTGGGTACAAGGAACTATTACCGGACTTTAGGTCTATGAATTTGAAGGGGCAACAAGAGTTCTCATCCCAGAAAGGTGTGGCTGACATGACCATGCTTAAAGTCGCCAATTGCCCGTCCTGCGGGAAAGTATATCAGAAGAACATCCGAAACCTATGCCATGACTGCCAGTTTGTTCTGGATTCAGATTACACGAGATGCGCCGATTTTCTGCGCCGATCTCATAAAGCAACCACGGCTGAGATGAGCGAGGCTACAGGGGTATCCCTTCGGCAGATTCATATCTTTATTAAGGAAAACAAGCTGCCGGTCACTTATTATCCAGGCTTGACCTACCCATGCAATAGCTGCGGCTCAGGCATTCGTCAGCATAACCTTTGCTTGAACTGCCGCATGCGCCTTGTCTCCGATATCCGGCATATGCGGGAGCAGGAGGAGAAGGTCAAGGAGCGGGGAGTGGGCTTCCAGATCCGGGACCGCGAGCGGATACGTTATTAGGCTTGTGGATAGAGCCAGTCCTTACAATTGAGGGGCTGGTTCTATTTTGTCGTTTACAGTGATTTATGCTAAAATGTTTTTGGTGCGAGGCAGCCGGAGAATTTTGGCGATTTTGTCACAAATCTTTCACGGGAATGCCTCAAATAGGCATGTGTAAAACGGCTAGTATTATGTACAATGAAGCTATGTGTCTAACGGTAAACAAGTAAGGGGGGAATATCTATGCAAAAGT
The DNA here is from genome assembly GCF_038070315.1 of Paenibacillus filicis. Lineage (NCBI taxonomy): Bacteria > Bacillati > Bacillota > Bacilli > Caryophanales > Paenibacillaceae > Paenibacillus > Paenibacillus filicis. Next base: position 510,733 of record NZ_JBBPCC010000002.1, on the reverse strand, counting down.
GGATTATGTTTTCACTGTTCATCGTCGCCTGTCTCCTCGGTACGGGAGTGTTGTTCCAGAACATCTCGGCACGTCAAGCGGAAATGGCGAAAGAAAATTCGGCGGGCCCTACTTTGAAATTCGTAGCCTCGAACTTCAAGTTCGACCAAGCGGAATATAAAGTGAAAGCCGGAGAAAAATTGACCGTTTCCTTGCTGAACAAGGAAGGCTTGCACGCGATGGAAATCGTCGGAACAACGGTTAAGCTTGACAATAACACCAAATCGACGGAATTCACGTTCGACAAGCCGGGCGAGTATGAAGTCCATTGCACGCTGCCTTGCGGTCCAGGGCATGCGGAGATGAAAACAAAGCTGATCGTCGAGTAGTCAGCGCTTACTTTACCAAGGAAACGAGAAGGAGGTCTGCGCCTTGCGCCGGGCTTCCTTTTCTTTTTGCCCCTGCAGGCATATAATACTGGTGAGACGATACATAGAGAGGTTGAATGCCTATGCGTACAGTTGATCTTATACATAAAAAACGAAATGGTGGAGAGCTTTCCAACGAAGAAATCGGCTGGCTGATTGAGGGCTATGTGCAAGGCACGATCCCGGATTACCAGATCTCGGCCTGGGCGATGGCGATTTATTTCCAAGGCATGAGCGCCAGGGAAACGGCGGATTTGACGCTTGCGATGGCCGCTTCGGGCGATCAGGTCGATCTGAGCCCGATTCCGGGTATCAAGGTGGACAAGCACAGCACGGGAGGCGTAGGCGATACGACTACGCTCATTGTAGCACCCCTCGTCGCGGCAGCTGGCGTACCGGTAGCGAAGATGTCCGGGCGCGGTCTGGGCCACACAGGCGGAACGGTGGATAAGTTGGAAGCGATCCCAGGCTTTCAGGTTGAGCGGTCCACGGACCAATTTCTGCAGCAGGTGCGGGACATCGGAATCGCGGTGGTCGGCCAGTCCGGCAACCTGACACCGGCGGATAAGAAGCTGTACGGGCTGCGCGACGTGACGGCGACCGTCGATTCGATCCCTCTGATCGCTAGCTCGATCATGAGCAAGAAGATCGCTTCCGGTGCCGACCGGATCGTGCTGGACGTGAAGACGGGCAAGGGAGCCTTCATGAAGACGCTGGAAGACTCGGTTGCGCTTGCCCAGGCGATGGTAGCGATCGGGACGGAGGTCGGCCGCGAGACGGTGGCGGTCATCACGAACATGGACGAGCCGCTCGGCCCGTCGATCGGCAATGCGCTGGAGGTGCAGGAGGCGCTGGATACGCTGCGCGGCGAGGGACCGGCCGAGCTGACGCAGCTTTGTCTGGAGCTGGCGGCGCACATGGTGCTGCTCGGCGGCTTGGCTGCGACATACGAGCGTGCGCTGCAGCAGGTCACGGAGCTGCTGCACAGCGGTGCGGCACTGGCAAAGTTCAAGCAATTCATCGTCGCCCAGGAGGGAGACGGTGCTGTCGCAGACGAGCCGGGCCGGCTGCCTCAGGCGGCTTACCGGGTCGCTGTACCTGCTCCCCAGGACGGCTATATCGCGGCCATTGACGCGGAGTCGCTGGGCGTCACCGCGATGATGCTGGGTGCAGGCCGCGCGACCAAGGAGGATCAGATCGATCTGGCCGTCGGTCTGAAGTTGACCAAGCGGGTAGGCGATCGGGTCCGGGCAGGAGAGCCGCTGGCGGAGCTGTATACGAACCGCATCGATGCCGAAGAAACGGACCGGATCAAGGAACGTACAGTTTCTGCGTTCGGATTCTCCGAGCAGTTTGTAGAGCCGCTCAAGCTGATGTATGCCGTCGTTACCAAGGACGGGGTACAGTATTTATAACACAAAAAATCGCCCGAAGCGGAGAACTTGCCCCGCACGGGCGATTTTTTTTGACGCCATAACGAACCGAAACGCCGACTTCTTGGTCCTATTAACATCAGGAGGAGGTGAACCAAGCGTGAACGATGCAGAGTTGTTTCAAGCGTACCGCAAGGATGTGTACTATTTATGCTACTATCTGCTTCATCATGCAGCCGACGCCGAGGATGTATGCCAGGAGACCTTTATCCGGGCACTCCGGGCGGACCGTAGCGAGGTCAAGAGGCTCAAGCCCTGGCTGCTCCGTATCGCTGCGAATCTGTGCAGCAGTCATGGAGCGCGCCGGAAGACGGGAACGTGGAAGGAGTGGGCCTCCTTCCTGCTCCAACCCAGACAAAGTCACGAGTCTGCCGATGAATCCGTGCTGCGCAAGGAGGGCGAGCGGGATCTCGAACGATGGCTGAGCCGGCTGCCAGTCAAGCTGAGAAGCGTGTTGACGCTTAGGTATGTCAATGAGCTGTCGCTGCCGGAAATTGCAGAATGTCTGGATATTCCGCTTGGCACGGTCAAGTCAAGAATGAACAAGGGAATGCAACTGCTGCGCAGGCAGCTGAACAACGACCAGCAAGAGCCATGGAAAGGGGAGAAATGCCTTGAATAGTCAACAAGATCAATACCTGCGGGAACTGGCTCGCAAGGAGCGTCCGGAGCTCCCGGACTTCGATGCGATGTGGCAGCGAATACAGACGAACCTGGAGACACCGGAGAAGTTTCCTCGAAGCCAACGTGATCGGGAGGCCCGGAGCGGCCTGCGCCGCCGTACGACCCGCCTGCTGCCTGCTGCTGCGGCGATCTCGACATTGCTCGTCGCGGCTCCCGTGGTGGCCGGCATGACCTTGGGCTGGCCGGAGCTGATGGGACGGCTGGGCGTATCCACCGCATTCAACAACGGTTTCGGCAACCCGCTCGATATCACAGTCGGCTCAGAGGGTGTCGATGTGACCCTGCACGGAGTCGTGACGGACGCCAAGCGGCTGGATATCCTCTTCTCGGCCGTGGTGCCGGATATGCCAAGTTATGATTATGTGAAGTTCACCAAGGCCTCCTTGACCGACGGCAAAGGAAAGTCCGATGAACTAGTCAATCTCATTCCCACCAACGCATCCGGCGGCAAGCTTACCGGTCTGTTGGAAACGGACAATGGCTTGTCCTGGGGACGCAATAAGCTAAGCTTGACGCTGGAGGGGCTGACCTTTTTCAAATATACGGATACTCCGCTTCCTGCGCCTACGGCTCAGCTTCAAGCCGGCCAGATCATACCGACCGGGACGGATTACGGCGCTCTCTCGATCGTATCGGTCGAGCGCAACGGAGAAACGGTCAGCATCCGGTATGAAGTTCCCGTCAGCTCCGCTGAGGCTAGCCATGCTCATCCGCATCTGTTCCTGACATGGGGCGACAAGCGCATCTCCTCGGATTATGCGGCCGTCTTGCCCACGGACAAAGAGAACATTCAGCTCAGCCAAGCTAACTTTAAGCTGACAGCGAGGGAATGGGAGCAGGCATCGCTTCATTTCTCATATCTGGAGAAGATCCGGACCATCGGCGGCCATTGGTCGGCATCCTTCGACGTCGATGATTCGAAAGCAAGAATGGCGATCTACCGCCAGAAGCTGGAGGTGCCCGAAGCAGCCAATGATTCTTCCATGAAGTTTAAAGAGCTGAGCATTACGCCTCTCCAGATTAGAATTGATTATGACGATGTTCGTATGCTGCCCCATGACGCACAGTATGACTATGAGACTTACCAGCTGCAGGTTGGCGAGCGGGTGATTTCCGGCGGACGCTGGCATGACGACAAAACGCGTTGGTTCCTCCGCTTCGAATCGCCGGAGTGGTACAAGGACTGGTCGGGTGTACCGATGAAGCTGCTGCTGTCGGATCTCATTATCCGCAAGCGTTCCACAGACCAGTGGCAGCCACTGCAGCAGGTAACGGAGCAGCGCCAATCCTTCGAAACGACGCTGGACGGGTTCCAGGTAATCTTCCGCTACTACCGGCAGGGAGACGATCTGCTCGTGGAGTCGGAGTCCGCTGATGAACGATTTCTGGGCATCGGGCAGACCGCGATCAAGCAGGATGGCAAGTGGATTTACCCCGAGATGGACCCTATGCCTCCGGGAGGTAACGGCAGCAGCCGCCGGGTGAACAAGTATCCGGGCCTGCTGGCGAACAAGGGCAAGCTGGAGCTGAGTCCCGGCTTCTATAGCTACCGCGTACCGGGGCATACCCGGGAGATTTCAATCCATAACTAAATGTCCACGATGCAAACCGGGCCTTGACGCCCGGTTTTTTTGCGTCCGGACCGAATATTTACCTCCAAAAAGGTCAACAATGATTACCAGCACTCTCAATACTTTGCAATCCTTCAGGAGGGGTAGAACAGGTGAAAACCAGACCATGGTTCAAAATAGGGGTCAGCACGTTGCTGCTGCTCACGCTGGCGATGCCGACGGCATGGGCCGAGGAAAAGCCGGCTGCCGAGAAGCCGGCGGAGAATCAAGTGGACCTGGCGCCGGGCGCCACTTCCGCGGTCGTGATGGATGTCGATACAGGCACGATCATCGTCGATAAAAACAAGGACGCCAAGCTGCCGCCGGCGAGCATCACGAAGGTTATGACCATGCTATTGATCATGGAAGCGATCGATCAGGGTAAGCTGAAGATGGACGATAAAGTACGGACGAGCGAATACGCCGCTTCGATGGGCGGCTCGCAGATCTTCCTGGAGCCGGGCGAGGAGATGACCGTTCAGGATATGCTGAAAGGGATCGCGATGGCCTCCGGCAATGATGCTTCCGTCGCGATGGCGGAGAAGATCGGCGGAACGGAACAAGCCTTCGTCGCGATGATGAATGAACGGGCCAAGCAGCTCGGGATGAACAATACGCACTTTGTCAACCCGAACGGGCTTCCGGCGGACAATCATTATTCCTCGGCCTTCGATATCGCATTGATGAGCCAGGAGCTTCTGAAGCACGAGGAGATCACACAATTCACCGGACAGTACCAGGACTATCTCCGCAAGGACACGGCCAAGCCGTTCTGGCTTGTGAATACGAACAAGCTGGTGCGCTTCTATCAAGGCGCGGACGGCCTGAAGACCGGGTATACGAGCGAGGCAAAATTTTGCCTGACCGCTACGGCCAAGCGTGAGAATCTGAGGGTTATTTCGGTCGTGATGGGCGAGCCGGATACGAAAACCCGGAATGCCGAGGTCACCAAGCTGTTCGATTACGCTTTCTCCCAATATACGAATCTGCCGATCTACAAACCAGGCGACGCCATCGGCGAGATGAAGGTCAGCAAGGGAGAAACGCCAGTCATTCCGCTAACAGCAAAGCATTCGTATTCCCTACTGCTGAAGAAGGGGGATGCAGCAGAAGGCATCCGCCATGAGGTACAGCTTAATCAGGGGCTGAAGGCACCTGTAGCGGTCGGACAGCCGATCGGCAAAATCGTCGTGTACAAGGGCGACCAGGTGGTTAAGGAATTCACGCTGGAATCTCCAGTAGAGGTCACCAAGGCCGGCTGGTGGACCCTGACCAAGCGTACGGCCAAGCGATTGTTTTTCTTCGACTAACCCTTAGCACGGACATCCCAGAATCCCCGCAGCAGGAATCATTCCGCTCCGCGGGGATTTTGTGCAGGCATATAAGCCGAGTCAAGGCTGCATAATCTGTCGCTTTACTTCTAGTTCTGACGCATTTCTTCTAGTTTTGTCGGGGGGGAAGGAAAAGCTTTCCTGCGTGTAGAAACAGTGAGCATGAACGGGAGGGAGTGAACAGCGTGAGCTTACAAATCGAGTTGGAGCATTACCGCAATGCGCTTATCGTCAGGCTGCAGGGAGAGCTGGACCATCATACGGCGGATGCCGTCAAGACCCGGATGGAGGAAGCGATTCTCCGGGGGCACAGCACCCATATCATTCTGAGCCTGAAGCAGCTCAGCTTCATGGACAGCTCGGGTCTCGGCGTAATTCTCGGCCGCTACAAGCAGATCACCGGCCGCGGAGGCAAAATGGTCGTGTGCGATGTGAATCCGTCCGTATACCGTCTGTTCGAGATGTCGGGACTGTTCAAGATTTTATCGATTCGGGACACGGAGAGACAAGCGATTCAAAGTCTGGAGGTCGTATCATGAGTGAACGCAATTTTATGAAGCTGCAATTCGCCAGCCGCTCTGAGAATGAATCGTTTGCACGTGTGACGGTTGCCGCCTTCGTCTCCCAGCTTGATCCGACGCTTGACGAGCTGACCGATATCAAGACGGTCGTGTCCGAAGCGGTGACCAATTCGATTATTCACGGCTATGACAATAATCCCGAAGGCATCGTGACGATATCCGCTGAGATCGAAGGGGATACGGTGTTTATTTCCGTGCAGGACCAGGGCGGGGGCATCGAGGATCTGGAGCTTGCCAAGCAGCCGTTATATACATCCAAGCCGGAGCTGGAACGCTCGGGCATGGGCTTTACCATTATGGAGAATTTCATGGATGAAGTCGAAGTGCACAGTGAGCTTGGAGCCGGAACGTCGATCCGAATGAAGAAGCGAATCGAGTCAAAAAAAGCGTTATTTAACTAGGGGTTGAACCTATGGATGTGGACTTGAAGCATGCCTCGCATAGCTATCTGGACGATACCGAGGTCAAACGGCTGATCGCGCTAAGCCAATCCGGCGATGCGCTGGCGCGTGAAACGCTTGTCAATTGCAATATCCGGCTCGTATGGTCTGTGGTCCAACGCTTCTTGAACCGCGGCTATGAGGCTGAGGATCTGTTCCAGATCGGCTGCATCGGCTTGTTGAAATCGGTTGATAAATTCGATCTGTCCTATGACGTGAAGTTTTCCACCTACGCGGTTCCGATGATTATCGGCGAAATTCAGCGCTTTCTGCGGGATGACGGCACGCTCAAGGTGAGCCGGTCGCTGAAGGAGCTGGCCAATAAAATCCGCAAAACGAAGGATGAGTTGTCCAAGCGCAACGGCCGATTGCCCACGATCAAGGAAGTTGCCGAGGAGCTCGGCATCACCCCTGAGGATGTCGTATTCGCCCAGGAGGCGAACAAGCCGCTGTCCTCCATCCATGAGACGGTTTTTGAGAATGACGGTGACCCCATTACGTTGATGGATCAGATTGCGGATGACGGTCAGGACAAATGGTTCGACAAGCTTGCGCTTAATGAGGCCATCGGTTCCTTAAACGAACGAGAAAGGCTGATCGTCTACCTGCGGTATTTCCGCGATCAGACGCAATCCGAGGTCGCGAGCCGGCTGGGCATCTCGCAGGTGCAGGTGTCACGGCTGGAGAAGAAAATTCTGCAGTCGATCAAGAATCAGATTGCCCAATAGCTTGTCCCCATGACGAAAAGGGAGCGGCCTCAGAGCCATTCCCTTTTTGTCGTTATGCGCCATATAAAATTATTATCTAGCACGCGATACATCGTCCCGGAACAACAGTCCGATGCAGTACAAGCCGGCGAGGCCTACAATCGTATACACAACCCGGCTCAGGACCGAGGATACACGGTGAACCTCTCCTCCAAACAGTGCCGTTACCAGATCCCATTGGAACAGTCCGACCAACAGCCAATTCAGTGCTCCGATAATCACGAGGGTCAAAGCGGTTTTTCTCATCTATTCGCACCTTCCTTGTGATAAAAGTATGTTGCTGGTTGCTTTCTGCTAATAACTTTCCAAGTTCGTCCACTTGTTATACATAAGGAGATACATCAAGTTTTTCCATAGGATGAGATGATTACAAGCTACTGTTCCCATTCATACTACCCTTATATGGCAGAAGGGAGGTCACCTGGACCTATGGAATCCCGTACATCCGCATCACGCGTCTATATCCGCTTGCGCCGGACACTCAGGATCAGCCCGCAAGAACCTATAAGGCTCGGGACGGTCGCTCAAATTTTGTCTCCGCCGGAGGTGGAACAAGAGCTTCAGCAGCTGGAGCTGTACCGTCCTAAGGAATATGACGGCAATCTGGTGCTGGTGGATATGATGCTGATTGTCCGCAAGGTACAGGAGAAGTTTCCCGGCTTGCAGCTTGAGCTATTCGGAGAGCCGCATACGCTGGTAGAAGTGCAGGGAACGGTCAGACAACCGAATATGGTGCTGATCGTGCTGGTGTGGCTCCTTCTGTTCGTAGGCTCGGGTCTGGCGATCATGAACTTTCATGCCGATGTCAGCATGGCTCAGGTTCACCGGCATATATACAAGCTGTTGACTGGGAGGGAGCAGGCCCATCCGCTGCTGCTGCAAATTCCGTATTCGCTGGGCATTGGCATCGGCATGATCGTGTTTTTCAACCATTTATTTCAGAAAAAATTCAACGAGGAACCAAGCCCGCTTGAGGTTGAAATGTATATGTATCAGCAGAATGTCAATCAGTTCGTGATAACGGACGAATATGCGAAGCTTCACCGGAGAGCGGCAGAGGCGGAAGCCCCGGAGAAAGAACCATGATGGAATGGATGAGTGCGATCGGACTTATCTTTATCGGCTTGGCCGGCGGGATTGCGGTAGGAAGCGGGATGGTAGCCTTCCTGGTCGTGCTGGACATTATCCCCCGGCTTGCGCAAATCACGCGTTCGTACGCCCAGATCCGGCTTTATGAAGGCGCGGTGATCATCGGTGCGCTGTTCTTCACGTTCACGGATTTCTTCGAATGGAGCTACCGTCTGGCTCCCATGTCGGCTGTCGTGTATGGACTGCTGGCCGGCTGCTTTGTCGGGATGCTGGCGGCGGCACTAACAGAGGTCATCAATGTGCTGCCGATCATTGCCAAGCGGATCGGGCTGGAATCCTATATGATCTGGCTATTGATGGCGATGATTTTCGGCAAAGTATTCGGATCCATCATCGACTGGCTCGGTATCTTGGGGTAATGGTGACAGCTCGGCTTGGTCGGTGTGAGGGACTGAAGTGAGTGCGGGATGACAGAAATAGGAGGGACAGCAGGATGAAGAAGGAGTTCAAGCGAGCCAAATTGGTTACAGGCCATCCCCGGCTCAAGCATAACCACACGCAGGAGATGAGCGAGGAGCCGAACAAGGCTAACCGGGAGTGGGAAGACCCCGAGGAGTCTGGCAGCTCCAGAGAGTATAGAGGCCAATCGGATGGAGATGAGGCCAAGCTCCAAATTGATGAGCACGGCAATATTCTCGGTGAAGCTGCAGAGCTTACGGAGCATGCGGAGAGTAAAGTGTCGGCGAAGTCTGGGGACGGCACTCCTGTGCGGGCAGTGAAACGCTCCGGCCGGGGGGAGCATGAAGTCCATGATGATTCGGGTTCTGACCGGAATCCCGAAGGAAACAAGCAGAGCAAGATGGAGGCGGAAACCAATCTGACGGGGGAAGAACTGGAGCTCAAGCAGGACACCCGAATTTCGCCTTCCTTCGAACGCTTGAAGCACCAGCTTGAGGAACAGGTAGGGCTCAACAAGAGCTTTGACGTTGTATTTCGCGAGATGACCTTCGGCGGTCAGCTCACAGGCGTCTTTTATTATAATGGCTTCGCCAAAGATACGGTGCTGACTGATATTTTGACACGTCTCTCTTATGCCGATGAAGCGCATCGCGCAGATTCGGAGGCCCGAAGCTTTTACGGACAGCGGGAGGGTCGTGAGCGCTGGGATAGGGAGCGGACCCGGGAACTGGAGCAGGGGGAGCGCGAAGACGGGCACTGGCCGGGGGACGAAGGACGTAACCGCGACCAAGCTGCCCGAAGGGACACCGAATCCCTCGGCTCGGAGCATTCGTCTGAGGAAGATGGGGACCGTACGGAGTACCGCCGGGATGCGAAGGCGGAGCGTCAACAGAATCGGAAACCGGACAAGCTGAAGATAATCGAGCTGTTCGACCATGCTCTGATTCCGCATATTCAGGTCAAGAAGACCGACAAACTGAAAGAGGCCATCGATAACGTAGCGATGGGCTGTACAGCCTTCTTCTTCGAGGGCGAGCATGAGGCCGTGCTGGTGGATGCCAAGAACTTCCCTATGCGCACGACGGAGGAACCGGATCTCGAGCGCGTCGTGCGCGGCTCGCGCGACGGATTTGTGGAGACGCTGCTGACGAATGTGACGCTGGTTCGCCGCAGGCTGCGTGATCCGCGGCTTAAGCTGGAGATTACGCAAGTCGGCAAGCGGACGCAAACCGACGTGTGCATCGGGTACATTCAGGATATCTGCGATATGGAGATGGTCGAATCTGTTCGCGACAAGATCAAGCAGGTGAATGTGGACGGCCTGCCGCTGGCGGAGAAGCAGCTGGAGGAGGCTATCATCGGCAAGGGCTGGAATCCTTATCCGTCCGTCCGTTATTCCGAACGTCCGGATGTGGTTGCGGCCCATATGCTAGAAGGGCATGTGGCTGTCTTCGTCGATACCTCTCCGTCGGTCATGATCTTGCCGACGACTTTCTTTCACCATGTGCAGCATGCGGAGGAATACCGCCAGACACCGCTCGTCGGCTCTTATTTGCGCTGGGTGAGGTTTATGGGGATTGCAGCTTCACTGTTCCTGCTGCCGCTCTGGTTTCTGATCGTCACCTCGCCGGAGCTAAAGCCTGCCGGACTGGACTTTATCGGTCCGCAGAAGGATGGCAAGATTCCGATGATCCTGCAGTTTCTGATTGCCGAGCTCGGGATCGATCTGATGCGGATGGCGGCGATCCATACGCCGACGCCGCTAGCCACAGCGATGGGTCTCGTAGCGGCCATTCTGATCGGCGACGTGGCGGTCAAGACCGGGTTGTTTGTCAATGAAGTTATTTTGTATCTATCGGTTGCCGCTATAGGCACCTTTGCTACGCCGAGCTACGAGCTGAGTCTGGCCAACAGATTGTCAAGACTTGTGCTGCTAGTTGCCGCGGCGATCTTCAAGGTACCCGGACTAGTCATCGCTTCAACGGCTCTTGTCATTATGCTGGCGCTGCAGCGCTCGTACAACACGCCGTATTTGTGGCCGTTCCTGCCCTTCAATGCGAAGGCGATGCTGGATATTATGGTCCGGCGGCCTTTCCTGACGATGAAGACGCGCATGAGCCTGACCAAGCCGGTCGACGCGACCAGGCAGTCGCCGGAGCCCCCTTCTTGACTGGGCTTCCGCCCTTTTTCAAGCCTGCATCCCTCATACCTGAGGGGCAGGCTTGTTTTGCGGGTTGTCTAATAAGCGCGGATTATGATACCTTAGAGGTAATGTCTTTTAGAGGGATCAAGCCTTACAGGGAAGAGGGAGTATACGCGATGTATCTACACGGCACCAGTACTATTAATAGCCAAGGCCATCTGGAGATCGGGGGATGCGATACCGTGGAGCTGACGCAGCAGCACGGTACGCCGCTCTATGTGATGGATGAGACGCTGATTCGCCAGCGCTGCCGGGAATTTGTCGAGGCGTTCCGGCAATCGGGGCTGCCATTCCAGGTGGCTTACGCGAGCAAGGCATTCTGCGTGATGGCGATGTGCCGCATCGTCGAAGAAGAGGGCATGTCCTTGGACGTCGTCTCGGATGGCGAGCTATACACGGCGCTGCAGGCCGGTTTCCCGGCGGAACGCATTCACTTTCACGGCAACAACAAGACGCCTCAGGAGCTGGAGATGGCACTTGACGCAGGCATCGGCTGCTTTGTCGTCGATAATTTCATTGAGCTGCATATGCTGAACGCACTCGCCGGCGAGAAGCGCAAGAAGGCGAAGATTTTGCTGCGGATCGCGCCCGGCGTTGATGCGCATACGCATGAATACATCTCCACGGGGCAGACGGACTCTAAGTTCGGCTTTGACCTGGAGAATGGAGCTGCAAGACAGGCGGTTCTGGAATCATCCCAATTGCCTCATATCGAGCTTCTCGGCACGCATTCGCATATCGGGTCGCAGATTTTCGAGGTTGGCGGCTTCCAGCTGGCTGTGGAGAAGGAAATTACCTTCGCAGCAGCCGTCCGCGCCGAGCTGGGCGTAACCTTTAGCGTTCTGAACCTGGGCGGGGGCTTTGGTATCCGCTACATCGACGGCGACACGCCGCTGCATGTCTCAGAGTACGTCGCGGCGATTACCTCGACCGTGCGCGAGCAATTCGCCAAATACGACTACCCGCTGCCGGAGATTTGGACGGAGCCGGGCCGCAGCATCGTCGGCGACGCCGGTACAACGCTATATACGGTCGGAACGTTCAAGGACATTCCCGGTGTGCGCAAATATGTGGCTGTAGATGGCGGCATGACCGATAATCCGCGTCCGGCGCTATATCAGGCGCAGTATGAGGCGATGCTTGCTAACCGCGCCACCGAGCCGAATGAAGAGCTTGTATCGATCGCAGGCAAGTGCTGCGAGAGCGGAGATATGCTGATCTGGGATACCAAGCTGCCAAAGGCTCAGAATGGTGACGTGCTCGCTGTAGCCTGCACGGGCGCTTACAACTATTCGATGGCGAGCAATTACAACCGTCTCCGCCGTCCGGCCGTCGTATTCGTCAAGGAAGGCAAGGCCGATGTGGTGGTTGAGCGGGAAACCTATGCGGATCTGATTCGCAAGGATGTTGTGCCGGAGCGGATGAAGCCGGTGACCGAGGCTAGATAAGAATTCGCAAGAAGAGCGGGCAGGCTGCCTTGGGATAAAGTGGCGGTTTGCCCTGCTTCGATGCGGGATGATTTTCCTTTCGGCCAATGTTGTAGTAAAATAGGATGGAGCTTGGGCGGAGCAAGTCCAGGAGCGTACATAAAGCTAAACAAGCGGTGTTAACGGTAGAAATACGATCATTTGCTTGTTATAGCGGGCTATGCTAAACTCCCTTTAGCAAAAACATACTAAGGAGATGTATCCATATGGCAAAAAAAGGATCAATCGAGCTTGAAAACGGCGGAGTCATCCAACTAGATTTTTTCCCTGAAGAAGCTCCTAATACCGTTGCGAACTTTGAAAAATTAACAAACGAAGGCTTCTACAACGGTCTTTCGTTTCACCGCGTCATTCCGGGCTTCGTCGCTCAAGGCGGATGTCCAAAAGGAAACGGTACTGGCGGTCCTGGGTACACAATCGACTGCGAAACAAGCACGAACACGAGCAAGCACGAGCGTGGCACTTTAGCTATGGCCCATGCTGGCCGTAACACAGGTGGTAGCCAATTCTACATCTGCTATGCTCCACAGCCTCATCTGGACAAGCAGCACACCGTATTTGGCAAAGTAACCAGTGGCATGGAGCTGCTGGATAGCGTTAAGCAAGGCGATAAAATGAAAGAAGTTAAAGTTTGGGAAGAGTAGAACACAAAAGTGAGGAGAGGGAGTGAAGACTCCCTCTCCTCACTTTTTTTACAAATATCCCATGGTCTATTGTCTCAAGAATCTCCGCATAGACCAAATCATGGTTAAGAGCTTCGATCATCATCCCCAAGTTCATGTCTTGATCAATGGAATACCATAGTAGAAGCTCTATTTCTAACGGTTCTCTTATCGATATCGTATAAGCGAACCATAGTAAGTTCGTTGTTGTTGTGTGCTCATAGAAATGTGATGGGTCTAACAATCATCACGATATGTATTTGCATAATCTTCGTCATAACCCCGATCCTCAACCTTGTTCTCGAAGTCATCAAACAAATGCTCCATTTCAGACATTTTCATATTTCTTTTACTTTCCAGGATTTCCATATGGACAATTACGGATTCTCTTGCTAGGAAGAGAGCAGAAGGGATTCTGTTCAATTCATCTCTTAAAAAATCAACTTTTTTATCAATTTGATAAATATTGTGCTTAATTACCTCATATCTTGTTTTTGTTATTTCACAATGCATAGCTTTTTCAAACAAGTGGGGGGCGATGATTAGCACTTTAGACATGTCATGGGCTCCTTTGTAAATGTATTCATTTCCTATTATTTACAATAATAACATGTCATGAAGTGCTAAACATTAGTGGATTTGTGACAATCGTCATAAATTGGTAGTTTACAATGAGTGGAAAATATGCATGATTGTTATCTATTTATGGAGAATATTAGAAGATTCTAAAATGAGTAGGGGAGGGTTTAAATTTTTTTTCGGTGAATAGTCACTTTGATCATAGGTGTCTTTATCTTTTCCGCATACATTAATGATGATAGGAATACTACGTATGTCGATAGGCATCTCTAATCCAGTTTTAAAATAAATAATACCAAACCTACTGTTATAATTTGATATTAATGTTGAATTTACAAATAAAGTTGAAGACAGCTGCGTAAACAATTCGTTCGTTGTTAAATGGTCTAATATACCCTTTGCCGCGTATTCTTCCCCATCGATTAAAGTGATGACCGTTGATTTTTTTGATCGAATACAGAAAATTGTGGCTATATCCGTTATTCTGACCAGACAATGCTCATCGTTCTTATTGGTAAAAGCGATCGTTTTTTCGTATTCCTTTTTGAATTCATTTATTAATTGATCTTTTAAGTCATCATGAATAAGACTATTAGTGAGAACCTGTTCAACCCATTTTAACATCATAAATGTACCTCCTACTAGATAGTATATAGGCTAACACCTATGAGATGTTAGCCTAGTTCCAAACCAACTATAGATTGTTAAGTTCTTCAGGCTCATGCCATGCACCCAAACACGCTGGCTGCACAACAGCAATAAGCGACACAACAAGTACAGAAACCGATGTAATAGATCGAGCGATCAAAGTTTTCATGAACGAGCTCACCTCCTTTCGTGAAGTGTAGGTTGAAACTCAGCCTTATTTCTTTTGTTAGATAAAAGAATTAAGAGGAAAAAACCAACGATACAACTCAAAATTGAAAGAATAAAGTTAAATCCCAAATCGGAGCCGTAAAAAAATAAAGGGTATAAGAAGCCTATGGATATAAATACCACGGTTGAGCATAAAATATATAAATGAATAGTGGTATTATTCTTGTTTAACCTACTGTTAAAATTAAAAATGAAGCCTTCTCTGAATCGAATAAAATAGTAGCTAACTAGGAAAACAATGGAAGAAGAAGCTAATTGCAAGATTTGCCCTTTTGCACTAAATGGCTGCATATCTGCTCTCCCAATCAAATCATACAGCATGCAAATGGTAGATAAGACCCCTTGAACGGCCATCATGGCTGCGTAACCAACAATGGATATCCAGAATGAAAACCGACCGTTCTCATTGAACATATACCTGAATAGTAAAACGATTATAGGTAATTGAATAAAGATGTTAAATGTATGTAGACCATTAATGGTAATTAAAAGCGATACAAAGGCGAAGGCCATCGCAGTAACGATGATTTTTTTGTAAGCATATTTAACCGGGATACAAAAAACGGAGCAAATTAAGGTTAGGAGGGCGATGCATTCAATGGTACTTGAAAGGATAAACTTCAGGTATTCAAGCATCCCTGTTCTCCTTTTTTGTAAAAGGTACTAGTGATATCGATTGCAGCAATAGGATATTGGTTACAGCAGAAGAATCGAAAGCGAAATAAATAATAACTGAAATTAGAACACTTAAAAGTTTAAATCCATATTTTTTCTTAGGGCTTAGGTTTTTATTTCTTGCAGAAGAAGGTGAGAAGACAAGGATAAGTAGGATTGAAAAAATAAAAATGAATGTTTGATTGATGGGGAAGTTTATCAAAGGAAAGAGTATAAGAACAAACGATGAGAACAGGTAGCATTGCAGGTCATTCTTAAAATGCCATGAACTACCACTGAAGGTCCTGATTAAAACAAAGCTGAAAAAAGATAGTAACAACTCAGGTGCTCTGCCAAAAAACAAACCAAACATAAGTAAGGTTAAGAAGACAAGAAAATAATTTAAAAACAAATGAATGGTTAGCTTGATATGTGTTATAGGTACGTCTGGACGATTGTTGTGGCTAGTTATGTACATGGCTAGTCTATTAGCAACATAACCTATCAAAAGACCAGCTCCTCATATAAACTGCAATTTCAGATAAATAATACCATTTATTTGCATAAACAGTCAATTGAATGAGATACAATCATCAACCTAGTGTTTGTCGATTGACCTGTTCTTTAATTCGAACTATACTGTGTAGCTAAGAGGGTGAGTAGATGAAACAAATTAGCAGTCGTTTTTCGATGGCAGTCCATATTCTCTCGATGATCACGTTGGACCCGCTATATAGTACAGGCGATCGAATAGCACGAAGCATCAATAGTAACCCGGTTGTTATTAGACGAATCATGGCCCAGCTCAAAAAAGCAGGGTATATTGAAACAAAATCTGGAGTTGCGGGGGCATCCCTTCGAGTAGCTCCTGAACAACTAACCCTACTGGATATCTACCGGGCCGTAGAATCCGTGGAAGGAAACCAGCTGTTCAATTTTCATAAGGACCCCGACCCCAATTGCTCTGTAGGCATGCACATAGAATCGGTTCTAGTGCCTGAGCTCTCTCATGCGCAGATGGCAATGGAGCATGAACTGGCTTCCGTTACGCTAGCTCAAATTGTTGAGCAACTAAGGACAAAAGCAAATGCAAAATAAAGCTGCTCCCTTATGGTGGGGCAGCTTTATTTTGCATTTGCGCCAGTTAAACGGCAGCCGGTGTAGGTTCTACATATTCAATGAAAGTACCATCGGGATGTTGTACAAAAATGCTAGGACCAATAGGGCCATGCTGATCCCTTACTATGAGGGTATTTTGCTGTTTTAATTCGGCCTTCAATTCGTTCATGGAATCAACGTACACGACGGCACGGAGTGATCGAGCAGGCTCTAAGGCCTCCGGACTTCCGGATACGATAACGTAAGGATAAACGGTGGCTAAAGACAAACCAGCTTCGGGAATATCCCATCTTCGGTCCATAGCGCGGTTAGCAAGAGATTCATAATAAGCAATGGTTGTATCCAGGTGATGGGTAAAAACGGGAATAAAATGATCTGTGATTTTCATAGTTAACCTCCCAAAATTTGCGTTAGACCTATAACCATTATGGTTATAAAAAATACAGTTATATATTAATCTCTAGATCTTGTCAACCCTTATCGTTCTCCCTATATATAGTTCAATCACAAAAAGGAAAGTAGGTAATCCAGCAGGGTTGACAGGGGACGTTCCAGCTTTAAGTCCTGCGAAATCACGTGTTTAATTGTTCTCTTATGCTTCACTTATTATTTCTATGTAGACAAATGGGTCAACTAGAGGTATACTGACTTTTAAATTGCATAGCTTAACCTTTCGGGGCAGGGTGAAATTCCCTACCGGCGGTGTTGTGCGGCAGCTTCGGCTGCCGGCTCAGTCCGTGACCCGCGCTTTTGATCTTGCAACTGTTAGGCAAGTTCTGAAGCCGGTTGACTCGGTGCAAGTCCGAGACCGACAGTATAGTCTGGATGGGAGAAGGGTAAAGCGGGATCGTATCGTACGCGTGTGTCTTAGGCATGTGCTTGTTTTCACAGGTGTTGTCTATGGCTGTGTGTTGTTCAGCATGTCGCAAACGCAAAGGCTGGTCTGTAAGTCAAACTCATACTGTGGAAACAGATGGGTAGCTTCAGTGCAAGCAAAGGCTAGCGGGTTGTGCCTATTTAAGCACGCTTGCTTCAAGCTATTGTGACTCGATGTATCTTGAACGGCGCAGCACGTTGCACATTAGAAACTACGATTCCGGCAATCCGGTTTTGCATCGGATGCGACTTCTCTCAAGCCCTTTTTGCCCCCAGCGAAAAGCGGCTTTTTTTGTTGTATTTTTCTGGATTGCGATGCGGGCAGACTATAGACTGCCTGACAACTAAGGAAAGGAGTGGCAAGTATGCCTGAAGCCCATGCTGCTCTGAACGATGAATTTTACATGCGCCTTGCCCTCCAGCTGGCTTCCGCAGCTGCCGGACAGACGGGAATCAATCCCGTCGTCGGCTGTGTGCTGGTCAAGGATGGCCGCATCGTAGGAATGGGCGCACATCTGAAGCGGGGTGAGGCGCATGCCGAGATTCATGCGCTCAATATGGCCGGTGCCGAGGCTGAGGGCGCGACGGCTTACGTTACGCTGGAGCCCTGCAGCCATCACGGACGGACGCCGCCCTGCAGCGACCGGCTGATCCGTGAGAAGGTCAAGCGGGTCGTCGTCGCAGCGACGGACCCGAACCCGCTGGTGGCGGGAAGCGGCCTTGCCAAGCTGGCCGCGCAAGGGCTGGAGGTACGCTCCGCCGTACTAAACGCCGAGGCCGAGGCGCTGAATGAAGCGTTCAACAAGTATATCGTGACGCGACTGCCGTTCGTGACCGTCAAAAGCGCCAGCACGCTAGACGGCAAGATTGCCGCCCGCGGCGGCGACAGCAAGTGGATCACGGGCGAGGAGGCACGCGCCCATGTTCATCTGCTGCGTCACCGCCACCAGGCGATCATGGTGGGCATCGGCACGGTGCTTGCCGATGACCCGGCCCTGACGACCCGGCTGACGGTGCCGGGTCTGAACCCGATTCGCGTCGTCGTTGACTCGACGCTGAGGCTCCCGCCGGATGCACAGCTCGTGCGCGATGGGGCGGCGCCCACGGTCGTGCTGACGACCGGACAGGCGCCGCCTGAACGCCGCCGCGCGCTGGAAGCGCTGGGCGTCGAGGTCATCGACTGCGGCCCGGGGCCCGCAGTCGATCTGCGCACCGCTATGGTGCGGCTCGGCGAGCGCGAGATCGCTTCGCTGCTCGTCGAGGGCGGCGGCAAGCTGAGCGGAGCCCTGCTGGGCGCGGGGCTCGTCGATAAGCTGGCGCTGTTCCTCGCGCCGAAGATTATCGGCGGCGGGGCGCTCGCGCCGGGCAGCTTTGACTTCCCCGGCAGCGAGGCGATGAGCCGGGCGATCCGGATCGATCGAATGAATGTGGAGCGTTTCGGAGAGGATGTCTGCTTGACGGGGTATCCGCGGTATGTCAGCGAAAGCGAGGAATAAACCATGTTTACGGGAATTATAGAAGAAATCGGAACGATGAGGCGCATCGACAGGCAGGGGCAGGCGATGGTCCTGACGATCGGCGCCAGGAAGGTCCTAGAGGATGTCAAGCTGGGCGACAGCATCTCAGTCAACGGTGTATGCCTAACCGTCGTAGCTTTCAACGAGTCGGCTTTCTCTGTGGATGTTATGCCGGAGACGTTCAGGCGTTCGACGCTCCAGCGCCTGTCTGCTGGGTCCCAGGTGAACCTGGAGCGGGCGATGGCAGCGAATGGTCGCTTCGGCGGTCATATTGTGCAGGGCCATGTGGATACAACGGGACGCATCGCTGCCCGTACGCCGGAGGAAAATGCAGTCGTGTTCCGCATCGAGCCAGGTGATCCAGGGTTACTGAAATATATTATTCCCCACGGGTCGGTCACGATCGACGGCATCAGCTTGACGGTCGTCGAGACCGGTGAAGGGCATTTTACCGTATCGATCATCCCGCATACGCTCGCCGAGACCGTGCTTCAGCACAAGAAAGCCGGAGACGAAGTGAATCTGGAGGCAGATGTGCTGGGCAAGTACATCGAGCGTCTGCTCGGCTTCGGCGGCGGTACAGCCGGTGGACGCGGAGCTTCCTCGGGCAAGCTGACGGCGCTGCTGACGGAGCACGGGTTCATGTAAGCAGCTGACGTATTTAAAATAGACAGATGGGTTAAGGAGGCATGGAGAGCATGACCGTACCGATTCAATTTCATTCGATCGAAGAAGCGATTTACGATCTGATACGCGGTAAGGTGGTTATCGTCGTGGATGACGAGGACCGGGAGAACGAAGGCGATTTTATCGCGCTGGCGGAGAAGGCGACGCCAGAGGTCATTAACTTTATGATCAAGGAAGGCCGCGGTCTCGTCTGCGCGCCGATTACCGAGGAGCGGGCGCGTGAGCTCGATCTGCCGCCTATGGTGGCGCGCAATACCGATTTTCACGGCACGGCCTTCACGGTGTCTGTGGACCATGTGGACACGACAACCGGCATCTCGGCCTCTGAGCGGTCGTTGACAGTCAAGTCGCTGATGGACCCCAAGACGAAGCCAAGCGACTACCGCCGTCCGGGACATATTTTCCCGCTTATTGCCAAGAACGGCGGCGTTCTTCGGCGCAGCGGCCATACAGAAGCGGCTGTCGATCTGGCACGGCTGTGCGGAGCTTATCCGGCAGGTGTCATCTGCGAAGTGATCAAGGAAGACGGTGAGATGGCGCGGGTGCCGGAGCTGATGGAGATTGCGGCCAAGCATGATCTGAAAATCATCACGATTCAGGATCTGATTAAATACCGCAACTTCAAGGACAAGCTGGTCCGCCGAGAGGTTGAGGTGCGCATGCCGACGGATTTCGGTGTGTTCGCAGCGATTGCTTACACCAATGATGTCGATAACAAGGAGCATGTCGCCCTCGTCAAGGGTGAGATCGATCCCTCCAAGCCGACACTGGTCCGTGTTCACTCGGAATGCTTGACCGGAGATGTCTTCCACTCTCACCGCTGCGATTGCGGTCCTCAATTGGCTGCAGCGCTCAAGCAGATCGACGAAGCAGGCTCCGGCGTGCTGCTCTATATGAGGCAGGAGGGCCGGGGGATCGGCCTGACCAATAAGCTGAAGGCTTATAAGCTGCAGGAGCAGGGACTGGATACAGTAGATGCGAATCTACAGCTGGGCTTCGGCGCTGACCTGCGCGACTATGGGATCGGAGCGCAGATCCTGAAGGATCTGGGAGTCAGCCAGATTCGTCTGCTGACCAATAATCCCCGCAAAATCCGCGGCCTCCAGGGCTACGGGCTGGAGATCGTCGAGCGCGTCCCGATTCAGATGGAAGAAAACGAGGACAATACGAAATATTTACACACGAAGCAAGAAAAATTGGGTCATCTGCTTGACTTTTCCATTTAAGCCAGGCGTGTTGATAAAAAAATATTGAATTTGGAAGGAAGTTGTGAGATCATGGCGAAAGTATACGAAGGTCATTTAGTATCAAAAGGTTTGAAATACGGGATTGTAGCGGGTCGTTTCAATGAATTTATTACCGGCAAGCTTGTCAGCGGTGCGCTGGACGCGCTTAAGCGCCATGGCGTAGAAGAAAGCGAAATCGATCTGGCTTGGGTGCCAGGTGCCTTTGAAATTCCTTTGATTGCGCAGAAACTGGCAGAAAGCGGGCGCTATGATGCGGTCATCACGCTGGGTGCCGTTATTCGGGGGTCCACGCCTCATTTTGACTACGTCTGCAATGAAGCAGCGAAGGGCGTAGCGGCGATCGGATTGAAAACCGGTGTTCCGACGATCTTCGGTGTACTGACTACAGATTCCATCGAGCAGGCTGTCGAACGCGCTGGAACGAAAGCCGGCAATAAAGGCTGGGAAGCAGCGGTTACCGCTATCGAGATGGCTAATCTTACACGTGAATTGCAACAGTAATTTTACTATACATGACTAACGCCGTCCGGTTAGGACGGGGCTGTGCAGATAAAGGGGAGCAGACAGAAGTGAAAGTAACGGTTAAGCTGGAAACATTCGAGGGCCCCCTTGATTTGCTGCTCCATCTGATCGACCGGGCGGAAGTGGATATTTATGATATACCGATCAAGGAGATTACTGACCAATACCTAGAGTATCTGGATGCGATGCAGGAGCTGGAGCTGGAAGTGACGAGCGAATTTCTCGTCATGGCCGCGACGCTGCTCTCGATCAAGAGCAAGATGCTGCTGCCGAAGCCGCCGATCATCGAGCTGGACTTCGATGATTACATGATGGATGAGGATTACGATCCGCGTGCTGAGCTGGTTGCCAAGCTGGTCGAGTACCGCAAGTATAAGGCGATTGCCGATCATCTCCGCGACAAGGAGGTTGAGCGGAGCCTGATTTTTACCCGGGAGCCCGAGGATCTGACGCCATACGTGCCGGTCTTAACGGAGAACCCGGTGAAGGGATTGGGCGTAGCCGATCTGGTTGAAGCGTTCCGCAAGGCGATGAGACGCATGCAGAGCCGTCACGCGGTCGCCAGCATCCGCAAGGACGAAATCAGTGTCAGGGACCGCATGTCTCAGGTGGTCGAATCGCTGGAGCGCAGCGGCGGCAAGCTGCTGTTCTCCAGATTGATTGACCGGGAGCATACCCGGGACTCGATCGTTGTTACCTTTCTGGCTTTGCTGGAGCTTATGAAGGTGAAGCGGATCGTTTGTTTTCAGCATCAATTGTTCGATGAAATTGTGATTCAGGCACGGGAGGATGGAAAGGCAGATGGATTTTGGGCAGATGAAATCAGTTATTGAGGGCCTACTGTTCGTGGCGGGGGACGAAGGACTGGACGCCAGACAGCTTGCTGAGGTGCTGGAGCAGGAAACGGCTTTCATAACCGAGCTTGTGCTCGATCTGCAGGCAGATATGAAACGGGAGGGCCGAGGGCTCCAAATTGTACAAATGGCGGGAACCTTTCAGCTAACTACGGTTCCTGAGCATGCGGCATATTTCGAGCGGTTGGCTTATTCCCCGTCTCGTTCATCCTTGTCCCAGGCGGCTCTGGAGACACTGGCCATCGTCGCTTACCGCCAGCCGATCACAAGAGTCGAAATCGAGGAAATCCGCGGGGTGAAGGCGGACCGCGCGCTTCAAACGCTGGTAGCCAAGGACTTGATTCAAGAAGTAGACCGTGCCGACGCTCCGGGTCGTCCGATATTGTATGGAACAACGAAGCCTTTTCTGGATTATTTCGGACTGGCCACGCTTACGGATTTGCCGGAGACTTCCTTGTTCGAGAATGAAGATAACCTGGAGGAAGAGACGCGGTTGCTCTTTGAGAAGCTTGATGCCAAGCAACTGACGTTCGATGAAGTATCGGCGGACGAGGAGATGTAAGGATATACGATTACACCCCGCGCATGTTTTGGCAATGCAGGGCAATACTAACTCCTGAGGAAAAGAAGCGGCAAGCTTCCGGCCATCGGGAGTTTTTTGGTTTGTCCGGGAACGGGGCTGCTGTGCGGGGGGAGCTAAGGGCATGATCTGGATATGGCTGGCCACGGCGTTGGCGCTTGTTGTGGGCATACTGTTATCGCGCCCTGTTAGAATACGTCTGGCGTTCACGCATCAGGAAGAAAATGACGAGATTACCTTCGAGGTGAAGGCGCTGACGGGATTGGTCCATTTTCGGTATGAAGTGCCTGTCGTCCGCTTCAAGGGATGGGCAACAGGCGTGGAAGTGCATACCGAGAAGGTGAACGCCTCAGCAGGCAAACTGATGAAGGACGCCCGCGAGAAAATTGACGCGGAGAAAATCAGAAGCATCTTCGAGGATGCCCGTCTGCTTCTGCAGCATTGCTTTAAATTTAACGAATGGGTGTACGGCCTGCTGCGGCAGGTTCACTGCAAGGAACTGAATTGGAAAACATCCGTCGGGCTGGGGGATGCCCCCGCGACTGCGATGTTTGTCGGGTCTTTGTGGGCTCTCAAGTCCTCACTGCTGGGCTTTATCTTCCGCCTGATCCGCCTGGATACCCAGCCGCAGTTGATGGTGATGCCCGCCTTTAACCGGATGGCCTTTCTAACGGAAGGGACGGCGCTGTTCCAGATCCGTATCTGGTATATTCTCAGCGGAGGACTACGGCTGCTGCTGCGGATCAGGAAGACCGAAGGAGGGCTGGCTACCTGGCGGCGTATCATTGCCCGGAGAATGCCTCAGCCGCACTGATGCAAAACCTCTACATAGTCTGGGGGGCAGACGGTTAAGCTAACACTGTTCCTTACTCCGACTACAGACAGGGAGGTTCCACGATGACAGAGCATCCGATTCAAGGGTTAATGAAAACGGCAATGGAAAACATCAAGCAGATGGCTGACGTCAATACGATTGTAGGCGATCCTGTGGAAACGCCGGACGGCAGTGTGATCATGCCGATCAGTAAGGTAGGCTTCGGCTTTGCCGCGGGGGGCAGTGAATTTGCTTCCGATGATACGCATTCCGGAAGCAGCGGCAGCAGCGGAAGCAGCAATGCCAGCGGGAACGATGCGGAAAATGCTTCCGTGTCGCTGCCGTTTGGCGGCGGGAGCGGCGGCGGGGTGTCTATTACGCCAATCGCTTTTCTGGTCGTTGGCAAGCATGGTGTCAAGATTGTGCCGCTGGACAACCAGACGCATCTGCTGGAGCGGCTGATCGATTCTGCGCCGCATGTCGTCGACCGGATTCAATCGATGATCAAAAGCGGCAGCAAGTCCGCGGCGCCGGGCAGCGAAGGTGCTGGTGCGACCCAAGTCACCAATATCGAGAATCAAAACTTCATTGTATAGTCCCTTTATTCAAGCAAAAGCCGCCCATGGGCGGTTTTTTGTTTTTGTCGAACCCATATTTTGTTAGTTTTATTACAAAAATCGACTTGTTATCTTGCTCTTTGCAAAACCTTAGTCTATAGTATTTTTAGATTAAATTTTCTTTATAAAGGCAGATAGTCACAGGGAGAGGATCAGGTTTGCGGCTGCTTCCAACTAGCGCATGTCAAGCCGGCATGCGACTCGGTAAATGTATTTTTAGTGAAGAAGGTATTGTTCTGTTGAACGTGGGAGCGGAGCTGACAGAGCCGTTGATTCAGAGACTGCAGCAATTCGGCGTGGACTACTTGTATATCGCCGACCCCGCGACAGATGACGTTCAGGTGGAGGATGTCATTTCCGACGCAACGAAAACTCGTGCCATTCAGGAGATACGTACTCAGTTCCGTACATTCATGGAAAAGAACAGCGCTCCCAAGGTCTCCAAGGGACATGTGCTGGGCCGGGCTTTCGGCAATGTGATCAAGATGATCATCGATGATCTGAGCGAGAACAAGCCGGGTACGCTCATCATGCTGTCGAATATGAACGTCATGAACAATTACTTGTATCAGCACTCCTTGAATGTTTGCATATACGTCACGATGCTCGGCATGGTGAACGGCTATACCCGTGACGAGCTGACTACGATCGGTATGGGAGCATTGCTGCATGATATCGGGTTAACCAAGGTATCCCCCGACTTGCTGAATAAACCTGGAAAGCTGACCCCTCAGGAGTACGAGGAGATTAAGAAGCATCCCGAACTGGGCTTCAAGATCCTCAAGGATGAACCTAACATGCCGCTGCTCTCGGCCCACTGTGCGTTCCAGCATCATGAGCGAGAGAATGGGAGCGGATATCCTCGCGGAATCTTGGGCAAGGACATTCATGAATACGCCAAGTGGATTGCGGTTGCGGACAGCTACGATGCCATGACATCGCATCGGGCCTACCGGAAGGCGATGCTCCCGCATCAGGCGATGGAGGTCTTGTTTGCCGGCGTTGGCACGCTTTATGATCAGAAGAAGGTTGCGCTTTTCCGCGATAATGTGGCCATTTATCCGGTGGGTGTGACCGTAACGCTCAATAGTAAGGAAAAGGGCGTTGTGGTAGGGATTAATCCAGCCGTCCCCCAACGGCCGACGATTCGTGTGCTGGAAGATGCGGACGGACAGCGGCTGACCCAGCCTTACGAGGTGGATCTGAGCGAGAAGCTGACGCTGTTCATCGAGCATGTCGAGGTGTAGCTGCTAGGAGAATAAGGATAAACCGCTGGAGGCAAGCGCGCAAGTGCTGCTTCTGAGCGGTTTTTTTGGCAGGACAGGTTAGTCTGGCATTGCGGGCTGGCCTATTTGTATATGGTTTATGGGTTCCAGTCATCCGTTCATAACGGTTGTCCCCCCGGCATATACATGTACTAGAATTCCGAACTTGTCCCGGGCACCGTCTTGTCCGGCCCAGCTTGTCCGTCCCGGATGTGGCTCGTTCGGCAATCGTCAGCCTTAGCGTGTGGGAGGAACAAGATGAGAAGAGTATTGGGTTTGCTGCTGGTCGTCACCATTGCCATTACCAGTTCGGGTTATGTTCCATCCGCGCTGGCTGCGCCTCCGGGCATCAGCACGAGCGCTGAAGCGGCGGCACTGGTCGATGTGACGTCAGGCAGGCTGCTGTACAGTGCCAAGGGGGACAAACCGATGCGCATCGCCAGTCTGACGAAAATTATGACCGCGATTGTGGCGATTGAGCATGGCAAGCTGTCGGATATGGCCAAGGTGGGCAAAAATGCCTTTGGCAAGGAAGGCTCCTCCATTTATTTGAAGCTGAACGAAGAGATGAATTTGAAGGATTTGCTGTATGGCCTCATGCTGCGTTCCGGCAACGATGCGGCGATGACGATTGCCGAGCATGTCGGCGGCAGTGTGGAGGGGTTCGCTCATCTGATGAATGAGAAGGCTAGGATGATCGGCATGACGAACTCCAGCTTCAAGAATCCGTCCGGCCTTGATGAGGAAGGCCATTATTCCACGGCCAATGACATGGCCAAGCTGACCGCCTATGCGCTGCGCAATCCCGTCTTCCGGGAAATTGTGAAGACTAAGGTCAAGAAGGCCCCCAATCCTGGCGAATCCTGGGACTACACCTGGACCAACAAAAATAAGATGCTGTCGCTCTACGACGGAGCGGACGGCGTAAAGACCGGCTACACCAAGCTGGCCAAGCGCTGCCTCGTCTCCTCGGCGACGAGGGGCGGACAGCAAATAGCCGTCGTGACGCTGAACGATCCCAATGACTGGATCGATCATACCCGCCTGCTGGATTACGGGTTCCAGCATTATCCACTACAGACGCTGATAGGAGCTGGAGAAGCGGTAGACGGTACGGGCTTCGTAGCCGGAACGGGGCTGAGTTATCCAGCTACCGAGGAAGAAGCCGGCAAGTTTATCCGTGAGACAGTGCTGAATGATCCGGCCTCGACGGACTCCCGTCTGGGTGTGGCCGGACGGCTGGACTTCAAGCTGAATGGCCGGGCTGTCGGCTCCGTGCCACTCGTAGCTCCAGACAGCCCGAGGTTGTCTGCGCGGAGCGGCAAGTCGTTTGCCCTGGCGGTAGAAGGCAGGGCAGGGTGGAAGCAGTCGGACAAGTGGCTCTATATCCTGCAGTCGCTAACCCGCGTCATGTTCACGGGCAAGACGGAATAACGGGACGGAAGGAGTGCGCAGCATGGTCAATTGGATCTGGTTGTTTTTCATTGTAGCAGGCTTTATCGTCGCAGCTTTTCAAGGAAGGATCGATCTGGTCACGGAGGCCGTATTCGACGGTGCAAAGAGCGGGGTGACGGTATGCTTCGGCTTGATCAGCATCATGGTGTTCTGGCTCGGGATGATGCGCATCGCTGAGGATTCCGGCCTGCTGAACAAGCTGGCTCGCCTGCTGAGCCCGGTGGTGCGGTTTCTGTTCCCGGGCGTACCGAAGGATCACCCGGCGCTTGGCTATATCATGTCGAATATGAGCGCGAATATTTTCGGTCTGGGCAATGCGGCCACGCCCATGGGGATCAAGGCGATGCAGGAGCTGCAGAAGCTAAATCCGCGCAAGGATGCAGCAAGTCCCGCGATGGCGACTCTGCTTGCGCTGAACACAGCCAGCATCACCTTGATTCCTACGACTCTAATCGCGATACGCATGAGCTACAACTCCGTCAATCCCGCCGAGATTGTTGGGACGACGCTGATGGCGACCATCATCTCAACCTTAGCGGCGATACTGGTAGACCGCTGGTACCGCAAGCGTTACACAACGATCGGACCGGGGAAGGGGTGAAGGACGCATGCTCGATCTGGTGAATCTTATCTCCGCCTGGGCCATTCCGGTCATGATCGTCTTTATTCCGCTCTATGCCGCTTACCGCAAGGTTCCCGTCTACGAATCGTTCGTAGACGGGGCCAAGGACGGCTTTGATACGGCTATCCGGATTATTCCGCATCTGGTCGGGATGATGGTGGCGATCAGCGTCTTCCGGGCCTCCGGGGCGATGGATCTGTTTATCGGCTGGCTGAAACCGATCTGCGAGCAGCTCGGCGTGCCGAGCGAGATTATCCCGCTGGCCTTCTTACGTCCAATCACGGGAGCAGGGTCGCTGGCCTTTACGACGGATCTGATCTCGCAATTCGGGCCGGATTCGATGGTAGGCCGGATCGCCTCCACGATTCAAGGCAGCACCGACACGACGCTCTATGTCGTCACCGTTTACTTCGGCGCGATCGGCATCCGCAAAGCCGGTTATGCCCTGAAGGTCGGATTGATCTCCGACGCCGTGGGCTTTATCGCTTCGATCGTGATCTGCTATCTCGTCTTTGCCGGATAGCGTCTGCAAGCCTCCCCTCCTGTCAGCACCCCGTTAGACCTCTGCACATATACTGGAGCACGGAACCCCGTTAAGGAGGTGAACGGCTCTGAGTTATTGCGGTATTCTGATGCATCACTCCGCTTGTCCGGCTATCAACGGAAAAGGGTATGACCTGTTTATCACCACTAGCGGCGTCATTATCCCTTCTTCCGCACCAACGGACCCTTCCTATATTCATATCTGCCTCGAAGGCGATTATTCCGGCTCTCGCTCCGGTCTTACTGCCGGGGAGGAAGAGCAGTGGTTTATGCTCGGCAAGCTCATCCTGAGCCTGGCGAAGAAGCACGGATTTCCGCCTGAGGCGGTGTATCCGCATTCGGATTCATGTCCGGGCCAAGGTTTTCCATGGTCCCTGCTTGTGATTTCACCCAAGGATAGGTATCATTAGCTTTGAGGTGAATAGAAAAGATGGAACGTTTACAGAAAGTGCTGGCTGAAGCCGGCGTTGCATCACGAAGAAAATGCGAGGAGCTCATAACTGCAGGCCGCGTGCAGGTCAACGATGAGGTCGTGACTACTTTGGGGGTCAAGGTGGATGCGAGTAGCGATACGATCCGGGTGGACGGCAAGCTGATCCGCAAGCAGGCCAAGGTCTATGTGATATTTAATAAACCGAAGGGCGTTATTACGAGTGCTGAGGACCCGGAAGGCCGGAAGACGGTCACGGATTTCTTCCGGCATATGAAGGAACGCATTTATCCAGTCGGGCGGCTGGATTACGATACCGAGGGTCTGCTGCTGATGACCAATGACGGGGAGTTTGCTCATCTGCTGACGCATCCGAAGCATCACGTGCCCCGTACTTACCTGGCGACCGTGAAGGGAGTTCCCCACGGCAGCCTGCTGGACAAGCTCAGAGCAGGTATCCAGCTCGAGGACGGCATGACTTCTCCCGCTGAGTTAGAGTACAGCAACGTGCTTCCGGAGAAAAATGAATCCGTGATCAAGATTACGATCTACGAGGGCCGGAACCGGCAGGTGCGCCGGATGTTTGAAGCGATCCATCATCCGGTGATCAAGCTGAAGCGGGTGCAATTCGGACCTCTGCTGCTGTCTGGTCTGCCAAGAGGCAAGTTCCGTCTGATGTCTCCACAGGAAGTTAATGAATTGCGTGAGGCTGCGCTGGAAATGGAAAGCGGCCAGTCACATAAAATTCAAAAAGGCGAATCCGACTTGTGACATTTTTCGCTATAATAAAATGAGTAGCCGTTTAGATGAGGAACCGCGCCGACTCGCAGCCTTCGTCGGTCCATGCCGAGGTCGCGCTGCGGCCGGCGCTTCTTTACAATGGCGCAATACTTGGGTTTGAAGGTGTGAGATGATGGGAAAACATAGACAGTGGGTACAAATTTCCATTTTCGCCCTTGTGCTTCTAATTGGAGGCTGGACGCTGCTGAACAATTTGTTTCATGCGGACAAAAAGCCGACGACCGGATCGACGGCCCCGGACTTCAAGCTGGCCAGTCTGGATGGTCAGACACGAGAGCTATCCGACCTGAAGGGCAAGGTCGTCGTCGTCAACTTCTGGGGAACGTTCTGCGAGCCCTGTCGTAACGAGATGCCGGCGCTGGAGAAGCAGAAGGCGAAGTGGGCGGGCAAGAATGTGGAAATTCTGGGCCTTAATCTGGACGAGCCGAGAGTGGCGGTCGAGAGCTTTATCAGACAGTATAACGTCACGTTCCCGATTCTGTTCGACAAGAACGAGGAAACGCGCAAGCGCTACGGCGTCTCGCAGTATCCGACAACCTTCTTCGTCAAGCCGGACGGTAAAATCGGTGAAATCCGCATCGGGGAAATGGACGAGGCTTACATCGAGAGAACGATTACATCTTTATTACCACAACAACCTTAACGAGTACGAAGGCGGGGCAGGAGTTGTTGGTTTGGCTTGGCTTGGATCGATCAAGGTATAAGCGGTGTTAGAATGGGGCGGAGAGTTTACGTGCTGCCTTTGAAATCGGATTTCTACATAGTCATGTTTTATTATAATCCGAAAAATCCGATTTCAACAGCAGCCGGAACC
Organism: Paenibacillus filicis; assembly: GCF_038070315.1. Taxonomy (NCBI): domain Bacteria; kingdom Bacillati; phylum Bacillota; class Bacilli; order Caryophanales; family Paenibacillaceae; genus Paenibacillus; species Paenibacillus filicis. The sequence continues at coordinate 480,708 of NZ_JBBPCC010000002.1, read as the reverse complement.
GCATTCTAACAGGAGCGAACCGCCCTGTCGATCCGATCCGTGCTTGGCTACTTTCCGGCTCGGCCTTCGAGGAGGACCCATGATTCACAATACGAAATGCGAATGCGGACATCAGAATCCGATCGGCACCCTGCTCTGCGAGTCCTGTGGCAAGCCGCTGACGGATGATGAGGGTGCGGAGCCGCTCGAGATGAAGTATGACGGGATGGCCCGGCGCTCGCAGAGAGCAAACCCGGGCATCCTGGACCGGGTATGGAACTTTTTTTCCTCGGTCAAAATAGCCATTTATCTGATCATCATCACCTTGATCGGTTCGGCGCTCGGAACGATTTATCCGCAGGAGAGCACCTTCCTGAACTTCGATCCGTCCGTCTATTACGAGGAAACGTACGGGCTGTCCGGGTATATCTACTATATGCTGGGTTTGTCCCATACATTCGACTCGTGGTGGTTCATCACGCTGCTGTTCATGATCGGCACCTCGCTGGTCGTCTGCAGTCTTGACCGGGTGCTGCCTTTGTACCGCGCGCTCAGCAAGCAGCAGATCCGCAAGCATCTTCGCTTTATTACGCGGCAGAAGGTCACCTACAGCGGTACGCTTCCCGGCGGATCGAGTGAAGAAGCGGCGCTGGCGTGGAGCGAGCAAGCTGCCAAGGCGCTGTCCAAATCGCGCTACCGGGTACATACGGAAGGCAGTGCTTTGCTTGCTGAGAAGTACCGCTTTAGCCGCTGGGGGCCCTACATCAATCATATCGGACTTATCATCTTCCTGGGTGCGGTTCTGATGCGGAGCATTCCCGGCTGGCATATGGATCAGCATATCGCGTTCCCGGAGGGCAAGCTGGTCAAAATTCCGGAAACCTCGTATTATCTCAAAAACGAGAAGTTTACTCTGGATTTCTACACACAGGACGAAATGTCCTCCGACTTCCGCTCCAAGGGCATTGACGTGCCGAAGGTATTCGAGACGCAGGCATCGCTCTATATGTGCAAGGCCGACTGTGACGATCCGGCTAAGGAGCCTGTGCTCGAGAAGGTTCACGAGCAAAATATTATCGTCAACAAGCCGCTTGAGTACAATGGACTGCTTGCTTACCAGTTTGACTTCAAGCCGTCTCCAACCTTAATTGCCGTCAAGCCAACGCTCAAGAACAAAGAAACCGGAGAAGCGTTCGGACAGTTCGACCTCTCCATGGACAATCCCAAGGAGCAGTACACTATCGGGCCGTATCAGCTTAAGCTGAGCGGCTACTTCCCGGATTTTGCCGTAGATGCCAAGGGACTCCCGATGACCAAGTCCAAGGACCCTAACGCACCGGCTTTCGTCTTTACGATTACGGGCCCAGGGCTTGCGTCGCAAGGGGAGCCTTACATGTACTTCCCAAGGCAAATCGACAAGGTCAACTTCCGGCAGGACGAAATTAATGGGGCGCTCGGACAAAAGCTTGAGCTGTCTGTCGGCTCGATGGAAAATGTCAAGATTTCCGAGTATATCAGCTATCTGAATATCCGCATAGACCGCGCCATGCCGTTTATCTGGGTCGGGGCGACCATCTCGATGATCGGCTTGATCATGGGCTTCTACTGGCATCACCGCCGGGTATGGCTGCGCATTGACGACGGCCAGCTGGCGCTTGGCGCACATACGAATAAAAACTGGTACGGGCTTCGCAAGGAAATTGCCCAGGTTCTCGGCAAGTCGGGAATCGAGGTTGATCCGAAAGCGCTCGAAAGAAGGGTGGAACAGAAGTGAGCAGTACGTTACTGCTGATAGCATTTATCGTTTACGCGGTGGCCCTCCTGGGCTTCGTAATTGGCATTACCGGCAATAAATCGGTGCGGGTGGAGGACCCTGCGGTCTTCGGACGCAGATGGGGACGGATCGGAATCGGACTGACGATTCTGGGCTTCCTCTGTCATGCGGGCTTCTTCTTCACCCGGTGGGCGGAAGCCGGTCATATTCCGACGAGCAATATGTACGAGTTCATGACTTTCCTGGGCATGATGATCGTACTGGCCTTCATCGTGGTGTATTTCCTGTATAAATCATCGGTGCTCGGTGTATTCGCGCTGCCTGTCGCGATTATCGTGATCGCATATGCATCGGTATTTCCACGCGAGGTACAGCCGCTGATTCCGGCTCTGCAGAGTTATTGGCTCAAAATTCACGTCACGACCGCGGCTCTAGGCGAAGCGTTCTTCGCCGTTGGTTTTGCAGCAGGTCTTATGTATCTGGTCCAGAACGTGAACTTCAAGGACCGCAGCAAGGCTGCACGCCGTGAGCAGCGGGGTGTGGAGTTTACGCTGTTCACGATGGCCGTAATCCTTGCTTTTGTGGTCTCGATTTTTACCTTCAACGGGATGGGCTACAAGGCGGTTTTCTCCAGCAATGTGGTGATGAAGGATGCCAGTAATGTCGAGCAAGTGATCCAGCAGGAGACGACCTATGTGCTGCCGCCGATCTTCGGTCCGCATGAAGGGCAGACGCTGCAGATGACGCCGATCTTTGGGATGACCGAGCCGCTGATGGAGGCTCCTTCGTGGATGAAGGGAGCGAACGCCGGACGCAAGCTGAACACGGTGGTCTGGTCGTTGATCGGAGGCATTGTGCTGTACGGCTTGCTGCGGCTCATCGCCCGGAAGCCACTCGGGGCTGCTCTTCATCCGCTGATGAAGGGTGTGGATGCGGATGATATCGATGAGATCGGTTACCGGTCTATTGCCATCGGTTATCCGGTGTTTACGCTCGGAGCGCTCATCTTCGCCATGATCTGGGCCCATGAGGCTTGGGGACGCTTCTGGGGCTGGGACCCCAAAGAAGTCTGGGCACTGATCGTATGGCTGTTCTATGCGGCTTACCTACATCTCCGCTTATCCCGCGGCTGGCAAGGCAAGCGATCTGCCTGGCTGTCGGTGATCGGCTTCCTGGTCGTCATGTTCACCCTGATCGGGGTCAACCTGGTGATTGCAGGACTGCATTCGTATTCCGGCACGTAATAGAGAGGTTTCGCCGTTCATTCTGATGTGAAAGAGGGTTAGGCCATGACGGATATTAAGATGAATATACTAGTGGTGGATGATGAGGAGCGGATCCGGCGCCTCTTGAGAATGTATCTGGAGAAGGAAAACTATCGCATCGACGAGGCGGAGGATGGGGAGACGGCGCTGCGCAAGGCGCTTGATGTGGATTATGACCTTATCCTGCTCGATGTGATGCTTCCTGGCATGGACGGGAATGAGGTATGCGCCCGGCTCCGCCAGGTGAAGTCCACTCCCGTCATTATGCTCACAGCCAAGGGAGAGGAGACGAACCGGGTGCAGGGCTTTGAATCGGGCGCCGACGATTATGTGGTGAAGCCGTTCAGCCCCCGGGAGGTTATCTACCGGGTGAAGGCGATTCTGCGCCGGTCTTCGGTCACGGCGTATTTGTCCAAGGAAGTCAATTCGAGCAACAATATCGTATTTCCGAATCTTGTCATCGAGCATGACGCTCACCGCGTGAGTGCTGGTGGACAGGAAGTCGCGCTGACGCCTAAGGAGTATGAGCTGCTGCATTACCTGGCTGTCTCGCCCGACAAGGTGTTCTCCCGGGAGGAACTGCTGAAGGACGTATGGAACTATGAGTTCTTCGGTGACCTGCGGACCGTGGATACGCATGTGAAGCGGCTGCGCGAGAAACTGAACAAAGTATCTCCGGATGCCGCCGCTATGATTACGACAGTCTGGGGAGTCGGGTACAAACTTGAGGTACCGAAGTAACGTGTTTATATTCAAAAGCATTGTCGGCAAGCTGTGGATCACCATCATCGGCCTGGTGGTGGTGGTGCTGTTGACCGTCGGCGCCTTCTTGTTCAAATTTATCGAAACATCCTTCCCCAAGTCGAAGGATCAGATCGAGACGCTGAGCCGTCTGGCGACCAAGGTAGCTACCGAGATTTCTCTGCACAAGGAAGAGAGGCGCTATCTGCAGGTCGTCAATGAGCTGCTGAATGCCCAGGGGGCCAGCGTACTGGTCGTGACCAAGGATTACGAGGAGGAAACGCCTCCGGTCGGCCAACCGGAGGACCGGCGTATCGGGTACGACGATTTTTTCTCGAAGGCCGAATTAGCCAAGGTATTCGCGGGCCAGGTGGCCGATAACCGCAACCCCGTGCTGGCGGCCGGCACGCCGCTCGGCAGGGCGTATACGGCGGTTGCCGTACCGTTCATGGACGAGAATCAGTCCGGGGTGGCGGGGGCGCTGATCATGTACCAGCTGACCCAGTCGTCCGAGGTTACGCAGGACTATGTGAAGAAGTTGTTTGTCGTCGTAGGCGTAGCCGGATTTCTGATGACGACGTTTTTCGCTTTCTTCCTGCTGACGCAGATTACCCAGCCGCTGCTGAATTTGAAGAAGGCGGCGGATCTGATCTCGGAAGGCGAGTACGGCAGCCGGGTTCCGATACAATCCACGGATGAGATCGGCGAGCTGGGCAAGACGTTCAATCATATGGGCGCGCAGCTGCAGGATACGATCAAGGCGCTCAGCCATGAGAAGGAGCATCTGTCCAGCGTACTGCGCAGTATGGCTGACGCCGTCGTGACCTTCGACCCCGAGGGCAGAGTCATTCTCGATAATCCCGAGGGTGAGCGGATCATTCGCGAGTGGAACGAACTGGAATGGCTGGAGGATGAGGGCGAGCCTGCCGGAGCGGATCGGGAAGCCTGGGATTGGAGACGCATTCCTGAGCCGTTGAAGCCTCTATTCGAAGAAGTCATCGAACGTCCGCAGGAAATGACGACCAAGCTGCATGTGAAAAGCGAGGTGTGGTCGATCGTGATGGCCCCGCTGTACGTGCAGGATCATGTCCGGGGTGTGGTTGCCGTGCTGCGGAATGTAACCGAGGAATACCGGCTGGAGAAGCTACGCAAGGACTTCGTCGCCAATGTCTCCCATGAGCTTAGGACGCCGTTGTCGATGCTGCAGGGCTATAGCGAAGCGCTGCTGGACGATATTGCGGCGACGCCGGAGGAGCGTCAGGAGCTGGCTCAGGTCATCTATGACGAATCGCTGAGGATGGGAAGGCTCGTTCATGATCTGCTGGATCTGGCCCGGATGGAAACGGGGCACATGCAGCTCAATCTGCGTGAGCTAGACGTAGACTCCTTCATCAGGCGTATTCACCGCAAGTTCGCAGCGCTCTCCAAGGAGAAAGGCATTGTGATGACCTACTCCCTACCGGATGAACCGCTGATGCTGGAGCAGGCGGACGAGGACCGGCTGGAGCAGGTGCTGACGAATCTGCTGGACAATGCGCTAAGGCACACGCCGGCGGAAGCGACGATTCATATTGGCGCTGAGGCTGCTCGGCTGCGCGGGGAGGAAGCTGTGCTGATCGAGGTATCGGATCAGGGATACGGCATCGGACCCGAGGATCTGCCTTATGTGTTCGAGCGTTTCTACAAGGCCGACAAGGCCCGTACGCGGGGCGCATCCGGCGGGACAGGTCTTGGCCTGTCCATCGTGAGAAACATCGTAGAGGCCCATCAGGGCACCGTACAAGCGAAAAGCCAGCCTGGCCAAGGAACGACATTCTCCATCGTTTTGCCGCGTCATAACGCGAAAAACTAACAAAACCCCCTCCGGTTCGCTGCCGGAAGGGGTTTTGTGTTTGTTTGCAATTGTAGAAAAAGATCAGCAAATCTTGTTGTTCGTGGAACAGAACCACTCTTCTTACAGGGAGAACTCGCGCACGTTCGTCAGCTCAGGCAATGCCGCAAGCTGCTCCAGCACGTTCTGAGGGGTATGCTTGTCGATCGTAAGCACCATGATCGCAGAGCCGCCGATGACTTTGCGTCCGACCTGCATGGTGGCGATGTTGACGTCATTGCTGCCGAGCAGCGTACCGACCTTACCGATGATGCCCGGCTTGTCGTTGTGGGAGATCAGCAGCAGATTGCCTTCCGGAGCGAAGTCGACCGGGTATTGATCGATCTGCACGATACGCTCGCCATAGCCGGACAGCAGCGTGCCCGCCAGTGTAAACTGCTCGTTCTTCGTCTTCAGTGTGACCGACACCAGGTTGGTGAACGTCTTGGAAGCCGAAGATTTTTGTACCACAATGTTCAGGTTACGCGACTTCGCCAAGTGCATCGCGTTGACTACGTTCACGCCTTCCAGCTGATGCTGGAGCACGCCCTTCACGATGTAGCGTGTGAGCGGGGACGTATCGACATCGGTCAGATCGCCGGAATAGTTCACTGTAATCTCGCTGACTGCAGTATCGACGGTCTGGCCCAGGAAATCGCCGAGCTTCTCGCCGAGGTTGAAGTAAGGCTGCAGGGCATTCAGGACGTTAGCCGGCACAGGAGGCATGTTGACGGCGTTCTTGAACGGCTCTTCGCGAAGAATGTGCAGCACTTCCTCCGATACGTCGATCGCTACGTTCTCTTGAGCCTCGATCGTCGATGCGCCCAGATGCGGGGTTACGATGATCCGCGGGTTGTTCAGGAACGGATGGTCGGCTGCAGGCGGCTCCGACTCGAATACGTCGAATGCAGCTCCGGCTACGATGCCGGCTTCGATCGCTTCGACAAGAGCCATCTCGTCGATGATACCGCCCCGTGCACAGTTCACAATACGGGCGCCTTTCTTCATCAGCTCGAATTGCGGACGGCTGATCATGTGCCGGGTTTCATTCGTCAGTGGCGTATGCACCGTAATGAAGTCGGCTTTGCTGCAAATATCGTTGACCGTTCCGAGCTTGACGCCCATTTGCTCGGCTCTCTCTTCCGTCAGGAACGGGTCATAGCCGAGAACTTCCATGCCGAACACTTTGGCGCGTTTGGCCACTTCGCTGCCGATCCGCCCCATGCCGAGGATACCGATCACCTTGTTGCGAAGCTCGACGCCGACGAAGGTCTTGCGATCCCATTCGCCGCCGACGGTTTTCTTGTACGCTTGAGGAATCATCCGCGCGGTGGACATGATCATAGCGAAGGTCAATTCGCAGGTGGCAATGGTGTTGCCGTCCGGTGCGTTGATGACGACGATGCCGCGCTTGGTAGCGGCTTCCAGATCGATATTGTCGACGCCTACGCCTGCACGGCCGACGACCTTCAGACGGTTACCTGCGCCCATAATGCGCTCAGTCACCTTGGTGGCACTGCGTACGAGAATCGCATCATAATCCGGAATAATAGCTACCAGTTCGTCTTCGGATAAACCATTCTTTTTGTCTACTTCGACATCTGCCGCATCATACAACAGTTGAATCCCCATGTCGCTGATTCCATCCATAACCAACACTTTAAACATTGCCATTTCCCTCCGTTATGCTTTTTCTAAAAAAACCAAAAACTCCTCATCCCGATACGTCTAGCGTATACAAGGGACGAGGAGCTGATTCTCGTGGTACCACCCTACTTCGCCGCATACTCGCGCACACAGCCTTAGCGGGTCTGTTGTTACAGACCGAGAGGGTTAACGGCTTCTAACCGGCTGCAACTACTAAAGTTCGAGGCAGCAACTCTGGAGTGCTCCGCATAGCGTCTACGTCCGGTTCGCACCTACCACCGGCTCTCTGAGCGTTCCGCATCATGCTTGGTTCCGTCATCGTTTGTCTGGAGTATGTCTGTTAAATTTTTCACTAGCTTATCATGTGGATTTTGAGCTTGTCAAGAGGGAAGGGGCGGCGATCCCCCTCTTTCCCCCTTCGCCAAGGGGGAGGACCAGGGCGCTCCGCCCCTGGACCCCGGAATGCCTGCGAGGGGCGGGACTGGACCGTCGTTGAAGCGGCTGTTGGAGATGGAGCGCTTGTCGTCCTGCGCTGCTGTGGTTGAATCAACCACAGAGAGGCTGCGGACCCGCTTACGGCGGAGTTCTTTCGGGGCGTAGGGTCTTGGCGCGTGCGGGGAGTCGTGGTGGAGGTTAGGGGCTCCAGGGGTGCTAGGAATCGCGCATGACGATGTCATGAGCTTACGGCTGAGCGGAAGGGCGGAAAGAGGTGATCGGCGCTTCGCTGGATCACGGTGGGCGTGTCCGCGGAAGGACGAAGAGAGGTGATCGCTGCTTCGCTGGACCACGGTGGGCGCGTGTGCGGAAGGACGAAAAGAGGTGATCGGGCGCTTCGCTGGACCACGGTGGGCGCGTCCGCGGAAGGGCGGAAAGAGGTGATCGGCGCTTCGCTGGACCACGGGGCACCTGCGTGTACGTGCAAGGAGAAATTCAAAATAATTGAACGCTGGTTATCTACTATTAATAGGTATAGATATCATTCTAGTATAGATATTATTCGATAATTGATAGGAAGGATGAAAAACCATGGTCAAAATGTATGGAATTAAATTGAATTATTTATTTTATCGGCTTCCTTTTTTATAGTTAAAGCATCGGATGGTTTGCCAAGGGGGCAAGCGAGCGTTAAAATGGACGAGAAGCTAGTCAAGTAAGGGGGAAATCAAGATGTCATATAACCGGATAGGGCCGGATGCCTATGCCAGAAAACTGGAGCAGGGTGAGCTTGAGGGAACATTGACCATCGATGTCCGGCAGCCGGAGGAGTGGGAGTATTATCACTGGGACGGTATGGAACTCATGCCGATGATGACGATTCCAGATAAGCTCACGGAGCTGCCTAAGGATAAAACGGTGTATGTGGTATGCGCGCACGGAGTGCGCAGCGAGAACGTTTGTCAATATTTAAGCGAGCAAGGATTCGAGAACACGGTAAACGTCGAGGGCGGCATGGCGGCGCTCGCAGCGGTCAGAGGAGTTCGCTACGACTGAGATTTCGGGGAGTCGAGAAGCGGCAAAGCCGCCATTCCTGAAGGGAACGGCGGCTTTGTTGTCAATTCGTGTAGAACGGCAGCTGTGGCAGCGTTTCGTTCGCATATAGCTTGTTCTTGACCCGGAGGAAGTCTCCCTCACGAACGGCGTCTGTCGCAACTAGCATCTCGGCGATGGCGTTGATGTCGGTCAGATTCATTTTCTTCGTCTGTCCCGAGACGATCATATCGTCTATGCGGCCGCTCAGATCCTGAGGAGTGAAGGCCTCGTACCGTCTAGTGCTCAGCAGCCAGTTCGTCAGGTAGGCGTTTTTCATATTGAGCGACAGCGGGCTCCAATCCTTAACAGCCAAAGGCTTGGTCACATCAACGGGCTTAAATTGCGGCACGGAGGTTTCGGCCCATTTGATGATCGCATCATAATATTCGTTCTCGGCTTTCAAAGCAAAGTTCCGGGCTTCACCCAGGTAGGCATCAGCCTGCAATTGGGCGACAAGGTCGCTTCCCGGTATCGCATTGGCTTTGGCGGCAAAACCCGGCAGAGCTTCGCTGAAAAGCTTCAGGCTCTTCATATAATCCTTCTGCGCTTCTTGTAGAAGCGGGGAAGAGGCCGGCGTGGATTTTTGAGCCAGATTGTCATAGACACTTTGGGCTTGCTTGGCAAGTTCTTTCAGCAATAGGGAAGAATCTGTCGCATGATTGGACTGGAGCTTGTCCATTTTGTCGAACCATGCTTTATGAAATTCCCTGTACGGCTGATAAATGGTATGATAGAACGAGACCAGGTATTGCTGATGATAGGCGGTAAAGCCGTCGTTCTGTTCCTTTTGCTTGAAAAGCTGTTCTTCGTATTTCTCGGTGGCGCGCTGTTGGCCGAGCTGCAGCCCGTAGAAAAAAGCGCCCATGGCCACAACAAGCATAAAGATGAATGTGATGGCGAAAAGATAGTCTGTCCGTGTTAAACGTTTCTCCATAATTCCAAGCACCTCAACTCTATTCTATGCAGCTAGTATAGGCGAATTTGTCGAAAAAGGGAATCTCATGAAAAAAATTAACTTTAAGCAATTTAAGCTCCAGCCGGTGAGCGCCGATCAATTGACAGACCGTCTTCTGATCATCAATCTGTATGTCACGCAAGCGGTCATCCTGCTGATAGCCGCAGTCATTCTATGGTTTCAAAAGCCGAACCTCCTGTCTATGTTCTCTCTGGCGTCTCCAGGGCATCTGGCGCTGTGGGGGGCCGTCTACGCCGCAGCCGTTCTCTTGGTCGATATGACCGTCTCCCGCTGGGTTCCGCCGGAGGTAACGGACGACGGAGGGATCAACGAGAAGCTGTTCGGCAACCGGCCGCTTTGGCATATCGCCGTGATGTCGCTCGTGGTCGCAATCTGCGAAGAGCTGTTGTTCCGCGGAGCCATCCAGGCTTCCTGGGGGCCTTATTGGACCAGCATCCTGTTCGCGGCCATTCACTTTCGCTATCTGCAGCACTGGCTGATGACCGGACTGGTCTTCAGCATCAGTTACGGCCTAGGCTGGATTTATATCCAGACCGGTTCAATCTGGACACCGATCCTTGCCCACTTTCTCATCGACTTCGTGATGGGTTGCATCTTACGATACAGGAGAGAGACCTAGATGAATGCCAAACGATTGCAGGAGGATCCGACGATCCTGCGGCAGACAGCGGACAAGACGGAAGCCGCCTTGTCCGAAGAATCGGATACTTATTTGCCTCCGCGCAGATCGGTGCATCCGACCGAGAGGGAGAGATGGCTACGTATCTTTTATCGGTCGCTGCTCTGGATTTTTATACTGCTTGTTATTGGGCTTTTGCTGTGGGGCTGGAAGCGGCTGAATCCGTAAGCTCGATCGACTCCGGTTTGACGAAGCCATAGCCCTTGTCTTCCAGCTGTGTGAGCAGCTTGTCGAGCGCTTCAACGGTCCAAGGCAGCTCATGCATCAGAATATTGCTGCCGGCATGGAGCTGATCCAGCACATTGGCGATAACCTGATCGGAGCTGTGCTTCTTGGTCGTCATCTCCCAGTCCTTGGACCCGTTTGACCAGGTCATATAGAGCATATGCTCTTCCAACGCCTTGGCACGGACGATGTCGCTGCCCGAACCGAAGGGCGGGCGGAAGAACGCTGGCGCCTTGCCGGTAATTTCCTTGACTGCCTTCTGAACGTCGGCCAATTGCTGGTCGACTTTTTCTTTGCCTTCCTTTTTCAAGTCGATATGATCCCAGGAATGGTTGCCGATCGTCTGGCCCCGCTCGTCCAGCAGCTTGACGATTTCGGGCTTTTGCTTGACCCTGTAGCCGTTCACGAAGAAGATCGCCTTCGCCTTATGCTTATCCAGCGTATCGAGCAGCGCCTTGTTCATATCGAGATCCTTCGGTCCGTCGTCGAACGTAAGCAGCACCACCTTCCTCGGATGCTTCTCCGGATCGATCGGAACGATATCATAGGTTTTCGGATTCATTCTATACGCTTTTGCAGCAGTCTGCTGCTCTTGGGGTACCGTAACCACTGGAGCGGAAGCCGGAGGCTTGGCCGGTGGCGTGACGGCCTCCGCTGGCTGGGTCGTGCCGGTGGCAGGTGTGGAAGCGGGAGTCTGTGCTTGCGACGTATCGACCGCCGCCGGCTTCCCGGATGAGGCCTGACAGCCTGTGACTGCCGCCGCCATCAGTACGGCCATAGATGTCATCATCCATCTGTTCATCTTCATGGGTTGAGTTAGGCTCCTTCTGTGCAAAGTTAATCGGACAAGACGGCCCTGGGGCGCGTCCTTTTCCTGATTTTATCATGTATGGCTGCCTTGGACCTAGCGGAAAATAGAAAACGAATACCAAGCAAGATGATGGAGGGATGACCATGAAAGTGGGGACGTTTTTGTTAGGCGGAATCGTCGGGGCGGCCGCGGCTGTCTATGTGACCCGAAAGGCCAAGCCGCTTCTATTCTCCGCATTTTCGAGCAGCGATGCCGCTTCCGGGGTATGGGCGAAAAACGGCCATGCCGCAAAGTCCGGCAAGCCGGGAGATTCCTCCCGATCCTTTCAGTCAGGCTCAGCTTCTTGGGACGGACAGAAGTCCTCTTCCGGACTGGGGAATGAAGCGGGAGGACTGGGGAAGGTTGAGGAAATCATTAAGCAGGACCCCAAGCTCAAGGAAGCGGTAGACGAGATTTTGGCCGGATCATCAGTCAAGGAGCAGCAGGAACAGCCGGACGCGACGGCGCATTAAGCCGGAATAAAGAGCGCAGAAGACGCAGAGAGCCTCCATGGAGGAGTGGATCTGCGTCTTTTTGTATCCTTCACGCGGAGGTAGCGGATTTTTTGATTATAAGCCTTTTTTCGGCCAGTAAATGTTCTTTTCTGGCCGGAATGTGATATAATAGTCGTAACATGGAATACAAGCTGTTTCATGGCCATGTTGCACTGCGTATCTAGCCGGTCCGGCCGGTCTAGCAGGCAGCTGCTGCAAGGGATGCGGGACACCTTTATAACCTAAACTTCATAAACTGTTAATACAGTCGGCAAGGGAGGAATCCAGTATGAAAATGGAGCGTTTAAGTCAGGACAAGATACGGATATTCCTCACATTCGATGACTTAACAGAGCGCGGCATCCAAAAGGATGACATGTGGAGAGAAATCCCCAAGGTTCATGAGCTGTTCAGCGAAATGATGGATCAGGCCTATATGGAGCTTGGTTTCGATGCCAGCGGACCGCTTGCTGTTGAAGTTCTGGCCATGCCGGCGCAAGGGATGATGGTGATTGTCACGCGCGGCAAGATGAACTTCAATTCCGGCGAAGATACCATGGAAGACGAACTTGAGGAGGAAGTGTACGAGCTGGAGCTGACTCTGGAGGAAACGGATCAGGTCACCTATGCGTTCAACGACTTCGAAGATTTGCTTCGTCTGGCCAAGGTTATGGCGCCGATGCTTACGGACGGCGGCACGCTGTATGCCTATAAGAACAAATGGATTTTGCTGCTGGATGCCGAAGCGATGGACGAGAAGAAGCTGCAAGCGGTTGTAGCTGTTTTGTCCGAATACGGGGAAGCCGCATCGGTTACACAAGCGGTGCTTGAAGAGTACGGCAAGACGGTCATTGCCGAGAACGCGATTGGAACGCTTTGCGCCAAATTTCAGTAAGCTTTACGGGTAAAGCCGTTCCGTGCATACGATATAGGGTAAAGCATTCGCAAAAACGATCTGTTTTTGAGGAATGCTTTTTTTGCGGAGAGGGGCATGGAGGTGACGGGTATGAACAGAAGCGCGGCGAAACCGTCGTTTGACCTGGAAGAGCTGGTCGCGCATTATCAGAAGCAGTTGACTGGAGATGCCTTGTACTATCTTCAGCGCAGGGGGATTGAGCCGGAGACCGCGGAGCAATACCGGATCGGCTTCGAGCCGGGGAAAATCGGATTTTATGTACAATCCGGCAAGCTGGGCGGGTACTTCCAGAACCGTGTCATCGTCCCGATCGTAGATAAAGACGGGCTGCCCATCGATCTGATCGGCCGCTCGATCGACAACAAGGACCCTAAGTACAAAGCGCTTGTCGGCGTGGAGGAGTACCTGTTCAATGAGTCGGTTCTGGCGCAGACGGAGGATGTTGTGCTGTGTGGCGGGTTGTTTGACGTGCTCAGTCTTGCCCAAGTCCGTCTGCCCGCAATCTGCACACCGGTCTGGATGACGTTCAAGGAAGCTTATGCGGAGAAGCTGAGTAACAAGCGCGTATTTATATGTCTGGGTAATGATGAGCTGGGCCGCCGCGAGAGCTCGCGCATCCAGGAATTGCTGCAAGGCGTGGCTAAGGATACGTTTATCGTGAATCTTCCTGAATCGATCAAGGATGTCAACGATTTTTTTGTGCGTGTTCAGAATCCGCAGGACACGTTCATTCAGCTTTTGAATGAGACGATGGAGGAGTCGCTCCTGCTGCCGATTTCCCCCGATGTGAAGCATATTACCGCCTATACGGAAGAATATATGAAGCGGTATCGCGGCCAATCAACCGGTCTCTCGACAGGACTATCGGCACTTGACCATGCCTTGTTCGGCGGGCTGCGGACCGGTCTGTACTTTATGACCGGCAGCGCTTCTTCGGGTAAGACAATGCTTATGAAGCAGATGGCCGACGAAATTGCCTCCAGGCAAGTTCCGGTGGTATATGTTTCATGGGACATGACTTCATTCGAGCTGTGGGCGCGCAGCATTGCGCGGCTGATCGGCACGGAGCCTCAGCTTGTCTTGAGTGGCAAGGCCTCTCCCGATGAGGTGGGTCGTGCCAATAAACAGTATGTGCAGATCAGCAAGTGGATATGGACGATCGAGTGCTCGCTGGAGACGACGATGGACCGGGTGTTCGCTACGATCGAACGCATAGCGGGCATAGCGGGCCGCACGCCAGTCGTATTCATTGACCATCTCAACCGGATTCCAACCGCAGGCATGCCGAGGCAGCCCCAGTCTGTGGCTGAGCATCAGACGATGCTTGCTTACGTGCTTAAGCAGTGGTCCCGGGAGAATGATACGCCGGTCTTCACAGCGATTCCGATCGATCTCGGCGTTGAGCGTCTCCCGGAAGGCGCAGAGGCAGCTGCCGACGTCGTACTGGCTCTGAGCCAGGCAGGAGAAGCGGAGAGCTCGGGTGCTGCCCACTGCCTGCTGCGGCTGACCAAGCATCGCAACGGACCGCTTGCCCAGGTGCCGCTGCGTTTTTTGCATCATCAGGCGCGTTTCGAGGGTAGGGAGTCAGCAGGGGAATCCGCGCAGCAGACTTCCGCATCCGAGGGGGCGTAAGGCCTTTCAAGGGTGGAATTTAACATGGCTTTACCTGTTGAAACTGCTATAATAAAGAATATAAACTTGGATAGGAGGGAAAGCACCTGAGCCTACTCTCTATATTAATTGCTGCCATTGCGCCGGGTGTTGCCCTGCTGTCCTATTTTTATTTGAAGGACCGGTATGATCCGGAGCCCATCTCGCTTGTACTGCGCCTATTTTTCTTCGGGGTGCTGATCGTGTTTCCCGTGATGATGCTGCAGCGGGCGTTTGTGCAGGGTTTTGGAGAAAATCCGTTTGTTTTCGCCTTCATTACCTCGTCGTTGCCCGAAGAATTTATGAAATGGTTTATCGTATTTTTCATCATATACAAGCATACGAACTTCGATGAGCCGTATGATGGCATTGTATATTCGGTTGCTGTGTCGCTTGGCTTCGCTACGCTGGAGAATGTGCTGTATGCGCTGCTCAACTCGATGGACTTTTCTACGCTGCTGCTCCGGGCATTCCTGCCCGTATCCGGTCATGCGATGTTCGGAGTCATGATGGGCTATCATTTCGGCCGGGCGAAGTTCGATCCGGACGGAGCCGCCAAGCATTTGGCGCTGGCGCTGCTGCTGCCGTTTTTCTGGCATGGGGTATTCGACTATACGCTGTACGCGGCCAAAGGCTACTGGATCTGGTTTATGGGACCGCTGATGGTATTCCTGTGGACCCGCAGCTTGTGGAAGGTGAAGCGTGCCAATGCCAAGTCGCCGCTGCGGATGGCTACTCGTGAGGACCGGGTTAAAATCTAGAGGGGCTGTCTATAATGGGGAATAACAGAACCTGTTAGGAACCGAAAGGAGCCCTATGAACGTCGTCCAATCTCGAGTCAAGGTGAGAATCCGCTGCAACAGATGCGGCGAGAAGTTTATTTTGAAGGGCCGTATGGAGAAAGGGAAAATCGATACGGGCTTCAAGCAGTGTGTATGCGACAATGATCAAGACTTCGAAATCGAAGCCAATGATGTTTAAATGCATGGCAGGAAAGCCGGCCCGGAGCCGGTTTTTTTGCGTGCCAATTTTTCGGCGTATCCGCCCAAAATCTGAAATCATGCCCCCGATTTGCTAGGGGATTTGGCTTTGCCCTCCGACAGGTGCATAAAGGGATTACCTTCAAGCGCAAACTAAGCCCAACATTGGCTGAAGAAGGGAGCTTTCTTGCATATGTATAAACGGCTGAGCATTGTCATGTTTCCGATTTTACTGATTGCACTGATCGGAACGGGTTTTTGGGGGTATATGGAGCATCAGGAGAAAAACTCAGTATTGATTAAGGCCGAGAACCAGTATCAGCGGGCTTTCCACGATCTGTCATTCCATGTGGATAAGCTGCATACGGAAATTGGCAATACGCTGGCGGTCAATTCGACCTCCCAGGATGCGTACAAGAAAGGACTGATTAATGTCTGGCGCATTACCAGCCAGGCGCAAAATGAAATCAGTCAGCTACCGCTAACCTTACTGCCTTTCAATAAAACAGAGGCGTTTCTGGCCAATATCTCGAACTTCGCTTACCGTGCGGCCGTTCGGGATTTGAGCAAGCAGCCGTTGTCTGAGGATGAGATGAAGACGCTCAGCACCCTCTATGATCACTCATCGCAGATTACCAAGGATTTGCGCGAAGTCCAATCCACGGTCATGCAGCAAAATCTTCGGTGGATGGATGTAGAACTCGCTCTGGCATCAGCGAAGGAGCCGCAGGATAACGCGATTATCGACGGCTTCACCACGGTGGACAAGAAGGTGGGCGAATACCCCGAGATTAACTGGAGTCCTGCCGTGATGAGCATGTACCAGAACCGAGAGATGAAGATGCTTTCCGGTACGGAGGTCACAGCGGATGAAATCAAAGCCAAGGCAGCACAATTCCTGGGGCTGGCTGACCCTAGCGCGGTCCAGGTAGTCGAAAACGGGACTGGAACCGAGCATCAATCATTCAGTGTGAGGGTGCCGAAGCAAGGAACGCAGGACGGCGCGCATCTCGATTACTCCAAGAAGGGCGGCCAGCTGCTGTGGTACAGCGCGGCCAGGGATGTGACGGTAAAGCAGCTCGATCTGCGCCAGGCTCGCGATATTTCGGCCCAGTTCCTCGATGAGCATGGTTATCCGGGGATGACCGCGGTTAGTTATGACGAGTACAGCAATGTAGCGAATATTACATTTGCGGCGCGTACGAATGACGTGATCAATTACTTGGAAAAAGTCGCGGTCAAGGTAGCGCTGGATAACGGAGAAATCACCGGTC
Organism: Paenibacillus filicis; assembly: GCF_038070315.1. Classification (NCBI taxonomy): domain Bacteria; kingdom Bacillati; phylum Bacillota; class Bacilli; order Caryophanales; family Paenibacillaceae; genus Paenibacillus; species Paenibacillus filicis. The sequence continues at coordinate 463,858 of NZ_JBBPCC010000002.1, read as the reverse complement.
TGGAAGCTACGGACTACGTTTTCGATAAGAAAGACCGCCAGCTCGCATCGCCCAAGCTGACGCAGGAGGAAGCAAGGAAAGCTCTGAATCCGAAATTCGAGGCGGATAGTGTACACCTGGCCTTGATCCGCAACGATATTGAGGAAGAGGTGCTGTGCTATCAGTTTATTGGCCGCGTGAACAACGGTCTTTACCGGATCTATGTCAATGCCGATAACGGCGTGGAGGAGAAAATCGATCAAATTCGCACCGAAGAGGCGGAAGTCGCCAAAACCTGAATCCAGCCGTGCGCAGCTTGCACATGACTATCCATGCATAGCTATACAGAGAGAAGAACCCGGAGCCCGGGTTCTTTTTTCTTCTACACTATCCGGTCAGCCGAATGAGACGTGCCGAAGCAACAAATTCATCTTCCCATATTCCGGACGCATGGTATAATGGGTACGTGCTTCTAGTTCCAAAGTTCCGGTAACGATTCAGTCAGGGGGTCGCCAAGCTTGCTTCCGAAGGTCAATCAAATCTTACATATACAGGTCAACTCCATTGACGAGGAGGAAGCCAGACAGGAGTATAAATCCCGCATTGCCGATATCAGCGACGGCCATATCAGCATGGAAATTCCGATCAATGAGGCGTCCGGCAGGCTCAAGCGGCTGTACCCGGGCGACGAGCTCTCCATTTATTTTTTGACGGATGGCGGCGTTAAAAATTATTTCAGCTCCTCCGTATTGGGCTTTAACGATGACGTGATCCGGCTGGTTCAGATTCGCAAGCCTGAGCCTGCGTCGATTACGAAGGTCCAGCGGCGCAACTTCCTCCGCGTGCCGGCAGAGCTGGACATCGCTATCCGGCTCAGCGATAACTACCAGTTCGTTGCCATGACCGACGATGTCGGCGGAGGCGGAATTTCGCTGCTTTGCGAGGGATTTATTCCAGTGCGCAACGGGCTGACGGTAGGTTCCTGGCTGCTGCTTCCGTTCAAGAACGGCACGATCGAGCATGTGCCTTTCAAAAGCGAGATTGTGCGGGTGAAGCCGCTGGAGACGGGCCGTCAGCAGGTTATGCTGCGCTTCGTAGAGATTGCAGAGAGCGACAGGCAGAAGGTTATCCGCTACTGCTTCGAGAGGCAGTTCGACTTCCGGAAAAAATAATCAGGGAATAATCTCCAAAAGTTCGGAGAAACTATCCGCAACCTGATTGCGGGAGTTGTTCGCCATGAGTCTTAAGGATCGAAAAACGAGAGATGATAGGTATATGGACCTATTCATAGTTTTTTCGAAACGCGTGGAGCATATACTGGCTGTGCTGCTTGTTTGTTTTCTTGTCGCACTCTTTATATCCCAAGCGCTGCTGCTTGTTCCGGGGCTTCGCCAGAGGATCGTGAAAGTGGAGCGGCTGGAGGGTCATCCCTACATGAATACAGCAGGTTCATAATGGATGAGGCGGGGGACGAGCTTAACGCCAGCTTCATAATAGGCATGCAGGCTTTTGCATTTTTCGAGAAACCTATGGTATAATTTTCTTCGTTCAAGGCCTCGGCCTTTTTTTTGAGATTGCTCGTCCTTTTTTACGGGATAAGGAGGCCGCAACTTGGAGAAGTTTAACATCGCAATCGACGGTCCGGCTGGTGCTGGCAAGAGCACAATCGCCCGTTTGGTGGCGGGGGCTCTCGGCTTCGTGTATGTGGATACCGGGGCCATGTACCGGGCAGTGACTTGGAGGATTCTAGAGGAAGGCCTTCGAGAGGATCAGACGGAGGAGATGATATCTCTGACCCGGCAGTCCAATATCCGTCTTGCGCCGGGTTCGAACGGACAAGCCGTATATGTGGATGGCCAGGATGTAACGGGGATGATTCGCTCTGCTGAAGTTACGGGTAATGTATCTCGAGTGTCTGCCATTTCAGAAATCCGGGACGTGCTGACCCGCAAGCAGAAGGAAATGGCTGCTGGCAAAGGCATTGTCATGGACGGTCGCGATATCGGAAGCCAAGTGCTGCCTGATGCGGAAGTCAAGGTATTTCTTACCGCAAGCGTCAGGATCCGTGCTGAGCGCCGCCTGAAGGAAATTTCCGACTCACAGCCTGAGGTTACGCTGGATCAGTTGATGACGGATATTGCCCGGCGCGATCGTATGGATGAACAACGCGAAGCTTCTCCGCTGGTCAGAGCTCCGGACGCAGTCCTGATCGATACGAGCGGATTGACCATTGACGAGGTCGTTCACCGTATCCTGGAACTGGCTGGCAGCCGCGTCGGTGGAGGGAAATAAGTTATGACGTATCGCTTTTTTCGCGGCTTATTCCGGCTGATGATTTCCTTTCTATTCCGTGTGCGCGCCGAAGGGCTGGAGCATATTCCTGCTCAAGGCGGTGTTGTTCTCTGCTCCAATCACATTAGCAACTGGGACCCGCTTACGCTCGGGTGCCCACTGGAGCGCAAGGTGAACTACATGGCCAAGGCGGAGCTGTTCAACTTTCCGGTGATGAAGCAGGTGCTGCCTCGGATCGGAGCGTTCCCAGTGAAGCGTGGCGGTGTCAGTAAGGAATCGATCCGCTTGTCCCTGCAGCTGCTGAGAAGCGGTGAGATCATCGGCATTTTTCCGGAAGGATCGCGCAGCAATGCAGGCGGCATGGGCAAGAAAGGTGCGGCTAGCCTCGCCGTCAAATCGGGAGCAACGGTGATCCCAGCGGCCATCATCGGCAATTATTCGTTATTCCGTCCGATGAAGATCGTCTATGGACCGCCGGTCGATCTGCAGGAATTTGCAGATGCAGGCTCCGAAGGTCTGGAGCAGGCCACCGATAAGATCATGAGCACTATTCGGCAGATGACCCACCAGCACGCATCGAACCTGTGAAATGGTGGCATACTGTAGAAAATGAGGAAACAAGCTTTTTTATTCAAATAAACCATTACCTGTCGTTTAGGTCGTTAAGGAGGAAATTAATCATGTCTGAAGAAATCAAAGAAGTACAAGAAGTTCAAGAGGATCAAGCTGCCGAGGTATCCCAAGAGGAGTCCATGGCTAACGTTAACATCCTGAAGAAGGGTGACGTCGTCAAGGGCAAGGTTATCAAAATCGAAGCGGATCAAGCTTTCGTAGACGTTGGCTACAAGTATGACGGCGTTGTGCCACTTCGCGAGCTGTCTTCCGTTTCCCTTGACAATGCAGGTGAAGGCGTTGAAATCGGTCAAGAAATCGAGTTGAAAGTATTGACGATCAACGATCACAAGGAAACGCTGGTTCTGTCCAAGCGTGCCGTTCAAGGCGAGAAAGCTTGGGATAAGCTTGCTGCAGATCTTGAAAACAAAACGATCCTTGAAGCGAAAGTAGCTGAAGTCGTCAAGGGCGGTCTTGTCGTTGACGTAGGTCTGCGCGGATTTGTTCCAGCTTCCATGGTTGAGCGTAACTTCGTTGAAGATTTCAGCGATTACAAAGGCCGTACGCTTCGTCTGCGCGTAAAGGAAATGGATAAAGAGAAAAACAAGGTTATCCTGTCCCAAAAAGACGTCCTGGACGAAGAGTTCGATGCCAAGAAGCAAGAAGTCCTTGGGCAACTGTCCGTAGGCCAAGAGCTGAGCGGCACGGTTCAACGTCTGACTCAATTCGGCGCCTTCGTAGATATCGGCGGCGTAGACGGTCTGGTTCATATCTCCGAGATGGCTTGGCACCATGTTGAGTCTCCATCCGAGGTTGTCAAAGAAGGCGACCAAGTGAAGGTACAAGTGTTGAAGGTTGATCCGGCTAACGAGCGTATCTCCCTCAGCATCAAGGCTACTCAGCCAGGTCCTTGGCAGCAAGTAGCTGGCAGCATCAACATCGGTGACATCGTGACCGGTACGGTAAAACGTCTGGTTCAATTCGGTGCGTTCATCGAAGTGGCACCTGGCGTAGAAGGTCTGGTTCATATCTCCCAAATCTCTCACCGTCATATCGGCACTCCTCATGAAGTGCTGAAGGAAGGTCAAGAGGTTCAAGTGAAGGTATTGGACGTAAACCCTAGCGAAAAACGCGTTTCCCTGAGCATCAAGGAAACCGAGGAAGCGCCTGCCCGCGAGCCTAAGCAAGAGCGCGAGCGTGCTCCAAGACGTGAAAGAGAGTCCGTCTCTCACGAAGAAATGCAAGGATTGAATCTGACGCTCGGCGAGCGCTTCGGAGACAAGCTGAGCAAATTTAAATAAGCAATCGTCGCGAAAAGAGGGAACCAGGGTGCGCATTCCACGGAAGATGGAGCATGTTCATCATGCTCTGCAGCTGGGTCAAAGCGGTCTTCATGGCTTCGATGACATCAAGCTTATTCCTAATTGCCTCCCGGGAACTTCGACGGAGCGAATCGTATTGGACACACAAATCGGCGAACTCTCCTTGAGTTCGCCGATTGTTATTAATGCGATGACCGGCGGAGCCCGGGAGACGGAGGAAATTAATCGGGAGCTGGCCGTGGCTGCTAGAGAAACTGGGCTTGCTATGGCGGTCGGCTCGCAAATGTCGGCTCTCAAAAACCCAGAGGTCGCTTCAAGCTACCGGGTTGTCCGGGAGACGAATCCTCACGGGATCGTCTTCGGCAATCTCGGAAGCGAAGCAACCGTCGAGCAGGCACAGCGGGCCGTTGAGATGATCCGGGCGGATGCGCTTCAGATTCATCTGAATGTGATGCAGGAGCTCATCATGCCGGAAGGCGATCGGGACTTTACAGGCATGCTGGAGCGGGTTCGGGGCATCGTAGAAGCCGTAGGGGTGCCGGTTATCGTGAAGGAAGTCGGATTCGGCATGGCTCGGGAGAGCGCAGAAGCCTTGCTGGACGCAGGCGTTACGATTCTCGATGTCGGGGGCTCAGGCGGAACGAATTTTGCAGCTATTGAGAATGCCCGGCGAGAAACGCCGCTGGATTGGTTGAATGACTGGGGAGCCAATACGTGCATCTCGCTGCTAGAGGTATTGGAGGCTGTCCAGGGCCGCGAAGCAGTACGAGGAAGCAGCCCGTCCGTTATCGCCACAGGAGGCATCCACCGCGCGCTGGATATTGCCAAGGCGTTGATACTGGGAGCCTCGGCAGTCGGGATGGCTGGAGCGATGCTTCGCGTTCAACGAATGGAAGGAACGGAGGCGCTTATTGCTTACATCGCTTCTCTGCATCACGACCTTCGCCTGGTTATGACGGCGCTCGGAGCGACCGGCTTGAAAGATCTTGTACAGGTCCCCGTTATTCTGGGTGGCGAGACAGCGGACTGGTGCACAGCACGAAGCATCGATATCCGCCCATTTGCTCAGCGGAACGGTTATGTCTATGTGTAAATAAAATTTCATACGGAAAGCCATACTAAGGAAAAAGAGAGGATCACGCTTTTTCCAAGGTGAACGCGAATGATGAATGCAGGATACTTATCCTTAGTGCTAGCAGTCATTGCTTTGATCTTATTCGCCAGCGGCTGGAAGGACTTCCTTATAAGAGGTATTACTCCTACGAGTCTACTTCTTTTTTTTATTTTTTGGATCGCGCTGCTTCGGATGCATGTAAGGTGGGGCGATATGGAGCTGAATGGACCGGCGTTTGTATTTGCCGGCATGGTGCTTTATATGCTGGCAAGAGCGAAGGGAGTGTTACTGCGCTTCCATCTGGGGTCCGTTACCCTTCTGCTTGGGGCGCTGTTTTTTCTCCTAAGTGAAATGCTTCATCTGATGCCCACGCTGATCATCGGAGACATAGGCTTCACGATTTCTTTGCTGATCGGCCTACTGACAGCCATGCTGCTGCGAACCCCAGCTATGCAGCTTGCGGCGCTGGCAGGAGGAATGCTCCTCGGAGAAGGCTTAGGGCTGTACATGCACCGCGGTTCGGGGGAACCGGCGCTTGGTTCGGCCGCGCTCGTGGACCTGTGGTGGCTAAGCGCCTTCATCACACGAGGGAGCTCCATCATGCTCGAACTGCTGCTGATCAGCTTGAGAAAGGCTCTTCGCGCGCTGAACGATGCCTGGCGGATCAGGTAGCAGGGGCTGCATCTCGATCAAAGGAGGAAAACGCATATGTGGAGCTGGATGATCACCCAACAGTTGACGGTGGGCATTGTACTGGGGGTCGTGTTCGGGCTTGGATCGCGCATCATGATGCTGAAAACCGATTACCGTCAATACCCGACCTACCCGCATGGCAAAATCATTCACCTGTCGCTTGGCGTGATTGCTGCAGGCCTTGGAGCGGTGGCCGTGCCGTCGCTGCTCGATAAAAACTATACCGCCATCACCTTTCTCGCGATGGCGGCGCAGCAGTTTCGAGATGTGCGCAATATGGAGCGCAACACGCTGAGCAAAATCGATAGCCTGGAGCTCGTCCCGCGCGGGGCGACTTATATCGAAGGGATCGCGATGGTTTTCGAAGGCCGCAACTACCTGGTTATTTTTACGGCGTTCACGACCGCTTTCTTCAGCATTGTGTTTGCCTGGTATTGGGGAATGGTGGCAGGAGCTGCCGCCATGGTGGTTACGAATTACTTCAAGACAGGCAAGAGCTTGGCTCATATCTCCGACGTGGCCATTGGAGAGGTACGTCTGGACGGCCCCAATCTGTTCGTTGACAACATCTACATCATGAACGTGGGTCTTACCGATACGCAGCAGGCGATTCGCGAGCACGCGATCGGGCTTGTATTTACGCCGAAAAACAAAAACGCAAGAGTGACCTTGGCTAATCCAGGCCAGCGCCAGGCGATCCTGCATGATGTCTCGACCATCATGGGCGTATATCGGGATGAAGGAGAGCCGTCGCTGATGCCCCTGGCGAAGCTGGACATGAAGGACGGGCGGCTAGCCGTCCTGCTCTTGCCGCAAGAGCATAACCCTGAGAAGGCCCGCCGTGTTGGACTGGGGTCACCGATTCTGGAAAGCGCCGTACGCATGCCGACGGAAGCCGACGAGCAGACAGCGGCGGGAAAGGCGGGGAATTGATATGACAAAAATCCGGGCTATCGTTACGCTGCACAGAGACCGGATAGCCGGTGGTGCGCCCATATTTATCGTCACTAGTGAGCAGGAGCGGCAGCAGACCGCATTCCGTCTGGAGAAAATTCTGGATGCAGCGGCCCACGATCTGGAGGACGGAACGATGATTATCGTCCAGCATGGCGGCGGGGAGTAAGGCAGCATGAAGAGATGGACGCTCGGGATGAACGGGCTATCCGGAAAACGGGTAACGCAAGTCATGAGTTTACTTGCGTTCTTTCGTTTGTTATAATGTGTTGTTGACATTACACCGAGAAATGTATGGATTTATGCGTTTTGGCGAAGGGAATGAAGTTCATGGCAAGGCCAACCGTGGCGATCGTCGGCCGACCGAACGTAGGTAAATCGACGATATTCAATCGGATTATCGGCGATAAGCTGGCAATCGTAGAAGATAAACCTGGAGTAACCCGTGATCGTTTGTATGGCCGTGGGGAATGGCTGGACCGCGAGTTCAACATTATTGATACCGGCGGCATCGAGATTGAGGGCGAAGACCAGATCATGCGCTCCGTGCGCATGCAGGCAGAACTAGCTATTGAAGAAGCCGATGTCATTGTATTCATGGTAGATGCGAAGGCAGGCATTACTCCGGCGGACAGCGAAGTAGCCGAGATGCTGTTCCGGGCGCAAAAGCCCGTTATCATTGCGGCTAACAAGGTCGATAATCTGGGCCGTGCCGATGATATTTATGAGTTTTATAGCCTCGGCTTCGGCGAGGTTGTCGGTATCTCGGGTTCGCATGGCACCGGGATCGGCGACTTGCTGGAGGCCGTGACCAACCACTTCCCGGATACGACTGAGGAAGAGTACGGCGATGATGTGATCAAAGTGGCGCTGATCGGGCGCCCGAATGTCGGCAAGTCCTCCCTGGTCAATGCGTTGCTGGGCGAAGAGCGAGTGATCGTCAGCGATGTGGCGGGTACGACGCGGGATGCGATCGATACTCCGTTCGAGAAGGACGGGCAGAAATATGTCATCATCGATACCGCCGGTATGCGCAAGCGGGGCAAGGTGTACGAGAATACCGAGAAATACAGCGTCATGCGCGCGATGAAGGCGATCGAGCGCGCGGATGTCGTGCTTGTCGTATTCAACGGCGAAGAAGGCATCATCGAACAGGATAAGCATATCGCGGGATATGCGCACGAAGCCGGTAAAGCGGCTATCTTTGTCGTGAACAAGTGGGATGTCGTGGAGAAGGACGACAAAACGATGCACCAGTTTACGCAAAAGATCCGTGATCACTTCCTCTTCATGACTTATGCGCCGGTGACTTATTTGTCGGCCAAGACGAAGGTGAAGATGCACAAACTGCTGCCGATGGTTAATCATGTTGCCGAGCAGCATGCCCTCCGCATTCCGACTCATGTGCTCAATGAGATTATTTCCGATGCGGTTGCGATCAATCCGCCACCTACGGATAAGGGCAGACGGATGCGCATTAATTATGCAACCCAGGTAACGGTCAAGCCTCCGACCATTGTATTGTTCGTGAATGATCCGGAGCTGATGCACTTCTCCTACGAGCGGTATCTGGATAATAAGATCCGGGCTGCGTTCAGCTTTGAAGGCACACCGTTACGTATATTCACCCGACGTAAATCAGAGGACGATTGACAGGAGTGGCGCTTGTGTGGGCATGGAGTTCACTTTTATTAGGTTATTTGCTCGGTTCGATCAGCTTCAGTTTTCTGGCCGGCAAGCTGCTGAAGGGCATTGACATCCGGCAGCACGGCAGCGGCAATGCCGGAGCTACCAACACACTGCGGGTCCTGGGCAAGGGACCCGGCATCACGGTGCTGGTACTGGACATGCTGAAGGGCGTTGCTGCTGTCTGGCTCGGATATCTGCTCAGCGGAGGGGACCCGCTGTTCCTCGTGTTAGCCGGCATCAGCGTAATTGTCGGCCATAACTGGCCGGTTTTCTTCGGCTTCCGCGGCGGCAAGGGGATTGCGACTACGATTGGCGTTATGGTATCGCTGGCCTTCCTTCCTGCCCTGCTGGCAGGGCTCGCCGCTATTCTCTCGATTGCCTGGACACGCTATGTTTCTCTGGGCTCGCTGCTGTTTACCGCACTCCTGCCTTTATTCATCTGGCTGATGGGGCGCCCCATGGAAATTTTCTGGCTGAGTTTATTGTTATTCGTCTTCGCCTGGTTCCGCCATCGCAGCAATATCGTGAAGCTGGTCAAGGGCCAGGAAAATAAGCTGGGCGCCAAGCGGCAAGCCTGATTTCAATATACCCGAAAGGTGGATCTCGCCTATGGCACATGCTTCGAAAACAGCCGTGCTGGTAGCCGGAAGCTGGGGAACCGCCATCGCCTCCGTATTGGCCGAGAACGGCCGGGAGGTAGCCTTATGGTCCAGGAATGCAGAACAGGTCCGGGAGATCAACGAGAATCACCGGAACAGCCGTTTTCTGGGCGATGCCGTGCTGCCACAGGCCATCTGGGCTACGGATCAATTGAAGGAAGCCGTGGACGGAGCCGAAGCCGTCGTCGTCGTGGCCCCCTCATCGGCTATGCGGTCCATTGCGGGCCAGCTGCGTCCGCATCTGGATGACAAAACTTTGCTTATTCATGCGACCAAAGGCTTCGAAGCCGGTACGCTCAAACGGATGAGCGAGGTACTGGCTGACGAGCTGCCCGGTTATGACTCGAACCGGCTGGTTGTCCTGTCCGGTCCCAGCCATGCGGAGGAGGTTATCCGCCAATGTCCGACGACAGTCGTCGTCGCTTCGCTGGATAAGGATGCAGCCGAGCAGGCGCAGGATTTGCTCATCAATAACAGCTTCCGTGTGTACACGAACCCCGATGTGGTGGGGGTGGAGGTCGGCGGAGCGCTCAAAAATATTATCGCGCTCGGCGCCGGATTGTCAGACGGGCTGGGCTTCGGTGATAACGCCAAGGCAGCGCTGCTGACGCGCGGGCTTGCGGAGATTGCCCGGCTAGGTACCGCCATGGGCGCCAACCCGCTGACGTTTGCCGGGCTTGCAGGCATCGGGGACCTGGTCGTCACCTGCACCAGCCAGCACAGCCGCAACTGGCGGGCAGGCTCCATGCTGGCTCAAGGGCTCAGTCTGGATGAGGTGCTGGCTCGTATGGGCATGGTGGTTGAGGGCGTCAAGACGACTCAGGCCGCTTTCAAGTTAGCCGAGCAATACAGCATCCCTATGCCCATCACGACCGAGCTGCATCATGTCTTGTTCGACGGCAAGACGCCCCGTGAGGCGGTAGAGGACCTGATGGGCCGCGGACGCACGCACGAGATCGAAGAAATCGCCGATTCCTCGCAAAAGGGTTGGTTCTATTAGGGCAGCCGCCTATACGGCATGCCGCTGCTGTACATATAATACCTCAGACCCTACGCTTAGTCCGGTAGACGGCTAAGTCGCATCCCCAGTCTGAGGAGGTTCTGACGTGCCCAACAACAAAAATATGTCCAAAGATGTGTTGAACGTCGTCAAAAAGAAAACCGGTAAAAACGTTTCCGAGAAGGACATCTATAAGCTGGCTAGCGGCGTGAAGCCTTCCACGATGCAAAGCGATGCTCAATTGAAGCAATTGATCAAGCAGGTGGCGGGGCTCGTGAACGTCCCCGTGTCGGAGCAGACGATGAATGAGTTGATATCGGCGATCAAGAGCAGCAAGATGAACACAGCCAATATGGAACAGCTCATGAAGATGATCATGAAAAAGTAACCGGTTGGTGGCACAGGCGTCCGATGCGGCGCTTGTGCTTTTTTTGTGTTATGATGGAAATTGGATTTAGCGTTGATGATGGAAAAGTGGAGGTTGATTCAAAGCATGTCACCCTTGGACAAGATGTGGGCATCGTTTGTGGCAATCGGGCTGATGATCGTAGCGTCGCTGCTGATTACATATGCCAGAACCAGGACAAAGGGAGTTACCCGGGTATTATTATCGCTCCTTGCGTTTATTTTGTTTATCCCGATTCTGATTTATATGATGGCTTCGATGCTATAGATTCGGTGCGATAGAAAGGCAGGCTGGCTGATCTCATGATTACATTGAAAGGCCGCAGCATCCAGAAGATAGTGGAGCCGGAGACCGGTCTCACGCTGCTGGATCTTGCGCTGAAGCATAAGGTGGACTGGAGTTTCTCCTGTACAAGAGGCACATGCTCGCGATGCCGCTGTGTCGTGACGGAAGGGGCTGAGTATCTGAACGCTCCGACCGATGCGGAGCTGGATAACTTGGAAGATGAGGAATTCGAGCAGGGCTTGCGACTCGGCTGTCAGGCTGTGGTCCGAACAGCAGGGCCGGTGACGGCAAAGCTGAAGCCGTTTTTCTGAGCACCTACAGGCGGGACGATATAAGGTTTCATGCGTAGATAGAACAGGATGAGGATGAGATGGTGAACACGGATAAGAGGATGGAGATGCCGAAGCGGGCTCAGGTCGCTCTCCGCTTCCTCGAAGAGACGCTCCGGCCGCTCGGGGCTGTTTGGGCTGTCGGCGGAAGCACGGGGCTGCTGCTACAGGGTGGAGTGCTCGCCGCTGAGCCCCGCGATTTGGATCTTTATGCGGATGAAGACGATGCCAGGGTGATTCATTGTGCCTTGGCCGCTTTCGCAACCGATGAACAGGAATGGAATGAAACCGAGATCTACCGATCCCTGCTGAGTCATTATGAGATAGAGGGAGTATCCGTCGAGCTGGTTGGTGCTTTCGAGGTCCGGGCGCAGGCGAGCGAATATGCGGTCCGTACCCGCTATATGACAGAGGCTTACCCGGCGACTTCGCAGCTCGACAATGGACGGGAGATCCGCCTGATGCCGCTGGTCCATGAGTTGATCTTCAATGTGCTGCGCGAGCGGCCGGACCGCTACGAAGCAGTTGCTGCCGTATGCAGGCGCTCGGGACGGCATACACATGCGGAGCTGTTGAACGAGCTGGCTAGGCGAAGCCGGTTCTCGCCTCCCGTGCGGCGCCGGCTGGACCAGCTGTTGGAACTGTAAGAGGGGGGAGAAGCATGTCTGCAGAGATTACGTTTTTGCCGGACGGCAAGTCGGTTCAGGCCAAAGTGGGCATGACGCTGCTGGAAGCATCCCGTCGGTCGAAAGTGCACATCCGGACCCGCTGCGGTGGAAAAGCGGCCTGTCTGATGTGCAAGGTCCAAGTCGCTCCGGAGGCCGCAGAGGGTCTGCAGCCCATGAATACGAATGAACGCCTTAAGCTGGGCTCTCTGGCGGAAGAGGGCTTCCGTCTGGCCTGTCAGGCCAAGGTGACAGGAAAGTCACCCGTTACCGCTACCGTGCCGGAGGACCCGCTCAAGAGCGCCATACGACGCCAACTGGAGCGTCAGCAGGAGGAGGATTGGCCATGACCAGATGGAGAGGACTCAGCATACTGCTTGTGCTGATGATGATGCTTGGCGGCTGTATGTATCCGAATGAGCTGCGCAAGGAGAATCAGCTGGCCAGCGGTGAATATGTGATGGTTGTCCAGCATGCAGTCGACCAGTTCAAGGAGAAAACCGGCGTACTTCCAATCAAAAACAGCGAGGAAACGACGCCGTTATACGAGAAATATCCCGTTGATTTCAAAAAACTCAAAGGTCAGTACTTAAGCTCTGTGCCGGCCAATGCCTTTGAAAGCGGTGGCACCGCGATCTACGTGCTGGTCGATGTCGAGACGAAGCCGGCCGTCAAGATGCTGGATCTGACCTCGTTCCAGCAGACGCTGGATTTGCAGCAGGCGGTCAATGAGTACCGGTCGAAGCAAGGCGTTCTGCCGGCCGGGGAGCCTGTCGTGCAGGGCTTCCATAAGATTGACTTTGCTAAGCTGAACCGCAAGCCGTCCGATGCGCGCAGCGTATACTCTCCGCAAGTCCGGCTGCCGTTTCTGCTGCATGATTCGGGTACGGTGACCATCGACTACGCACCTGAGATCATGCGGCTTATTGACAGGAAGAAGCTTCAGCCTAAGCTGACTCCGGATCAGGATTTACGGGCGCTGCTTGTCGAGGAGTCGTATTTTGTCCCCGCACGGTCCTTTGGCTACCGGTGGCGCAATGCCCAGCCTGAGCCGATCACAGAGCCTTAGAAGCGGTTTTACAGCCTTTAAGACCCCTATCAACCTGATGAACAGGAAGATAAGGGTCTTTCTTTTTTTCGGAATCCGAATAACCCTCCTCCGGGAGGCATATATTTGTCGAGGATGAGCAAGAGCCCGGGCTTTGCGGGCAGAAGGCCGGTTATACAGGAGTGATCTCAAATATTTTATGCGCCTGTCATCATATTTTTATCTGCCCTACATATATTTGTACTAGTCCGAAGCATGTACGAGTTTCGTTTTAACAACCTGTAGGAGGGATTCTCATTGGAAAAAGTGGATATCTTTAAGGACATTGCAGAGCGTACTGGCGGGGATATTTACCTGGGGGTCGTTGGAGCGGTCCGTACGGGAAAATCTACGTTCATCAAACGCTTTATGGAGTCGATCGTACTGCCCAACATTCAGAACGAAGCGGATCGGATTCGGGCTACCGACGAGCTGCCGCAGAGCGCAGCGGGACGTACGATTATGACGACAGAACCAAAATTCGTACCGAACAATGCCGTCCAGCTTCATGTGGCCGAAGGTCTCAATGTAAATGTGCGGCTGGTCGATTGCGTCGGATATGTGGTCGAAGGAGCCAAGGGCTATGAGGATGAAAGCGGCCCGCGGATGATCAATACGCCCTGGTTCGACGAAGCGATTCCGTTCCAGGAGGCTGCCGAAATCGGGACGCGCAAGGTCATTCAGGAGCATGCAACGCTGGGGGTTGTCATTACGACGGATGGGTCGATTGCCGAAATTCCGCGCGTATCGTACATTGACGCCGAGGACCGTATTATCAACGAATTGAAGGAAGTCGGCAAGCCGTTCATTGTCATCGTCAACTCGACCAAGCCGCAAAGCGATGCCGCCCAGGAACTGCGCAGCGAGCTGCAAGCGAAGCATGACGTGCCTGTCGTAACGGTCAGCGTCGCGAACATGGGTGAGGATGATTTCACTTCCGTACTGCGCGAGGTCTTGTATGAATTCCCGGTCCATGAAGTTAACGTGAATCTGCCAAGCTGGGTCATGGTTCTGCAAGAGAATCACTGGCTCCGCTCGAACTTTGAGAATTCCGTTCGTGATACGGTCCAGGATATTCGCCGTCTTCGCGATGTGGACCGGGTAGTCAGCAACTTCGAGGAGTATGAATTTATCGATAGAGCCGCTCTGGCCGGCATGAATATGGGGCAAGGTGTCGCGGAGATCGACCTGTATGCACCTGATGAGCTGTATGACGGCATCCTGCAGGAAGTCGTCGGCGTCGAGATTCGCGGCAAGGATCATCTGCTGCAATTGATGCAGGAGTTTACGCATGCAAAGCGGGAGTACGATCATTTTGCCGAAGCGCTGGAGATGGTCAAGACGACTGGTTATGGCATCGCGCCGCCAACGCTAGCGGAGATGGCGCTTGACGAGCCCGAGCTGATCCGTCAGGGCGCACGCTTCGGCGTCCGTCTGAAGGCGACCGCTCCATCGATTCATATGATCCGCGTCGATGTCGAGTCGGAATTCTCCCCGATTATCGGCACGGAGAAGCAAAGCGAGGAGCTTGTGCGCTACCTGATGCAGGACTTCGAAGACAACCCGCTCAAAATCTGGGATTCAGACATCTTCGGACGCTCGCTGCATTCCATCGTCAGGGAAGGCATTCAGGGAAAGCTGGCGATGATGCCGGACAACGCTCGCTACAAGCTGCAGGAAACGCTGGGACGGATTATCAACGAGGGCTCCGGTGGATTAATTGCCATTATCTTGTAGTGGCTGGTCAAATAATGACGAAAAATGTACCCTGCCGGGTGCATTTTTTGCATTTTGACTTGAAAAGTCCCGAGTCCTGTATTACTATAAGGTTGATTTGCTGAGGAAACTCACATGGCATGTATATTTTGACTGTAAACAGTGAACAAAGGAAATAAAGACATCTATCGTTGTGGGGGGAGGTGAATGGCATGAATAAATCCGATCTGATCAATAAAGTCGCTGAAACGAGCGAGCTGTCCAAAAAAGACGCAACCAAAGCCGTTGAAGCGGTTTTTGAGGCGATCTCCGAGGCGCTGCAAGGCGGTGACAAGGTGCAACTCGTAGGCTTCGGAAACTTCGAAGTTCGCGAACGTTCCGCCCGTAAAGGCCGTAACCCGCAAACCGGCGAAGAGATCGAAATCCCTTCGAGCAAAATCCCGGCCTTCAAGCCAGGAAAAGCGCTTCGCGACGGTATCCAATAGGTTGACCGGCATTCGTGTCTTCTACATAAGACGACCGTATTAAATAGCCACACATACCAACAAGCGCCTGAGTTGCTGTGACTCAGGCGTTTTTATACGCTGGGCTGCTGAGTTCGAGGTCCTGCCTTCAATAGGGGTGTGGGAGAAAGAGCGGACTGACGGAGACGTGAGCGTGGAAAAATATTGCACGCGAATACGCTTACGTGCTATAATAACCCATGCTGGAAGCAGGCGAATGCTTGCAGCTGCTGATCATGCGCCCGACGGGCGTTTGTTTTCGTAAGGTGACGGTTTTTTCGATGGATGTCGGGGTATGGCGCAGCCTGGTAGCGCGCACCCTTGGGGTGGGTGAGGTCGCACGTTCGAATCGTGTTACTCCGAGTTAGTTTTTTTCAAAAACCATAATTTTACGTGTATTAGGTAAAATTATGGTTTTTCTCTATGTTTCGAGTGTTGACATCCGTTTGTTTTTTCGTCATGATTAGGAATATCTAGTAGCAGGCTGGGGGTTAATGAGGGATGGATGCAAGCCAGAATGAGTATTTCATCATCAAGGCCAAAGAGAACGGGGTACAGGTGATCGGACTGACACGCGGGCAGGACACGCGCTTTCATCATACGGAAAAGCTGGACAAGGGAGAAATTATGATCGCTCAGTTTACCGATCATACCTCGGCGGTGAAAATACGCGGCAAGGCTGTGGTCATGACGAAATTCGGCACGGTAGAGACGCAGGAATAATTTTCTTTCGCAGAGGCAGGCATAGCCTGCTTTTTTTCGTTGTACAATGATAACAGACAGGCCATGGGCGAATCATGAAGCCCGGCCGCGGCTCAAGCAGCCTGCGGCTTCAGCCGGTCGCTTTTTTCCCTTGAGTGTGAACTATAAGGATCAAGGAGGAACGCGCCGCGATGAAATGGATTCCGCGTTTGTTGATCATGACGCTGCTCTCCGCCGCTGTAGCGATCGGACTCTCGCATGTTCTGAAGCTGGATGAAAGCGCAACGGTGTTCAGTATGAACAAGCCCGTAACGGTGACCGAGGCCAACATCGTTGATGTGGTGTCACGCATGCCCCTGCATCTGCGTATTCGCCGTGTAGAGGTCAGCCGCAGCTACGTGTCTATCGATCTGGTAGCTGTGACGACGACGGAGTCGCGGGATACGCTGCAGGATGTCTATGAAATTCCGAAATCGCTTTTTGCAGCCTCGACGAACATCAATCAGGTATTGGTCCGTGTGCTGGACGCTTCGCGGGGCCAGGACAGCGGTGCTCAGCTGCTGGTGGCTGCCGATGCTAGACGGGATCAGGCTTCGCAGGGAGAGGGCAGGCTGAAGCCCAGCGGGGAAGCTGAGCTGCAAACTTATCTGGATACGTACTACCGCATGACTTATACGGCAATATGGCGTGACCGCCATGGAGCGAAGGGCGAAAAACTGTAACAATTGGCTGTACAGCCTAACATGCGAAACGGAATAGTTTATGCTATAATGATTTGGATTGAAATTGCAGTATTTTTTGCAAGGTTCGGAGGCTTACATACATGGACACTTATCGGATTCCCGAAATGGCCAAACCCTATATCGAATACGACATGATACGGAAGCATACCGATCTGCCCGGCTTTCCGGAATTTCGTGCACGGCTGCTGCATGCTTTTCTCGGCAAGCACAGCACGCTCTCCGGCCATCGCGAGCTGTACACGCTTGTCACAAGTCTTGTACAGCTCGGTCTCGATACACATGATACCGTGAGTATTACCAATGACGATAAGGAAATGTCGGCGGCACGATCGAGACAGCTGAAGGTGCTGGCGGGGGATTATTTCAGCAGCCGGTTTTATTATCTCCTCGCTCATGCGGGACAGATCGAGCTGATCCGGAGTATTTCCGGCGCCATATGCGAAGCAAATCGGTTGAAGATGAATCTGTATCTGCTTACGAAGCAGTTCAAATTAACCGCCGATGACTACATCAGGCAATCGGTAGATATCAAGAATCGCTTGTTCCTGTCCTTCGACGGGATTATGGAGGAGCATGTCTATCCAGTCTGGTCGGAGCTGCTGGAGTTGTTCACACGTTGTGAAGTGCTGCTTCAAGAGATTGTGCGCTCCGAATCTTCCCAGCAGTATCGGGAGAGCTGGGGTTTTTGGCATGTGCTTCAATGGGGAACCAAGGAAGAGAAGAAGCTGCTTCAGCACGAAGAACACGATCAGGCCAAGCTCCGGTCGCTTTGGCTGAAGTATAAGGTAACGGCTCAGCTCTATCAGCTGCTGGAGTCCTGCATGAACGAGCTGCAGGCTAAGCTTCAGACGCTTGAGCCGGAGAGCTGGGGCATGGAGCTGTCTTCCATCGGCGAGCCCTTCCGCAGCTATTTGTCCGCTCGGCACCACACGGGAAGCCGGGCTATACAGGAAATTTGAGGTGACAGAGATGGATAGCAAGACCAAGGAACAATTCGTTCATTCCGTATTCGAGAGTATCGCTCCCAAATACGATATGATGAATGACATTATCAGCTTTCGCCGTCATAAGGCATGGCGGGAATTCACGATGCGCAAGATGAATGTCCAGCCTGGAGAAACAGCGATTGATCTATGCTGCGGTACCTGCGACTGGACGATCAGTCTGGCTCAGGCTAGCGAATCAGGACCGATGATCGGTCTTGATTTCAGCCAGAACATGCTGGATGTGGGTGCAGAGAAAATAAACAGGCTGGGGCTGGACAACCAGATCCGGCTAGTACGTGGCAATGCTATGGAGCTGCCGTTCGAGGACAATACCTTCGACTACGCAACCATCGGCTTTGCCCTGCGCAATGTGCCAGATCTGGTCAAGGTGATCGAAGAGATGCAGCGGGTCGTCAAGCCCGGCGGCATGGTCGTGTCGCTGGAAGCCTCAAAGCCGACCTGGCAGCCGTTCAAGGCGATTTATTATTTCTACTTTCAGAAAATACTTCCGCTGATGGGCAAGCTGATCGCCAAGAAGTACGACCAGTACAAGTGGCTCCCGCAATCGCTGATCAATTTCCCGGATTACAATCAGCTTGCGGATATTTTCAGATCGACTGGCTTGACGGACGTTCGTGTATATCCGTTTTTCAGCGGCGTCGCCGCCCTGCACATCGGAATAAAGCCGCCGGCCGCACATAAGCCTGAGGGAGACTGAACATCATGTGGAGAAAGACCAAAATTTTTATGGAAATGATCAAAATCGAGCATACGCTCTTCGCTCTTCCGTTTGCTTTCATGGGAGCGTTGATCGGTTCGGTCGTGACCGTTCACCATCTGCCGTCATGGGCGCAGATTGGCTGGATCTTGCTGGCTATGGTAGGGGCCCGGAGCGCAGCGATGGGCATCAACCGCATTGTGGACAAGGTATTCGATGCCAAGAACCCGCGTACCGCGATGCGTGCGATTCCTGCAGGACTTATTTCATCGAAAGAAGCTATTATATTCGTCATCATCTCATTTATCCTGCTATTCGTTGCCGCGGCTAACCTGAATCCCATTTGTGTGAAGCTGCTGCCGATCGCCGTGTTCTTTCTGGTGTTCTATTCCTACACCAAACGCTTCACCTGGGCATGCCATATTTTCCTGGGAGCGGCCATTGCGCTTGCTCCACTGGGCGGATGGGTGGCGGTCACCGGAGAGATTACATGGACGGCTATGGCGTTCTATGTAGGCATTGTGTTTTGGCTTGCAGGGTTTGATGTTATTTACGCATGCCAGGATGTGGATTTCGACCGCAAGGAGGGTTTGCATTCCATTCCTGCGCGCTTCGGCATTCCGAAGGCACTTAAGCTGGCCCGCCTGTTCCACGTGATTACGGCGGCAGGTCTGCTCAGCCTCTATTTCCTGACGGAGCTGACCTGGCTGTATCTGCTGGGAGTGCTGCTTTCGTTCGCGTTGCTATTCTATGAGCACTTTATTGTTAAGCCTAATGATCTCAGCCGTGTGAATACGGCGTTCTTCACGATGAACAGCACGCTTAGTGTCGGGATGTTCGTCTTTACGCTGATTGATTTGGTGGTGTTTGCGACATGAAAAAGCCATGGGTTATCGGCATAACGGGAGCCAGCGGAGCCGTCTACGGCGTCCGCTTATGCCGATTTTTGTTATCTCAGCAGGAAGATGTGCATCTCATCGTGACGGATGCGGGCTGGCGGGTACTGAAAGAAGAATTGGGCTGGGACGCGGCAAAGAGGCAGGATACGATCGCCCGACAATTCGGCGATCTGCCCGGCAAGCTCGAATATGTGCCTGTTCAGGATATCGGCGCCAAGACGGCCAGCGGCTCGTTCCTAACCAAGGGAATGGTCATCCTGCCCTGCTCGATGGGGACGTTGGCTAGTCTCGCCAGTGGCGCGTCTGATAACCTGCTGGAGCGTACTGCCGACGTCATGCTGAAGGAAGGGCGCAAGCTGATTCTGGTTCCGCGCGAAACGCCGCTGCATGCCATTCATCTGGAAAACATGCTAAAGCTTGCCCGTCTTGGCGTCCGGATGATTCCGGCGATGCCAGCCTTCTACCAAGGGCCGCAGTCGATGGACGATATGGTCGACTTTATCGTAGGCAAAGTGCTGGATGCTATGGAAATCGAACATCACTTGTACAAAAGATGGGGTATGCCACATGACACCGAACAATCCAACCATACGGATGGGTCGCATTGATTTTACGAATGTCTGGCCCTTGTTTTATTATTTCCCTTTTGAGTCGTTTGGGGACCAGCTGGAGGTATTCCAGCAGGTGCCTACGCAATTGAACAAGGCGATGGCGGAGGGACGAATCGATATCGGCCCAATCTCTTCCTTTGCTTATGCGGAGCATGCCGAAGATTATCTGCTGTTTCCTCATATGTCGGTGAGCGCCTTCCAGCATGTTCATTCGCTGCTGCTGTTCCATCGGAAGCCCCTCGCTGAGCTGGAGGGTTCGACGATTGCACTGCCGACGACCTCAGCCACGACGGTCAATCTGCTGAAGATCATCCTAGCCAAGTATTACCGTGTGAACGTTCATTACGTGTATGAGGAACCTAATTTGGACACGATGATGAACAAGGCCGATGCGGGTCTGTTAATCGGCGATCATGCGATTAAGGCCAGCTGGGAGGATCGCGGTTATCTGGTCACGGACCTTGGAGCGGAATGGACGAGGCTTACCGGACACTGGATGTCGTTCGCCGTTTGTACGATCCGCAAGCAGGTTGCCCGGGAGCAGCCGGAGCTTGTAGCGGATATCTACAAGGCTTTTCTGGAGAGCAAGCGCAAATCGCTCGCCGATCTAACCTCGCTCGTGAATGATGCACAGCGGCTGATCGGAGGGTCCCGTGAGTATTGGCATGATTATTTCTCCAATCTCTCTTATGAATTTGGTCCGAAGCAATGGGAGGGACTGCAGCTTTATTATCGGTATGCGGTCGAGCTCGGCTTCCTGAAGCATGAGGTTCAACTGCAAATCTGGCAAGACAATTCGGTAGCACAGGTGACGGAATGAAATTATTGGATTTGTATGCCAAACTAAAAAAAGATATCAACAGCATCGAGAAGGAACTGGAGCGCAGCATCGATGTGGATCATCCGCTGCTGCGCGATGCGTCCCTTCATTTGCTGAAAGCAGGGGGCAAGCGCATTCGTCCGGTATTTGTGCTGCTGGGAGGCAAGTTCGGCGATTACAATCTGGAGCGGATTAAGCATGTAGCGGTTCCGCTCGAGCTGATTCATATGGCTTCTCTCGTCCATGACGATGTGATTGACGATGCCAATACCCGCCGCGGGCAATTAACCGTACGCTCCAAGTGGGATAACCGGATTGCCATGTACACCGGGGACTATATTTTCGCGAAAGCGCTGAGTATCGTGACCCGGCTCGAAAATCCGGCGATTCACCGGATCATGTCCAAAGCCCTCGTTGAAATGAGCATCGGGGAAATGGAACAAATCCGGTTTTTCTATCATACGGAGCAGACGGTTCGGGATTATCTGCTGAGGATCAAGCGTAAGACGGCGCTGCTGCTGGCGATTAGCTGTCAGCTCGGCGCGATGGCGGCAGATGCTCCGGAGAAGACGGCCAGACTGCTGTACCGCTTCGGATACTTTGCCGGGATGGCATTCCAGGTCCGGGACGATCTGCTCGATCTCTGCGGAACCGAGAAAGAAATCGGCAAGCCGCCGGGCAGCGATATCAGGCAGGGCAATATCACGATTCCGGTGATCTTTGCGCTGGAAGAACCGCGGCTGCGGCCTGCGCTGCTGGAGGAGCTGACCCGGATCAAAGCTTGCGACGGACAAACAGATATTCACAGATTCCTGGAGATGATCCGCGGCAGCCAGGGAATTGCCCGGGCGGAAGCGCTTGCCTCCTTATATATCGATAAAGCGATCGCCGTCTTGCAGGAATTGCCGGATATTCAGGCGAAGAAAGACTTAACCGGCATCGCCCATTTCTTCGGTAACCGTTCCTATTAACCTAGGGCGGCAGACGGAGGTCAACGGGATGTCAGGAGAGAGAGGAGAGGAACAGCATGGAGAGAACTTTTTTGATGATCAAGCCGGATGCGATTGAGCGCGGGCTGATCGGGGAGATTGTCAAGCGCTTTGAACGTAAAGGTTTGCAGCTCACGGCTGCCAAGCTGCTGCAGGTCAGCCGCGAGCAAGCCGAGCGGCATTATGAGGAGCACGCAGGCAAAGACTTCTACGAGCCGCTTGTCGAGTTCGTCACGTCCGGTCCGGTATTCGCGATGGTGTGGCAAGGCGACCGTGCGATCGGCTTATCCCGCAGCCTAATCGGCAAAACGGATGCGCTGGAGGCGGCTCCGGGAACGATCCGTGCCGATTTTGCCGTACATACGAGATTGAACCTGATCCATGGCTCCGATTCTCCGGAAAGCGCGGAACGGGAAATTGCTAACTTTTTTACTCCGGAAGAAATGGTGAATTACACAAAATCGGTACAAAAGTGGATTTAATGCAGAGCTGACGAGGTGGGGACGACGGCATGGAGGATCAGGATTTCCTCGGATTTATTAAAAAAGTAAAGGATTATACGTCCATTGACTTGGCGCAGTACAAGGAAGCCCAGATGAAGCGCCGCCTCACCACGCTGCGGATGAAGAAGGGTTACAATACGTTTGCCGCCTTTTTCGATGCGATGACCAAGGATAAAGCGCTTTTCTATGAATTTCTCGATCGGATGACCATTAACGTATCCGAATTTTGGCGCAACCCGAACCGCTGGGAGGTGCTGGAGCAGCGCTTCCTGCCGGAGATGATCCGCAAATCCCGCAGGCTGAAATGCTGGAGCGCAGCTTGTTCGACGGGGGAGGAGCCATATACGCTGTCCATGATCCTAGCTGAGCTCGGCGTGCTGGGAGAGAGCTCCGTCACGGCGACGGACATTGACGATGGAGCACTCGAGAAGGCCAGGCATGCGGTGTATTCCGACCGCTCCATACGCGATGTGCCGGCTAAGTATCTGCAGAAGTATTACACGCAGGATAACATGACTTACAAAATCGCGGATTCGCTCAAGCGCTCGATCAAATTTCAGAAGGGCAACCTACTGACGGACCGGTTCGAGATCGGCTACGATCTGATCATATGCCGCAATGTCATGATATACTTCACGGAGGAAGCCAAGCATCTGCTGTACCAGAAGTTTGCGGGTGCACTGAGACCGGGCGGCATTCTCTTTGTCGGCAGTACGGAGCAGATCTTCAATCCGGGCCAATACGGGATGGAATCCGCAGAGACGTTCTTCTACAGGAAAATGTAAGCGGCGTATGAATAATCACTGCCAAACAATCCCATACTGAGTAGTATACGGGCATTCAAGCCACGGACAGCTACGGCAGGAGGAATCGAATGGACAAGCGTAAAGTTATTACGGCCTATCGCCGGGGATTTATCACGATGCAGGAATGTGCGCAAATCCTTGGTATCGATTCGTTGCAAATTATGGGTATGGTTGATGATCCGCATGGAAAGCAAACGGGAGGCAAACTGCGCAAGCTGCCGGTTAACGGCTAGCCTGACGGGCCAAAGCCCCCCGGAATACGCCGCACGTGGCTGTTTGGCCCCGCTGCTGGCGTATTTTTTTGTGTCTGCATTTCCTTGTCAAAGAAGCAAGCCTATACTATAATGATGCAAAGGGATCGATCAGTACATAAAAGCGCTAAAGCGTTTTTGATTTCCATTTTACAGATAATGATGTTCGGTTTGAGCGGTTTGGATGAAAGGGGATAATTTCTGGTGAGATATTTAACAGCAGGAGAAACGCACGGGCCGCAGCTGACGGCTATTATTGAGGGTTTTCCAAGTAATGTGAATGTAGATTTCGAAGCAGTGAACGAGCAGCTTGCCCGTCGTCAGAAAGGTTATGGCCGCGGTCGCCGCATGCAAATTGAGAAGGATACGGCACGGATCGTAGGCGGGGTACGCCACGGCAAGACAACTGGCGCTCCGATCGCCCTGGTGGTGGAGAATAACGACTGGAAGCACTGGACTTCCGTGATGAACATAGAGCCGATCGAAGGCAGCGACGAGACGAAGCGCCGGGTGAACCGTCCGCGTCCGGGTCATGCCGATCTCAATGGCGGACTGAAGTACAACCAGCGCGATCTGCGCAATATTCTGGAGCGCTCCAGCGCTCGTGAGACGACGATGCGTGTGGCTGTAGGCGGGATGGCTCGCGAGCTGCTGAAGGAATTCGGGATCAAGGTAGCAGGACAAGTCGTGCGTATCGGCGAAGTGGAAGTGAAGCGTCAGGAGCTGCCGATCGACGAGCTGATCCGCATCACGGAGGAGTCTCCGGTACGCGTGACCGATAAGGAAGCGGAGGAGCGCATCATCGCAGCCATCGATGCGGCCAAGCAGGATGGCGATACGCTGGGCGGCGTGATCGAATGTATTATCGAGGGCGTTCCTTCGGGTCTCGGAAGCCACGTGCAATGGGATCGCAAGCTGGACGGAAGAATTGCGCAAGCGGTGCTGTCCATCCAGGCCTTTAAGGGTGTAGAGTTCGGTATCGGCTTCGAGGCTGCGGAGCGCCGCGGTTCGGCTGTGCATGATGAGATTCTCCATGATGAAGGACGCGGATTCTACCGGGCGACGAATCGTGCGGGAGGCTTCGAAGGCGGAATGACGACGGGCGAGCCGATCGTGGTGCGTGCCGTAATGAAGCCGATCTCAACGCTGTACAAGGCACTGCAAAGCGTAGATATCGATACGAAGGAAGCGTTCACCGCTCAGGTAGAACGTTCGGATACGTGCGCCGTTCCGGCTGCGGGTGTTATTCTAGAGAATGTCGTAGCTTGGGAAGTGGCGAGCGCGTTCATGGAGAAATTCGGCGGCGATTCGATCGAGGAGATCCGCAATAACTACAATAGCTACTTGGAGCAGATCAAGAGCTACTAGAAAGAGCGGGTGACAAGACGGATGATCAAAGAGCTGACGGTTAATCTTGGCGAGCGGTCTTACCCGATTTATATCGGACAAGGATTGCTGGAGGAGGTCGGGGCTTACTTCGAGAAGCATGGCATCTCCAAAGCCTCCCCGCTGCTGATCGTGACGGACTCGCATGTGGCCGAACGCTATCTCCAGCCCGTGACGGATCGTCTGAAGGAGGCCGGCTTCCAGCCAGTCTCCCATACGGTACAAGCAGGCGAGAAGTCCAAGGCGCTTAGCGTGCTGGAAGAGGTCGTTACGACGTGTCTGGAAGCCGGGCTGGACCGGAAGTCCACGGTAGTTGCGCTGGGCGGAGGCGTCATAGGCGATCTCGCCGGCTTCGTGGCGGCCAGCTATATGCGGGGCGTGCGCTTCATTCAGATTCCGACGACGATCCTGGCGCATGACAGCAGTGTCGGCGGCAAGGTGGCGGTGAATCATCCGCTGGCCAAAAACATCATCGGCGCGTTCCATCAGCCAGAGTTCGTGCTGTACGATACGTCCACGCTGCTATCGCTGCCTGATCGGGAAGTACGGGCCGGTTTGTCGGAGATGATCAAACATGGCCTGATCTGGGATGCTGAGTTCACGACCTGGTGCGAGGACAACGCCGATCGTCTGACGGGACTGGATCCGGAAGCGCTGCAGTACGGGCTTTACAAGGGCTGTGGTGTGAAGGCGGCCGTTGTCTCGCAGGATGAGCGGGAGAACGACCTTCGGGCTATCCTGAACCTGGGCCATACGATCGGGCATGCACTGGAGGCTGTGGCCGGGTATGGTGAGCTGCTGCATGGCGAGGCGATTGCGATCGGTATGGTCGGTGCGGCGATGCTGTCCGTGCAGTTGGGCAATCCGGAGGAAATCCATACGGTGACCGAACGGATTTTCCGTAAATTCGGGCTGCCTGTGCGCATTCCGGCTCATTACGATACGGATGCGATTATGACCGCGATGATGCATGACAAGAAGTTCAAGGAAGGCCAGATGGTCTACATCGTCCCAACGGAGATCGGCAAGGTTGAGATCAATAAAAACGTGTCCGCAGCGCTCGTCAGAGATGTCGTGGAGCGGCTAAAACAGGAGGATTGACACATGTTCGTACGGGGAATTCGCGGTGCGATTACCGTGGAGCAGAACGAAGAGAAGCAAATTTTGGATGCCACGATCGAGCTGCTCAATCAGATCGTGCAGGAGAACAGAATCGTTCCGGAGGAGATCGCCCATGTGTTCGTCACCGTCACGCAGGACCTGACGGCTACGTTCCCGGCGCGTGCAATCCGGCAGATGGATGGTTGGGAGCTGGTTCCTCTGATGTGCTCGGTGGAAATTCCAGTAGAGGGCGGCTTGCCACGCTGTGTCCGTCTGATGGTCACCGTCAACACGGAGAAGAAACAGTCTGAAATTAATCACATATACCTCCGGGAAGCGATGCGTCTGCGTCCGGATTTATCGAATTTGACAAACGCATAACTGAGGTTGTATAGTGAAGCTTAAGCGAGCCTGTGAGAGTCACGGGCTGTGAGCAGAGTAGAGCCAGAGCAGAGAACAGTAGAGATGAGCAGAGTTTGGCAGACGGATGAACCGGCGAAGAACGATACAGAATCAGCTTGTGCGGGGTAAAGCGGCCTTATTATGATTATACGCGCGCAGCTCACTTGTATTCGGTCGCATACGGTTTTGATATCCTATGCCAATAAGTATTCATTCCCTGCTGGAACAGCGCCTCTACCTTGCGTAGAGGCTTTTTTTGTTATACGTGATTCGATAAGGTCCGCCTGAGGACGAGAGGAGAGATGAAGATGTACACACCGGAAGCCAAGGAAGTCATACGGCTGGCGCAAGAGTATAACCTGATCCCTGTGGTGCGCACGCTGATGGCGGATACGGAGACTCCGATCCGCGTATTCCAGCATTTTTACGAGGAGAAGCATTCCTTCCTGTTGGAGAGTGTTGAGGGTGGTGTCAAGTGGGCCCGTTATTCGTTTATCGGGACGGACCCGTTCATGATCTTCCGCGCCAAGCATGGCGAGACCGTGATTGAAGGGCCTGAGGGAACGAGTAAGGTCAGAGAAAAACCGCTCGAGGTATTGAAGGCGTACTTGCGCACGTATCGGAGTCCTTCGCTTCCGGGATTGCCCCGTTTCACAGGAGGAGCGGTCGGCTTCTTCGGATATGACCTGCTTCAATATTATGAGAAGCTGCCCGCCCACCGGAAAGATGACCTGCAGATGAACGACGTGGAGTTTATGTTCTGCGACCAGGTCATTGTGTTCGACCACTTCAAGCAGCAGCTCAAGGTCATCGCGAATGTGCATGTGCCCAAGCACGGGACGGATGCGGAGATCATAACGGCTTATGAAGCCACCTGCGCGAAGATCGAAGCGACTATCGAGCGCCTGAAGCGACCGCTTCCTACACTGTCCAACTCGCACCGGCCGATTCCGGACGATGTGCCGCTGGGTGATATCAAGTCTAACTTGACCAAGGAAGAGTACATGAGCAATGTCCAGAAGGCTCAGGAATACATCCGCTCCGGCGATATTTTCCAGGTGGTGCTTTCGCAGCGCTTCGAGATCAGCACGGACGTTTCCCCGCTGCATGTATACCGTATCCTGCGTACGATGAATCCTTCGCCCTATATGTATGTGCTGAAAATGGATGACGAGGTGATCGTCGGCACGTCTCCCGAGCTGCTGGTCCGGGTTGAGGACGAGAAGGTGGAAACGCGGCCGATCGCCGGTACCCGCCACCGGGGCAAGACACCGGAAGAGGATGCGGCGCTGGAGAAGGAACTGCTCGCCGATGAGAAGGAACGTGCGGAGCATCTGATGCTCGTCGATCTCGGTCGGAACGATATCGGTCGCGTGTCCGAATTCGGCACGGTGAAGTGCGATACGTTCATGGAGGTTGAGCGTTACTCGCATGTGATGCATATCGTCTCCAATGTATCCGGGAAGCTTGCACAGGATAAAGATTTTTATGATGCGTTCATCTCTTGCATGCCGGCGGGGACCGTATCCGGCGCTCCGAAGCTGAGAGCGATGGAGATCATCGCCGAGCTGGAGAATGAAGCGCGGGGCGCTTATGCGGGAGCTATCGGGTATCTGGGCTTCTCCGGTAATCTGGATACGTGCATCACGATCCGGACGATTATTTTCAAGCAAGGCAAGGCCTATGTGCAGGCAGGGGCCGGTATCGTCTGGGATTCGGTGCCGGAGAGCGAGTACCAGGAGACGGTTAATAAGTCCATGGGCATGCTGAAGGCGATTCGCGTAGCGGAAGCAGTATTTGCGCCCAAGGCGCGCGAGCTGGCGGTCACGAATCACGACTATTACGCCTAAGCGTTGTCATTCCAAGTGGGAGAGGGGATAGCAGGTCATGACGGAATCGGGAAAACGGACGGTCCAGCAAGCCGTCCAGCAGCTCATCGGCATGCAGCATCTGACCCGGGCGGAAGCCCGCGATGTGATGGACGTGATCATGGAGGGCAGAGCGACGCCGACGCAGATTGGCGCGCTGCTGACCGCTCTGCGGATGAAGGGCGAGACGATCGAGGAGATCGCAGGCTTCGCCGAAACGATGCGGGCCAAGTCCGACCGCGTGCTGACCGAGCAGTCCAGCTTGCTGGACACGTGCGGCACGGGCGGGGATGGAGCAGATACGTTCAACATCTCGACGACGGCGGCGATCGTAGCGGCGGCGGGCGGAATCCGGGTGGCGAAGCACGGCAACCGTGCGATGTCGAGCAAGAGCGGCAGCGCGGATGTGCTGGAGGCGCTGGGCGTCAACATCCAGCTTAACCACCAGCAGGCAGCCGTTTGTCTGGAGCAGGCAGGCATCTGCTTCATGTTCGCCCAGCTGTACCATCAGTCGATGAAGCATGTGGCGGCGTCCAGGCGCGAGCTGGGCTTCCGCACGGTATTCAATCTGCTCGGTCCGCTGACGAATCCGGCTGGAGCCGATCGTCAGGTGCTGGGTATATTCGACCGCGGCAAGACGGAGACAATCGCACATGTGATGCAGGCACTCGGAGTGAAGCGGGCGCTCGTCGTGGCCAGCCATGACGGCCTGGACGAGATCAGCATCTCCGATTCTACCCAGGTGACGGAGCTGAGAAACGGGGACATCCGCACAACGGAGATTACGCCGGAGGAACTCGGTCTGAAGCGCTATGCGCTGAAGGAAATCGTGGGTGGCGATGCGACGGTGAATGCCGCGATCATCCACGATATTTTCCGCGGGGCGCCTGGCGCCTGCCGGGATGTCGTGCTGGCCAATGCCGGCGCCTGCTTCTATGTCACCGGCAAAGCGGAGACGCTGCGCGAAGGTGTAGAGCTGGCAGCCGAGACGATAGACAGCGGCCGTGCGGCCGCCAAGCTGGAGCAATTAGTTCAATGTACGGGAGAGCTGAGCCATGTTTCTTGATCGAATTGTAGCAACGAAGCGACAGGAGGTCGCTTTGCTTCAGGAGTCGGTATCCATAGCCGAGCTGGAGCGCCGAATTGCGGGAATGCCGGCTTGCCTCGGCTTCGAACGCGCGCTGAGCGCCGGGCGCAAGCGCCCGATGGGGCTGATCGCCGAAGTGAAGAAGGCATCCCCATCCAAGGGGCTGATCCGTGAGGATTTCGAGCCGGTATCGCTGGCGGCGCAGTATGAGCTTGCTGGAGCCGATTGCATCTCGGTGCTGACGGACGTGCAGTATTTCCAAGGGGCCAATGAGTACTTGACCCGCATCCGGCAGGCCGTGAACGTGCCTCTGCTGCGCAAGGACTTTACGATAGATCCGCATCAGATTTATGAAGCACGCTCGATCGGAGCGGACGCGATCCTACTGATCGCGGCGATTCTGACAACTGCGCAGATGCGCGAGTTCCAGGATATCGCCCGCTCCATTGGGCTCGATGTGCTGATCGAGGTGCATGACCGTGAAGAGCTGGAGCGCGTCTTGGAGCTCGGGCCATCGATGGTTGGCATCAATAACCGCAACCTCAAAACCTTTGTCACGGATCTCAAGACGACGAAAGAGCTGGCTGCCTACATACCGTCCGGCGTGACAGTAGTCAGCGAAAGCGGCATCTCGCAGGCGGCGGAGATCGATTGGCTGAGGTCGGTCGGCTCCCAGGGGGTGCTCGTCGGCGAGCATTTCATGCGCCAGCCGGACGTAGCCGAAGCTGTACACGGGCTGCTGGGTCCGCTTAACGCAGCGACGGTCCAGGGACAGGGCCAATAAGATGGCACTGGTCAAAATATGCGGTCTGCGGACCACAGAACAGGCGGAGCAGGTCGGGAGGCTCCCGGTCGATTATATCGGGCTGGTCTTCGCGCGCAGCAAGCGGCAGGTCGGCCCTGCGCAGGCAGGAGCCATGATCGCCGCTATTCGCGAAGCTAGCCCGGGCCGGACGATCAAGGTGGCGGGCGTATTCGTCAACCCTGCCATGGAGGAGCTGGCCACGGTGCTGGCGGAGGCGCCGCTGGACGTGATCCAACTGCACGGGCAGGAAACGCCAGCCTTTTGCCGCGAGGTGAAGGCGCGTTTCTCCGATGTGGAAGTGCTCAAGGCGGTTTCCTTGAGCGCGAGGACGTCTAGCGCTGCTGTCGGACCAGACGGAGTGGATTCAGAAAAGCTTCAGGCGGAAGCGGGTCCAACCGCAGAGGAAGAAGTACAACGGGAGCGAGATAGACGGGAAGCGGCAGTCGCCGCTCAGCTTGACCCTTACCGGGAAGCCATTGACGGCGTGCTGCTCGATACCGTAGATCCGGTCTACGGAGGCGGCTCGGGTCATGCGTTCGATTGGAACGCCATTCCTCCTTATTCGGATTGGTGCCGTGAGGCAGGACTGCCTCTGCTGGTCGCTGGAGGCTTGAAGCCGGACAATGTCGGAGAGCTGCTGCGGGAGTTTGCACCGGGCGGCGTGGATGTCTCCAGCGGTGTGGAAACGGATGGGGTTAAGGATATCGTGAAAATAACGACGTTTGTCGAAAGGGTGAAATCCATTGTTTAACGGACCGGATGAGCATGGCCGCTTCGGCAAATTCGGCGGGCGCTATGTGCCTGAGACGCTGATGAATGCACTGATCGAGCTGGAGCATGCGTTCAAGACGTACAGCAAGGAAGAGAAATTCAAGGAAGAGCTTCATTACTGGCTTCACCGTTATTCCGGCCGTCCGACCTCACTGTATTACGCGGGAAGATTGACCGAGCATCTGGGCGGAGCGAAAATATATCTGAAGCGTGAGGATTTGAACCATACGGGCGCTCATAAGATCAACAACGCGCTGGCGCAGGGCTTACTCGCCAAGTGGATGGGTAAGAAAAAAATTATCGCCGAGACGGGCGCAGGCCAGCATGGCGTAGCGACGGCTACGGTGGCCGCTTTGTTCGGCTTCGAGTGTAAGGTGTTCATGGGCGAAGAGGATATCAAGCGCCAGCAGCTCAACGTATTCCGGATGAATCTGCTCGGTACCGAGGTCGTGCCGGTTACTTCCGGTACCCGCACGCTCAAGGACGCCTGCAATGAGACGCTCCGCTACTGGGTCAGCCATGTCGAGGATACGTATTACATCCTCGGCTCGGCGACAGGTCCGCATCCGTATCCGGTGATGGTACGTGACTTCCAGCGCATCATCGGCGACGAGTCGCGCAAGCAGATTCTGGAGCTCGAAGGGCGTCTGCCGGATGCGGTGATCGCAGCTGTCGGCGGCGGCAGCAATGCGATCGGTATGTTCTACCCGTTCGTGCAGGACGAAGGCGTCCGTCTGATCGGCGTCGAAGCGGCCGGCCACGGCGTGGATACGGAGAAGCATGCGGCCACGATGACGCGTGGCACGACTGGCGTCTTCCAGGGCTCGTACAGCTATCTGCTGCAGGACGAGTATGGTCAGGTTCAGGAGGCGCATTCGATCTCCGCCGGTCTGGACTATCCGGGGATCGGGCCGGAGCATTCGCATCTGAAGGATACGGGCCGGGCCGAGTATGTGCCGATCTCCGATAAGGAGGCGCTGGACGCGCTGCAGCTGCTTAGCCGCACGGAGGGCATCATTCCCGCGCTGGAGAGCGCGCATGCGATCGCCCAGACGATCAAGCAGGCTCCGCAGATGGGCAAAGACCAAGTGATTGTCGTCAGCCTGTCCGGTCGCGGCGACAAGGACGTGGAAGCGATCATGAACTATTTGGGAGGGTCCGCTCATGAATCGCATTGATCAGAAGTTCTCCGAGCTGCGCGAGAAGAAACAGCCGGCCTTCATTCCTTTCATCACCATCGGAGATCCTGACCTGCGGACTTCCATCGACATCATCCACACGCTGGAGGAAGCCGGAGCGGCCATGGTCGAGCTGGGCGTTCCTTATTCCGATCCGCTGGCGGACGGTCCGGTGATCCAGGCTTCGTCGATGCGGGCGCTGCGTAATAACCGCATCTCGATCCTGGACTGCATCGAGGTAGCCAAGCAAGCGCGCAGCGAAGGCTCGAAGCTGCCGTTTATCTTGTTCACTTACTTCAACCCGGTGCTGCAAACCGGGCTGGATCATGTGTTTCCGCTGCTGAAGGAAGCTGACATCAGCGGCCTGATCATCCCGGATCTGCCGATGGAGGAGGACGCGGAGCTGCGCGCCATAGCAGCCGATTATGGCATTCATCTGATCCCGCTGGTAGCCCCAACCTCCAAGGAGCGCGTTCAGCGCATCGCTTCCCGTGCAGGCGGCTTTGTGTATTGCGTCTCTTCGCTGGGCGTAACCGGGACGCGGACGGAATTTCATACAGGCATCGATGAATTTCTTGCCACAGTCAAGGCATCGACGGATTTGCCGATTGCGATCGGCTTCGGGATCTCGAACCGCGAGCAGTTCGTCCGCTTCTCCACCGTATGCGACGGCATCGTCGTGGGCAGTGCCCTGGTTCGCAAGATCGAGGAGGCCTTGCCGCAGCTTGCCGATCCGGCAACGAGGCCAGACGGCCTCCAATCGATCCGGGCGTATGTAGAGGCGCTGATCTCGTAATCTTAGGTTAAGTTCATAATCCCCGGAATCCTCGTGATCCGGGGATTTTTCCATGTCTGCGGCAGGATATAGTCGCCCTTCACCGCTTCACAGAAAAAAATTGCTGGAACGGCTCCTGTAAATGAGGTAAAATGATATCCGACTATTCCGCATTCGCATACATAGTCTTGCGAACGAATTTCCCTATGAATTAATTCCAATGAGGTGACCCTTACATGCAACCCAAGAAAAATATTGTTCACTTACCGGTCTATCAGCCAGGCAAACCGATCGATGAAGTTAAGCGCGAGCTTGGCCTGACTGAAGTGATTAAACTGGCCTCCAATGAGAACCCATTTGGCTGCTCGCCCAAAGCGAAGGAAGCGATTATCGCAGCTGTCGAACAAACCAGTATCTATCCCGATGGCGGCGCAGTTGAACTGACTCAGGCTGTAGCGGACGAGCTGGGCGTGCAAACTAACCAGATTATATTCGGAGCAGGCTCCGACGAAGTGATTCTAATGATCGCCCGGGCGTTTCTGACACCGGAGGATGAAACAATTACAGCTTTCCCGACATTCCCGCAGTACAAGCATAATGCTGAGGTGGAAGGGGCGAAGGTGATTGAGGTACCAGTAGACGCGAACGGCAAGCATGATCTGCAGGCGATGCTGGCCAAGGTAACGGACAAAACGAAGATTATCTGGATCTGCAACCCGAACAACCCGACAGGTACCGTGCTGGATGAGCATGAAATCACCGGTTTTCTGGACGCGGTGCCGGACAGCGTGATGGTCGTATTGGACGAGGCTTATGTGGAATATAATGTGACGGGCCAATTCCCGGACAGCATCAAGCTGCTGGACAAATACAAAAACATCGTCGTGCTGCGCACATTCTCCAAGATCTTCGGTCTGGCGTCCCTGCGCATCGGCTATGGCGTAGGCTCGGCTGAGCTGATCCGTTCTGTCAATCAAGTGCGTGAGCCGTTCAATACGACGACTTATGCGCAGAAAGCCGCTCTAGCTTCGGTTCGCGATACCGGCTTTATCGAATTCTGCCGTGAGGCCAACGCCAAGGGCATTCAGCAGCTGACGGCTGCTTTCGAGGAGCTGGGCCTGTCTTACTTTGAAGCACATGGCAACTTCGTCATGGTGGATGTCCAGCGTCCAGGTGGAGCCGTATTCCAAAGCCTGCTCCGTCAAGGCATCATCATCCGTCATGACCCAAGCTGGGGCTACCCGACGAAAATCCGGGTAACCGTTGGCAGCGAGGAACAAAATAATAAATTCCTGGCTGCGCTGAGACATACGCTTGGCGAAGTGACGGCTTCATGACGAAAATCGCGATTTTCGGAGTCGGGCTGATCGGCGGTTCACTGGCGCTTTCCTTCAAGGGAAAGCCGGACTTGTACATCGTAGGTCATTCGAATAATCCGGCTTCTGTGGAGAAATATATCAAGCGCGAGGTGGTCGATCATGCGACGACCTCGCTGGAAGAAGCGGCAGCAGATGCTGACTTTATTTTTCTGTGCGTACCCGTGGGGAACCTGGAGGAATACTTGCACAAGCTGGCAGCGCTGAAGCTGAAGCCCGGCTGCATCATCACCGATGTCGGCAGTACCAAGGCGGATGTCGCTGCAGCGGCCGCAGCGCTTGATTTTGGCCAGGCGGTCTTTATCGGCGGACATCCGATGGCGGGTAAGGAAAAGTCCGGCGTCGAGGCGGCAAGCTCGCTGTTGTACGAGAACGCGTTCTACGTGCTGACTCCGGCAGCAGGCACACCTCCGGAAGCCTATGATCGGCTCTCTGAGCTGCTGAAGCATACGCGTGCGCATCTGGTGAAGGTAGAGCCGGTGCTTCACGACGAGATCGTGGGGGCGATCAGCCACCTGCCGCATATTATCGCGGTTGCGCTTGTTAACCAGATTGCCCGGTATAATGAATCCAACGAGCTGTATCAGATTCTGGCTGCCGGCGGCTTCCGGGACATCACTCGGATTGCTTCCAGCGATCCGATTATCTGGCGCGATATTCTGCTTACGAACAAAGGCGCCCTGCTCAGGCTGTTGAAGGACTGGAATGAGGAGATTGCGGGCTTCGTCAAGCTGATCGAGCAGGGGGATGGCCCGGGGATCGAGAGAGAGTTTCAGCAGGCGGGTAAATTCCGCAGCGGACTTCCCGAACGCCGCAAGGGCGTTATGCAAGCCTTCTACGATGTATATGTCGATGTGGAGGATCATCCGGGCGTCATCGGTCAGATTACGACGCTGCTCGGCATCAACAAGGTCAACCTGAGCAACATCCAGGTTATCGAGAGCCGGGAGAACGTTCCCGGCGTGCTGAGGCTGTCTTTCCGTGAGGAAGGCGACATGGATAAGGCGATTGAGGTATTGAAGAAGGACTACGCGGTCTACGTGTAGTCTTTTTTTTTATGGTTTGCGAGGGAATCAGGACAAGACAAGCGGTTCGATATCAAGAGGGGATATGAAGGAAACATGTGATTATTTTGAAGGAAAATATGAGTATTTCCTATGTTTACCTATAACTGAAAATGATAGTATTAACGATGAGTTAGCGGACAACTCCTGCGTCCAAGTTGTTCACTCCAGAACACTAAGGGAAGGAATGGTAGTTAAGCATGAAGAGCTACAAGCAAGCAGATTCACAGAGTTACTTCAAATTTTTAATTGGCTTGATGATCGTCGTACTCTTATTCACACCCTTTGGCTACAGCCGCACGAATGCGCAAGCGCTTCCAGGGTTTCCGGACGTAGCCAGGCAAGCGGCGGCAGAAGGCATTGTACTGCTGCAAAATCCTGACTATAAAGTTGGGACAACTCCAGTCAATGCTATCGAGAAAGTATTGCCGATTCAAAAAAGTGAGCGGGTCTCCGTATTTGGCCGGATCCAAGCCACTTATTACAAATCCGGCACAGGCTCTGGCGGCGCCGTCAGAGTGGATTACGTTAATGGGATTTTAGAGGGCTTGCGTAACAATCCCAGCATTCGTCTGAATGAAGACCTGGTGAAAGTATACGCGGACTGGATTAAATTGAATCCATTCAACAACGGCGGCGGCGGTTGGGCAGCCGAGCCATGGTCCCAGGCTGAGATGCCATTGACGACGGCGATTCTGGATCAGGCTAAAGTACAGTCCGATACTGCGGTAGTTATTATCGGCCGTACCGCCGGGGAAGACA
Organism: Paenibacillus filicis; assembly: GCF_038070315.1. Classification (NCBI taxonomy): domain Bacteria; kingdom Bacillati; phylum Bacillota; class Bacilli; order Caryophanales; family Paenibacillaceae; genus Paenibacillus; species Paenibacillus filicis. Next base: position 427,950 of record NZ_JBBPCC010000002.1, on the reverse strand, counting down.
AGGATAACACGAACACCAAGGGCGCCTATCAATTGACTGACCTTGAGGTTGATATGCTGAATAAGGTGTATGCCAAGTTCGATCGCGTGTCCATCGTGCTCAACGTGGCCAATGTCATCGACATGTCCTGGGCCAAAAATTATCCCAAAGCGGCAATTGTATATGCTTGGCAGGGAGGCATGGAAGGCGGTAGTGCCGTAGCGGACGTATTGACCGGCGATGTGACGCCAAGCGGCAAGCTGAGCGATACGATTGCGGCGTCTCTTGCAGACTATCCGTCGACTGCTTATTTCGGAAGCAGCACGGAGAACAAGTATTTTGAAGATATTTATGTAGGTTACCGCTATTTTGAAACGTTTGCTCCGGATAAAGTGCTGTACCCGTTCGGATTCGGATTGTCCTATACGAACTTCCAAATCACGACCGACAAGGTCGAGATCAAGGAAGCTCAGCATGAGATCACGGTCCAGGCTACGGTGAAAAACACGGGTAAAGCAGAAGGCAAGGAAGTTGTCCAGGTGTATTTTGGTGCACCGCAGGGTCTTCTGGGCAAGCCGGCCAAGCAACTGATCGGTTTTGCCAAAACAGGCGTTCTGCAGCCTGGTGCGTCGCAGACGGTCTCCATTACCTTTGATATCAACGACATGGCTTCTTATGATGATAGCGGAATAACCGGGCATGATTCCTCCTATGTGCTGGAGGCCGGCAGCTATCAGATTTATGTCGGCAATAGCGTCAGAAGTGCGGATAAACAAGGAGAGTACAAACTCGCAGCATTAAAAGTGGTTAAGGAATTGCAGGAGGCGCTGGCCCCTACCCGGGATTTTAAGCGTCTGAAGACAGGTACACAAAATCCAGACGGCACCTTTACTCGGGCTGAAGAGGCGGTTCCTCAACGGAACACGAATCTGGCCAATCGCATCCAAGAACAGCTTCCCCCGGCTATCCCTCAGACTGGTAATAAGGGCTACAAACTGCTGGATGTTTACAACAAAACAATAACGATGGATCAATTCGTCGCTCAATTGTCCAATAATGACTTGGCAGCGCTTACGATGGGTGAAGGGATGTCCAGCCCCAAAGTAACGCCTGGTACTGCTGCTGCTTTCGGCGGCGTCACCAATAACTTACTGAACTTCGGAGTTCCTCTGGACAGCGCTGCCGACGGCCCTTCGGGCATCCGGATGGAAACGAATGCGCAGAAGGCAACCAGCATTCCCAATGGCACGATGCTCGCAAGCACATGGAACCTGGAAATTAACGAAAGGCTGTTTTACCTGCTAGGCAAGGAGATGCTGCTGAACAACATCGATACGGTTCTTGGGCCTGGCGTCAACATTCACCGCAATCCATTGAACGGAAGAAACTTTGAATACTTCTCGGAAGATCCTTTGCTGACCGGGATGATGGCCATTGCGCAGACGAGGGGCTTGCAGCACAACGGTGCGGCTCCGACAATCAAGCATTTTGTAGCCAATAACCAGGAAACGGCCAGGCATACCGCGAACGCCCTGGTATCCGAAAGAGCTCTTCGCGAAATTTACTTGAAGGGCTATGAAATGGCTGTGAAAAGCGGAAAGGCGCGTTCCATCATGACGTCCTACGGTCCGGTAAACGGAACATGGACATCCTCCAGCTATGACTTGAACACGACCATTCTTCGCAAAGAATGGGGCTTCGACGGGATCGTCATGACCGACTGGTGGGCCAGACTGAGCGAAGAGCAAGGGTACTATACGAACAATTCCAACGAAACCAACGGAAAAGCGATGATTCGCGCACAAAACGATCTCTATATGGTTATTCCCGACGGCTATGCGGAAACGATCAGAAACCGCGGCGGCAATACGATGAATATCCTTACCTCGCTTTCGAATCAAAGTTTGACTCTGGGAGAATTGCAGCGTTCCGCCAAGAACATTCTCGGCTTCCTGATCAAGTCTCCTGCTTTCGCAAGAACGGCGAAAATTCCTTACCAAGTGGACTACACGCCGGGCAAGGACTGGTTCAGAGTGGATACTGCCAAGCCGGGAGATCCGCAGCTGAGCGGAATCAAGGTAGGCGGCAAACGGATCAAATCCTTTAATCCGTTAGTGCTGGACTACAAGGCATACGGCAGTGCAGAAGTAAGCACCTATCCTGTTGTGCAAGGAGAAGCGGGCAACGGCGCAACGGTAACGGTCGTGCAGGCTACGCCGGAGAGACCGGCAGCAGTTATTACCGTAACGGCCGGCGGAGAGAAACGAATCTATAAAGTCATCTTCTCATCCGCGGAAGGACTGGAGCCGATCTTTGAAAATCCAACCTACGCCTACTTGAAATCGGTTAAGATTGACGGCGTACCGATCGAAGGATTTGCAGAAACGAGATTGAATTACGATGTCGGGCTGAACAGCATCACTACCTTGCCTAAGGTCACGTTTGAAAGCAACCCGGGCGTAACGGGTATTCTTACTGAGGATGCTGTCAACCGGAGAGTAACGATCAAAGCGGTTAGCTCGGATCAAGCGAATACGTATGTCGTGCAGTTCGGCAAACTGCCTCAATCAGATGAATTTAATACGGCAACCCTAAGTCCATTCTGGAAAATCAACACAGAAACATCGACTAATTCCGAGAATAAAGCGAACTGGTCGCTGGATCCTGCTCGTGGCACTCTCCGAATCATTGCGGAGAGAGGAGATTTCTGGAGAGATCATGCGGATCTGAAAAACTACTTCCAGCAGGAAGCGTTCGGCAACTGGGAAGCAACCGTCAAGGTCAATACGAATAAGCCTCCTAGCGAGAACTATAATGGCTTCGGAATCACGGCGTCGCAGGACAATAACAACTACATTTGGTTGAAGTATGAGTTCAGCTCCAACAAAATTATTGGGATGACCAAGGAAGTAAACGGAGCGGAGCCTGTGACGATCGGCCAGCTATCAGCCAGCCAAATCAACAGTCTGGTTGGCGATAAGACGGAAATCTATCTGCGACTGAAAAAACTGGGCAATGTGTACTCCGGCTATGTCAGTGTAGACGGTACGAACTATATCTCCGTAGGCAGCACGACGGCGAGCTATGCCAACCCTAAGTTCGGCCTGCTAGCATCCAACGGAAGCACAACGCTCACACAGCCATTTTATGCAGATTTCGACTATGTTCGTTTCCAAACGGATGTGAACGTAGCGACCAAGAATATCGGCATCAATACCAAATTAAAGGCAGCTGAAACCGAGGCTGCGGCGATTACACCGGCGATTGCCTCTGTAGCGTGCAACGATGTGGACGGAGGGCTATGCTACACGAATAACAACAAAGGCGAAGAAATCTCGTACAAGTTGAATGTCGAACAAGGCGGCAAGTACAAAATCACATCCCGCCTTCGCTCCAGCCAGTCGGAAGTCGCCCAAATGTCCTTTGGCGTCTACGACAACGGCAACCTGCTCGGAACCTTTGACTTGACGACAACCAAGGGTGAATGGAGAACCTTCTCGATCCCGGATGTCAACCTGACAGCAGGTCCGCATACGCTCAAAATCGTATTTGAAAGCTCTGGTATCGACTTGAACTGGCTGAAGTTCCAGTTGTATCAGGATCAGGTGGATGTATCAGCTCTGAGCGCGGCTATTCAAGCAGCGCAGGCCTTGGATTTGAATGCTTACACCGCCTATAAAAAGACGCAATTCAACGCGGTTCTGGACAGAATCAAACCGGTCCTGAACAATCCGATCAACCAGGAAGCCGTGGCCGAGTCGGTTACCGAACTGAATGCCGCGATCGCTGAACTGAAGCGCTCAACGATGCCGGTGAACATCCAGGCGACGTTCTCGGAAGATCAACCTGGCGTAAAGCGAATCTATCCGTACAACGCGCCATGGATCTTTACGTCCAACACGGGATTCAGATTCGAGACCGGTACGGATGCCATGAGCTATGTGAATTCGAACGATCTTGTTTATCTCGGCAAGCTGGACTTGAATAAACTCGTGGAGATCAAAGTCCGATACTCGCGTGAAGGCGGTCAGCCTTATTTCCTCTTCTTCACGGAAGCTGACAATACGGGAAGTCCGGTGAAACGCTCCACGACGCAAGGTAGAGCTTATAATGACGTGTACAGCGGCGGTTCCTTCATCATGGGCAAGGAGCTTGCGAGCATCAATCTTGCTCAGAAAGCGAGTTCCGGTTGGGCAGCCTACGGAGTAGCCAGCACGAAGCAAGTGGTAGGCGACAATACGAATATCGATCGTTACTTAGGCGATGCGACGAACTTCCTGGACCGCACGCAAGCGAAAGGCAGCAAAGATGTCTATATGCGCTTTAACGGCACCAATGCAAATCTTCAGTACATTGAGCTTGTTTATGACAATACGCTTCCGGATTATGTTGACGTTGCATTTAATCTGAATTACGCCGGTTCCCCGGCACCAAGCACGGTATCGGTCATCAAAGGCGCTGCACTTGCAGCGCAGCTCCCGGCTCCTCCGGTACGTGAAGGCTACACCTTCAACGGCTGGTTTGCTACTGCCGATGGCAACGGTGACGCGATCACCGCAGATACCGTCATTACCCAGAACCAAACGTTCTATGCCAAGTGGACGAAAAATTCGGCAGAGCGGACGATCAAATCCGTGGTGCAGCCACAGGCGGTAAGTGTTGATTGGGGAACTGCGTTCAACGCACTGCCACTGCCTTCCTCTGTCCAAGTTCAATTAGACAATGAAGAGGTTATTTCGTTGCCTGTAACTTGGAAGGGAGACAGCTACAACGGGCAAGTGGCCAAGACGTATGTCATCGAGGGTGTGCTGACCTTGCAGAACGGAATCGGCAATCCGAACGCACTGCAAGCATCCATCTCGGTCACGGTGCAGCCGGATCGACCTGTCCCCCCTAGTGTAACCTTGTCTGGCCCGGCCTCGGTAAAAGGAAACGAGCCGTTCGATCTTGTACTTGGGTTACAGAACGCATCGCAAAGCGTCTATGCGCAAGATTTGACCCTTACCTTTGATCCGCAGCAGGTGGAATTCGATGGAGCAGAGGAATTGATTGAAGGACTTAAAATCGTAGGTCAATCCAAAAAGGCCGGGCAGATTCGTCTGCTTACCGCCAACTTGGGTGCCGGTGATCTGAATGCTCCTCTGCTGAAGTTGAAGTGGAGAGCGGCATCCGCCAGTCAGCCGACAAGCACAGTCATTACATTGTCCCAAGCCATCATGGCGGATGGACACGGGGTAGAAACAGCGTCTCCAAGCGTGCAGCATCAGCTGCAAATTGCTGTGGCCACCGACAACAAGGTTTTGAAGCAACTGATCGATTCGGCGCTGGAGAAGCATCGGAATGCGACGGAGGGTACGAGCGCCGGCCAGTATCCGGTTGGTTCCAAGGCAGCCTTGTTAACGGCCATTCAGCTGGCCAAGGCGGTAGCCGATGACGCGTCAGCCACACAGGAGCAGATTAACCAGGCTGCAGTCGCTCTGCAGCAGGCACTATCTAAGTTCCTGGATAGCGTCATAACCCGCAACCCAGGCGATACGAACGGAGACGGGCGTTATTCGATTGGCGACCTCGCGATCGTGGCGGCTGCGTACGGCAAAACGTCCGCCGACCCGGATTGGGATCTAGTCAAGCATGCGGATGTAAATAACGACGGCAAGATTGATATTGAAGATCTGGCTATCGTCGCTCAGAAGATCCTGCAATAAATGTTGTCAAGAAGCACAGCAGGAACAGACCGCTTGGAGCGGGCTGTTCCTGCTGTTTGTTTCTTGTACAACGGTATTCTAAGGTGAAAATAGGTCATTCAGCGAAGAACCGATTTTTTGTTTTTTTACGTGCTGCCTGAGGAGCACTTCAGTCGTCCTCTGCTCTAGTCAAGCTGCTCTCGACGATTACCGGACAAGCTCGATAAATCGTTTTGCCGAGATACCCAGCCCCTCTTGGCGAACTCAATGAGCAGATCGACGCTTCTGACTTCGATGTCCGGCTTCAGCTGTAGTCCATAGTCTTGAAATATTTCGGTGATCGTCATTCTTGCCCGGCTGTTCCGGGAGAATAAGATAATAGGATGCTCCAGAAGCCTCGAAAGCGACAGCACCTCATGTCGCTCAGCAGCTGGGCATTATTCAGGGTAAGGAGGACGGGACCTTCGGAGTGGGCGACCGCATATCCAGACAGGATATGGCCGTTATCGCCCATCGAGTGGCGCGTTATCTTCACACGAAGCTGCCAGCTGGCACAAGCAGTGAGCCGTTCGCCGATCAGGCTGATATTGCAGGCTATGCGCTTGAAGTCGTGAAGACTTTGCAGCAAGCGGGCATCATAGATGGCGTGGAAGCGCAGCGCTTCGCTCCGTCGGAGACAGTCAGCAGAGCACAGGCCGCGACAATCATTGCAGCTGCAAAACTGCCTTGGTTTTTTCAAAGTCATTCTTTTTTCGGGAAAGGGAAACGTTTTCAAAAAAACCATTGACAATTTGTAAACGTATACATATAATAAAAGTACAGTATGGTTTCTCTCCACTCCTATCCGAAAACTTGCACACTGTGCACCCGCCTGATTGTCAGGCGGTCTTTTTTTTTGCAGGAAAAGGATAAACAGCTTTCGACAAAGCAGGATTTTGGCTGTCGTATCGCGAATACAAACAGATGCAGGGTACAAATCTAAAAAAATGTTAAGAAACACCGCAACTTTTTGCTCCCAATCCGGTACAATGGAGTGTCGTCACCGGGAGCAGGCGGGAATCACAAGGAGGGTCGCCTACGGCATGACCGATTCCCAGTTGATCCGAGAAATCAAAGACGGCAACGTTCAGATGTATGATGAACTGATGCGCCGCTATGAACGAAAAATACTAGCTTTTATTTATCATATGCTTAAAAGCTCACAGATGGAGTCGCTGGCCGAGGATCTCTGTAACGAAACGTTCTATAAGGCTTATCGCAGCCTGCATTCGTTCCGGGAAGTCGAGGCGACCTTCACCACGTGGCTGTATACGATTGCGCGCAATACGGTACTAAGCGAGCTGCGCAAGCACAAGAATGTGAAAATATCGCTGGAGCAAAGCGGCTATACGCCGCAGACCGCACTGGAGACCCAGCCGGAGCAGACTGCTCTGCGCAACGAGAAGGTCACCATGGTCCGCGAGGCTATCAATAACTTGCCTGAGAAGCAGCGCAGCGCGCTGATTCTGCGGGAGTACGACCAATTGGATTATCAGGAAATCGCCAATATTTTAGGACAGACAGTCAGTTCAGTTAAGTCTCTGCTGTTCAGGGCAAGAGCGAGCGTGAAGCTTCAGCTCGAACCATACTTACTTGAACCGATTTTTGAGGAGTATGAAGGGATGAATCAACGATGAAATGCGAAGAGATACAAGAACTGTTCGGCGTCTATTGGGATCTTCCGGAGGATGACCCTAAGCGGCTTCAGGTGGATGAGCATCTGGCCCATTGCGATGCTTGTGCAGAGGAGTTTGAGATGTGGAAGGAGAGCACGATGCTCATCCGGACAATTGCCGATACCGAGGGGATGGTCGTGCCGGAGCGGGGTGTATCCTCTTCCGTGATGAGCCGGATCTATCAGGATGAATCTTGGAGAGTGCCGGTAACGGACCGGTTGTACCGTTTCTCGGCCAAGCTCAGACGGAATATGACGGCTGTTATCGCTGTTTGTCTCCTGGCTTTTATGTTTACCTTCTGGCTTTCTGTCAATCACAAACAGCCCTATGAGTCGGCGATTCCCGAATCTCCTGTGTTCGGAAGAATCGGAGACCCTGTGGTGGCAGCCTACGGCAGTCAGGTGGAATCGCTGAATGTTCACTCCATGCCGACAGCTGTGGCGAGCCTTAAGGGCTTCAACAAGCCTTTTACGTATCAGGTGGGTCCGATTCACTCTGTCAGCGACTACTTGCTGTTCTTATCTTTACTTGGCCTGACCAGCACCTTGCTGATTATGAATTGGCTATCTAGAACGCGGCATTAGTCATTGACCCCATTATTAATAGAAGAAATGGTTGTTTTGGTATGGTCTGCGGCTCCTGAGGGGGCCGTTTTTCCATAACAAGCAGACGAAGCGCACTTGACGACTTGAGGAGGTAAATCAGATGACAACAATCGGATTCATTCGTCATGGTACGACAGAATGGAACCTGGCCGGACGCATGCAGGGCCAGATGGATACGCCGCTCGCTGAGGTCGGGAGGCTGCAGGCCGATAGACTGGCACGGCGCTTACTGGGAGGTCAATGGGATGGACTGATCGCCAGCGACCTGCAGAGGGCCAAGGAGACGGCGGAGCGTATAGCCGCGATCACCGGAATTCCATTGCTTGGAGTAGATGCCAGACTGCGCGAGAGATCTTTCGGATTAATCGAAGGTACGACGCTGGAGGAACGCCTCGCCCGCTGGGGAGAAGACTGGCGCGGAGCGGATGTCGGCATGGAGACCGATGAAGCGCTGCTGGAGCGATGGCAGTCCTTCTTGGACGATGCCGAGCGGGAATGGACAGGCCGCCGCGTGCTGATCGTCAGCCACGGGGGGTATATCGCGCCGGTGATCGAATCCATCCTGAATCAGGCGCTGGATACGCATCTCATGAATACCTCATTCTCGGTGATGCATCGGTCGGGTACCGGATGGGAGTTTCAATTGCTGAACTGCACAGCTCATCTGGAGCTGACAGACAAAGCGGAGCAAGGCGCGTAAAATCGGCATACAGCCGGCAAGCCTCCATCAACCTCAGAGTATGAGGGAGATGGAGGCTTTTTTTGCGGTACGGAGGTTTAAAACCGGAACAAATTCCCATAATGAATAGTAAGTTTGAAATGCCTCCTGAGTGCGCGAGGGAGTCTAGAAGGGAAGCGTCAAGCATGAATTTAGCCGATATGTTAAGCTACGCTGATATTCATGATCTGGGCCGGATTGCTGGCACGTACGCGTGTGAATGCAATGGCCATTCCAAGCATGAGCTGATTCAGTCCATTCTATCCCGCGTGGGACGACGGGACGTCCTGGATCAATTCGTGGAGGAGCTGTCGATCGAGGATATCCGATTTCTGAATTCCTTGTTGTTTGACCAGCGGGGATCGTTCAGTATAGAGGAATTGATCGCAAGAGTCAGGCAAAGCCGGTTCGTCCAGGACGAGCAACAGCCGGACTGGAACCCGCGGGACATGATCGCGCGATTCAAGCACCGGGGGTGGCTATTCAACGGATACTCCCAGCAAACCCGCTACTTGTTCGAGGTCCCGTCCGATCTCAAGCGAAAGTTCATCGCGGCGCTGAGCAAGCGGTTCGAGCAGACGCTCGTGCGCACTGGGGAACCGGCAGCTTACCGGGATGAGCAGAAGCTGCTCGCGGATGATATTCTGGGCTTCTTGCGGATCCTGCATGGACAAGAACTCATGCTGACTGGCGAGCTGGTCATGTACAAGCGCAATCTGCAGCAGATTCTGGAAAGTCTCGCGGTCCGGGAAGAGCCCGTCGGCAAAACAGCCTGGCGCTTCGGCTACGGGCGTATGTACAGGGACTACCCGAGCCGGTTTTCCTTCATCTATGACTATTGTTACTTCAATGATTATGTGACCGAACACCACCAGGTGCTGGCCTTGACAGAACGGGGCAGAGAGGTCGTGGAGGCGGGCCTCAAGGAAGATCCGGTCCAACTGTTCCGCTTCTGGTTAAGACTCTATAAAGGTCCGATACCCGGACTTCAATCGATCGTTCACTGGCTGAATACGCTGTCCTCGGGCTGGATGACGCTAGCGTCAGTAAAAAACACACTGGGCCCTCTGATCCGTCCCTTCTATTATGACACGCCGGACTCGATCCTCGAGCAGCGCATCCTGCAGATGATGATGCATCTCGGGCTCGTGCGCATCGGTGAAGACGAATTCGAAGGCTTGGTCATTCAGGTGACGCGGATGGGCTCCAGCATGATCGAAGGGACGTACGTGGCCGAGAACGACCGCATCGTGCTTCCAATTGACAAGCGGTAAGCAGCCTGCTACAATCTCTCCGACATTCACACGGAAGGAGCGATGATCATGCTGCACAGCTACAATGGCATATACCCGCAGGTTCATCCGAGCGTATTTCTGGCGGCGGGGGTACAAGTGATAGGAGATGTCGTTATCGAAGAAGGGGCCAGCATCTGGTACAATACGGTGCTCCGGGGGGACCTGGCGCCGATCCGGATCGGCAAGCGTACGAATATCCAGGACGGCTGCATCGGTCATGTAAATACAGATCAGCCGCTGATCGTGGAAGATGAGGTGTCAGTCGGACATGGAGCCATCATCCATGGCTGCCGTATAGGCAGAGGCACATTAATCGGTATGGGGGCTATTGTACTTAACGGTGCAGACATCGCTGAATATGCTTTAATAGGAGCGGGTTCGCTGATCACGGAAAATCGCTCGGTGCCGTCCTATAGTTTATGGCTCGGCTCCCCGGCCAAATCGGTCCGCCCGTTGGCGGAGTCCGATCTGGCCAGGATGAAGCGTACCATGGAGAGCTACTGTCTGAAGGCGGAGGAATATCGGACCGAGCAAGCGTGACTTCACCTGCCGGAGAGAAGACGATTCTTAGGACCCGGTTTGGAGGTTAGTACTCATGGGCAAAATGAATGTGACAAATGACACGATGCTAAGTTTGTTTGCTGAAATGGTGCTGGATGAAGCCGTACGTAACTTCAAAGAAAAGCGGCTGTATCAGGAAATCGATCATGCCTTGGCTTCGGGAGACGAATCTTCCTTTCTTGCCCTCACGACTGAACTCAACTTGCTGCGCTCCCAGGTCAAATGATCTCTTCATACACAAGGTATGGAACGACTTGCCAAAGAAAATCATGACTTTTTTTTGAAAGACATGTGAGAATTCTTCATATGTCTTTTTTTTATGTTAAAGTAAGAAGCGGAAAGAAGGTGAAACGGTGAAATTTAGTGAAATTGAAAAAGCAGACTGGCTCGGTCTGCAGCCTTACCTCGATACAGCTTTGCTGCCTGTCACAGGGCTCGACGGAGCGGAGTCTCCGGTGGAGGCCGCAGAGGCGCTGGAGAATTTGCGGGATTTGCTCGATCTGATCGAGATTCCCTTTAAGGGCAGGACGGTGACCTATCCGGCGATGCATTATGCCGGCGGGGGACAAGCGGCTGCTGCTTTCCGGACCTTGCTCGCGGATGCGTGCGCCAGACTCAAGCTTGCGGGCTTCCGCTATGTGGTATTGGTTTCGGCGGCTCCGAGAGAGGCGGTGGAGCTAGGCGGGTCGCAGACCGAAGCCGATCTGATTATACAGATGTCCCGAGAGGAGCTGAATGCCCAGGGAGCTGATGCCAAGCGGACGGTAGCGGAGCAGTTGACGAAACTTTGGATGACAAGGGAATCCGTGTGACCGATGTATGATCTGTGCCAAGGGTGTTAATTCTATGTAGGAGCAAGCTTTCGGAACACCGTGGCAGAGTTGTGACAATTATGTTAAAACTGCTTCGGACGCCTTGTTTTCCAAGGTGCGAAGTCTTGTCTCTATTCTTGACGCACCCAGTGGCGTAAGCTATTATTAGTTATGTCCTAGTATCTGGTGTAAAGTTATGTCGAACGACTGATATATGTTGCAAAAGGGGGTAGAACGAGAATGAACGATCATACGAATCATGATTCGCAGCATCATGGCGAGAAGCCGGTGAAACGTCGGGAAATGTCCAGACGCCAGTTTCTTTCCTACACCCTTGGCGGAGCGGGAGCTTTCATGGGAGCCGGGATGATAGTGCCGATGATTCGGTTTGCGGTTGATCCGGTCCTTCAGCCCAAGAAGCAAGCCGATTGGGTAAAGGTTGTGGAAGACTCCAAGATTACGAATGAGCCGAAAGTATTTAAATTCAAGGTTCAGCAAGTGGACGGCTGGTATGCGAGCGAACCGGAGCTTGAGGCTTGGATTTCCAAAGGCAAAGACGGTCAAGTATTCGCATTGAATCCGACCTGTAAGCATTTGGGCTGTACGGTAAACTGGAATTCGAATCCGGAATACAAGGATCAATACTATTGCCCTTGTCACGGAGCTCATTACACGGTTGATGGCAAGCAACTGGCCGTTGCGAATGCGCCGCTCGATCAGTACGAAGTGAAAGTAGAGCAAGGCTTCGTGTATCTCGGCCAGCTCGGTCCGAACAAACGGGTGTAGAAAGGAGGCGTAGCATCAGATGATTAAAAGTATTTATAACTGGATCGATGAACGCCTGGATATCACGCCGCTGTGGAGAGATGTCGCGGATCATGAAGTGCCCGAGCACGTTAACCCTGCGCATCATTTCTCTGCCTTTGTGTACTGTTTCGGCGGATTGACATTCTTCATCACAGTTATACAGATCCTGTCCGGGATGTTCTTGACGATGTACTATGTACCGGACATTATCAACGCTTATGCAAGCGTTGACTATTTGCAGCATAAAGTTGCGTTCGGTGTTATCGTTCGCGGCATGCACCACTGGGGTGCGAGTTTGGTTATCGTGATGATGTTCTTACATACGCTCCGCGTGTTCTTTACCGGCTCGTATAAAGCTCCACGCGAGATGAACTGGGTAGTCGGCATGCTGATTTTCTTCGTCATGCTGGGTCTCGGGCTGACAGGCTACCTGTTGCCTTGGGATAACAAAGCTTACTTTGCAACAAGCGTTACGCTAAAAATCGTAGAATCGGCGCCGTATATCGGACCGTACGCCAAGACGCTGCTGCAGGGCGGCGAGATCGTCGGGGCACAGACATTGACGAGATTCTTTGCCTTGCACGTGTTCTTCCTGCCGGGTGCGCTGCTTGCTTTGCTCGCCGGTCACTTTATCATGATCCGTAAGCAAGGGATTTCCGGGCCGCTCTAAGACTGAACGGACAAGTCCAAAGCTTCATACGAGGTTCATGAGAACAAAAGAAGGAGGGGCGATACGTGGCTCACGGTCATAAATCTGACGAAAAAATCGTTTATGTAGGCGATTCCCGCGTTCAAGCGAAAACGACGAGAATGATCCCGCAGGACTTCTCGGCCTATCCGGGTAAATCGGAAGTATTTATTCCGAACTTCCTGCTGAAGGAATGGATGGTAGGGGTCGTCGTATTGATGGGGATTCTGGTGCTGGTTATGTCTGAAGCCGCGCCGCTCGGATACCCGGCCGACCCGACGAACACCGAGATTATTCCAATGCCTGACTGGTACTTCCTGTTCATGTACCAGCTGCTCAAATATCCGTACACATCGGGAAGCTGGGTTGTACTCGGTACGGTAGGCGTTCCAGGCATCTTGTTCGGTGCATTGCTACTGGCTCCATTCCTGGATACCGGCAAAGAAAGACGCTTCTACAAGCGTCCGATCGCAAGTGCACTGATGTTCCTGAGCTTGATCGCTGTATCTTACCTGACGGTCTTCTCGTGGCAGCACTACACGCACGAGCTGAAGTCCAAGAACATCATTCCTGAGCATATCAAGCGTGAGCAAGAGATGCATGCAGGAGGCGGCGAAGGTGGGGGCGGAGCGAAGAAGCCGGCAGCGGCTCAAGCCGCTGCCATCGTGGCGCCTGATGATCCTGCAGCTTCGTTGTATCAGAAATCCACTTGCTTGCAGTGCCACGGCGGCGACTTGAAGGGTATGCCGTCTGCCAAGATTCCTGCGCTTCGCGGCGTGGGCGACAAGCATGACAAGACAGAAATTCTCGGCATTATCAAGAACGGGCAAGGTAACATGCCTGGTCAATACGATGCCAACATTGCCAAAGGCCTGTCTGCGGATGATATCGACAAGCTGGCTGACTGGCTCAGCAAACAAAAGAAATAATCAAGCTGCAACTCAAAAGCCTGACCGCCCGCAAGCGGTCAGGCTTTTGTATAGTCATCAAGAGAGGAGTCCTTGATTTGGGCGACTGGCGCTTGTCCTATTTTTTCAGCAATGCCTTCCTTGGCGGACGCTTCATGCTGTTCTGCCTGCTGGTTGTTAATGTGCCGGGCACCGTGTATGGCTATATCTGGTACGGAAAGCAGCTGGCCTATACGCTGGATACGTATGGCCCGGCTTTTTTGCCGTTCGTGCCAGACAGTCCGACAGCGAGTCTGTTCTTTTCGTTTTTTCTGCTTCTTCTGTTTAAGGACGTGAACAGGGAGCAGGGCTTTGCCTTACCGCCTGATAAGGTGAGCCTAGGCAGGGGGATTGTGGAGGCATTCGCCATGATCACTTCCTTCAAGTACGGAATCTGGGCGGTAGCGATGATCTGGGCGGGAGCCTGGCAGGGCGATCTTGTGAGCTGGCAGGATTGGATGCTGACGATTTCCCATCTGGGCATGGCAGCCGAGGCGCTGCTCTACGCACGGTTTTACCGCTTCTCGCTGGGAGCGGTGTTGATCGTAGGCGTATGGGCGCTCTGGAACGATCTGATGGATTACGGGGCAGGCGTATTTCCGTGGCTTCCAGAAGCTTTGATGGATGATCTGAATGTCATCCAATGGTTTACGGTCGGCTTAAGCCTGCTTGGCGTCGGCATCGCTCTGTTTCTATGGCGCCGGCGATTGAGCCAAATCAAAAGCTAAAGTCATCGGAATTCGGTCTAAAGCAACCCCCCTCTCCATAGGATTACCTTAGGAGGGGATGTCCAATGACCGGAAAGCATAACCGGCGGAGACTGCATATAGGAATGACAGTGATACTGCTGCTGCCCTTGTTGGGGGGCTGCGGGCTCATGAAGTCGCAGCATCAGCAGGCTAATCAATCCGTACATCAGCCAAGTGAGCAGCAGAGGCAGCAGGTGAAGCTGTTGAATGAAACAGCGGAGGAACTGTACCAGCGGATGCAAAAGGGCGATGTGGACGGAGGCCGGGTGGTGCTGCAGCAAATCAGCGACCAGGTGACTCAACTACCATTCGAAGGGGTTACCTCGGTAGAGGGCATGAACGCTTTTACAGAGACGATCTCACAGGCCAAGCGCGTCTTGACATCGGTGTCTGCGGATCCGGGAGCCGGACAAGTTGCAGCGGCCAAGATTCGGCTCGCAGCCGATGCGCTGACCCATACGAGCCAGCCGATGTGGCTGCAATTCTATAAGCAGCTGCAGGATGATGTAGATGCAGTCGAGCAGTCGGCCAAGACGGGCAATAGATCCGGCCTGCAGGATAAAGTACAGCATCTGGAGCAGCATTATAGTACGGTGCATCCGAGTCTCGTCATCAGCAGACCGGCAGAGGATGTCGAGAAGATGGACTCGCTGCTGACATTCGTCAAGTCCCAGTCCTTTGGCCAGCAGGCTCCATTCCGCAACGTGGCTAATGCCGTGCCTCCTATGCGGCAGATGCTGGATAAGCTGTTCATGAAGCGGGAGACGACTGCCTATCTGCCGTATCCAGAGCAGCAGAATCCGATCCTATGGACAATTGGCCTCGGTTCGTTCATTCTGGCTGCGCTCGGCTTCGCCGGCTGGCGTCTGTCCAAGAAGAACGGCGGCCTCGTGCCTGTACGGCGCGGTGACGAATCGGAATACAGACAGCGATCCTAGCTGTCAGGCAATGGGCTTGAAGCCTTCACCCACCACATCATGTACCTCCGTAATAATCACAAAGGCGCGGGGATCGATGGAGTGCACGAGGTCTTTGAGCCTTTTCATTTCGCTCATGGCGACCACGCAGTATACGATGTTCTTCGGTTGTCCCGAGAAAGCGCCGATGGCCGGGAAAAGCGTAACGCCTCTGTCCAGCTCGCGGGTAATGGCTTCGGCGACCGGGGTGGCCTGGTCCGAGATGATGGTGAAGGCTTTGGCTGCGTAAGCCCCTTCGATCAGTATATCGATCACTTTGGTCGATATAAAGACGACAACGAGCGTATACATAATTTTCTCCTTGGGCAGAAACAGCAGGGAAGCTCCCAGAACGACGGCATCCGTGACCAGAATGAGACGTCCGACGCTCCAGCCCTTCTTCCTATGCAGAATTCGGGCTACAATGTCCGATCCTCCCGTAGTCCCACCATAACGGAATACAAGCCCAAGTCCGACCCCAAGTGTGACCCCGGCGTAGGCGGACACCAGGAAATAATCGCTCTCCGTGCGAAACGGGACGATGCTTCCCGATCCAATCAAGACCTCCATCACCCACAGGAATAACGAAAGCAGCAGGGTACCGCTGACGGTATACAGCATCGGTGCTTTGCCCAGCATGCGCCAGCCCAGGATGAATAAGGGGACATTGACGATCAGCGTAGTCATCGAGGTCGGGAATCCTGTTATATAATTGATCAGCAGCGCCACACCGGTAATCCCGCCTTCCATCAGCCCGTTGGCTATGACGAAATAATGCAGTCCGAAAGCATAAACCGCAGTACCGATAGCAATAAAGATCAGGTTGCTGAGCATGCTCCAATGCCGGTTGATCACTCCGCATTCACCCCCTCGACGGCTCACCCCTCTGGGTTGCCTTGTGCTGTATTCCCCTATCTTCTCCCTTCCGAGCAAAAAAAATTTGTCATGATGCCTCCCTTTGCGTTAACATGGAGTTGACGTTTTCCCGAAATGTCCGGACAAATGTCAGAACTTGAACTCAAGGCTGGTGAACGATTCGTATTATGGAGAATGAACGCACGTTAAAGGACCTGCAGGACGAGGTTCATGCTTACATATCTCAGTTTAAAGAGGGTTATTTCAGTCCGCTGTCGATGCTGGCCCGGATGTCGGAAGAGGTGGGTGAGCTTGCCCGCGAAGTGAATCACCAATTCGGAGAAAAGCCGAAGAAGGCATCGGAGGCTGACAATTCCATCGAATTGGAATTGGGCGATATTTTGTTCATTACGATTTGTTTTGCGAATTCGCTCGGCATCGACCTGACGGAGGCGCATGACAAGGTGATGAGCAAGTTTCAGACCCGAGACGCTAACCGCTGGACCAAAATAAACACCGATTCGTAGTGAAAGGCATATACTGTACCATCACCCTTTTCCATACGGCCGCTTGAGACATGTCAGCATTCTCTCCATATGAAGCTGGGAGGGGATAAGGGAATGGACGGCGAATATGCCATCAAGAAAGCTTATGAATCGATTTTAAAGCATGATTTCGAACAGGCGATCCGCTGGTTCGAGCTGGCGATTGCGCTAAAGCCCGAGTGCGCTTCCTATCATTATAAGCTGTCCATCACATATGCCCGCAGCAACAAGCTGCAGAAAGCCATTCATCACGCCGGGCGGGCTTCAGCGCTTGACCCGCAGGATGAACACTACGTCCTGCACCTGCAGCATTTGCAGGCCAAGGGACTGCTGGTGGAAGCCGAGAAGCTGTTCGAGGAATCGGATGAGCGGCTATGGCTGGCTGTTTCGCTTGTTCAGCAAGCGGTAGAATTGGACCCGCTGTCCTTGGAAGCTTTCTTGCTGCTGGCGATCGCTTACGCAAGACTGGATGAGATGCATCTCGCAATTCGTGCCTTGAAAGAGTTGCTGAAGCTGGACCCCGCGCATGCGATCGGGATTCGGCTGCTCTCGGAATATGAGCTTACATGGAAACAAAAGATGCAGCGTACTTCAACATCGGGAGTGCAGAAAGAGAGGAAGCTGAAACATGAGTCAGGCGAGAATTAGAGTAGCGGTAGCCGGTGCAAGCGGCCGTATGGGGCGTGAGGTCGTCAAGATGGTCTTGGCTGATCCGGAGCTGGAGCTGGTGGCAGCCGTAGCCCGATCCACTTCAGGTATCGATGCGGGACGTATGGTCGGAGTGGAGGCTTGCGGCGTTGAAGTGACCCAAGATCTGGAGCTTGCGCTGGTGGAATCGAAGGCAGACGTCTTGGTGGACTTCACAGCGCCGCAATCCGCTGCGAGCAACACCCGATTGGCGATCCGGCATAAGGTTCGTCCGGTTATGGGAACGACCGGCTTTACTCCGCAAGATATTGAGGAGCTGGACAAGCTTTGCAAGGAGAATGGAATCGGCGGCTTGATCGCGCCAAACTTTTCGATTGGTGCTATTCTGATGATGAAATTCGCAGCTCAGGCTGCTAAATATATGCCTCATGTCGAGATCATCGAGTATCACGGGGATCAGAAGCTGGATGCGCCTTCGGGTACCTCGATCAAAACGGCCGAGCTGATCTCTCAGGTGCGCGGCGAGCTTCGCCAGGGCAACCCCAAAGAAGAAGAGACGATCGAGGGAGCACGCGGAGGCTATTACGACGGTTTCCGCATACATAGTGTCAGATTGCCGGGCGTCTTCGCTCAGCAGGAGGTTGTTTTCGGCGCCTTCGGCCAAACGCTCAAAATCCGCCACGATTCCTACGACCGGGCGGGCTACATGCCGGGCGTGGCTGTTGCAGTGAAAAAGGTTATGACCTACGAAGGCCTGGTGTACGGTTTCGAGCATATCATGGATTAAGGTTTCAGGCAGGGAAGAAGAGGACAGCTGGGAAACGGTTCGTAGAGGACGGTTTTCCGCGTCCTCGTTTTTCCATACAGAAAGCAGGATATCCTAAGGGGGAGCAGTTTCCATGACGATGAAAATTGCGCTAATCGCGCACGACCGCAAAAAAGACGAGATGGTGAATTTCGTCACGGCTTACGAGCATGTTTTTCAGCATCACACCCTGTATGCGACCGGAACGACCGGTACGCGCATTATGGAGAATACGAAGCTTCAAGTTCACCGCTTCATGTCGGGACCGCTAGGCGGGGACCAGCAGATCGGAGCGCTGGTCGCCACCAATGAGATGGATTTGATTATCTTCCTGCGCGATCCATTGATGGCGCAGCCGCACGAGCCGGATATCATTGCTTTGCTCCGGCTGTGCGACGTGCAGGGAATTCCTTGCGCGACGAATATCGCAACAGGCGAGATTCTGGTCAAGGCGCTGGATCGCGGCGACTTTGCCTGGCGGGAGCTTGTACACAAATACAAGCCGGGGGTAGAGGAATGACGTTGAAGCTCGACTTCCTCGTCTTTGGCGCACATGCGGACGATGCCGAGATCGGGATGGGTGGCACGATTGCCAAGCATGCCGAGGCGGGTCTTCGCATCGGGATCTGCGACCTGACGCTGGCAGAGATGTCCTCCAATGGTACCGTGGAAGGCAGACGCGCAGAAGCTGCTGAGGCTGCCAAGGTGCTTAAGCTGGCTTCCCGCAGCAATCTGGAGCTTCCTGACCGGGGCCTCACGGCAGATGCTGAATATATCCGGCGGATCGTCGCCGAAATCCGCCTGCACCGGCCGCGTATTGTGTTTGCTCCCTATTGGGAGGACAGGCACCCGGATCATATCGCCTGCAGCCGGCTCGTGCAGGAGGCGGTCTTCAATGCGAAGCTCCGCAAGTATATGCCCGAGGTGCCTGCGCATACGGTAGAAGAGACTTATTTTTATTTCATCAACGATACGGTGAACCCGGATGTGATGATTGACGTCACCCCGGTATACGGGATGAAGCAGGCGGCGCTCCGCGCCTATCGCTCGCAGTTCGAAACATCGGGCGAGGATGTCGTGCGTACGCCGCTCAATCAAGGCTATCTGGAGCGCGTGGAGGCACGTGATTCGCTGCTAGGGCAGAAACGCTCCGCGGTCTATGCGGAGGGCTTCATGACGAAGCTCCCCTACATGCCTTCCATGTTTGAGTAAATCAAGGTTTTTTTCGAAAGGAGGCAGTCCTCATGGAGCGTTTAAAAATCGGTATTACATGTTATCCGACACTCGGAGGCTCAGGCGTTGTAGCGACCGAGCTCGGTAAGCTATTGGCCGAAAAGGGACATCAAGTGCACTTTATAACGCACAGCATGCCTTTCCGTCTGGGTAAATTCGATAAAAACATTTTCTATCACGAAGTCGAGGTTAACGACTATTACGTGTTCAAATATCCGCCTTACGACCTGTCGCTGGCTAGCAAGCTGGCTCAGGTGGTCAAGCAGGAGCAGCTCGATCTGCTCCATGTTCACTACGCGATCCCACATGCGGTGTGCGCCCTGCTCGCGAAGCAGATGGTGGGACCCGATCTGAAGGTCGTCACGACGCTGCATGGCACGGATATCACCGTGCTGGCCCAGGATGAGTCGCTGAGTGATCTGATCCGCTACGCGATCAACGGAAGTGATGCAGTGACCGCTGTCTCGGAGGATTTGATCCGGGAGACGCGTCAGCTTCTGGGGATCGAGAAGCGCATCGAGCTTGCGTACAATTTTGTTGACAAGCGGGTGTATTACCCGCGTGATGTGGTCAGCCTGCGCAAGGAGTTCGCCCATCCGGATGAGAAGATTTTGATTCATATCTCCAACTTCCGGCCCGTGAAGCGGGTTACGGATGTTGTGGAAATCTTCGACCAGGTTCGTAAAGAGGTGCCAGCCCGCCTGCTGTTCGTCGGCGAAGGACCGGAGCTGTCCAAAGTGCTGTGCCAGGTGAAGGAACGGGGACTGCTCGACCGGGTTACGTTCTGTGGCAAGCAGGACGATGTGGCGCAGCTGCTTTCGCTGGCCGATCTGATGCTGCTGCCTTCGGAGAAGGAAAGCTTCGGGCTTGTGGCGCTGGAAGCTATGGCTTGCGGCGTTCCGACTATCGCCTCCAATGCAGGCGGCATTCCCGAGCTGATTACACACGGGGAGACGGGCTACTTGGCCGAAATCGGCGATGTGGACCTGATGTCCCAGCTCGCTATCGGTCTATTGAAGAACGAGCCTGCGTACCGGGCTATGCGGGAAGCGTGTCTGCATCGCGCCCGTTATACCTTCTGTAATGATGTCATCACCAGACAGTACGAAGCCCTCTATTATCAGGTCTTGGGCAAACCGATTCCACTTGAGCTTCAAGAAAAGCCGCTGGAATGCTGAACAACGATGACGCGAAGAAGGAATCCGGCCAGGTGACTCCACTCAGGGACAGTGCCTTGCAGATCATAGCCCGGCTGGCTGCAGCCGGGTATGAGGCGTATCTGGTCGGCGGTTGCGTCCGCGATCAGTGGCTGAGCCGGGCTGTGAAGGACTATGACATCGCGACCTCCGCGCTACCTGAGCGGGTCGAGGAGCTCTTCGAGCGAACCGTCCCGACCGGGCTTCAGCATGGCACGGTTACCGTGGTGATGGACCGTCAGCCGTTCGAGGTGACTACCTTCCGCCGGGAATCGGATTACGCGGATTTCCGGCGTCCTGAGGCTGTCGAATATATTCTGGAGCTGGACGAGGACCTGCGGCGCCGCGATTTCACAATGAATGCGATGGCGATGGACGGAGTGGGCCGCATCATCGACCCGTTCGGCGGGCGGGCGGATCTGGAGCGGGGCTTGCTGCGCTGCGTGGGTTCGGCTTCTGAGCGGTTCTCCGAGGATGCGCTGAGGATGCTGCGCTGTATCCGATTTGCAGCAGAGTACGGACTCGAGATCGAGAAGGAATCCTGGTCTTCATTGATCCAATCGGCGCCTCTGCTGACGCATATCGCGATGGAGCGGGTCCGGGCGGAGCTGGAGCGGATGCTGACTGGAAGCGATCCTAACCGGGCTTTGCGGCTTCTGGAGCAGAGCGGCCTGCTCAGTCATACGAAAGCACCGCTGCTATGGCGTTCTCTGCCAGCAAGCGTATCAGACTGGCCGGATCTACGCATGTTGCCTGAAGCAGGACTTCGCATCGCATACGTATACGGCTGCTTGAAGGCATCGCCGGCGGACTGTGCGGAAGACATGAGGAGGCTTACGTTCTCAGGCCAGCAGATCGGTGCTGTATCCGCGCTGCTGAATGCCCGCGTACAATTGGCGGAAGCCGTTATCGGCTGCGGCGGGGCAGGGAAGGCCGTAGGAGGCTTAAACGCGAGCAAGAGCCGAATGGCGTCTGTCACGCCTTCGCATGAGGCCGAAGCGTCTGAAGACGGGGCTGAGCGGTTTCAAGAAGGCAAGTCAAGCCTGGAGGGTCAGGCGGCTGAGCGAACGGCTTGGATCTTGGCGGCCGTGCAATACGGCAAGGATACGCTTCGTAGCCTGCTGCAGCTATACAGGCTGGATCCGGCTTGGGTGAGTAGGGGAACCGGGAGCTCTAACCATAGACTCGCAGACGCGATACAAGTGTGGCTTGACAACGGGGAGAACTGGCTGGCAGACATGCCAGTCGCCATGCTAAGCGAGCTGCACCTAACCGGACAGGATGTGTTGCAGCGGCTGCGGCTCCGGGGAGGGCCATGGACCGGCAAGCTGCTGCTGAGTCTGCTCCGGCAAACGGCACTGGGCCTGCTTCCCAATGAGAAAGAAGCCCTGCTGCTGGCGGCTGAGGGCCAATATGACGAATACCGGGAGACGGAAAAAAGATGAGTGAGCGTTTAATTGAGCTGTTCGAGCAATCGGACGGCGGTTTTGTCTCAGGAGAGCACCTCAGCGGGGTAATGGGGATAAGCCGTACGGCCATCTGGAAGCAGATCGAGCGGCTCAAGCAGCAAGGCTACTTGTTCGAGGCTGTTCCGCGCAAAGGCTACCGTCTGCTGTCAGCGCCGGAAAAGTTCCCAATAGCTGAGTTTCTGTCGGCGCTTCAGACAGAGCGCTTCGGCCGGCAGATAAAGTACTCCGAGGAAGTAGAATCTACGCAGCTCGTCATTCAGCAGCTCGTCCAGGCAGGAGCCGAAGAAGGCGCGCTGGCGCTCGCTGAGCTGCAGACGGCTGGCCGGGGCCGGCTAGGCCGAGTGTGGCATTCGCCGAAGGGAAAGGGGCTGTGGTTCAGCGTGCTGCTGAAGCCGGAGTGGCTGAATCTGGCGGATACCCCGCAGCTGACGCTGCTTACGGCTGTGGCCGTCTGCCGTGCGATCCGTGCTGTCACCTCTCTGGATGTCGGAATCAAGTGGCCGAACGATTTGCTCGTAGGCGGGAAGAAGATAGGCGGCATCCTGCTTGAGGCGAGCGTGGAGAACGGTTCCTTGCGTCATGTGATTGCAGGAATCGGCATCAGTGTCAACCTTGCGCCCGAGGATTATCCGGCAGAGCTGCTGGAGAAGGCGACATCCTTGTCCATAGCGGCAGGCACCAAGATAGACCGTGCTGCCCTGCTGAATCGGATTCTAACCGAGCTGGAGCAAGTATATGCTTTGTACCGGACTGAAGGCTTCGCACCGGTCAAGCTGCTGTGGGAGGCACTGACCGTTTCGCTGGGCAGACGGATTTCGAGCACGACTGCCCAAGGGCCGATCGAAGGCTTTGCGGAGCGAATCGACGATCATGGAGCGCTGAGCCTGCGAATGGACGACGGTTCCGTTCGCATCCTGTATTCGGGCGATATCGATTTTAGATGACAACTGTTGTCGATTTTGTTACAATAAATCATACTATTTCTGAGCTTTGAGGGCTTTCGATGACCGGGGCGGCATCCCATGTGGAGCTGCACCTGGAGCCCTCAATCAGGTTCGGGGTAGTGGACATGAGCTACAAGGTTGGAATTTATCAAGCATTATGCCGGATTCTGCTCTGAGCCTTTCAAGGACCGAGACAGAAGGGTCATAGGTTTAATTTGCCATGTGAACCTTTCAGCTCTCGCAGTTTCAGAGGGCAGGAAGGTTTTTTTGCATATTCGGGGGCAATCCGGCGAACAATCGCATTACCAGGATTTATCGATTAAATGGGGAAAGCAGGTGCTGTTCCATGGAAACACGCAAACCCGTAACAACCGCCAAACTGCGAAAAATGAAAGAGGATCGGAACCCGATCACCGTTGTCACAGCTTACGATTACACCTCGGCCATGCTCGCGGAGCAAGCAGGCGTCGAGGTATTGCTCGTCGGTGATTCGCTTGGCAACGTTGTGCTGGGCTATGAAACGACCGTGCCGGTTACGCTGAGCGATATGCTCCACCACACCAAGGCTGTGACCCGGGCAGCTCGGACGAGCTTTGTTGTGGCGGATCTTCCGTTCGCCACGTATCATGGCAGCTTGGATCAGACGCTGCGCAATGCGGCCTGTCTCATGCAGGAGGGGCTTGCCAAGGCGGTCAAACTGGAGGGCGGAGCCGAGATCGTTCCTGCCGTGCGGGCGCTTGTCCAGGCCGGTATTCCGGTTATGGCTCATCTTGGGCTCACTCCACAATCCATTCATCAGATCGGCGGCTTCAAGGTGCAGGGGAAAACGGATGAACAGGCCAAGCGGCTGCTCAGCGATGCTAAGCTGTTGGAAGAAGCCGGGGCGTTCGCTGTTGTCCTCGAGCTGGTCACGGATGAGTTGGCCCGCGAGGTTACGGATGCGCTGAGCATTCCGACGATAGGCATCGGAGCCGGAGCTTCCTGCGACGGCCAGGTGCTGGTGTTTCATGATCTGCTGGGGTATGCCGGAGAATCGCATCCCAAGCGGATGGTGAAAGAATACGCGGCTGTCGGCGATGTGATCCGGGGCGCGTTGCAGCATTATGTCCAGGATGTCAAAGCCCGCCAGTTTCCGGCGGAAGAGCATACCTTCCATAAGCCGGAGGAAGTGGCTAGCCATCTATACGGAGGTGTACATTAATCATGCAGGTCCTCTCCAGCATATCCGAGCTCAGAGCCGCTATCCGGGCAGCCAAAAGAGAGAATCCCGATGCGCAGGTCGGCTTCGTCCCTACGATGGGCTTTCTGCACGAAGGACACGCCTCTCTGTTGGAGGCGGCTCGCGCAGCCTGTGACGTGGTTGTACTGAGCATTTTCGTGAACCCGCTCCAATTCGGGCCCAATGAGGATTTTGAGCGGTATCCCCGCGATGAGGAAAGGGACCTGGCGCTGGCGGCCAAGGCGGGCACCGATATCGTATTCCTGCCGCAGGTGGAGGAGATGTATCCTGCTCCTACACGGACCATCGTATCGGTCAAGGAGGTCACCTCTCGGCTCTGCGGCGCTTCGCGGCCGGGACATTTCGACGGCGTAGCGACAGTGGTTAGCAAGCTGCTGCATATCGTACAGCCGGACCAGGCGTTCTTTGGCATGAAGGATGCGCAGCAGGTCGCGGTCATCGAGCAGATGGTACTGGATCTGAATATGCCGGTCCGGATCGTGCCCTGTCCGATCGTACGCGAGCCTGATGGCCTCGCCAAAAGCTCGCGCAATGTTTACTTAAGCCCGGAGGAGCGTGCGCAATCGGTTGTCTTGAGCCAGGCTTTGCAGAAAGCGCGGCTTAGGTTCGAAGCCGGAGCTGATGATACGACTCCAAGCGAAGTAACTCTCCTGGTGGAGACCAAGATCCGCCAGGCGCCGCTGGCTGTCATCGACTATGTGGAGGTACTGGAATTTCCGTCCTTGCAGCCGGTCAGTTCTTTTGCGGACAGCAATCGTGTGATCGTTGCCGTCGCCGTTAAATTCGGAAATACCCGGTTGATCGATAACGCCGTTATTTCTATCTAAACTTGAGGGGGATTTCCTTATGTTCCGTACCATGCTGAAAGCCAAAATTCACCGTGCCACCGTGACGGAAGCCAATCTGAATTATGTGGGCAGCATTACGATCGATCAGGATCTGCTGGATGCTATCGACATGCTGCCCAATGAAAAGGTTCAGATTGTGAACAACAACAACGGAGCACGCTTTGAAACCTACATTATTCCGGGGCCCCGCGGCTCCCGCGTGATCTGTTTGAATGGTGCCGCTGCTCGTATGGTTCAGCCAGGCGATAAGGTTATTATTATGTCTTATGCGATGATGACGGACGAAGCCGCGAGACAGCATGTTCCCAGCATTGCCATTATGGGGGATGATAACGAAATCGTCAGCGTGCTGAAGGAAGAAATTCATTCCACCGTACTGTAAACCGCATGAAACGAGGCGGGGCGACGCACAATGAAGATACCTCATACCAAGCCAGCAAAGGTGGGATGTGCGTATGTTCAAGCATCTGTTTGCCTCGATGAACGATATGCTCGATGAAGTGCTGTCGGAATACCCGTCCTCAACTGGCATGCAGCGCAAGCGGCTGATGGAAAAGCTGCAGTCTCTTAAGGCGATGAGCGATGAATGCATTGAGGATTGGCTGTTGTTTGAAGAAAAGCTCGGCCATACGCTGCAGGGTACAGGCATCGCCCAGCTTCCGAAGGAGGCGGAACTCCCGCATCCGGAGCTCACGGATAAGCGGTCGGATCAATTTGTAAAAGCACAGGGGTATTATAAACTTCATATGTATGGGGAGGCTGCCGAGCAGTTCTCCGAGCTGCTGCATGCACAGCCGGATTTCACGCTGGCCCGCCTGTATCTGGCCATGACTTATCTGCATCAGGGCCAGAGGGAAGATAGCTATGCGCACTTTCAGTTCCTGTCCCAGCTCACGGAGCATATGCAGCTCAAAGCGATCTCGCTCAATATTATGGGCTGCATTCAGGTTCAACAGAACAACATGGATAAAGCCTGCGAATTATTTGCAATGGCTTATCGAACCGACCCGTCAAGCGTCGAGCCATTGATCGATTTGGGCTTTTGCCGCATGGATCAGAGCGGCCTGCACTTTGAATCGAAGGGTATGCGTCCCGCTTGTCCGCCGCTGTAGAGCTATCTGCAGCGGCTTCCTTAGCTTGGCGGCTATTCCTTTTCCCCGCAGTATGGTATGCTAAAGGGAATCGTGTAACGAAGGGATTGAGCTTGGCACCGATGAAATTTGCGGTTTTGGACTTTGAGACGACGGGCAGTTCGGCGGCAGACCGGATTATCCAGGTCGGACTTTTCATCATAGAGGATATGCAAATCACGGGCAGGTATACTTCCCTCGTCAATCCGGGCATAAGTATACCTGCTTCGATTACATCGCTTACCGGCATCGATGACGATCAGGTGCGGGAAGCCCCGAGTATAGACACGGTAATAGCGGATATGGTACCGCTGCTACAGGATGCGGCTTTGGTCGCACATAATGTTGGCTTTGACCTTGCGTTTCTCCAGAGGGCTTTGGATGAGAACGGCTATTTTCCGTTCGACGGCCGGACGCTCGATACGATGGATCTGCTCCGTATCTTGTATCCTGGCTTATCGAGTCTTCAATTAACCATGGTTTGTCAGGCATTTGGCATCGAGCATGAGCGGCCGCATCAGGCCGATAGTGATGCCGAGGTGACGGCGCTGATCTGGCTGACCTGCCTCGAGCGTCTGCAATCGCTGCCGCTGCTGACCTTACAGCGTCTGGATATGATATTCGCAGATTCAACCAGCGATCTCGGATGGCTGCTGCATGAAGCGCTCGTATACCGCGAGCTCCATCAGCCTCTTGATCCCGACTCTGAGCGGTATTACCGCCAATTCGCCCTGAATGTTGGAGATTGGGGAGACGAGGAGCCCGTTCGCGAAGAGAAGGAAGTGCTTTCGCTGGACCCAACCTTCGAGGGCTTCTACGGACAACTGAGAAACGTCCTGAAGAATCGGTTCGAGGCGTATGAGGAACGCGAAGCCCAAGTCACGATGCTTAGCGAGGTCGAGAATGCGTTCGAGGCGGGACATCATCTGATGGTAGAGGCCGGGACGGGTACGGGCAAATCTCTCGCCTATCTGATTCCCTCTCTATATTACGGGCTCAAGCATGATAAGAAAGTAGTTGTCAGCACGCATACGATCAATCTCCAGGAGCAGCTTAGGGAGCGGGATATCCCCTTGCTTCATGATCTATTCCCGGTGGGATTTATGGCATCTGTGCTGAAGGGGCGGAGGCATTATTTGTGTCTGCGCAAGTTCGAGCATAAGCTGAATACCCAGGACTTCGAGTCGGGCAAGGAAGACCGTGTGACGGCAGGACAGATGCTCGTCTGGCTGGGCGAGACGAAGCATGGCGACCAAGAGGAGCTCTTCTTTCCGGGCAAAGGCAAGCAGTTCTGGCATTCCGTGGAGAGTGATACCGATTCCTGCCTGAACCGTGCCTGCCCTTGGTTCAAGAAATGCTTCTATCACCGTGCCCGTCATCAGGCGAATACGGCTGATGTGGTCATCACGAATCACTCGCTGTTATTTACAGATATGAAAGCTGAAAACCGGCTGTTGCCTGCTTATAAGCATCTGGTTATCGACGAGGCGCATCACTTCGAGGAAGTGGCCAGTAAGCATCTCGGCATCGAGCTGCATTATCAGACGCTGCTGAGCACGCTCCAGTGGCTGTACAAGGACAGCAGGTCCGGACAATTGTCGAATCTCCGTCTCAAGCTGCAGAAAGCGGGAGAGGACCCTCGGGTGGCGAACTGGAGTGCGGATATTGACCGGGCAGTTGAAAACCTGGTCGAGCTGAAGGAGGAATGGGATCAGCTCAATGAGCTGCTGTTCCAGCTGCTTTCGACAGCACGTATGAGTGAATCCGCCCAGCCCGAAGGCGGCTCGCTGGTGCTGCGCCTCAAGAAGGAATCGCTGCCGCGGGGCTGGGATAAGCTCGAGGTGCTGGAGGAAAACATGCAGCTTCATGCGGGAGAAGCACTGAAGCGCATGGATAAACTAGTATCGGAGCTCAAGGAAACGCAGGACGAGTTCGACGTACAGAGCCTGGTCACCGATCTGTCCGGCACGGTGAAGGAGCTGCATAGGCACAAGGACGACCTGCACTTCTTCATGATGATGCCCGATGATAACTATGTGTACTGGCTGGAGGGCGGACAGTTCGGCAAAAACCGTTCCTTGCAGCTCAGCGCCGTTCCAATCGACGTCAGCTCGATGCTGCGCCATCATTTCTTTGAGCCGAAGGACAGTGTGATTCTGACTTCCGCTACCTTGTCCGTTGGCAAATCCTTCGACTATACCTGCGAGCAGCTCGGATTACGCGAATCGGAGCCAGGGGGCCAGCTGAAGACGGTGCAGCTTCCCTCGCCCTTCAATTACCGGGAGCAGGCACTGGTTGCGATTCCGCGGGATTTCCCTACACTGCGCAGCGGACTCGGGGGCGAGAAGGAGTATGTAGACGCATTGATTCCTTCCCTAGCCGAGGTGGCGCTGGAGACAAGAGGACGCATGCTTGTGCTCTTCACCTCGAACCGGATGCTCAAGACGGTACATGCCGGGCTGAAGGACATGCTGGCTCCGTTCGGCGTCCATGTATTGGGCCAGGGTGTGGACAGCGGCAACCGCAGTAAGCTGACGCGGATGTTTCAGAGCAGCGCCGCTTGCGTATTGCTCGGCACCAGCAGCTTCTGGGAGGGCGTAGACATACCCGGTGAGGCATTGTCCGCGCTGGTGATCGTTCGTCTGCCCTTCCAGCCGCCGAATCATCCGATCGTCGAAGCCAAGACGGAGAAGCTCAAGCAGAGGAATATGAATGCGTTCATGAAGCTGTCGGTGCCGCAGGCTGTTATCCGCTTCAAGCAGGGGTTCGGCCGGCTGGTGCGGACGGCTTCGGATAAGGGGATCGTAATTATCTACGATACACGGGTCATCGATACGAACTATGGCAAGTATTTCCTGTATTCGCTGCCGGGTCCGAAGATCGAGCATATGAATGCGAGTCAATTGGTTCCGCGTATCAAGCAGTGGATGGAGGAGAAGAAAGCATGAAGACGATTAAAATTTCCGAGGCGGTCGTTCGCCGGCTGCCTATTTACTTACGATTTCTGAATGAGCTCAGCAAAAAAAATATATCGACCGTATCCTCCCAGGATCTCGGTCAAAAGCTGGACTTGAATCCGGCCCAAATCCGGAAGGATCTGGCCTACTTCGGAGAGTTCGGCAAGAAGGGGATCGGCTATGATGTCGATTATCTGATCGAGAAAATCCGGCAAATTCTAAAGCTGGACAAAGTTATTCCCGTTGCCCTCGTAGGGGCAGGCAATCTGGGACGCGCTCTATGCAATTATAACGCTTACTTAAGAGATAATATGAAGATTGTAGCCGTCTTCGATGCGCAGCCATCCAAGATCGGTGAGTCCATCAACAACCTGAAGGTAAAACCGATGGATGAATTGGTTGAGGCGATCCGATCCCTGCAGGTGCGCATTGGGATTATCACGGTTCCCGCTGTGGAGGCGCAGCAGGTAGCCGACCAGTTTGTTCACGCGGGCGTGGAGGCGATCCTGAACTTTGCTCCTGTGATTATTAGAGTTCCTGGAGACATCCGTGTTCATCACGCTGACTTTACGACCGAGCTGCAGAGTTTGGCTTATTATTTGGATTAGACAAAACAGAATGAAGTGAGCAGGTCCGTGCCGAGAGGTACGGACTTTTCGGCTTGACCTGGTTTAGCTGCCATAGTCTTCTTGATCATGTAGACCCGAAACGCAAAAAAACCGTCCCAAAGGACGGCCGCTCCAGCTTTGCAGGCTTTTATGCCACGAACATAAATACGATTTTGTAGATGATAAACGCGAGCACCATGCTGATTGGAATCGTGATGAACCACGTCATAATCATTCTTGTCACGGTGGCCCACTTTACATCATGGAAACGAAGCACGGATCCCGTACCGATGATGGACGAAGAAATGACTTGCGTCGTAGACAGCGGCATACCCATATGGGTCGATGTCTGAATGATGATTGATGAGTTCAGATCGGCTGCGAAACCATTGATCGGCTCGATCTTGAGCAGGTTGCGGCTCATCGTCTTGATGATCTTCCAACCCCCGATCGAGGTCCCAAGGCCCATCGCCGTTGCAGCGGACAGCTTGACCCACAGCGGAACATCCAGGTTATCCTGCACATTGAGTGTCACTAGTGCAAATACGATAATCCCCATCGCTTTTTGTGCGTCATTGCCCCCGTGAGAGAAGGAAAGCAGGCCGGCCGATAAGATTTGAAACGAACGGAACGTCCGGTTCATTTTGGAACGGGAATCGTTGCCGGTCGCAATAATGACTCTCTTGATGATCCACATGATCAGAAACCCGGAAGCGAAGGCGATAATGGGAGATAAAATCAGGATCAGGATGATCTCTCTAAAGCCCGACCAGTTCAATGCTCCGAACCCAGCACCCGCTATAACGGCACCGGCCAGCGAGCCGATCAACGTATGAGAGGAAGAGGAAGGAATTCCGTAATACCAGGTCAGCAAGTTCCAGAGTATCGCGGAGATTAACGCAGATATGACGATATAAATACCGTTCTCGATAGTTGCCGGATTGGCGACGCTGCCGCCTACGGTCTTGGCTACCTCGGACGAATAAATAGCTCCCAAAAAGTTCAGCACGGCCGCATAAAGAATAGCAAAACGGGGTGAAAGGGCCTTGGTCGAAATGGATGTGGCAATGGCATTGGCCGTATCGTGAAACCCGTTAATGAAGTCGAATATAAGTGCTAGAGCGACGACTATTATCAAGGTGATTAACATAAATTCCTCCTAAGTCATACCGTGCGGATTCCGCAAGCAGGGCGTTTCCCAATCGGCTTACGAATATCGCAGTACTACGCCTTCCAAAATGTTGGCAACGTCCTCACAGGCATCAGTCGTTTGCTCCAGACGTTCATAAAGCTCTTTCAGTTTAAAGTCATGGTAAGGCTCTTTCGGGTTGGTGAAGATTTCGCGGATGCCTTCGCGCATCAGACGGTCGGCTTCATTCTCGAGGCTGTTAATCTGCACAGTATGCTCGGTGAGCTGCATATATTTTTTCTTGGATAGCAATTTCATCGCATCCAGGATGTGCTGGCAGCTTGCGACAAGCACGGCAGAAAATTCCTTCATATATTTATCGGTAAAGGTAATGTTCAAATAGTCGAAGCGGGCAATGGAGGCTTCAATGCCGTCCAGCACGTCGTCCACCTTCGAGGCTAGCTCCATAATATCCTCGCGCTCGATAGGCGTAATGAACACCTTGTTTAATCCTTTGAAGATTTGGTGTGTGATTTGATCTCCGTTGTGCTCCAGGTCCCGAAGCTGGGGATAAAAGGTTGCGGGGGGTTCGTTCCCCATCATGGCCGTGCGGAATGTTTGCGCGGCCTGCAGGGTGTTTTCTGATGCTTTGATCAGCAGCAGCAGAAAATCAGTATCGTTCTTTTTGGTAAACAGCATGGCTTTCGCCTCCTAATATTATCTGTACTTTACAAAATCTTCATCTAATACGTAGAAATATGTAGAAAAACGGAGCAAATTCACACAAAATTAAAAATAACATAACCTAACACAGGAATGCAATGATAGTTTCGGCAAACTTATTTTATGTTGCCCGACTCGTTTCTATGTAGCTCTTGAATAGGCGCCGGAATGGGGAAAGCTTGATTTCTATGCGTTGAAATTGTACATTGGAAGCGGGACTGTATGTATAGGAAAGGAACGAAAACCGTGAAAAAAACGCTGATTGCGAACGGAACATTTATTACCCTGGACGGTACGCGTCCATGGCTTGAAGGACATATGGTCATCGAGGGAGACCGAATTGTCCGTGTAGTGGAGGGCAGTCCTGCGGAGGACGAGTCCTTCGATGAAGTCTTCGACGGACGCGGCAAGCTGTTTCTGCCTGGATTCGTCAACACGCACGGTCATGCGGCGATGTCGCTGCTGCGGGGCTACGGGGACGATATGGCGCTCCAATTATGGCTGCAGGAGAAAATGTGGCCGATGGAGGCCAAGTTTACCGCGGCGGATGTCGCGGCCGGAACCCGCTTATCTATTCTAGAGATGGTAAAGGGCGGCACGACGACCTTCGTGGATATGTACGACCATATGAACGAGGTGGCTCTCGCTGTCCAAGAGAGCGGGATCAGAGCTTCGCTTACGCGCGGCGTGATCGGGTTATGTCCGCGTGATGTACAGGATGCGAAGCTTGCGGAAGCGGTCAAATTCGCTACAGACTGGAACGGGAAAGCAGATGGCCGCATCACGACCATGCTTTCGCCGCATGCGCCTTATACCTGCCCTCCAGATTATATTGAGAGAATCGTCCAGGCCGCGCATGATCTTGATGTGCCGATTCATATCCATATGTCGGAGACGGCGCGCGAGGTACAGGATAATGTGGATCAATACGGCACAAGGCCTGTCGAGCATCTGGAGAAGCTGGGCGTGTTCGCCAGACCGACACTCGTGGCACACGGCGTTCATCTGACCGACGAGGAAATTGCCGTGCTCAAGAAATACGATGTCCGCGTATCGCATAATCCCGGCAGTAACCTGAAGCTTGCGAGCGGCTTCGCCCGCGTCCCCGAGCTGCTGAAGGCCGGTGTGCTTGTTTCTCTGGGAACCGACGGTCCGGCAAGCAATAACAATCTCGATATGCTGGAGGAAATCCGCCTGGCAGCCCTGATTCACAAGGGAGTTAGCGGCGATCCGGTCGCCGTCGCTGCGGAGGATGCTCTGCGTATGGGGACGTTGGATGGAGCCCGTTCGATCTGGCTGAACGATGTGGGGGCGCTAAAAGCAGGAATGAGAGCCGACTTTATCGCTCTGGACATGGATCAGCCTCATTATTACCCGCGTACGAACCTGATCTCGCATGTCGTGTATTCCGCCAATACGCGAGACGTTACGGATGTATGCGTGAACGGGAAATGGATTGTGAAGGCCGGTGCTTGCCTCACACTGGATGAGGAACGGATCAAGTTTGAAGCTCAGCAAAGCTTCGAGCGTTTGACGAGCTCCTAGGAGCGGAGAGGTGTCTGCCTTGCAAAAAAAATGGAAGTGGAGTCTGACTGCCGCGGCAGCGCTGATTCTGATCGCTGTCGGTTTGAACTGGATATACAACATGATATCCAGAGCGGAATGGACGGTCCAGCGGGCGGCGGTAGCGACTGCCTACGAGAAGACGGCGCTGACCAAAGTCAAGATCGTAGAGCCCTTCACCAGCGACAAATCTTATACGGTGATCACCGGAGAGGATAAGCTCGGGCAGCCTCTGTACGTATGGATTAGCAGTGAAGGTGAGCTGCGCTCGGAGCTTGCGGCGAATGGCGTAGCCGGCGAGGCAATGGCCGAGAAGGTGAAGGCGAGGCAGCCGACAGCGGAAATTCTGCGCGTCATTCCGGGAATTCAAAATGACAAGCCTATCTGGGAAGTATTTTATACATACACACCTGAGGGGCAGAAGCAGGAACAGCACTTTTACGACTACTATCAATTCAATGATGGGACGCTGATCGATACTTGGCGTCTGACCATTCAATAGACCAACGACGTCCCGTACGCGCGGCAACTCAGCGCTGCGGGGCGTTTTTTGGCGTGATTCTCAAAGATGCCACACATTACATGATCAATTCGTGTAGAAGATATGATATACTTTCTATACAGATTAATTGATATACTCATAGTTTGATTGCGATAGCAGCTATTTTTAATTCGGAGAGGGTGAAGTGTTAGAGATGAATATACGTCCTATGCCGGTTCTGCTCAGTTTAGTCATCAGTGCGGGGCTCTTGTTCGGAGGATATTTCGCTTATCAGAGCTATGCCATGGAAAGCCCGCTTCAGAAAGTTGTTTCCGGTATACAGGGTGTTGAGCTTGTATCTACGCATTTATCCGCTGAGGCCGTTGACGTTCAGGTCAAGCTGACAGCTGGAAAAAGCTTACGCGAGGTGTATCAGCAAGTTCAAAATGAAGGCCGTCAAGTGATCGGCAGCCGTGAGCTCCGTCTGAAGGTTGCCGGTGAGCCGTCGCCTAAGCTGAATGAATGGTGGTCTTCCACGCTGTTCGAGGTCGCCCAGGCGATGGATACGAAGCAGTATGCACAGATTCCTGTTACGCTCCAGGCCCGTACAGCGGCTGATCCGGCCTCCGGTATCCGTGCCGTGTCCGAGATGGATGATCGCTTTGTTTATATTACGATCACAGACGGACAGGCCAGCAAGTATGTGATGCTCTCCAGAACGCCTGTGAAGGTGGGGGTGTGGCCTAATGAGTAAGTATGGCAAGGAGATTTTGATTGGTGCGGCGCCAGTTGTACTGGCCTTCTTATATTTTGTGGGGATCAATATGATCCCCATCGTATTTATGACGGTTATTTTGGGTACCTTTTTCTATATGAATCGCGCCCGGAACGGTATGGGAGCGAGCTCGGAGCGGAAGTCCAGGGCGAAAGCTCCCGTCTTTATGACTTTCGACGATATCGGCGGTCAAGATCGTGCCAAGCGGGAGCTGCAGGAAGCGCTAGATTTCCTGATCCGCTATGAGGACATTAAGCGTCTCGGCATTCGCCCGTTGAAAGGGATTCTGCTCACAGGCCCTCCGGGAACAGGGAAAACGCTGATGGCCAAAGCCGCGGCGCATTATACGAATTCCGTATTTATGGCTGCAGCAGGCAGCGAGTTCGTCGAGATGTATGTCGGGGTTGGCGCTAGCCGTATCCGTGATCTGTTCAAGGAAGCGAAGGCGCGTGCGCTCAAGGAGAAGAAGGAGAGCGCGATTATTTTTATCGATGAGATTGACGTAATTGGCGGCCGGCGAGACGGAGGTCAGCACCGGGAGTATGATCAGACGCTGAACCAGCTGCTGACGGAGATGGATGGCATTCATACGAGCGAAAGCCCGCGCATCCTGATCATTGCAGCGACCAACCGCAAGGAGATGCTCGATAGCGCACTGCTTCGTCCGGGCCGGTTCGATCGCCATATCGATGTGGAGCTGCCTGATAAGAAGGGCCGGCTGCATATTCTTCATATTCATGCCAAGCAGCGTCCGCTGGCGGAAACCGTCGATTTGGATGCGATAGCGAAGGAAACCTTCCACTTCTCAGGCGCACAGCTGGAAAGTGTAATGAACGAAGCCGCCATCTACGCGATGCGGGAGGAATCAGCTACTATCAGCCAGCAGCATCTGTCGCTTGCCGTCGATAAGGTGATGCTCGGAGAGAAGACGGACCGCGAGTCGACCAAGGAGGAGCGCGACCGGGTTGCTCTTCATGAGCTCGGTCATGCCATTGTAGCGGAGCGGGTTCGTCCGGGTTCTGTATCCCAAGTATCGTTGAGTCCGAGAGGAAAAGCGCTTGGCTTTGTGCGGCACAATCCGCAGGCGGACCAATACTTGTACACCAAAGCCCAGATTGAGGAGCAGATCATGATTGCACTAGGCGGCTCGGTAGCTGAGGAAATGTTCTACGGTGGCCGCAGCACCGGCTCCCGCAATGATTTTGAGCAGGCCTTGCAAATGGTTGGCACGATGATGGACTCCGGTCTGACGCGACTCGGCATCATCGACAGGAACATGGTGACCAAGCAGGAGCTGATGAAGGAGAACACGGCGATTCTGGAGGAGCTTACCGAAGCGACCCGGAGCTTGCTGGAGAGCTACCGGCGGGTATTCGAGCAGTCGCTCGACATTCTTACCACCGAAGAGGTACTGTCTGGCGAGCAGTTCCGCGAGCTGCTGGAGCGTTTGGAGCAGCCGCAAATTGCATAATTCGAGCTATGAACTCAAAAGCGATCCATTCGGATTGCTTTTGAGTTTTTTTGTCTGAGCTCAAAAAAAATCGCAAATTCTGCAACTTTTTAGCGGCTAAATAGTCTAATAGAGTGATAGAATTTGTCAAATTTTTGAGTTTCGAGGTGTGAGATGAGGTTTATAACGGCTTGGTTCACATGTTTGTTACTTTCGCTGTTGTTGATTCCGGTCGCCTTTGCCGAAACGTCGTCGATCCAGTTATTTATGAACGGCAAACAGTTAGTGCCCGAAGTAACGCCGCAGAACGTAAAGGGCAATATCATCGTACCTGTACGCATTATCGCCGAAGCGGTGGGCTCCAAGGTGTCATGGGACCCTAAGCAGCGCAAGGTAAGCGTGGATCAAGGGGCAACGAGCATTCAATTGTTTATCGACAAAACGTCCGCCACTGTCAATGGGAAGGCTCAAAAGCTGGAAGCGGCGCCAGTCATTATCGACGGCAACACGATGCTGCCGCTGCGCTTTGTGGTTGAACAATTGAATACGAAGGTCGAATGGGATGGTCTGACCCAATCGGTATTTATGTACCAGCAGAAGGTTGAGCAGGAAACGGACAATGCTCCCGTTGGAAAAGCACCTGCAACCGGAGAGACGGCAGCCCCTCAGAAGGAAACCGATCTCAAACCCGGGGACAAGGGGACGGATAAACCAAACGGTACTAAGTCCGAGACTGGAACCGGCGACAAGAAGGACGGCAAGCCCGCTTCCGGAACGGACAAGCCAGCTGGCAGCGGCGACAAGCCAGCGGAAAACCAGCCTGGATCCACTCCGAACACCGGAAAGGACAAAGGAGATTCCGTGCCAGCAGGCGGCTCTTCAGGTTCGAACGGCAGTCCGTCCAAGGCAGGGGATGGAAGCGGCACGAAGAACCCCCTGCCGTTGCCAGATTCCCTATACTCCGTTACACTGGAGAAGAACGAGCTTGTCTTTAAGACGTCCCGCACGAACAAGCTGGAGCCCAAAGTATTCCGCCTGAGCAACCCGGAGAGGCTTGTCATCGATATTCCGGGAATCCAGCTGGACACTCCGCTCGCAGAGAAGGCAAATGGTCTCGCCGAGGGTACGTTGGAACTTTCCAATGAGAAGATCGCAAAAATCAGATACTCGCTATTTTCAAAAGAAGATTCTATCGTTAGAATAGTAGTAGATTTGGCGCAAAAAGCTCAATTCACCCTTGTTCCCGGAGAGAAGGCCGGACAATTCTCCCTGCGGGTCGCTCCGCCAAGATCGCAATATCTCGTATATATCGATCCCGGCCATGGAGGCAAGGATAGCGGCACGGTCTCCAAGCAGACAGGCCGTTACGAGAAAAATGTCGTTCTTCCGCTCGGCAAGAAAGTCGCGGCGCTGTTGGAGAAAGAAAAACAGATTCAGGTTGTGATGACTCGGTCCGACGATACGTTTATCGAGCTTGAGGATCGAGTTGCGCTGGCTAACAATGCGGATGCGGATCTCTTCGTTTCCATCCATGCCAACTCTGCGGACAAAGAATCCGTTCGCGGGACTGAGACCCATTACTACACCGATCAGAGCGCTGATTTCGCCAAAACGATGCATACGGCTTTGATGAAAGGGACCGGCTTCCAGGATCGTAAGGTGAAGAAAAGCTCGTTCCATGTCATTCGCAACACGACGATGCCTTCCGTGCTGCTTGAGATCGGTTTTATGAGCAACCGTGCGGAAGAAAGCCAACTGTTTCAAGAAGCTTTTCAAGACCAGGTAGCCGCATCTATCGTATCAGGCATCAAGACGCAGCTAAATCTGGAATAAGGAGTGTTTCTGATGCATACCCATTGGATCAAGATAACAGCGGCAGCCGTCGTCTTCGCGTTGATAGCATCCGGCTGCGGTCAGAAGCCGGCCGCTCAGCCGTTGACAAGTCCGCCTTCTGAACCGGTGAAGACCACGGAGCCGATCAAAACGGGCTCAAGCGATACGACCAGCCAGACACCTCCGCTTACCCAGCAGCCGCAGAAGCAATCTAAGGTTATCAAAGTATTTTACTCGGATGCCAACCTCGAGAACCTGGTGGAGAAGGAAGCCAAGATCGAATTTGGCGAAGAGAAGGACAAGTATGCGGCCGCGTTCAACGCATTGAAGAAGGCCCCAGACGATCAGACCGAATCGCTGGCCAAACATCTGATCTTTAAGAAGGCCGAACTGAAAGACGGCCAGCTCACGCTTGATTTGGTGATGCCTGACGCAGCGAGGCTTGGAGCAAGCGGGGAGGAAATGCTGCTGACAGCCCTCCAGAAAACAGCCTTTCAATTTGCCGAGGTCAAAACCCTAGAGGTATTGCTCGAAGGCAAGAAGGTCGATAGCTTGATGGGACACATGGAGCTGCAGCATCCTTTCAAACGCTAAACCGTATAAAGTCAGGCGGAAAGCCCGGCAGAAGCATTTGAGTCTTTGCGCAGTAGCGGCGGACTGACAAGTGCAATGCACAGTGGTTTGCTCCGCCTGACTTTTCAAGACATTTGAAGAGACCGAGAGGGGTAAGCGAATACATGAAGAGAAAGAACCATAGAAATGTTCGCAAGCTGACGGCTGCCGTACTGGCACTTACGCTTGCATTCAGCGGTGCAGCATATGCAGCAGACAAACCGGCATCTAACGATTCATCGTTGTCGTCCTCGGGGAGTCTCGTGCTTCGCTTCGCCGACGTTGACGGCGCACACTGGGCGATCAAGCATGTGACCAAGCTGGCGGCTCTCGGCATTATTCAAGGCTATGAGAAGAATGAATTCCGCCCGGACAATACGGTTTCCCAGCAGGACGTCATCGTCATGGCGATCCGCATGATGGGACTCGAATCGGAGGCGCTGGCTAATAAAGCGGAAACGGTGCTTCCCGTGGCTGTTAGTGATTATGCCAAACCTTATGTCGCCTATGCCTTCGACAAAGGTCTGATTACGGCTGCCGAGGAAGTCGAGAGTACATCATCCAAAAACGCTTGGGGTTCCCGTGATGCGACCCGGGAGTGGGTAGCCAAGTTGGTTATCCGGGCTATCGGGAAAAACTCGGTAGCGTCACAGCAGGCCGCTTCGGCGTCGAGTTTCAAGGATGCGGGCAGCTTCTCCAATTGGGCCAAAGGCTATATCAATGCTGCGGTTATGCTCGGCATCGTACAGGGCTTCGAGGACGATACCTTCAGGCCTTCGGGCAAAGTAACACGAGCTCAGATGGCGACATTCCTGAGCCGGGCGGACAAAGAGTTAACAACGCGCTCCAGCCGTGTAACCATTGGTTACGTGATGGAACTAAACGATAAGAAGATCAGTATTCTTAATGCCAAGGGTGATACCACTACATATAATCTCTCGGCAGATACGGTTATCTATAACGCCAAGGACGACAGCCGTATCCCGCTAAGCCAGATTAAGCTGACGAATGAAGTGTATCTGGTTCAGAATTTGAATAATGCACTGTATATCGAGCTGACGAACCCTGAAGAAAAGATGGAAGTGACGGAGGGAACGTTAAATGACGTATTCCTCGATGAGATGCGTGTATCCGTCCAAGTCGGAGGTACTCGCAAGCTTGTCGAAATTGCCGCCAATGTCTCCGTAACCGATAATGAAGGCCGCGGCCAAAGCATTGGCTCCATTCCGCTCGGCAGCGTCGTTCAGCTTAAGCGAAATACGCTGCTCAAGGAAACCAAGATTACGCATATCGTGGTCAAGCAAACACCGCTTAGCAAGACGGCTGACGGAACTGTACTCAGCATCGACTCGTCTCAGAAGCAGATCAGCTTCCTTGAATCGTCGAGTTCTCAGAATGAGACGTATTCTACGGCTGAAGCGGTTACTGTGAAGCTGCAGGATGGCACGACTTCGGATCTGTCCAAACTGCATATCGGTGATGCGGTCAGCTATGAAGTGAAGGCCAATAAGCTTGTGTCGGTTACCGTGAAGAAGCAGGCGGATGTCGTGACGACGGTGCAAGGTACGTTGTCAACCGAGATTAGCAAAGAGTCCCGTATTCTGACGATTACCCCTACCGGCGGAAGCGTTCTGTCGTCTTACTATGTAAATGATAATGCGTTAGTGTCCATCGGCGGAACATCGATGTCAAGCCTTTTTGATCTGGAAAAAGGAGACGAAGTGAGCCTGGACCTGTTAAACAATAAGGTTGTAAAGGTCACGGTCAATAACCGTCAGGTTGAGAACTACGAGTTCGCCAGCATAGTCAATTATGAATCAACCACGAAAGTTTTGACAGTCGCTAAGGACAATGGAGGCTTTGGCGCGTTCCAGCTCAGTGATTCGACGATTATCAAATATTTGGGGACGAGTATCCCACTGACTAATTTCCAGTCTACATTTATGGGTACTCAGGCGGGTACTACGATTACCGACCGCAATAAAAAGGTTAATATGAAGGTGTCCAAAGACCGGATCATCTCAATTGAAGTGACGCAAACTCTCGACGGCGTCGTGTCACAGATTAATACAACTTTAAGCGAAGTGACGCTCCGGACAACTAGCGGCAAGAGCCTAACGTTCAAAGCACCTGGAGCCTCGGTTGATCTACAGGGGAAAGCTAATGGCACGCTGGCGGACTTGAAGGCCGGAGACTTTGTCCGGGCAAGTCTGATTCCTACACAAGACATGTTCAGTGGTTTTTCAATTAAGAAGTCGGGCGTTTTCAAAATTCTAGTAGCCAATGCTTCGACGAAACAGGTGACCGTTAAGGAAGAAAATGGAACGGCTACATTTACCTTCACAATTGATACCTTGGATAAAATATTCAATCCGAATAAATCCGTACCGGCCTTCGAGGATCTACTCGTGGATGATTATGTGAAAGCCACCTTTACGGGCAGCAAGATGGATCTCGTCTCGATTGTGAATACGGTTCGAGGGAAGATCAATACCGTAGATGCAACGCTGGGAACCATCACGGTACAGGATTTCCAAGGCGGGGTAAATGTGCTGCCTCTGGGTCAAAACTTCTCCGTGAAGAAGCCGGACGGGACATTATCGTCCTCTCTGACAGATCTCAAAGCAGGAGACCGCGTAGAAATTATTAAGGATGCCAGCGAGAAAACGATCATTCATCAAGCGGCAACCTACAAGCGGACAATAGCGTCGTATGATACGATTCTCGGCCACTTGCTTCTGAAGCCGTCTGGGACGAACAGCAAGGACCGGTACGCATTATTTGGCAGAGCCTATGTTCATAAAGGCACCCAATCGGTTAATGCTTCGGCGCTGACAGAGAACAGTGAAGTGAACTTATATATCATTGATGATAAAATTTATGAAATCGAGCAGCTCTAATTGTCTATAGACGCAACTTTTCGTTCGTGAAAACCGTCTTAGTAGTGGCGCAGATTGCCGCTGGTGAGGCGGTTTTCACGATTGGCGAGGATTTCAGAAAAAATTCGCAAATTACAGACATATTTCATTGCGTCGGCTTCTCTGATTCGGTACACTATAGAGCATAAGCGTAAGAGAGGCGGGCTGCATGTGAACCGAGTTAAGGTTCGAACCATATTGGACACCATCGCGGGCATGTTTCCCGACGCTCACTGCGAGCTGAATCATTCCAACCCGTTTGAACTGACGATTGCCGTACTGCTATCGGCACAGTGTACGGATGAGACGGTCAATAAAGTTACCGCGACTTTGTTTCAGAAGTACAAACAACCGGAGGATTATTTGGCCGTTCCGCTTGAAGAATTGGAGCAGGATATACGCCGTATCGGGCTGTTTCGCAACAAGGCAAAAAACATTCAGGCCCTATGCGCTCTTTTGTTGGACAAGTTCGGAGGCGAAGTGCCCCGGGAGCACGAGAAACTGATCGAGTTGCCCGGCGTTGGTCGTAAGACGGCGAATGTTGTCATGTCGAACGCTTTCGGCGTTCCCGCTATCGCTGTCGATACTCATGTGGAGAGGGTATCTAAGCGGCTGGGATTGGCCGATGCCGACGATTCTGTGCTGGAGGTTGAGAAGAAGCTGATGAAGCGCGTTCCCCGCGACGAATGGACGGATACGCACCATCGCCTTATTTTCTTCGGACGATATCACTGCAAGGCGCAATCGCCCAAGTGTGAGATATGCCCGCTGATCGACTTATGCCGAGAAGGTAAAAAACGTATGAAAGCCGGCTCCAAAAGGAAACCTATACCAAAGAACGAAAAACCTAGATCCCTAGCGAAGGATTCAAGTGAAGAAAGGATAGGATGAGATGAAGTGCATATCAGTCTATACAAACGATTTTGAGGTGTTCTCGGACATTTATGAGAAAATCCTCGAAACTCCGCTTCAGGAGAACGAAGAAATGCAAGTGGAGGGCGTCGTTGTTTCCGAGTCAGGAAGCGTTCCGGAAAACTACTTGTCCCGGATGAAGCAGCGTCCTGAAGTTGTCGTGATGAAAGTCAAGGATAGGGACATCACGATTTTGCAGCATCGTGACGTGTTTGAAATATTTATCCCCGAGAAAGAAAATGTGGTACACTAAAAACCGAAGCAATTCGGTTTTTTTCTTTTTTATACGCAGGGATTAGATATAGAGGGCAGGTAGGGGAGAAGGATGAAGAGCATATTTACACCAACGATGGAGTCGCCGGAGCTGAGCGGCGAGCAGCAATTTTCTACGGAAGGATCCATCCGGGTATTACGGGAACGCATGCTGGAAGCAGGAGATGGTTCGCATGCGGAGAAAGTCGGTCAATTGCTGGAGAAGGCTGCGGGCGGACGATTGAATTTGGCTTTCTGTGGGCACTTCTCGGCAGG
The DNA here is from genome assembly GCF_038070315.1 of Paenibacillus filicis. Lineage (NCBI taxonomy): Bacteria > Bacillati > Bacillota > Bacilli > Caryophanales > Paenibacillaceae > Paenibacillus > Paenibacillus filicis. The sequence continues at coordinate 385,032 of NZ_JBBPCC010000002.1, read as the reverse complement.
CAAGTCCAGTCTGATCAACCGGTTGTGCGGGCATCAGCTGCTCCCGTCCAGTCCGATTCCGACGAGTGCGAATATTGTAAGCATCGCGAGCGGGGAGCCCGGAGCTACGGTCTGGTATCACCGGAAATCAGAGGACGGGCTTAGCCGCTCAGAGCAGGTACCGCTTGAGGAATTGGCGGAGCATTGCCGGAACGGAGAAGCCGTTGAAACGATCGAGATTTCGTATCCGATTGCGCTGCTGCAGGAGCATGCCGCGCTGCTAGACACGCCAGGTATCGATTCAACGGATGATGCTCACCAGTTGGCAACGGAATCGGCCCTGCATCTAGCGGATGTAGTGTTTTATGTGATGGACTATAATCATGTACTGTCCGAGGTTAACCTGGGCTTTACGAAAAAAATGGCCGAATGGGGCAAGCCTCTGTATCTGATCGTGAATATGATCGATAAGCACCGGGAGCATGAAGTAGCGCTGGAGGCTTATCAAGCGGGAGTTCGGGAAGCATTCGCCAATTGGGGCGTACGTCCGGACGGTATCCTGTACACGTCCGTTAAGGCTCCCGATCATCCGGCGAGCGAATGGGGCAAGCTGGACTGGCTCATCGGCAGTCTGATCGACCGCCGGGAGGCTCTAGTCCAGCAAAGTCTGGAGAAGTCGGCGAGAGCCTTGGCTGCAGCTCATGCGGCCAAGCAGGCCGAGGCTCAAGAGCCTGCGAAGGAAGCGCTGCGTCTGCAGCTGGAGGCCGACGAGTCTTCAGGTACGGCACAGGCCGAGTTCGCCGAAGTTAGTAGAGAGCTTCGCCGCCTGGAGGAGCTTCCCGGGAAGCTTCTCGTTCAACTTCGCAGTGAACTGAGTGTGTTGGTGGACAACGCAAACATCACTCCCGCTGCGACTCGCGATCTTGCGCATTTGTACCTGGAGAGCCGGAGACCGGGCTTCAAGGTCGGCTGGCTCGGGGCAGCCGCCAAAACAGCCGCTGAGCGGGAGCAGCGGCTGGGGCTGCTGTTCAAGGAATTTTCCTCTCAGGTGCAGAATCAGATTGCCCGTCATGTGCAGCAGACGGTCAAGCAGCGGCTGGAAGGCATGGGCCTTCCGCTGGAGCGGGTCAACGAAGCATCGGTTAGCATCGTATGCGACCTGACGCCAGAATGGCTGGCGGCTCAAGTCAATGAAGCCGCGGTATTTGGTGGCGAGTATACGCTTATCTACTCGAAGCAGATTGCGACGGAGATCAAAGCAGCCTATCGTAAAAAAGCCGTGACCGTCGTCGAGGAGCTAACTGCTGAGCTAACCCAGGCGCTTGGAGGCAAGCGGGAAGCTCTGTCTGTTCAGCTTGCGGAGCTGGACAGCCGGCTTGGCGCCTTCCGCGAGCTGGAGCGGCTCGAGCAGGCGGACGCTGCTTACCGCGAAAGCTTGCTCGCCGCGCTGCCGCTTAGCGCAGCGCCTGAGCTTCCGTCGCCGGCTGCAGCGCCACAGAGCGCGGCAGCGAGCTCTGCCGCAGCGGCACAGCCTGCGGAGGCTGCAGCGCCAGCGCTGGCCTGGATCGCGGCAGATGCGGCCGCGGACGGCTCCACGCAGACGCTGGCTGCCGGCGGGCATCGGGAGCGGCTGCGCTCCACGGCAGCGCGGCTGGAGGCCGCTGCGGCCGAGCTGAGCGGGCTCAGCGCGCTTCAGTCGGTGCGCCGCTCCTTGCTGGAGAAGGCGGAGCGCCTGGGCGGCAACCGCTTCACGATAGCGCTGTTTGGCGCGTTCAGCGCGGGCAAGTCTTCGTTCGCCAACGCGCTCATCGGCGAACGGGTACTGCCGGTATCGCCGAATCCGACGACGGCGGCGATCAATAAGATCATGCCGCCGGAGCCGGAGGCCGGATGGCCGCACGGAACGGCCAAGGTGCGGATGAAGAGCCGCGAGCGGCTTGTCGCCGATGCGCTATACTCGCTGGAGACGCTGGGCGTCAAGGCAGAGACGATGGAGCAGGCGCTTCAGGCGATCGGTGGGCTCAAGGCGGACCGCATTCCCGGCAAGGGTAAGCCGCATTACGCTTTCTTGCGCGCTATCCAGCAGGGCTGGGACACGATGGGAGGCTTGCTTGGGCAGGATCTGCGGATCACGGCCGAGGAGTTCGGCACCTATGCGGCCGAAGAGGCGAAGTCCTGCTTTGTCGAGCTGATCGAGCTGTACTATACGAATCCGCTGACGGAGCAGGGGATTGTACTCGTCGATACGCCGGGAGCGGATTCGATTAATGCCCGGCATACCGGGGTTGCCTTCGATTACATCAAGAATGCCGATGCGATCCTGTTCGTGACGTACTATAACCATGCGTTTTCCCATGCCGACAAGCAGTTTTTGCTGCAGCTCGGCCGGGTGAAGGAGAGCTTTGAGCTCGATAAAATGTTCTTTATCGTCAACGCCGCAGACTTGGCCTCCTCGGCCGAGGAGCTGGAGGGCGTCGTCGGCCACGTAGAAAGCAATCTGCTCCAGCATGGTATCCGCCATCCGCGAATTTATCCGCTATCCAGCTACTATGCGCTGGAAGGCAAGCTGCAGAAGGATGCAGCACTGACCGTGCAGTCCGGGGTCACAGTGTTCGAGCGGGATTTCGTCCGCTTTACCTTCGAGGAGCTGACGGAGATGGCCGTGCGCGCCGGGGAGTCCGACATCCGTCGGGCGGCCGAGACGCTGCAGCGCTGGACGGACAGCGCCAGATCGGACGCAGCTGTGCGCTCCCGCCAGAGCGAAGCTCTGCGCGCCGCCTTGCAGGCTGGGATTCAGCGCCTGGAGCTTGCCGCCGGAGAAGCGGATACGGGAGAGCTGTCCAAGGAGATCCAGGAGCTGCTATATTACGTGAAGCAGCGGACCACCTACCGGTTCGGCGATCTGTTCAACATAGCGTTCAATCCTTCGCTGTTCAACGATGATCCCCGTGACAGCAAAACCGTGCTCCAGTCCGCCTGGGAGGATTTGCGGAGGATGATTTCCTTTGACTTGTCTCAGGAGGTACTGGCGACTACGCTGCGGATCGAGAACAAAATCAACCGGATGGCGAAGCTGGCAGGCGAGGAATGGACGTCCAGATTGCGAGAAGGCATTCCTTCCTTCGAGCCCTCGGACTTCGAACCGTTCAAGCTTGCCACCCCGGAGCTGGATGATATGCTACAGGCCGAAGACATTCAGACCAAGTGGATCGCGTCGTATTTTAAGAATGCGAAGCAGTTCTTCGAGGGCGATGGCAAGCAGCAGCTCAGGCGCGATCTGGAGGTCAAGCTGACCGAGCCGATGACAAGGTTCACCGAAGCGCAGGCAGGACGGCTGGAGGTGGCTTACGCCGAGCAGCTACGGTCGGTTATTGCGACGCTGGCAGGAAAGTGGACGACGGACTTGCAAGAGCATGCAGCGGGGCAATTAGAGGCGCTGGAGATGAAGCTGGATCTTCAGGTCATGCAGGAGAAGCACGATCGCCTGCTGAAATTTTTGGCATCCTCCTGAGGCGGCATGATTTCGTTCAGAAAGGGAGCGCGGCGCTGGAACATAGTCCAGCGCCGGCGCTCCCTTTCTGTCCACTCAGGTGTTTCTTCCCGCATGAAATAAGCTTTCTGCAAAACACTGACTTATACTGTTAATTTCCGATGCGAATAATATGAATAAATATTCATTTCTAAGTATATGAGGTGGGCGCGGCAGCTATCTGCCTCACGAAAATAAAACGCTTTAATCGTAAAAAAACCTGATTTCGTGAAAAGGCTTTCATTGCTTCCAAACGGCATCATTTGGGCGAAAAAGATGGGTAGAGTTCCCTAAATCTCGCGAAATGGGGTTTTTCCCGGCCTCAAGCATCATTATGCAATTGGAAGCTGTTGCCGCTTGCTGGCGATGGTGGTAAACTCCTAACATTAACGCATAAAACTTACGATAATTGTCACATTTTTCGCTGGGGAGGAGCGGATGTCCGCGAAGTAGGCAGTCAGGGCTGCACAGGCGCCCGGGAGAAGGATTCCGGTCTGTACAGGCTATTCAAGCTGCAAGAGTCGCCCTTTACTTTATCGCTTCACCGCGACACTAGAATTGAAAGAGATTAAGAGCGGGAAAAGTCCCAGGTATTCCGGGATGATGATGACAAGCATGTGAAGGCAAGTGAAGGCGTTCAAAATTGACGGTTGCAAAGGACGGTCAGCCCTGTTTCCTGTACAGGCGGGCGGACGTCCGGGAGGGGGAACAAGCCAGATGTACGTATTTAAGCAGCTCCGAGAATATTATTGGTCCGAACGAAGGTATTTTGTCATCTCCATGCTTTGTTTGATGACGGTTACAGGACTGGGTCTCGTATATCCGAATCTTTTCCGCCATCTGATTGATAATGTCATTGCTAACGAACGGTATGACCAGGTCCCGCTGCTCGCATTCATGGTGCTTGGCGTCATGGCATTAAAGGCAGTCTTTCAATTCCTGCATGGTTCCTACAGCGCGAAGCTTGGTAATCAGACCGCTTACAACCTGCGTGAAGCGCTTTACCGTAAGCTGCAATTTCTGTCTTTCCAGTATTACGACAAGGCAAAGACAGGGGATCTGATGTCCAGACTAACGGCCGACCTGCAAGCTGTACGCGACTTTATCGGGTTTGGCTTCGTTCAAATCATCAACGTGTTTATGATGTTTACCTTCGGCATGATCATGATGCTGTCGATCAATTGGAAGCTGACGCTGATTACGCTGGCGGCTATGCCGTTCCTCGTCTTCACCGCGATCCGCTTCGAAGGACGCATCCATCCGGCATTCCGCCTGATCCGTAAGTCGATGAGTACGATGACGACGACGGTTCAGGAAAATATTACGGGCGTGCGCACGGTCAAGTCCTTTGCCCGGGAACCGCATGAAATCGAGAAGTTTGCGGAGCGCAATACCGATTACAAAGAAAATAACGTGATCACCTCTGGGATATGGGCCAAATTTTTTCCGCTGATGGAGCTGTTCGCCAATCTGAGCGTAGTCTTGCTGATCGGGGCAGGCGGCTGGATGGCAATTAACGGCAGCATTACGCTTGGCGAGCTGGTTGCTTTCTACAGCTTGATCGGCTATATCATTCAGCCCATGTGGGGAATCGGATTCCATATTAATAACTACACGCAGTCCAAGGCAGCCGGCGAACGGCTTCTGGAAGTGCTGCATCATTATGTTCATGTGAAAAATAAAGAAAATGCCCGGGTCCTGAATCCAGACAAGGTGCAAGGACATGTCCGCTTCGAAGGCGTGACCTTTGCCTACGGGGAATCACAGAAACCGGCGATTGCCGATTTTGATCTTGATGCGCCTGCAGGCTCCGTCATTGGTCTGCTTGGAGGAACCGGCTCAGGCAAATCGACGATCATTCAGCTGCTGTTCCGGGCTTATCAGGCCAAGGAGGGACGCATCACGCTGGATGGTCAGGATATCCGCGATGTTACGCTGGAAAGTCTGCGCAGCCAGATCGCTGTCGTGTTCCAGGAGACGTTCCTGTTTTCCTCGACGATCCGCAATAATATTGCTTATGGAGCCGGGGCTGTTACCCAAGAGCAGATCGAGCATGCTGCAAGGCTGGCCAAGGCTCATGACTTTATTATGGAGCTCCCGCTCGGCTATGACACGGTTGTCGGCGAACGCGGACTCGGCTTGTCTGGCGGCCAGAAGCAGCGGATTGCGATAGCCCGCGCGCTGCTGCTGAATCCGAAAATTCTGATCCTTGACGATGCGACCAGCGCGGTCGATATGGAGACCGAGCACGAAATTCAGCAAGGGTTCGAGGAAGTGATGAAAGACCGCACGACCTTTATCATCGCGCACCGGATTTCGTCGCTCAAGCATGCCGATGAAATTGTTGTTCTGGATAACGGGCGCGTCGTCCAGCGCGGCACGCACGAGCAGTTGTTGAAGATTCCTGGGCCGTATCAGGACACCTATAATATCCAATTCTCCGATCAGCCCGTACTCGAACTTGATACGGAGCCGGCTTCCATTGGAGTTGCGCCTGCTGATACAACAACCAGTGATCAGCACGCACAGTTAGAGGAGCAGCAGGCCTTGAAGGAATCCGCCGTCTCCAGCTCATACACGAAACGGAGGGGACTGGCAACGTGAGTGCGCAATCCAATAAAAAAACCGAGTCAGCAGAAGCTACGGAGCAAGTGAAATCCAGGTTCGTCTACCAGGACGATGAGGATATGGATAAAGGCTTCGACTGGGTTCAAGTCAAGCGGGTCGGCAAATATATGAGGCCCTATGCCAGGCAGATGGTGCCGATCATCCTCGTGATGATGGTGGTTGGCGCCATCACCAAGCTGCTGAATCCGATGCTGCTGGCCTATGCGATCGACCATGCCATCAAGGAGAAAGACAGTACCCAGCTTTTGTATATCGTAGCGGGTATGCTGGGACTGTATATTGTGCAGTGGCTGGCAAATAACTACCGCATCCGGTATACGAACCTGATCGGCCAGCGGGTCATCTACGACCTGCGTGATGATTTATTCAGTCATGTCCAGCAGTTGTCCTTCCGTTTTTTCGATAAGCGTCCGGCTGGGGCGATCCTGGTTCGGATCACGAACTATGTGAATTCCCTGCAGGATTTGCTGACGAACGGCGTCGTGAATCTGATGATCGATTGCGTGCAGCTCATCGGCATTATCGCCATTCTGCTGGTGTACAACTGGAAGCTGGGACTTGCGATCATGGTGACAGTGCCCATCATGTTCCTGGTCTCGACGAAGGTGCGTTTGCGCATACGCCGTGCCTGGCAGGTCGTGCAGGTGAGGACCTCGCGGATCAATTCCCATCTCAATGAATGTATTCAGGGAATCAAGGTCACCCAGGCCTACGCGCAGGAGCAGGCCAACATGGACTATTTCGAAGAGATGAACAAGGATAATCACAAGGCTTGGAACCGGGCCTCTACCTTGAACCAGACCTTCAACCCTATCATCGAGGTTACGGGAGCGATCGGTTATTTCATCCTGTTCCTGTTCGGCTCGTATCTGGTCATGCGCCAGGAGATTACGGTGGGTATTCTCGTCGCGTTCGGCGCTTACATCAGCCAGTTTTGGGAGCCGATCAACCGCCTGGGGCAGATGTACTCGCAGATGCTGATTGCGATGGCCTCGTCGGAGCGGATTTTCGAATTTATCGACGAGCAGCCGAATGTGGCGGAACGTCAGAGTGCCCGTCCATTGCCTGCCATTCAGGGCAACATCGAGTTTAAAGGGATTGAGTTCGAATACGAGCCAGGGCGCCATGCGCTCAAGCGGATTGATTTGAACGTCAAAGCGGGATCGTCCATTGCGCTGGTCGGGCACACCGGCTCGGGTAAGAGTACGATCATCAACCTGCTGTGCCGGTTCTATGACGTGACTGCAGGCAGTATCCGAATCGACGGGCATGATATCCGGGATGTTACGCTGCACAGTCTGCGCTCGCAGGTCGGTATCGTCCTGCAGGATACATTCATTTTCTCGGGTACGATTCGAGACAATATCCGGTTCGGGCGTTTGGATGCCACGGACGAGGAAGTAGAGGCCGCGGCCAAGGCGGTCCGTGCCCACGAGTTCATCGTCGATCTGCCACAAGGTTATGAGACGGAGGTTCAGGAACGGGGCAACGTTTTGTCGATGGGCCAACGACAGCTGCTGTCGTTCGCCCGGGCGCTGCTTGCTGATCCGCGCGTGCTGATCCTGGATGAGGCGACGGCTAGTATCGATACCGAGACGGAAGTCAAAATCCAGGAAGCGTTGCAGACGCTGCTCGCCGGGCGCACCTCGTTCATCATCGCTCACAGGCTCTCGACCATCCGGCATGCGGATGAGATCGTCGTACTGGATCACGGCGAGATCAAGGAGCAGGGCAATCATGAGGAATTGATTGCCAAGCAAGGAGTGTATCACGGCTTGATCCAGGCGCAGTACCGGTTTCTTCAGGAGACAGGTTAAGCGAAAATCCCTTATCGTTCAAGTGTTTCCCCCGGTTTGCCGCTCGTTCAGGGCTGGCCGGGGGGTTGTTTTTTGCTTTTTTTTGTCTTATCGGGCCCTTGGGCGTCATATACATGATGAGGTGCGAATAAGCTGCTGCGAGCAGGAGGCCATGCTAGACAATCACAATGAGGGGGTAGTAACGTTGAGGATGCCTTCAAGCAGGTGGAAGAAAACGTTAGGAACCATTCAATGGGTGGCGGCTTTTGCTGTCATCGCAGCTGTTGTGTTGTCGGGGCGTTGGTTTGTCAAAGCGCAGAGCATCAGCAGGTTCGATGTGTTTCTGGACGAACAATGGTTGGGTACGGTGACTGACCCCGATATCGTCAAACAATGGAGGAACGACAAATATCGGGAGATTGAACGCGAGCATGGGCATAGCCGGATCAGCTCCAATTTGGAGAAGCTTCATTTCGTGGACCAAAAGGGTTCCGGCGGCGTGATTGACAACGATGCGGTGCTGGCCATACTGAACCGTACCCTCGTCTACATGTTTTTCGCGACGGAAATACGTATTGACGGGGTCACGGCTGGTTATGTCAAGGATATGGGGACGGCAGCTGAGCTTCTGGAGCAGATCAAATCCCCTTATATACCTGCGGCGATGACAGATTCAGGTCAAGGGGAAGCGTTTGCCAGGGAAGGTACGAAGCGCAAAGATGCGCGAATCCTTTCCGCCGAAGGGGATGAAGCTCCTGCAATAAGAGATTCTGTAGAATTAACGGCTTCTTTCGTCCAGGATGTCAGCCTGGTCGAGACGGTTGTCCAACCGGGCAAGATCGAATCACCGTCGGCTATTCTGGAGCGGATCATAGCCGGACGGGAGCAGGCCCGCACGTATACGGTACTGGCCGGAGACTGCTTGTCCGTCATTGCCCGGAATCACGATATAGCGCTGGAGACGCTGCGTGCGAATAATCCACAGGTGAAAGGCGATCTTATCCGCATCGGCCAGAAGCTGCAGATTACCGTGCAGCAGCCGCTATTGACGGTAAGGACGGTCGAGCTGATCACCGAGCGGACGAAGGTGCCCAGCGGAGTCGTCTATCAGAAGGACGATACGCTGGCCTCCGGGGTCATTCAGATTGTAGCTCAGGGGAAGTCCGGCCTGAAGAACGTGACGATCCAGTCCGTAAAAGTCAACGGTGTGCTCATGGAGGAAAAAGCTGTGGCTGAAGAGCTGCTGGAAGAGCCTGTGCAAACGATAGTTAAGCAAGGCACAAAGAAAATGTCCGGCTCCGGCACAGGTAAATTCGCTATGCCCGTGCTGCGCGGGGAAGTCACGAGCGATTTCGGCTTGCGTTGGGGCAAAACGCATAATGGCACTGACTTTGTATCCGAACAGCGCAGCATCATGGCGTCGGATGGAGGCTCCGTTTCCTTCGCCGGGTGGAAAAGCGGCTATGGAAACTGCATTATCATCGATCATAAAAACGGCTATGAAACGTTATACGGACACTTGAGCAAGCTTCACGTCAAAGAAGGGGACGCCGTTTCCAAAGGCGAGAAAATTGGCATCATGGGCAGTACTGGCAACTCGACAGGTGTTCATCTTCACTTCGAAATTATCCGCGACGGCGCTCAGCAGAATCCCTTGAAGTACTTGAGTTAAAGTGTGGTTGGATTGGCATCCGCAGCCGGAGGGGCATAACAAAAAAGAAGAGCGCGAAGTACGAATGACTTGTTTTCGGATGCTGCTTCGTCTAAGCAAAAAGCTGGACGAAGCCAGGTTAGCCCGGGTTATGTCTATAGCAGTTATGTATGTTGAACTCGATAAAGATGAGGAACAAGCGATGCTGCAGGAGTTTCGAGAACAATTCCCGGAGGAAGGTGAAGAGTTTATGGAGCTAAGACCGGTATGGCAAAAATGGGCGTACGAGGAAGGCATGGAGAAGGGGATAGAGTGAATGCTGCAAAAAGGCTTCACGCCAGAGGAAGTCGCCGAAACGTTCGAACTGCCTACGAACAAGGTCCGCAGGATGGCTGCAAGAAAAAATGGACATGGATGGCCCGTACCGGGGATATCGGATTTGGGCTTACAATTTATAGGACATGCCGGGTCAAGCTCCCGACATGTCCTTTTTGCGTAGGCTGGCGGCCTGAACGGCTATGAATTTGCAAATCCTACCCTGAAACGCTACTCTAAAATGTATAGCAAATACTGAGAAGTGCAGACAACAGGATAGGGGGACGGGAAATGAGCTCTACGCGCTGGATGTGGCGTACGGTTGGATTGGGCGCTTTGGCATCGACACTTATCTGTGCGGGAGGCTTCGCCTATGCGGTGAACCGGATTATGTATCCCCCGGCAGGCTCCTTCAATAACGGCGTTGTGACGCCGGCTCCGGGTGAGCCAGCACCGGTCGAAACCGAGCCGGGCAGCGGTGCAGCAGGTCTCGATTGGACATCGAAGTCCCAGATCCGTATTGTGGCCTGGGGAGATTCACTCACGGCAGGTACAGGTGATCTGACGGGAAAAGGCTACGTCCGCGGAGTCCGGGACAGGTTGGAGAAGCAGTTGGACAAGCCGGTATTCGTGTATAATAATTTCGCAATTCCCGGTTATCGGACAAGCGATCTGCTTAAGGACTGGGAGGCTAAGGCGGACATCGCCAAGTCGATGGGTGAAGCCGACCTGATCCTGCTGACGGCCGGAGGAAACGACTTGTTTTTGGGCGGACAAGGCTTATTTACCCAAGGACAGACAGCGGCAGGACAGTCGCAAGCAAGCGGACAAACAGACGGAGCAGGTCAGCCTGCGCAAGTGGAGGCCGGGACCGGCAAGCAGGGCGGGCAAAGTCCGCAGGCTTCGGGAGGCATCGAATTCGGCGAGGGCTTCAATCCTCAGGCGGCGGCAGACCGGATTCCGGAAGCAGCCAAGCGGCTGGAGGAGCTGTTCGATAAAGTCAGCAAGGCGAATCCGAAGGCTCGTGTTCTATATATCGGCTTGTACCATCCTTTCCTTGACCTGGATCCGGACCGGACCGGTGCGCCGATTGTGCAGCGCTGGAATACGGCAGCCTTCGAGATCGCCAGCCGCTATCCGAACATTACCGTCGTCCCTACGTACGACTTGTTCGAGCTGCAGGGGACGAGATTTTTGTACACGGATCACTTTCATCCGAATCAGCAGGGCTATGAGCGGATTGCAGACCGGATTGCACAAATTTTGCAATGACAGCTGGAGAGAAGGGGGAGAGCGGCATGGAGCAAGCGGAAAGGAAAGGAAGAGACGCTGACATCGTGCTGTCGGTCCAGGGCTTGAAGAAACGGATCGGCAAGCGCCAGATTATCCAGGGGATTACGTTCGACGTGCGCGCAGGCGAGATTTTCGGCTTCCTGGGTCCCAACGGCGCAGGGAAAACGACGACGATACGCATGCTTGTCGGACTCATCGCGCCGACAGAGGGCTCGATACACGTCTGCGGGTACGACGTATTCAAGCAGCATGAACAGGCGCTGCAATATGTTGGCTGTATTGTCGAAAACCCCGAGCTTTATCCTTACTTGACCGGATGGGAGAACCTGGAGCAATTCGCCCGCATGCTGCCGGGGGTCGGTCAGCGCAGAATCCATGAGGTCGTGGAGATCGTCGGGATGGATGCCCGGATTCATGACAAGGTGAAGACGTATTCACTTGGCATGCGGCAGCGTCTCGGCATCGCCCAGGCGCTGCTGAACGATCCGAAGCTGCTGATCCTCGATGAGCCGACCAACGGCCTCGATCCGCAGGGGATCAAGGAATTGAGGGAGTTTATCCGCAGGCTGTCCGAGACCGGACTCAGCCTGTTCGTATCCAGCCATCTGCTGAGCGAAATTCAGCAGCTATGCGACCGGGTGGCGATCATCAGCCGGGGCGAGGTCATACAGGTCGGGGAAGTGGAAGCTCTCGTCGACCAGAAGCAGACGACGGTGGTCTGGACGGTAAGTCCGCCGGAGACCGCGCTTCAGGTGCTTCAGGCATCACCTTATGCTGAGGGCCAGGGGATGTCTGTGGATGAGAGCCTTGCTGAAGCCGGAACCCCGGCGGCTCGGATCATCGTGCAGCTGCCGGATGAGGCTATTCCACTGCTCACCCGCCAGTTGGTGGAGGCCGGGGTGGAACTGCATGGCATCGAGCGGAAAAATCCGACCCTCGAAGATTTATTTTTGCTGCTGACGGAGGGTGAGCGAATTGGCTAGCATGTACAATCTGGTGATGAATGAAAGCATCAAAATGGTCAAGAAAAAACGGCTGCTCGTCGTTCTGCTTATCCTGGCGGCAATCATCCCGATGTTTACTTACGCGCAGATGAAAGTATCGCAAAATACGCTCAAGCAGTTCGGTACGACCGACTGGAGAGCGGAGCAGCGCCAGAAGATTACGGATTACACGCGGAGGATGAGCAGCGCCCGAATGCCGGAGGAATGGAAGCAGCGTGTGCAGGTTGAAGTCAAGATCGCACAGTACTATCTGGATAAAGATGTGAATCCCGCTTCGCCGAATGGGGTAACCTTTACAGTAGAATTCATGCAGAATGCCGTCGGCCTGTTCATTCCGCTGATGGTCATGGTGATCGCAGCCGATATGGTATCGGGCGAGCATACGGGCGGCACCATCAAGCTGCTCTTGACGAGGCCTGTTCCCCGGCGCAGAATATTGCTCAGCAAGCTGATCAGCCTCGTGCTTTTCACCTCCGTTATCGTGGCGGCTACTGCGCTGCTAAGCTATCTGATCTCCGGTCTATTCTTCGGCTACGGGGGATGGGATTTGCCGAAGCTGATGGGCTTCACCGTTGCGGGAGGCGACGTTGATTTCTCCCGGGTACATGTTGTCGATCAGTGGTTTTATCTGCTGCTGGTGCTGGGTCTGGTCTGGTTTGCAGCCGTCTCCGTGGCATTGATGACGCTGATGGTGTCGGTGCTCGTGCGGTCGACGGCAGCGGGTATGGGGGTTATGCTGGCCGTCCTGATTTCAGGCACGATCCTGACCAATATGGTATCCTCGTGGGAGACGGCCAAGTACTTGTTTATGGTCAATCTGGACCTGACCAAATACTTGACAGGGGCCCTTCCCCCGATCAAAGGAATGGATTTGCCGTTCTCGCTGACCGTCTTAACTGTCTGGGTCCTGGTGTCGGTCATCGTGTCTTTTACCGTATTTACGAAAAAAGATGTGTTGAACTAATCCGTTCAAATGTTATAATGCATCATAGTTGAATGGTTGACTTAACAGGTTTTAGGAGGCTTTCGATGACGGATCAACTCGATTTGGTTGAAAATACGACAGCGGCGGCAGCCGATTATGGAGCGGACGATATTCAGGTGCTTGAAGGGCTTGTCGCTGTACGCAAGCGGCCGGGGATGTATATCGGCAGCACCAGCTCGTCCGGCTTGCACCATCTTGTCTGGGAGATCGTGGATAATGCGGTGGATGAGCATCTCGCCAAGCATTGCTCGCAAATCGACGTAACGATTCATAAGGACAACGCCGTAACGGTTCAGGATAACGGACGCGGCATTCCGACAGGCATGCATAAGACTGGTGTCCCGACTCCGCAGGTTGTCTTTACGATGCTGCATGCAGGGGGCAAGTTCGGCGGCGGGGGATACAAGAAATCCGGAGGCCTTCATGGCGTCGGAGCTTCAGTCACCAATGCGCTGTCCGAATGGCTGGAGGTTGAAATTTACCGCGAGGGCAAGGTTCACCGCCAGCGGTTCGAATATTGGGTCGATGAAGCGGGCAAGGAACATGTGGGAGAGCCCGTGACCGGGTTGCAGGTCATTGGAAATACCCGCAAAACCGGCTCTAAAATTACGTTCAAGCCGGATAAACGCGTTTTCCAGGCCGGGACGACGATCAATTACGATACGCTTGCCGAACGGCTGCAGGAGATCGCATTTCTAAACTCTGGGCTGAAGGTGACGTTAACCGATCAGCGCAGCGATAAGCAAGATGCATTCGAGTATGCGGGCGGAGCCAGTCAGTTCGTTCAGTTCCTGAACGAGGACAAAAGCGTGCTGCATGACGTGATTCACTTCTCCTCGGACAAAGATGACATCGAGGTTGAAGTCGCGCTGCAGTACAATGACGGCTATACGGAAACGATCGTTTCATTCGTCAACTCGATTCCTACCCGTGGTGGCGGCACACACGAAACCGGATTCAAAACGGCGTATACGCGTGTGATGAATGAATACGCCCGGAAGACAGGGCTTCTCAAGGAAAAAGAAAAGAATCTGGACGGCCAGGATCTCCGCGAAGGACTGATGGCTGTCATCAACATCAAGATGGGCGAGGTCGAATTCGTCGGTCAGACGAAGGACCAACTCGGCAGCGCCTCAGCGCGCAGCGCGGTGGATTCGATTGTCTCCGACAAAATGGCCGTATTCCTGGAAGAAAATCCGCAGACGGCGCAGATGGTTATGAAGAAGGCGATCCAGTCGGCCAAAGCGCGCGAAGCTGCACGTAAAGCGCGGGAAGAGATCCGTAGCGGCAAGAAGGGCAAGAGCGAGAGCTCGAACCTGGGCGGCAAGCTGACGCCCGCCCAGTCCAAGGATTCCAGCCGCAACGAGCTGTTCATCGTGGAAGGTGATTCCGCCGGCGGCTCGGCCAAGCAGGGTCGGGACTCCAAGTACCAGGCGATATTGCCGCTCAAGGGCAAACCGATGAATCCGGAAAAGTCCAAGCTGCTCGACATCATGAAGAACGACGAGTACAAGGCGATTATTTCTGCCATAGGAGCGGGAGTAGGGCCGGAGTTCGAGGTTTCAGAGTGCAATTATGCCAAAATTATCATTATGACCGATGCCGATACGGACGGCGCTCATATCCAGGTTCTACTGCTTACCTTCTTTTACCGGTATATGAAGCCACTGATCGATACAGGGCGTATCTATATTGCCCAGCCGCCGCTCTTCAAGGTAACCAAGAAGGCCGGGAAGTCGAGCACCGTGAGTTATGCCTGGACCGACGAGCAGCTTCAGGAGTTGACCCGCAAGCTGGGTAAAAATCTAGAGCTCCAGCGCTACAAGGGACTGGGCGAGATGAATCCGGACCAGCTGTGGGAAACGACGATGGACCCGGCAACGCGGACCTTGCTGCAGGTGCAGATCGACGATGCTGCCAAGGCCGAGCGGCGTGTGTCGACGCTGATGGGCGATAAGGTCGATCCACGCAAGCGCTGGATCATCGAGAATGTAGACTTCACCGAATATGAAGAGTAAGCGGGGGGCCAAAAGTGAGTATAGATGAGAAATATTTGCCGGCCTTTCTGGAAGAGGTTGTAGGGGACCGTTTCGGCCGGTATTCCAAATACATTATTCAAGACCGCGCGATTCCCGATGTGCGCGACGGACTGAAGCCCGTGCAGCGGCGTATCCTCTACGCCATGTACGACGCGGGCAATACGCCGGATAAGCCGTACCGCAAGTCGGCGAAAACGGTCGGCGATGTGATGGGTAACTACCATCCGCATGGAGATGCTTCGATCTACGAGGGCATGGTGCGGATGGCTCAGCCCTGGAAGATGGGGCATCCGCTCGTCGACGGTCACGGCAACTGGGGCTCGATGGATGACGACCCGGCTGCCGCGATGCGGTATACCGAGGCACGCTTGTCCGAGATCGCACTCGAGCTGCTTCGTGACATCGAGAAACGGACCGTGCAGTTCAAAGACAATTTTGATAATACGACCAAGGAGCCGGTTGTGCTCCCGGCACGCTTCCCGAATCTGCTGGTGAACGGAGTCAGCGGGATCTCGTCCGGCTTTGCAACGGAAATTCCGCCTCATAATCTGCGCGAGGTCATCGATGCATGCATCGCTTTGATCGACCGTCCGGATAGCACGCTGGAAGAGATGATGACCGTTGTCAAAGGTCCTGATTTTCCGACGGGCGGTATTATCATGGGTTCGGAGGGCATCCGCGATGCTTATAGGACCGGGCGCGGGCGTATCTATTTGCGGTCCAAAACCGCGATCGAGGATATGCGCGGTGGCAGACAGCAGATTGTGATCACGGAAATTCCTTATCAGGTCGTCAAGTCGCGTCTGGTGACGGCGATGGAAAATATCCGCCTTGAGAAGAAGATCGAAGGGATCGCCGAGGTGCGAGACGAGAGCGGCCGTGAGGGGCTGCGCATCGTGATCGAGCTGAAGAAAGAGGCGGATGCACAGGGTGTACTTGCTTATCTGCTCAAGAAGACGGATTTGCAGGTGGCTTACAGCTTCAATATGGTTGCCATCGTCAATAAGGCTCCGAAGCAGCTCGGACTGCTGGATATGCTCCAGGCCTATATTGCCCACCAGAAGGAAGTCGTGACCTTCCGTTCGCGTTATGAGCTGGAGAAGGCGGAGGACCGGGCCCATGTGCTCGAGGGTCTGGTCAAGGCGCTTAATATTTTGGACGAAGTCATCGCCACGATTAAGGCTTCGAAGAACCGGCATGACGCCCAGAATAACCTGGTGGCCCAGTACGGCTTCACCGAGCGCCAGGCGGACGCGATTCTGACGCTCCAATTGTACCGTCTGACCAATCTGGAGATCCATTCGCTGGAGAAGGATCTCAAGGATATTCAGAAGACCATCGCCTATCTGCAAGGGATTTTGGGCAGCGAGAAGAAGCTGCTCGCCGTCATCAAGGACGAAATCTCGCAGATTCGAGATAAGTACGCGATTGCCCGCCGCTCCAGCATCCAGGATGAGATTGAGGAATTGAAGGTCAACCTCCAGGTGATGGTTACGGCGGAGGATGTCTTCGTCACGCTATCGAACGAAGGCTATATTAAGCGGACTGGTAAGCTGAGCTTCATCCGCTCCGGCGGAGAGATTGACAAGACCGGTCTGAAGGAAGGCGATTATCTGCGGCATCTGCTCGATGTCAACACGCTGGATAATCTGCTGATTTTCACGCAGAAGGGCCAATATTTCCTGCTGCCGGTGCATCAGATTCCAGAGTACAAGTGGAAGGACAACGGGACGGCGATCGTCAACGTGATCCCGATTCCGAAGGACGACCGGATCATCCATGTGATCCCGGTGAAGGACTTCGAGGAAGCCGGCAAGTCGCTGCTCTTCGTCACCCGTAAGGGTCAGGTGAAGCGTACAGATCTGAAGGAATATGCGACCAATCGCTCTAGCGGTATCGTCGCCTGCAAGGTAGGCGACCAGGATGCAGTCATGAACGTGCTGCTCAGCTCGGGCCAGTCGGATCTACTGCTTGTAACCAAGCAGGCGATGGCCATCCGCTTCAAGGAAGAGGAGGTCAATCCGATGGGACGTGCTGCAGCCGGCGTGCGCGGAATCGTGCTGAAGGATGACGACGAGGTCGTATCGGCTGAGCTGATCGAAGGCTATGAGGGCGAAGTCGTCGTCGTGACGGATCTCGGCTATGCCAAGCGCTCGCTCGTGGCGGATTATCCACTGCAGGGACGAGGCGGCAAAGGAATTATTACGTTCGAGTTTAAGGAAGGCAAGGGCGTGAAGCCGAACGGCGCATCATTGCGCGGCGCCTTTACGGTCAAGGAGCCGTTCGAGGTCACCGTAATTCTCAGCAATGGAGAGAAGGCGGCATTTTCGACGGAACTGACGCCTCTGGAGGACCGCAAGTCGAAAGGTAAGCTGCTCGTACCGGCTGCCAGCAAGACGAACGGCGTTGTCGATCTGTTGAAATTTACTTAATCGTAGCTCGTGTAGGACGGCTCCTGCCGTTCCATGAGCTCCAGCATCAGCTCCAACACGGCCCACATCGGCATCGGATCGTCCAGACGATCGAGCCAGTGTGGGTCTTTGATGATGCCTTTTTCCAGCGCGGTTTCCCCGATTTTTTGCTTCCAGTCCTCCACGTGATCCACCCCTTTTACACGAAATGACAAGCTGCGCCGCTAGGCGAATATCCCTGCCTGCAATATATGTTGAAGCTCGTCAAAAGGTACCTCATTTTATCGTTTGATGTCTTAAAATATTTATGTCATTAACCTTTAAATGGACAAGAAGGAATGCTATAATTAGGGAAACGATAGGATCCCGGGAGTGATGGCTATGGTAACTCAGGATTTCGCCAAACTGTGGTGGAAATTATCCAAGGACTTACGCACACATATGGAGACAGAGCTGTCGCCGGGGCTGACGGAAGGGCAGCTGACCGTATTGGAGCTATTGATGCGAGCGGACTCTCCCAGGATGAAGCCGTCGGACTTCATTGAATATTTGACGACGACGCCTGCGGCCATCACGACCTTGTTGGACCGGATGGAGAAGAACGGCCTGATCTCCCGGGAGCGGGACGCGAAGGACCGGCGCATTGTCTGGGTGCAGACTACCGAGCTGGGTCAATCCGAGTGCGCCAGAGGATTGGGAATCCGGGAGCAATTTTTACAGCAGTATTTGGGACGGATTTCCTCCCACAATCAGCAATTACTCGTTTACTTGCTCGGCAAGGTTGCCAACGCCTAGAAACGGGCACCTCCATAGCCCATGAGAAAGAGCCTGCGGTCCGAAGTACGGACTGCAGGCTCTTTCTCTCTCATGTAGATCAGCTATGCTTCTCCCACAGCAGCCACGGATAAGCCGCAGGGGGCTCGGAGTGGAAGCGCAGCAGCTCCTTGCTAACGGGATGCTCGAAGCTGAGCGAGGTTGACCAGAGGGCGATTTGCTGTCCAGGCACGGCCAGCGGGCCTCCGTAGCGCTGGTCGCCGACAAGCGGACAGCCGATGGTGGCGAATTGCACACGGATCTGGTGCGGCCGGCCGGTGTGCAGCTCCACCTCGACCAGAGACAAGCCTTCCTGTGAGGATAGGACACGGTAGTCCAGGATGGCTTCCTTGGCACCGGGGAGGTTTGCCTTCACCACGGCCACCATGTTCGTGCGCGCGTCCTTCAGCAAGTGATGTCGCAGGGTCCCGGAGGCCGGTGAAGGCTTGCCGTGGACGACAGCCCGATACTGCTTACCGATCGCGCGCGTGCGTACGGCATCGGACAGCCGGGAGGCGGCCTTCGACGTCTTGGCGAACACCATGACGCCGCCGACCGGCCGGTCCAGCCTGTGAACGAGACCGAGGAAGACATTGCCGGGCTTGCCGTGGCGGTGCTTCAGATCCGCCTTGATCAGCGTCAGCAGATCAGGGTCCCGCGAATCGTCTTCCTGGGTAGGGACATTGGGCGGCTTGACCACGACAATCACATGATTGTCCTCATACAGCACCGGTATGGACGGAACGCCTCCCGCCATAGGCTAGGCCTCCCAGCGGCCCAGGATACCGCATGGCAGCGTTAACTGCGAAGCCGTAATCGGCAGACCGATCTCACCGCATGTAATCGTGCCGCCATACGTGCGGCCAAGCGACAGCGACAGCACGTTCTTGAGCACAGTGGCGGAGATGCCGGTCGTGTAGGAGTTGATCAGCATGAACAGCGGCTTGTCCGTCATGATGCTCATGCAGGACTCGACGAACGGGTACAGATTCGTCTCCAGCTTCCAGGTTTCACCGTTCGGCCCGCGCCCGTAGGAAGGCGGGTCCATGATGATGGCGTCGTACTTGCTGCCCCGGCGCTGCTCGCGCTGTACAAATTTAAACACATCATCGGTAATTAAACGTACGGGCTTGTCGCCCAGGCCTGACAGCTGGAGATTTTCCTTTGCCCAGGTCACGACCCCCTTGGAGGCATCGACATGGCAGACCTCTGCGCCTGCATAGGCGCAAGCCACTGACGCGCCGCCTGTATATCCGAACAGATTCAACACGCGAATTTTGCGGCCCGCCCCTTGAATTTTATCGATCATCCAGCCCCAGTTGACCGCCTGCTCCGGGAACAAGCCCGTATGCTTGAAGCTGGTCGGCTTGATATGGAAGGAGAGATCCCGATAGCCGATCGTCCAGCGCTCAGGCAATTGCTGCTTGTACTCCCATTGCCCGCCGCCACTTGAGCTGCGGTGATAGTGGGCATCCGCTTTACGCCAATCTCCGTTTTCTTTGGCAATCGGCCAGATGATTTGCGGATCCGGCCTGCGCAGAATAATATTGCCCCAGCGCTCCAGCTTGTCCCCGTCGCCCGTATCCAGTAGTTCGTAATCTTTCCAATCGGTAGCTGCAAACATGCGTTCAGTCCATCCTTCTTCTGTTCTCTTATTCATGTACGTTGGGTCGAAGCCGGGTAAGGGCTGATCCAATCGTAGCCATTCTATCTATTTTACATGAATTCCGCTGCCGATTCCAGCCTTTTCCCCACAGCATATCCGGATCGGCATGACAAAAAACGCCGCGGATGGATACATCCGGACGTTCTTTGTTAGGCTTCACCCGGTCATGGACCGGCGGCCGTTACTCAGGCAGATCGATCTTCTGGATCAATCCCGGCAGCTCCTTGGAAATGAAGTTGCTATAAGCATCGCCAAGCGCCTCGGCCAGCAAGGTCTCTTTCTCCTGCTCGAAGCTCAGCACACCGCGTGATTCAACCCGGATGATATGGTAGCCGAAAGTCGTTTCCACAGGATCGGAGATGGCATCCAGGCTCAGCTCCTTGGTTGCTTTCTTGAATGGCTCCACCCACTGGTTGATCGGGGCATCCTTATACAGCCCTCCGTTGTCCTTGGAGCCTGGATCTTCCGATTCCTGCTTGGCAAGCTCGGCGAAATTCGCTCCGCTGCGGAGCTTGTTCGCGATTTGCTGGGCCTTAGCCTTCGCTTCCTCCTTGGTGCGCTCCTTACCCTGTGCGTCCTCGAAGCCGATCAGAATATGACGGACGGTAGCGATATGGAGATCACCACTGGCAGCCCGTTCGTCATAGCTTGCCTTTAGCTTTTCCTCGGGGATAGAGGCGGTGAGAGCTTTGCGGGCGAATACGAGCTGCTCCACGAAGGCATGGAAATCCTTCTCGCTTAAGCCTTGTTCGGCGAGTCTGGTATTCAGGTCTGCGGCTGTACGGCTTGAGCTGGCAAACTCCGTTTGGAAGAAGGCGATTTCCTTCTCAACGTCGGCGGCGGCAGCCGTTTTGCCCGCTTCATCGAGCCGGGACGACAGAACCCGCTGCACGATCATTTCCTCCAGCAGGTATTGCTGGTACTCGTGACTCTCGGCATGCTCTTCCGATGCATAGCCGAACGCACGGTCCAGCGCCATCCGGGTTTGGAGCTCGCCCTGCGTAATTTGTCCGTCCTTAAACAACGCGACCGGATGATTCATCTCTATGCGCTTGCCGACCCAGACTGTACCGGTGTCTTCGTCGAAGTTCACTTCCTTGCCGAGAGCTTCGCTGACGAACCGCAGCGGTACATACGTCGTGCCGTTATGGATGAATCCAGGACCGCCCTGATCGGCTGTAGGCGCTTTCTCAATACCATCAAACTTAAATTTCAAATCTCGGAAAAAGACCTCTATCTGTGTACCGCTGGCGTAAGCGACACTGCCGGTCAGCAAGGCGCCGAGCGATAGTCCGAGCACCAGACCTTTGAATTTGTCGTTCATTCTCATCATCCTTTCTTGGATACAGCCTGTTGCATTCGCCTACTCTATATTCCACGGAATGGCCTGAAATCCTGCCGGGCGGAGGCTTTATCTCTGCGAAAACAAAATTCAATAAGTTTTTACAGGAGCCGGAGAGGATTTTGCGTCGGTCGTGTAGTATTTGTGTAATAGTGGCAGAATACAAAAAAATAAAGGGGGATGTCTGCAACGTGATGAGTGTGATCCCCGGTCCCGAGGAGCTGTATTTGTTTCATGAGGGCAACCTGCACCGAAGCTACCGGATGCTGGGTGCGCATCCCGCGGAAGAAGAAGGCATCGCGGGCGTGCGTTTTGCGCTCTGGGCTCCGCACGCGAAGGAAGTTCGCGTAGTAGGTGATTTTAACGATTGGAACGGCAGCCGCCATCCTCTGCTTAAGCGGAGCGTATGGGGGGTCTGGTCCGTGTTTGTCCCTGGCGTGAGCACGGGAGAATACTACAAGTACGAAATCCTCACTCAAGACAACACCTTATTGTACAAAGCAGATCCTTATGCGTTCTGGTCCGAGCTCAAGCCTGGAACGGCTTCTCGGGTCTTCGAGCTGGAAGGCTTCGCCTGGTCCGATCAGGAATGGCGGGACAGCCAAGGATCTCGATCCGTGTACGAATCCCCACTAAACATTTATGAAGTTCATCTCGGAACGTGGAAGAAGAAGCCAGACGGCTCTTATCTGAGTTATCGGGAGCTTGCTGAGGAGCTTATTCCCTATGTCAAAGAGATGGGTTACACCCATCTGGAGCTGCTGCCCCTGGCCGAGCATCCGTATGACCGGTCGTGGGGGTATCAGGCCACCGGGTATTTTTCCGTAACCAGCCGTTTCGGAACGCCCCATGATTTTATGTACTTCGTCGATTGCTGCCATCGTGCAGGTCTCGGCGTCATTATGGACTGGGTACCAGGCCATTTCGTCAAGGACGAGCATGGCTTGCGCCGGTTTGATGGAAGAGCGCTGTATGAGCACGAGGACCCGAACCTGGCCGAAAAGCCGGAGTGGGGAACACTTTCCTTTGACTTCTCCAAACGGGAGGTCGTCAATTATCTCATCTCGAATGCTTTGTTTTGGATGGACGTTTATCATATCGACGGGCTGCGCGTGGATGCCGTAGCCAGTCTCTTATACTTGAATTTCGGCAAGCCCCGTGACATGTGGGTGAAGAACCGGTACGGCAATGAGGAGAACCTGGAAGCGATCGAACTCATCAAGAAGCTGAACCAGACGGTATTCAGCTATCATCCGGGTGCGCTCATGATGGCCGAGGATTCATCCGCTTGGCCGCTTGTGACCGCTCCGGTGCATGAGGGAGGGCTTGGGTTCAACTATAAGTGGAACATGGGCTGGATGAACGATATGCTGAAGTATATGGAGACCGATCCGTACTTCCGTGGCGGGAGCCATAGGCTGCTGACGTTCAGCTTCATGTACGCCTTCTCCGAGAATTATGTGCTGCCGCTTTCCCATGACGAGGTGGTGCATGGCAAGAAATCGCTGCTGAACAAGATGCCGGGTGATTACTGGCAGAAGTTCGCCAATCTCCGGGCGCTCTTCGGCTATATGATGGGGCATCCGGGAAAAAAACTGCTGTTCATGGGAGGAGAATTCGGGCAGTTTGACGAATGGAAGGATCTGGAGGATCTGGACTGGGAAATGCTCGAATATGACAGTCACCGCAGCATGCAGCGTTTTGTCCGTGAGTTGAACCAGCTGTATCTGAGAGAGCCGGCACTATGGGAGCTGGATCATCATCCTGGCGGCTTCGAGTGGATCGACCCGCATGATGCGGGCCAGAGCGTCACAAGCTTCCTGCGGCGTTCTAGCGATCCTGAGAACTTGCTAGTCATCGTGACGAATTTTACACCCGTGTATCATGAGCAATACCGGATCGGTGTTCCGTTCTCAGGAGAGTACGTCGAGCTGTTCAATGGAGATGCCGGTGAGTATGGAGGTTCGGGCAAGCTCAATGGAGGAAAGCTCAGGACCGAGGGGATCCCGTGGCATGAGCGCCCGGACAGCCTGCATGTGTCTCTGCCGCCGCTCGCGACGGTCATATTCAAACCGATTCAGATTGTCAAACCGAAGGCAACGATAGCGAAGCGAGGAAGGGGCAAAGCCGATGCGTAAAAAAGAGTGCGTCGCCATGCTGTTGGCGGGAGGCGAAGGAAGACGGTTAGGTGTACTGACCAAGCAATTGGCCAAGCCTGCGGTTCATTTTGGAGGCAAATACCGGATCATCGATTTTACACTCAGCAATTGCACCAATTCCGGCATTGACACGGTTGGGGTGCTGACCCAATATCAGCCGCTGGTGCTCAATACGTATATCGGCATCGGCACGCCATGGGATCTCGACCGCAAGCACGGCGGGGTTACCGTGCTCCCTCCCTATATGGAACAAAGCGGCGGGGACTGGTACAAAGGGACGGCCAATGCGATCTACCGCAACATTCCGTTCATCGACCAGTATGATCCGGAGTACGTGCTCGTCATCTCAGGCGACCATATCTACAAGATGGACTATGATCTGATGCTGGACTTCCACAAGAAAAATGATGCCGACGCCACCATCGCCGTCATTGAGGTCAAATGGGAGGAAGCGAGTCGCTTCGGCCTGATGAGCATCGACGAAGAGCGCCGGATCACGGAGTTTGCTGAGAAGCCCAAGGAGCCGAAGAGCAATCTGGCTTCGATGGGGATCTATATTTTCAACTGGAAGGCGCTCAAGGAATATTTGATCAAGGACGAGGAAGATCCAGCTTCCAGCAAGGACTTCGGCAAAGACCTGATCCCGCATATGCTGCGCGACGACCGGAAGATGTTCGCCTACCCGTTCAAGGGCTACTGGAAGGATGTCGGAACGATCGAAAGCTTGTGGGAAGCGAATATGGATTTGCTGGAGGATGAGCCCGAGTTCGATCTCAATGACCGCGAATGGCGAATGTACTCGGTCACCCCGTTCCAGCCTGGACAATATATCGCGCCGACTGCACAGGTCAAGCGCTCGCTCGTCAATGAGGGCTGCGCGGTGTTCGGAGAAGTCGATCATTCGGTGCTGTTCTACGGCGTTCAGGTCGGCGAGGGCAGTGTGGTACGCGATTCCGTCATTATGCCCAATGTACGGATAGGCAATCACGTTACGATCCATAAAGCGATTATCGGGGACGGCACTGTCATCGAGGATGGCAGTGTCATCGGCAGCCCGGACGGAGACGGCGATCAGGAAATCATTCTGATCGGCAGCAATGAGCATATCAGCACGGCCAATACGTCTTCGGTGAAAGGGTGAGCCGCTTATGAAACGTCTGATGGGTGTCATTAATCTCGTGAACGAGCCGGATGATTTGGAGGAACTGACGTATTCCCGCTGCGTCGCATCGGTTCCGTTCGGCTCCAGGTACCGCCTGATCGACTTTACGTTATCCAGCATGGTCAACTCGGGCATAGGCAATGTGGCCGTGTTCACCCAGCATAAATTCCGGTCCCTGATGGACCATCTCGGCTCCGGCAAGGAATGGGACCTCGACCGCAAGCGGGGCGGCCTGTTCCTGCTGCCGGCCGTGCTGCAGGAGACGACGGGTATGGCGCGCGGCGATCTGTTCCAGTTCTACAGCCACCGCGATTACTTCTACCGCGGCCGCGAGGAGTACGTACTGATTACCCGTTCTCATATGGTCTGCAACATCGATTACAAAGCGGTGCTGGATTTTCATCTGGAGCGGAACGCCGATATTACGGTCGTGTACAAGAAGGCGGATGACGCTGAGTACGCCAAGTTTCGCCGTCTAGCCGTCAAGGAAGACGGTCAGGTAACGCTGATGGAGGATCACTCAGGACGTCTGCGCACCGATAACATCTCGATGGAGATGTACATCATGAGTAAGGAGCTGCTGCTTGATATGGTCGAGTCCTGCCTCGCGCAAGGCTACGATCATCTGGTCCGGGACGGCATTATGAAAAACATCGATAAGCTCGGTGTGTACGGCTACCTGCACGAAGGGTATACGGGCATCGTGAATACGGTGCAGAGCTACTACAAGCACAGCATGCAGCTGCTGAATCCGAAGGTGTGGCGAGAGCTGTTCTTCGATAAAAACCTGATCTATACGAAAGTCAAGGACGAGCCGCCCGCCCGCTACGCGGAAACCGCCCATGCCCGCAATTCCCTGATTGCCAACGGCTGCGTGATCGAAGGCAAGGTCGAGAACAGCGTGCTGTTCCGCGGGGTCAAAATCCGCAAGGGGGCGTACGTCAAGAATAGCATCATCCTGCAAAACTGCGAGATCGAGGAAAATGTCATCATCGAGAATGCGATTTTGGATAAAGACGTATTCATCAACCGGGGTCGAGTACTGACCGGGGACAAACAAGCACCGTTTATCGCTTCCAAGACGAAGGTCATCTAATGATCAGGCGCCGTGCCGTCTGCGGCGTTATATAAAAAGGAGTGGTAGGAAGCCATGAAAGTGTTATTTGCCGCCTCAGAAGCCGTACCTTTTATCAAAACGGGAGGTCTTGCCGACGTCATCGGCTCTCTGCCGAAGGCGCTTGTGAAGCAGGGCCTGGATGTGAGGGTGATCCTCCCTAAGTACGCGCAAATCCCTGCCTCTCTAACGGACAGGATGGAGGTAGTGGCCGTCTTTGACCTGCAAATGGGCTGGAGAACGCTGTATTGCGGGATTTACAAGCTGGAGCACGAAGGCATCATCTTTTATTTTGTGGATAATGAATACTACTTCGCTCGCCACGGCTGCTACGGCTACGGCGACGATGCAGAGCGTTTCGCGTTCTTCAGCCGGGCTGTGCTGGATGCGCTCCAGCCGATCGACTTCATCCCGGATGTAATTCACTGCCACGATTGGCAGGCGGGCATGATACCGGTGTTATACCGGGCTCACTTCAGCTACCAGCCGGAGTACGCCCATATCCGTACGATCCTGACCATTCACAATCTGAAATATCAGGGCGTTTTCGGCCAGGAGGAGTTCAAGGATTACTTCACGCTCGGCGATGAGCATTTCCATGGGTATGCGCTGGAGCTGCATGGGGGGGCCAGCTTCCTGAAGGGAGGATTGCTCTATTCCGATGCGATTACGACGGTCAGCCCGACGTATGCGGAAGAAATTCAGACGCCGTACTACGGGGAAAGCCTGGATGGACTGCTGCGCAGCCAAAGCCACCGGCTCCATGGCATCCTGAACGGATTGGACTATGAGGAGTTCGATCCGATGAACGATAAGTTCGTCGAATTCCATTATCGGGACTCTCTGGCGAAGAAGCAGCTCAACAAGCTGAAGCTGCAGGAGAGGGTCGGGCTGCCCGCCCGTAAGGATGTGCCGTTGATCGCGCTGGTGACCCGGCTGGTCGACCAGAAGGGGCTGGATCTGATGGATCGCGTCATCGGGGAGCTGTTGAACCTGGATGCGCAGTGGATCATTGTCGGTACGGGGGAGCCGAGATTCGAGCAGCTGTTCCGCTGGGCGGCGGATGCTTTCCCTGACAAGGTTTCGGCGAACATCTTGTTCGACGAGTCGCTGGCCCGCCAGGTGTACGCCGCCTCCGATCTGTTCCTGATGCCTTCCCTGTTCGAGCCGTGCGGGATCGGCCAACTAATCGCGATGCGCTACCGGAGCGTGCCGATTGTGCGGGAGACCGGGGGGCTGAAGGATACGGTCACTCCGTATAACGAGGAGACAGGAGAGGGGACAGGCTTTACCTTCGCCAATTACAATGCACATGACATGCTGTTCACGATCGAACGCGCTGTCCGCTTGTACCGCGAGCCCGCGGTGTGGGCCAATCTGATGGCCAATACCAAGAAGAAGGATTTCAGCTGGAAGAAATCCGCCCAGCAGTATAAAGATTTGTACGAGACGCTAGTGCCTGTCCGCGTGTAGAGCGTGTAGAAGGCACCTGCGATCACCAGATAAGCCAGCTTGCGGATCGTCCGCGGCTGGCTTTTTTGCATGGAAATCAGGAGAAACGGGAAGTGCGGGACCGTAGTAAGGAAAATTGTTCCTGTGATGAAGGAACGTACCGCTGGGCGTCGAATGTAGTAATCCAAACCGGCTTCATTCCATATCCCCGAGAGAGCGAGTGAACTATTCGTGCCGACTTCCATCTTCTTTTCTTCTGCCGATGATGAGCGGGAACGTTTGCTTGAATTGCAAGAACTGGATCTGATGGGGACGCCCTCCGAGCCATCGCTTGACCGGATTACGAAGCTTGTGGCCGGTTTGTTCGGCATGCCGTATTGCCTGATTACCTTGATAACAGCGGAACGACAGTTATTTAAGTCCGGAAATAACCTGCCTCAGGAGCGACTGGAGATCCCCTCGACGGAGCGTGGACTATCCATCTGTCAACATGTCGTGATCGGTAAGAAAAGTCTTCACGTAAGGGATACGCAGGAGGATGTCCGCTTTGCAGACAATCCGCTGATCCGGGATTCGGGCATCCGCTTCTATGCAGGTGCGCCGTTGATGACATCGAGGGGGCACATTCTCGGGTCCCTCTGCGTATTCGATATGGAGCTTCGCTCCTTCGATGATGCCGATATGAGCAGGCTGGAGGATTTTAGCCGGTGGGCCGTAACCGAGATGGAGCTTCGGCGGGATGTGCGCGAGAAGCAGTGGCTGGCCGACCGGCTGAGCCGGGAGACGGAGAATAGCCGGCTGCAGGAGCTGCTCGTGCGCCAGGCATTTGAATCGGGAGTAGAAGGGAAGCTGCTTTGCGACGGCAGCGGACATATTTTGTTATATAATCAGCGTTTGACGCATATATTCGGGGAGTCTCCGGCGTCCTATACCGATGTGAGAGCCTATCTGCATGCCTTGCTGGAGCATAGAGGGCAGTTTGCCCCCATGCTGCTGGACGGATTGGGGCAGCTCATCAGCGGGGGCAGCGAAGAGTTTGCCGGGAGGCTGGAGGAGATGTCCGGGGACGGTCAGCTGCGCAGCTATGAGCTGGCAGGCTGCACGATGACTACAAGCGGCTCGGCAGAACGGCATCTTTACCTGACCTTCCGGGATTGTACGGATGAAGCGCTGCTGGAGCGGATGAAGCAGGAGTTTCTCAGCTCGGTTTCGCATGAGCTGCGTACGCCGCTTACCAGTATTACAGGCTTCGCCGAGATCATGGTCGAGCGTCCGCTGGATGATGATAAGCGCCGGCGCTACGCGGTTACGATCCATAGGGAAGCCCAGAAGCTGTCCGTGCTGTTGAACCAATTGCTGGATCTGCAGAAGATGGAAGCCGGCGAGCAGTCGTACCGGATGGCCCCGGAAGATTTGCAGCAGCTGGTTGCCCGCGAAACGGCAATTTGGGCCAAAGGCGAGTGCCGGGAGCTCGAGCTGATAGCAAGCCCTGTGCCTCTGCCTGTCATGGCTGACGGGATGCGGATTCGTCAGGCGCTGCGGAATTTGATCAGCAATGCACTCAAGTATTCCCCGGAACCGAGCCCGATCACGATCCGGCTCTATGCGTCGGATGGATGGGCACATGCTGCTGTGGAAGACCGGGGAATCGGCATTGAGGAAGAAGCGAGGGACAAGCTGTTTGCAAGGTTTTACCGGATAGATAACTCGAATAAACGTAAGGTGGGCGGAACCGGCTCTGGCCTCGCGGTTGTCAAGCATATCGTTTCTGCCCATGGCGGACATATCCGGTGCGAGTCGGAGCCCAGTCGGGGTTCTGTCTTTACGATATCGCTGAAGCTCCAGCCGCAGCCTGACTGAACAGTGAGGGGGACCCTTGTGCCGGGGTACGGCCAGTATCCTGGTTGTGCGGGGCTTCAAGATTGAAGGAGCGGTTGATGGTCAGCAGCGTATGCAGCAGCTCGAACATCTCGGATTGCGTCAGCTCCAGGCCAGCCTGGAGGCCTGAAGCCGGTCCGTTATCCCATATACGGAGGCGGACTGCTTTGCTGCCCGTATCCATCTGAATTTCCATTTGCTTTTGTTTCAACATATTTTCCCACATGCTGATCACCTGGCCCTTATTCGATTAGTTATTGGCACTTTGTTGTTAGCGCCGAATCCTAATGTATGCAGGACTGAATGCGGATATGCCGATAGTCTCGTCACGTACGATGGGGAGGGAGCATATTGACAAGAAAGGCCTATGTCACCTGGCATAGGCCTTTTGTTCTTTTATTGGTTCTTATACCCTATTCTTATAATAATGGCTGGACTTCCCAAATTCATCGATGATATGCTTGCGGTAAGTTGACGATCCGGGAGGACGATATGCTCCGCACATGGTTACGTCTGAGGCTTTACTGGCGAAGAAATGCGCTGTTGATGAAAATTCTGCTTTCGTATGTTGTAACCGGATCGATTCTGCTCAGCGTGCTCTCCTATGTGCTTTATGTCCAATTTTCCCGCAGCATGCTTTCACAGATTCATGAGCAATCTGAGCAGATGCTGGAGCAATCGTATAAAGTGGTAGAAACGTACTGGTCATCCACTCTGCTGTATTTGAGCCAATTTCACGTCTATTATGGCGTCCCTACAAGCCTGAACGACAGCGTTAATGCGTATAGTCCGATCTTCAAGGCTTTGTTTGCCGACGCTTATGAGTCCATCGAGATGGGCGACATCTCCCAGAAGCTGACGGAGATCGTCAACTCCAACCCGCTGATCGAATCGGTCTACATTTACAATGCCAAGGCCGACCGCGTATTCTCCAATGTGACGGTGGCGCAGTCCGTGTCCGAGTTTTTCGACCGCAGTGTGATCGGCTGGATCGAGGGGATGGCTCCGGGAGCGGAGCGGGCCGTTATTCCCCGCAGGGTCAGCTACTCGCTGGCTGGCAAGGACGAGGATTATCACGCAATCTCGGTGCTATTCGTGGAGGACGAGTTGCAGGGCAAGCCACAGGCTGTGCTGGTCTTCAATCTGAAGCAGAGTGCGCTGCAGCAATTGGTCAAGTCCCGTACCGGAGATGAGCCGGACCGGCTGTTCATTATCGATCGGGACGGGACGGCTATCTCGCACCCGAAGCTGGAGAAGGTGAATACCCCGCTGGCGGAGAAGGAGAACTACATCAGGAAGGTACTGGACGGGGAACCAAGCGGCTCCTTCACGGATGAGGTTGATGGACGGCGGTCTCTGATTACTTACCGCAAGTCGGATACGACCTTCGGCTGGATTTACGTCAGTGTAGGCGACTATGAGGAGCTGCTCTGGAATTTCTCTAAGCTGACTCGTGTTATGGCGCTGATGACCCTTGCCTTGATCGGAGTCAGCATGCTGATTGCGACCTTATTTACCCGCAATATGTACACTCCCTTGCTTCGCCTGCTGCGCAAAGCAAGAACTTCGGGCCAGTCCCCTGCGGGACCCGATGAACTGAGCGAGTATGACTATCTGAACCGGACCTTCGATTCTCTGGTTAGCAACGTGCATGAGCTCCAGGCCTCTGTTCGAAGCGGGCTGCCTGCGATGAGAGCCGGGATGCTGAAACAACTGCTGCAAGGCGAACTGACCGACGAGGACAAAGTGGGGGACAATGTTGCGAGACTGCGAATCCGGCTGGACGGGAAGCGATATGCCGTATCTGTTCTCCGGCTCTGTGCTTACCGGCAGTTGGGCGCCGGACGGTCCGTCCGGGATCTGTCTCTGCTCCGCTTCGCCTTGATGAATATTGCAGCAGAGACCTTGGAGCCTGACTGGGTAGTGGAGGTCGTGGATGGCGAGACGGATCATGTAGCAGTCATCATCAATCTGCCGGAGGAGGACGATTCCGATACGCAAGGGATGGAGAAGCTCCGTGGGCGGCTTGCGGACGTGCAGAGCCATGCGGAGCATTATCTAAGGGTGACTCTGACGGCTGCCGTCGGGCATCCAGTCGAGCTCCGCAAGCAGCTTCACCTTTCCTACGGCAGTGCGCTGAATAGCTCCGAATACCGGTTGATCTACGGGAAGTCGGCGATATTGCTGTACAGCGATCTCGCCGAAGTACCTCGTGTGGCGTACGCCTATCCGTTCGAGCTGGAGAAGAAGCTTGTGGAAGCACTCCGCTCGGGGGATAGGGAGAAGGCCGCTGAACTGCTCGAAGAGGTGCTTGAGGAGATTCGCCGATTTACGTACGATGAAATTCTGCTGTCGCTGACACAGCTCGCGCTCGCCCTGAGCGAACTGGCTTCCAGTCCATCCGAAGACGGGGAGGATGATCTGCCTCTGTCCTTCAAGTCCATTATGCAGGAATTGGCCGGATGCGATGATCTTGAGGACGTCCGCCTCTGGTTCTCCCAGCTCAACGATCGATTAGCCGGGCTGTTCAAGGAGCGCCGCGAGAACAAGAGCAAGGAGCTCGTCCAGCGTATCAAGTGCTTCATCGAGGCTCATTTCCGTGATTCCGGATTAAATGTAGAGGGCGTGTCCGAGCATGTGGCGCTGTCTCCCAACTATGTTAGAACCTTGTTCAAAGCAAGCACCGGTCAGTCTCTCAGCGCGTACATCAGCGAGCTGAGATTCACCGAGGCGAAGCGTATGCTGGTGGAAACGGAGCTGCATGCGAACCGGATCGCCGAGCTTTCGGGATTCGGCAGCGGCAAATACTTTTACTCCGCGTTCAAGAAGGCGACGGGCCAGACGCCCGATGAATACAGGAAATCCGGCAAATCGCGACGCCCTGATTCCCATGACTGATACGAGCCCCGACGCCTGCTGCGTCGGGGTACTTTTTTTAACAATCCGCTCGATTGTTGCGATTCAAGACAGGGCGTTTTTTTATCACAATCCCGTTTCTATAACATTCGGCCTTTTATCTGTGAGCTGCTTCCTTGTACGATGAAGTCATGGATAGTAGCAGTGAGCGATTCTCGCACGGAGCCACAGCCTCCTCCCGAATCGGTACTGCATCTCCACCAAGACAACGGGAATAAGGAGTGAACTGCCGCATGGAGCCTGCTGCCGCAAGACCCCGCAGCCTGGAAGCTTCCCGCCGGCAGGAAGCCGCCTTCGGACGGTCTTTCTTCAGGGAGCTGTATAAGAACAAGTATTTGTATCTGCTGGCGCTGCCGGCGCTTCTGTACTTTATCTTGTTCGCGTATATGCCGATGTTCGGCATGGTGATTGCCTTTCAGGATTACAACCCGATCAAGGGGATATTCGGCAGCGAATTTGTCGGGTTGAAAAACTTTGACTTCTTCTTCACCAGCAACGACTGGCTGCTAGTGACGCTGAACACCCTCTATTTGAACGCCATGTTCATTACCATCGGTCTGGCGGTTCAGATTGTGTTTGCCGTGATGATCTCCGAGATCGGCTGGAGGCCGTTCAAGCGGGTGACCCAGTCGCTGATGCTGCTGCCGTACTTTATTTCATGGCCGATTGTCTCTATGTTCGCGGTATCCTTGTTTGCCACGGATGGCGGATTGATCAACAGGCTGCTGGCCGTGCTGCATCTTGATCCGATTGCGTTCTACCAGAATCCGGAGGTTTGGCCTGCGACGCTCGTGCTGCTCAAGGTATGGAAGGCCACGGGCTATGGGGTCATCATCTACCTGGCGACGATTACGTCGATCGATACGGACATCTATGAGGCGGCCCGGATCGACGGGGCAAGCCGGCTGCAGGCCATCCGCTACATCACCGTCCCGCTACTAGGCAACACGACGATTCTGCTGCTGCTGCTGGCCGTCGGCCATATCTTCTACGGTGATTTCGGGATGATCTATGCGTTGATCGGCGATAATGCGCTGTTGTATCCGACCACTGACGTCATCGATACGTTCGTATTTCGCGCCCTCCGCCAATATAGTGACATGTCCATGTCATCGGCGATCGGCATGTACCAGTCCGTTGTAGGCTTCCTGCTCGTACTCGGCTGCAACACGATCGTGCGCCGGTTGAATAAGGATGCGGCTTTATTCTAAATCCCAGGCCGCATCCGTCCGTCACAGGAGCCCACGTATTCTAGCTGAGAAGGAGAGACATAGGGATGAAAGTAAGGACGTCTGGGGAAAGAGTGCTGCTGACTGGATTTTATATCGCTTGCGCCGTCTTTGCGGCGGTGTGCCTGCTGCCGTTTCTCATCGTGCTGGGCAGCTCGCTGACCGATGAGACGGCACTGCTGCAGGCGGGATACCGCATCGTGCCGCAGCCGTTCTCATGGGATGCGTACAGTGCGATCTTCGCGAACGATGTGATTTACAACGCTTATTCCGTGACGCTGTTCGTCACGATCGTCGGAACGGCGCTCAGCCTGCTGATCACCAGCGCCGTATCGTATGCGGTCTCCGTGAAGAGTCTGAAATATCGCAATTCGATCCTCTTCTTCATCTGGTTCACGATGCTGTTTAACGGAGGACTGGTGCCGTGGTATATCCTGATCTCCAAGTATCTGCACTTAAGCAACAGCATCTGGGTCATGATTCTGCCAGCCTTGGTCAATCCCTGGTTTATGTTCCTACTGCGCAATTTCTTCATGACGCTGCCCGACTCGCTCGCAGAATCCGCGAAGATCGACGGCGCTAATGATATCTATATTTTATTCCGGATTGTGCTGCCGCTATCGCTGCCTGCGCTGGCGACCATCTCGCTGTTCTATGCGCTTGATTACTGGAACGAATGGTTCCGGGCCATCCTGTTCATTGACGATCCGGGCAAGTATCCGCTGCAATCTCTGATCATCCGCATTGTCAGCAGTATGAACTTTACCAATCAGCTCTATACGGGTGCCGTTAATCTTCCTTCCTATACGATCCGGATGGCAACCGTGATCGTAACGATCGGTCCGATCGTGCTGCTGTATCCGTTTATTCAGAAGTATTTTGTGCAGGGCCTGACGGTCGGAGCGGTGAAAGGTTGAATCCGGCCACAGGCCGGTTCACATAGAGTGTAAGCTATAAGGAGGGTACGAGATTTGAACATGAAAACGCTTAAGTACGTCACGGTGGCGACTGCGATGTCGCTCCTATTCGCCGGCTGCACCTCCCCGCAGGAGCAACCGTCCGACAAGCCGGAGGAGAAGAAGCAAACCCCAAGCACAGGAACGGACGCGCCGGCACCGCCCAAGAAAGTGCCGGACCCCGTTACGCTGCACTTCTACTTCCCCGGCGACCCGCCGAAGGACCAGCAGGCCGTGCTGGATGAATTCTACAACCGTACCAAGGATACGCTGAATACGAAGCTCGTCTTCAACTGGGTGCCCTGGGACCAGCTGAAGGAGAAGATCGGACTTAAGCTCGCTTCAGGGGAACAGGTCGATGCGGTATTCGACGCGCAGTGGAACACGATGCCGCAGATGATTTCCAAGGGTACGTATATCCAGCTCGATTCCTACTTTAACAATGACAAGTATCCCGGATTGAAGAAGGCGTTCCCTCCTACGTACATCAATAACAACAAGTTTATTGATGCCAAGAACGAGGAGCATATCTACGGAGTTCCATTCACCCGCAATTACGGGGCTGCCAATACGCTGATCATCCGCAAAGACCTCCGGGTCAAATACGGGCTGCCGGACATCAAGTCGGTCGCCGATCTGGAGACCTTCTTCGACGCTGTGCTGAAAAATGAAAAGGGTATGATCCCATTTGGAGTCAAAGGCTCGCTAGCCTCGCTGGGCAACTGGCTGGAGCCCTATACGAAGCCAAGCGATTATGCGGCTATATTGGCCGGCGATTTGCTGACCAAATTCGCCATTCATGACGGGAAAGTAGATGTGGTCTTCCACGGCGAAGATATTTCCAAGCTGCCGCCGCCTCTCAACGACAAGCAGAGCGCCTACGTTCATGAAATTACAGCCCGCAAGTGGCAGCAGAAGGGCTACATGGAGAAGGATGTGATCAGCCAGAAGGATGACAGCGGCTTCTTCAAATCAGGAAAATTCGCCGTCATCGGAGGGGATACAGGCAGCGGCACACTTCACCGCGAGCTCAGGCAGGCGATTCCCGGAGCGGAGCTGGAGTACGTCAGCCTGATACCGGGCGTTACCGAGGGCAAGCCAGGCGCACTGACGACCGACTTCAAAGCGTGGAACTTCTCCAGCATTCCGGTCACGTCCAAAAATGCGGACCGGGTCATGGCGTTTATGGATTGGCTGTATGCAGATCCTCAAAACCATGATTTGTTCGAATATGGAATCGAGGGGCGGCACTGGGAAGCGGTCGGCAGTGACAAATTCAAAATTCCTGCCGGTGCTGATGCCTCCAAGGCCTACAGCTTCCCCGGGTATGTGCTGACCTGGAATCCTGCGTTCGTCAGGTACCCGGATGATTTCCCGGAGAGCGGCCTGAAGATCGAGCAGTATACGAGCAAGCAGGAATCCTTCACCAAATCGCCGATTGCAGGCTTCACGCTCAACGCCGAGCCGATCAAGAGCGAGCTGGCCAAGGTCGGTCCGGAGTTCAAGAAGGCTCGTACGATCGCGATGCTGGGGCTGACAGATAACTATGAAGGGGTGTACAACGAAGCTCTGGAGAAAATGAAGAAGATGGGTCTGGAAAAAATCCGCACCGAGATCAAGAAGCAGTTGGAGGACTATTTGGCCGCGCAAAAAAAATAGACGATAGACCTACGGCATCCGGTCGGAGCAGCAGCTTCCGGCCGGTTACGTGTCCTCATTCTCCCTGTCCGGAAGGCAGCGGTCTTGAAGAATTAAGCAACCTGTCCGGTGAAGTGATAGCGTTTACTTGAATATCATACTAAACATGTCCCTGCCGGTGAGGAGGTGATAGGGCGAAATAAGCTCCTGGGCGAACGCCCGCATGGGTTCAGACATCCAAGATTCGACATCAGCTGCTCGCATTGCTTCACATGCTTGGAAAAGTCGGAAATTGCATTGTCGAAAGGAGCGAATAGCTGCATCATGTTGTGTCCGTTCGAGATGATCGCATGCAGAACTGTGTTTGGGTGTAGTCGCTACGTATGCATCAAGCCGTTAATCCATGCAAAGCAACTCAGCGAGTCAGTCCCTGGCGGGCATAAGTCCGAAATGGCCTTAACTTAATCAGGAGCTACGGCCATTTCCGTGTTGAGGGACGGTTCGTCAAGCTGCTGCTGCGGGTTAACCGGTAATCGAGCCAACAAAGTTGCTGCCCGGGATTAGAAGGAGACTCTACGGTCGACTATCTACTCGTAAAGGAGCCAATTTTATGTCGCGATTAAAAAAACGGTTTCTCAGCACGGCATTGGCGTTCACTATGCTGCTTGGAGAATTATGGGGCCTGGCCCCGCCCGGTTTGCAAGACATTCAGCACGTTGCTGCTCAGTCGCTTGCCGCAGATAGCCGCGAACCGATTATGGGCATTCCGACAGGGACGAATATCGAAGGGGGGCCTTCTGCCGATCTTTCGGATGGGGCGGTTTTCTCAGATGTTGCCGAAGCCGTCTATGAGCCGTCTCCGGTGACTGTAGTGCCTGCCGTCTACGGCGGGACCCGCTCAGTGGGGGCGGCCGTGTATACACCGCAATTGCCGGGATTGATTGCTTATTGGGATTTTGAAGAGATGACGGACGGCACGGTTCCCGATCTATCAGGGAACCATCATACGGCAACCGTTTACAACGCGACCCAGACCAATCTAGGCCGCAGCTCCAAGGGCATGTACTTTAATGGCACCAATGCCTTTCTGAGCGGAGGTCCGGCATTGGATTACGATCTGCGCAGCGGATTTACGATGGCTATGTGGGTACAGCCGGAGGTGCAGAGCACAGGTATCCACAAGTTTATCTCTTGGGATGACGGCTTTAGAGCCGGTGGCAATGGTATGGAGATGGGCATGGCTGTCAGCGGGAGCCGCTTCACCTTCCTGCTCAAGAATGATGTGACCCGCGAGGTGGTCAATACGTATTCTCCGATTACGACGATGTTTGGCCGCTGGAAGCATGTTGCGATGACCTGGGACCAGGCGAGCAAGTCGATGAAGATTTACCAGGATGGACAATTTGTCGGTCAGGCTACATTTGCCGGTCCGCTGCTGTATCCGAACCGCGATCTGTGGATCGGGAAAAATAACGAGAACTATTTCCACAAAGGCATAATGGATGAGGTCAAAATTTATAATCGGGCGCTTAGCGCATCGGAAATCATGGAAGTTTATCAGGACCTGCCGAATATCCCCGTAACGGGCATAACTTTAAACCAATCGAGCTTGGAGCTGCCTGTTGGGGCTACGAATTCCCTGTCGTATATGGTTCAGCCTTACCATGCCAAGGAGCAGAGCGTCACCTGGCTGAACAGCAATCCGGCGGTCGCTACCGTTGACGAGTACGGCAATGTGAAGGCCATCAGCGAAGGGACGACGGTATTGTCTGTCCGAACGGTAGACGGCGGTTATACGGCGCAGTGTACCGTCAGGGTGGTGATCCAGCATGCGACCGGCGTCTCCTTGAATAAGACGAATACGACGATCGAAGCGGGTAAGACGGAACGGCTCTACACGACGGTGAGGCCGTCCAATGCCTCCGATCAATCGGTGCTATGGAGCTCCAGCCAGCCGTCCGTCGCCACGGTGGATGAGGTTGGGATTGTCAGAGGCCTGGTGCCGGGCCAGACTACGATAACGGCAACGACGGTGGATGGAGGGTTTACGGCGAGCGCGCTAGTCACCGTGACGAAGACGGCGATCACCGGACTGACCTTGAATAAAACGGCGTTGACGCTTGCAGCCGGAGGAACGGAGAAGCTGACGGCGACGGTGGCTCCGGCCAATGCCACCTTCAGGGACCAGCTGAGCTGGAGTTCAAGCGACGAAACGGTTGCGACGGTCGATGCCGTCGGTATCATCATCGCCCGCAGTCCGGGTCAGGCAGTCATTACGGTCAAGGCGGATGACGGCGGCCGGACAGCTACCAGCACCGTAACTGTGTCTGCCTTCGGTAAGGGAATCTGGAACCGGGTATTCGTGCTCAGGGACTACTTGAACATTTATGATTTCCCTGAGGAGCTAATCCAGTACCCGCTTACTTTCCCCGCGGGAACGGTGAGAAAGAACGGGCTCAAGCTGACGACGTTCTCAGGCCAGGAGACCGCTTATGAGTTGTTTGATATTCAAGAGGATCATTCAGGCTATCTGAGCAGCGCCACGATCCGCTTCCGCTCGAATTTGCCGAAAGGCGCCATTAAGTCGTTCCTCTTGGACTACGATCCGAATTATGATTATATGGCTGTCTTCCCTCCGGGGTTCACGATCCAGCAGCAATCGGATGACAGCGTGATTCTTTCGGCAAATCAACAGCAAATTCGTGTGCCCGGCGGAGTGGCCACGTACCCGGATGGGCTTCCATTATCTGATACCCCGGCTCCCATTCTCGCGATTTCCCGTGACGGCCAGAGCTGGGCAGGGGCAGGCTCCTTCTATGGGCCCGCCTTATTGAAAACGACTTCGGTCAGCGGAGAGGTAGTCGAGCAAGGCCTGCTCTCTCTGAGCTATGAGATCACGTACACGTTCACCGGCAACCGGACGTACAAGGTCATGTTAACGATGCGCCATGATGACAAGCATGTTACCGTGGATGAAATATTGAGCGGCTTTGAGCCTGGAGACGAAACGTACTTCAAGTTTTCGATGCAGAACGGCATAGACCCGAACGGTCGGCTCGTTATGAGCAATGGCGGGTATATTTCGAATTATTCCGGTCCGTTCGACGATAAGCTGGGGCCAGGAGGCAAGCTGCCCTATGAGCTAGGTCTGTATGCGGTTAACAATTACGGGGTGATGCGTTCCACGGTGTTCTGGAAGGACAGCGGTAAGAATGCCCTGATATTCAGCCTATACCGCAACCGGGATTGGAAATCTTCGCAGCGGTTCTTCTACCAGTCGCCGGGACCGCAGAATCTGAATTTTTACAACTCCGGCGGAGATAAGTATATGCAGACCCGCTTGGAGGGGACGGAGAGGCATTGGGCCATCAGCCTTATTCCCCGCAGCGAAGTAACAGTAACCAGCCGGATCGGGACGACCGCCGGGCGGACATGGCTGGCGAATTCATCGATGCAGGATTACGACAATAGGTGGGGTTCAGGTCCTGAGGTTCGTCTGTGGCAGAAGCTGTCGGATTTCAGTCTGGACCGCGTCAAGGATCTGGTGCTTGACTGGAACGAAAATCCGAATTTGGCGCTTCGTCTGCCTGGAAGTGATCGGAACATGTCCGGCAATGAGACGGTTACCTCGAGCAGCTGGCTCGCGTTTCAGATCAATTATAAGTACAATCCGCTTGTAGAGCGGTATCTGGACGCCTCGCTCCCTCAGCGTAATGACCGAGTCATGCTGGAGGAATATGCGAATAGCCGATGGAGCTGGACGCCCGCGCAGCGTCAGCAGGCCAGGGCACTCAACGCCTTCAATGCCTATAATTCGGCTGAAGACACGAATTTCCCCCATACGTCGATGATTGCTGGGCATGCTAATTTCTCGATCGACGGCAAGCAGGCGCTTGGCATTACGGTAGGCATGTTTCCCGAGCATCCGGCTGCGCCGATGTGGAAGAACGAATTCATGACCTATTACAATGAGTGGCTCAGCGTCTTCGTACGCAGGCCGAGAGCGGAGCTGAACGCCAAGGGAGGACGCTGGTACGAGAATCCGGCTACCTACAGTCTGGCTTCGCTGCGGCCGTCACTGATGGCTTTCTGGGGGCTCAAGCAGTATGACGGGACCGATCTGTTCGATCATTCCAAGTTCCGGGATTGGATGCGCTGGAATCTTAACATCCTGGTTCCAGCGGAAGGAGGCGTCCGCATGATACCGCCGCAAGGTGCTCATGCGGGGAACAGTGAACTGCCCGGCGGCGAGTTTTCCAACGTTCTGGAAGCGACGGTCGCTGCGCTCAAGAGCAGCTCCAATCCGGTTAACGTTACCTTAGGCAAAAATTTGGAATGGAGCATCAGTAAGGGAACGCGCGGTGCGAAGCCGAATCTCGAGTCTATCCTGTACAACGACTATGGAGCGGTCATGCGCTACGATTTCGGGGGACCACGGGAAGCCTATCTGAACATTCAGCAGCTGTATGGGCGCGCCTACCGCTGGTCCACTGTTTCCAACGGCAATCTGATCTATTCAGCCAAGGGCAAGCGTCAAAGCTGGAATGCTGCGGAAACGAACGGAGACAGCATCAATCTTCAGCTGTTGTCGGACTTCGTACCGGCGGGGTCCTCCATGTCGCTGGGAGACCGTCCGGTTGAGCAGGTGCTCTACGACTTCGACTTCGCGCAGTATTACAGAGCCGACGGCAAGTCAGCCCCTTATATCGGCCGGGGCGTCATGATGGTCCGCGACGACTACCTGTCGATCTACGATGATGTCGAGGGCTATGCCGACGGGACCTTCTATTGGAATAACGCCGGATACAATCATCTGGGTGAGCTGCCTTACATTTATCCGGTCAAGGAAGGTCCGGGAGCTCAGATGCATATTGTCGCTCCGAAGGGTGTCTCTTCAGGCTCCGTCACGGGAAGCACGTATGGTCA
Source organism: Paenibacillus filicis (assembly GCF_038070315.1). NCBI lineage: Bacteria > Bacillati > Bacillota > Bacilli > Caryophanales > Paenibacillaceae > Paenibacillus > Paenibacillus filicis. The sequence continues at coordinate 344,151 of NZ_JBBPCC010000002.1, read as the reverse complement.
GGGACCTCTTACCGTCTCAGGCTCGGTATACGGAGCGATGATTAATGGCAACGAATATGTGTTCATGAGCGGTAAAAATGCTTCTCAAATCGATGTAACCGGCGAAAACTTCCTATTCATCGGCAACGTCGGCTATGCGAGCTGGCAGGCCATGGCACTGTTCGAAGGCAAAAAGATTGGACTCGGCGGCTTTATTCTGGAGCGGCTGAGCGGTGACTTCGGCTTCAGCGCCCAGAAGGTGAGCCGTACGGAGATGAAGGGCCGGATCGCCGGCAAGAGCGGCGGGTCGCTGAGGATTTCCCTCCCGGCAGATTTCTATCTGAACGGGATGACGGTTACGATCGATGGAGTTTCCGTTCCGTTTACGACCAGCGGCCGCAATGTTTACTTTGATGCCAGTATCACCCAGGCGGATGGCTACAAGTCCTATGTCATTACGTCACAAGCGAATTAAAGCTCGTCCGTTGAAATCCGGCTGCGCCGGTTAAAGAGTCATGACCGTACGAGGAGGTCCGCTTGGGTTGCGGACCTCTTCCTTCTGGATCGGCGGCTTATACCTGAGGAAAGCCGCAGCGGCTGGTCATGCTACCAAGATTCGTGCAGAGGTAAGTTTGAACATCGATGGAAAGGGGAGATTTCATGGATCCAGCGCTACGCGGGCGGATTGACCGCATGGTCCGGCGCATCACCGATAGGCCGTCTGACGGAAAGGGGGCGCTTTGTCCTATGCATTGGAATGGACCGACGGGAGTCCGTCTGTACGGTATTTACCGTGCATGGGCTTCTATGCGAGAGCCGTCATATGTCCGCGGTTTGACGACTTGGGTGGATGAACATCTGCCGGAATCCTATGTGAGCCGCAGCATCCAGGGGACAGCTCCAATGCTCACGGTCGCCGAGTTGTACGGGGATACCGAGATTGAGCGCTACGGCGCAGCCTGCCGCAGAACGGCGGATTGGCTGCTGCACATAGCTGCGCGTACCCCAGAGGGGACACTCAAGTATACAACCGGCCCGAACAGTCCGCGGTTTGCCAGACAGGTGCGGGGGGATACGCTCTGGATGTCCTGTCTATTTCTGGCCAAATGGGCAGCGCTCTCAGGCAACAGGGCCTATGCGGACGAAGCGGCTTTCCAGTTATGCGTTCATCTGAAGCTGCTGCGCGACCAGGGAACTGCCTTGTATAGGCATAGCTGGAGCAGTGAGCGTCCGGACCGGAGGTCCGGCATGCTCTGGGGCAGGGCAAATAGCTGGATGCTTATGGGTGCAGTCGAGTTGATGGAGGTGCTGGGGTCCCGCTGGACCGGCAGAAGTGAGGTTCTGGCGAGTCTAGTCGGCTTGGCTGACACCCTGGCTGCGGTACAGCGGGAGGACGGCTTGTTCGGAATACGGCTGGATCATTCCTTAGCTCCGGCCGATGTATCCGCCACCGCGGGTATGGCTTACGGTCTGCGGCGCGGGGTACGCAGTGGCTTGCTCCCCGCTCGGCTGCTGGCCTCTGCCAAGCGGGCAGAGGAGGCCGTGATCGCGTTGATCAACGAGAGTGGGGATCGGTTGCTGCCGGTTCTGGATGCTGGACTCAAGGGCCAGCAAGTGCCGTCCAGCCAGCTGTCGCCGCTTGGCTGGTCTGGCTGTGGGGAAGGCCTGACGTTATTGATGCTGTGTGAGCGGCAGGCTCATGTCGGGCTGAAGGACCGTCAGTCCGGACAATGCATGGAGCGAGGAGGGATATGAATGGCAGTACGATGGTTCGGGAGAATGACCCGGCAGCGGATCGGCTTGCTGCTGACCGTCTGCTTGCTGGGTGCGATGATGCCTGTACCGGGCGCGAGGATGGCTGCTGCGCTGCAGACGGGCAACCCGCTTTTTCAGGAGAATTTTGAGAGCACCGTAAACCGTTGGGATGGTTCAGGCTGGACCCGGCAACTGGAACCGGGTACCGGCTCGCAGGTAGGCGTGCTATCCTCCACAGGGGGACAGTATCCGACGGTTCGAGCGCGGAGCAGCGCCTGGGACCGCTATGAATCGACCAATGCCGACTATACGTATACGTTCCGGGCACGGACGGCCGAGGCAGCTTCCGGCACACCCAAGCTGTTCAGAACGCTGTTCCGCTATGACCTGTCATCGGGCAGTATGCCTAATTATTATTATTTCGAGGTACGGCCCGCTTCGAAGGCAGTCTACTTCGGTAAGTACGACACAGGAGCAGATGTGCGACTGGGAGGGCCTTATTCGATCGCCGACAAGCTGAGCGGATTCAGCGATCAGACGTGGTATGCCTATAAGGTCGAAGTAGCCGGCGACCGCTTCCGTCTATCTATCGAAGGCGTGACGATTGCCGAGGGGTCCGACGCTTCGTTCGGACGGGGCACGATCGGCTTTGCCGTCAAGAATACGGCCGTCCGTGTTGATGATGTGCAGGTTATGCCGCCTCCTGAGCCGTCGGGCCCTCTGATCGTGCATACTCCCCCTGCGAAGGTCCGGTCTGGTGAGCCGCTATCCGTTGCGGCCTCCATCTATGACTCGTCCTCGATTCCATCCACCGTCTACGGTTCCGATACGGTTACCGCTCATGTCTATTACCGCTATGGTGCGGATGGCACAGAACAGTCGCTGGCTATGACCCCGCTTGGAGAGCATAGGTACAACGCGGTCATTCCCGGAGCGTCTACAGGCCCGATCCGTTATTGGCTGAGCGCCGTCGGCAGCGGAGGCATCCCGGCTATAAGTCCGGCGTCCGGGGCATATGAGGTGCCGGTTGAGCCAGCCCGACTGACGATCACGCATACGCCGATTGCGACGCTTCCGTACAATACGGAGGGAATCGGTACGTTCACGGTGACCGGCCAGTCGGCAGGGGCTACGGTGACCGCTGCCGTCTACTACCGCTATGGCGAGGAAGCTGCGACAGGCAGCGTAGAAGCCGTGCGGGCTGGAGAGGGTTTCGCTTTTACAATACCCGCGACCAACCAGTACGCGAGCGTTCATTATGATGTGGAGGTCCGAGGCACGGATGGAGCGGTGGGACGCTCGCCTGAGACGGGAGAGCATACTTATGCGGTGAGGCCGTTCGTCCGGTATTTCACGGATTTTCAGCAGGATGCGGTGGGCAGCATGCCTCTCAACTGGGCGCTGCGTGGCAATCAGACGAATGTAGGGGTAGTTGAAGAAGAGAATGGCAACAAAGTGCTGAAATTTGCCAATACGAAGGATGGCGATAGCGCTTCCGCCAAGTTCGTTCATTCGCTGTATCGGAATATCGATAATTTCAAGGTTAAGTTCCGGGCGAAATATGTGAACCGCAATCCGAATCCCAGTACGCTTTACAATTTGTGGAGACTGCGCTACAGGGCCTCCGAGGGACAGCTCTACAATACGATGGAATGGTCCACCCATAACACGAAATACATCATGTTCCGGCGTACGCCTCAAGGCGGCTATACCAACGGAAGCTTCTACCGGTCCGCACCGGACGAGTGGCATACGTATGAGATCGAAGCTTCTGGCATTCATCACCGGCTGCTGATCGACGGTGAGCAGGTGATGGAGTTCGATGATGTTGCTGGCGATGCGCCGCAAAAGGGCTTTCTTCAATTGGATACGGTTAACGGTCTGGAGCTGCTGATCGACGATTTGGAAATTACTCCGCTGCCGCTTCCCTACACCTACTACGTGCAGCCGGCCTCAGACTATGCCGGAATCTTCGGTCCAGGAGAGACTCCTGGCATGGATGTGACGCTCGGTGCAGGTCCGGCTCGGCAAGTCTTCCATATCAACTACACGGTCTCTCGCGCAGACGGCGACCGGTCTCAGGTCACCTCCGGCAGCCGGGCGTTCACGCTGGAGGCCCATGCCTCTCTATCCGACACCATCCGCTTTGGCTCCGGTCCGCTGCCTGTTGGCACGTACGATATCCGCGCGGAGCTGAAGCTGAATGGAGTTCCTGTGCCAGAGAAGACCCGGGATATCCGGGTGGCAGTCGTCGCCCGAATCGCACAGCCGGGGCTGCTGGATCTGGACCAGGCGAGCAAGTTCGGCTTCAATACCGGCTATGATCTAACCTGGCATGCCGATCAGCTCGACAGTGTTCGGAAGATGGGCGTCCGGCATGCCCGGCAAGAATTCGACTGGGCCGCCATCGAGCGGAGCCGGGGTGTGTATGATTTCGCAGCCTACGATGCGGTGGTCGAGCAGATGCGACAGCGCGGCATCGCGGTTACGCCGATTATGGGCATCGCGACGAACGGTATCTACGACGGCTCCAGCGTGGTAGATACGCCCGAAGGGCTGGAGGCGCTGGGCACATTCACGCGGGCGCTGGTGAATCATTACAAGGGCAGTATACGCCGCTGGGAGATGCCCAACGAACCGGAGCTGGCTTTCAGGCCGTATATTCCGCAAGAGCTGATTCAGGTGCAGAAGACCTTTTACACGAATATGAAAAAGGCCGACCTCGACGCGGTGCTGCTGGCAGGCGATCACACATCCGGCGTCCTGGGGGTATTGCCAGCCGAGCTGGAGCTCGGCTCCTACGCTTACGCCGACGCCTTCTCTTATCACCGATATACGTATGGGGTCATGCCGGACGGCTTCATCCAGCAGCAGACTAGCGGCGTCCAGGCGCTGGTGAATGAACTAGGCGGCTGGAAGGACCTGTACGTGACCGAATCCGGATGGCCGACTGCATTGTCCGGTTACCCCAACGTCTCGCAGGAAGCGCAGCGGGATTATGCCGTCCGCGGGTTCCTGATCGACATGATCTCGGACCGCACGGGAGGGCTATACCATTTTACCTGGAAAAATGCGGGCTTCGATGATAACTTCTACAATACCAGCTTTGGGGTCACCGATGGCAACGGCAGGCCCAAGCTGGCTTATGCTTCCTTGAACACCTTGATGACGACGTTGGATCAGGCCCAATATGCAGGGAAGCTGGATGTCGGAGATGCGACGGTGGAAGCCCATGTTTTCCTGAACCGGGGGGAGCCGGTCGTTGTGTTGTGGAAGAAGGTCAATTACGGGGAACAACCGGTCGAGAGCGCGCCTGTGTCGACCGTGACGCTGGCGGCCTATGGGGCTGCTCCGCAGCTCACGAAGATAGATGTTAAGGGTCAGGGAAGCACGCTTGAGGCAGTCAGCGGCGTTTATACGCTTCAGGCAGGGGGATCTCCAGTTTATCTGAAGGGGTTCGGACCGCAGATCCTGTACCAGGCCTCTGAAAGGCTGCTTACCGCGAAGCTGCAGGATATCCAGAGCAAGCTTCAAGCCGCCGCGGGAGAGACTGGCGCCTCCGATGCAGCGGCGGCAATCGCCGAAGCAGGCCGGATCCACGACGTCGCCGTACAGGCGTTACAGAGTGTCGATCCCACAGCTCGTGCAGCAGGGCTCGAGCAAGCGATTCGGGAGGTATACGCCTTGATGGGAGCATCCGCCGATCTGGCGGGCGATGGCTCGATGGACCGCATCCGCACGTATGTCGCATTGGAGGCGATGTATGCATATGCCGAGCGGGCAGGGGTGGCGCTGGCAGCCGCTCAGCGTCAGCTGGGGATTGGCAGTGTCACGCTGGATTATTCGGTGACGGTTGGCAGTGAAGGAACGACCGACAGCGGAACCGCCCGCTACGCGTATGACAGGCGGATAGGCGATCATGGGCTTATGCCGGTATCCACCTCGGCGATGATGCGGGCGAACCGCTACGGCAGACTGGCGGAGCAGGCCCGGACGGCCGGAGACTATGCCATCGCGTACGCCTACAATATGCTAGCCCGCGAGTTTGCCGTTGCCGTCCGGCATATCGTCGCATCGGAGCCCGTATTGCCGGGCGAGGTGACGATGTCCGCGGAGTCCGTCTACGGCGACATTGAAGCCGGAGGCAGTAAATCGGCCGGTATTACGCTGACAAACCGGACAGCTGTGTCTAAGACAGCTGCGCTGAAGCTGACGGTGCCGGCCGGATGGGAGAGCGCCCAAACCGAAGCGGGAGAGGTCACGATTCCGATTGCCGGAGGCGGAAGCAGGCTGCATACCTTCACCGTGCATGCTCCTGCCGATGCCGTGCGAGGCATCTACTATGCCACCGTGGTGCTGATGCTGGACGGCAAGCAGGCTGATCAGGTTAAGATCAGGCTGCAGGTGATCGATGCGATCGGCGCGAGATTGATGCCGGTCACGGTACCGGCACCGGAGCTGAAGGAGATTACCGTCCGGCTGACCGGTACGTCTAGCAGCGCCAGAAGCGGGCGGGTTGTGCTCAAAGGGCCGGATGGCACAGTACTGGCGCCATCCACGCCAGGTGGGGAGCTATTCCGCGTGGAGCCGGGTCAGACGGTCGACCTGAAGTTCCGCTGGACCGACCCTACGGACCGCCCGTACCGTGAATACTTGTGCAGTTTGTCCGTTATCGATACGACGGACGGCAGACTGATCTTCAACGATGACGAGACTCCGCTCGATTTTCTGCTGATCCAGAAGGCTTCGTCAGCTCTGGTCATCGACGGGGATTTGAGCGATTGGTCGGATGCTTTCCCGATCCATCTGCGGGGGGCGGAGCGCAACGCGACAGGCGTGTATGATAAGGAGGATCTGGATGCGACCGTATATCTGAAGTGGGATGAGCAGAACCTATACCTGGCTGCTCGGGTTACCGACGATATCCACAAGGCATCCGAGCCGCCTTCCGGCATATGGAAGAATGATTCGATTCAGGTCGCCATCGACCCGCTGAATGACAAGGGCGGCACTTACCGCTCGGATGATATAGACTTTGGCCTTGCTCTAAACGATTTCCGTGAGCTGCTCGGCTATGTGTTTGCCGCTTCGCCGCCAAACCGGACCGGAGATATCTCAACTGCCATTCCGTTTCAGATCAAGCGTGACGACGTGACCCGCCAGACGGTGTACGAAGTGCAGATTCCCGGTAACTCGATCGTTCAAGACCTTGAATCACGCTTATTCCTTGGCAGCAAGATTGGCTTTAATATCGTGGTCGGGGACGCGGACTTTCAGGAAGGACGCCAAAATTATGTCGGCTGGACAAAAGGAATCGCTGACAGCAAGAACCCGGGGCTGTATGACAGCTTCATCATGACAGATGCTCCGTTTACCGGACCCGGGCCCAATACCGGGCCGCCACAATCCCGTGTCTCCGTCCAGGGCGATCAAACGGGAGACTGGTATACCTCCGATGTGAAGGTCTATTTAGCTATAGCTGATCCGGGTTCAGAGGGAACCGCGATCCGTTACAGCTTGGATCAAGGCAGCACATGGAGTCTGTATAGGGGGCCGATCTCGTTCACGGCGGAAGGGACTCATCACGTCGCCTACTTTGCCGAGAATGCAGCTGGACAGCGCGAAGCCAGCAAGACCTTGACGATTCCGCTGGACCGGTCCGGTCCGCAGATAGGGGAGCTGCCTCGCACGGCCTTTCGCCAGACGGAAGCCATCGAGCTCATGGTGACGGTAGAGGATATGCTGAGCGGCGTATCCTCGGTGGAGCTTCGCCTGGATGGCCATCCGATAGCTGGTCTTCCCGCGAGCTTCCCGGCCGGAACGATGGCTCCGGGTTACCACACCCTGGACATACGAGCTGCCGACAGGGCAGGACATGACATGCGCCGAACTTACCGGCTCGAGATCGGAGTATCGGCTGCCGAGCTTGGAGATGTAATTGTGCAGGGAAGGGCGGATGGACGTATCCGAAGTCAGGCTCTGGCGAGCAGTCTGCTGGCCAAGGCAAGGCTGGCAGGCTGGCTGCCGCCGGATTCCTGGCTGCGCGCCTTTACTCTGCTGGGGCTGAGTCTGGAGATCCAGGCGCATGCCGGAGGCGATCTCTCGAAGTCTTTCGCAGAGCTGCTGTTGCAGGATATTAGCTATATAAGAAACAATCCATCTGCTTAACTGTTATACTGTACACGGAGCGGCTTGATCATTCCCCGCTTACCATCAAATAGAATGCAAAGGCAAAGGAGAGCTTCCCATGACAAACGGCAGAGAGATGAAATCATCCGAGTCCGCTATGCCCGTAGACGCTGAAACAGATCTGCCGGATGAGCTGAGCCAGCCTGCGCGGCGCGCTCTGCTGGGGGCAGGATACTCGCGGCTGGAGCAGCTGGCGGGGCTCAAGGAAGCCGACATTTTGCGGCTTCATGGGATGGGACCCAAAGGAATCAAGCAGCTTCGCCAAGCCTTGGCTGCGCGGGGCCAATCCTTCGCAGACGGTACTTGAAGTGGGCGAAGGCTGGCCTGGAGTTGCATGGATAGCAAGAGAAACACCAAGTAAGCCTGACTTGCCCCATGGCGGTCAGGCTTACTTGGTGTTATCGGGTGTACGGTGACGTCCGCAATGCTCGAAGAACTGCGGCTAGCTAGCGGCTAGCTCCTGACCATTCCGGCCCTCGGCCGGGGACAGCTCAGCAAGCGGGAAGCACATGCCTGCCTTGTACAGAATTTCTTCCGTATAGCGGAAGCCGGAGCTGTATATAATCTCAGCGGATGAGTAACCCGTCTGATGAAGTTGTTGACAGCATAAGCAAAAATACATGATTCGACTCCTTCCAGCATGTTCTACCCATGTATGTATTGGACATGATTCGTCAGGTTGAAACAGCAGTTGTCGGAATATGAGAATTTTTTTCGAAAGAAAATAAAAAAGGACGATCGCGTACGGTCGTCCCTTCTGGTAAGCAGCATGCTGCAGCTTTTATCCGAGCTTTTATCCAAACATTTCCACAATGCTTTTAACGAGGAGAATGGGCAGCGCGGCGAAACCAAATAATCCGAATATCATGCCTTTCACAACCGCTTTGATGTTTTCCATGAGATTCATCTCCAACCTATCGAATGTTTTTGTCTAATATGTGAACAGTGTAATGAAAACCAAAGTATTTGTCAATACTAAATATTTTAGAACTAAACAATATGTTAGCTGCATGACAGATACGAAACCTGTGTGCTAAAATAGAATTATGCTTCATGTTGTAATTAGGAGCCGTTTAAGTTTATAAACGTAAAATTTACAAAAAAATTTAATCCGAGGCCAACACGAAATGCCGGAAGTCGGGTAGTCCGATGAAGGACTCGGTTTAAATATTGCTTTCGGGCATAAGAAAGTGGAGGTGTCGTCTGATGATGAGCATCGTAGACGAAATTGACAAAATCAAGCAGCAGCTCATGCTGAAGGGCTTTAAGCTGACTCCTCAGCGGGAGGTTACCCTCAGGGTTCTGCTCGAGAATGAACAGGATCATCTCAGCGCTGAGGATGTGTTTATGCTGGTCAGGGAGCGGTTCCCTGAGATCGGGCTGGCTACGGTATACCGTACCCTTGAGCTTCTGGCGGAGCTTCATGTTGTGGAGAAGATGAATTTTGGCGATGGTGTGGCCCGCTTCGATCTTCGCAGTGAGGATCACGAGCATATGCATCATCATCTGGTCTGCCATGTATGCGGGGCCTTGAAAGAAATCAAAGATGACTGGCTGCTTGAGCTGGAAGAACGTCTGCAGCATGAATATGGTTTCAAGGTGACGGACCATCGTCTCGATTTCATCGGAACGTATGACTCCTGTAGCCGCGGGGACTGCAAAAGAAAAGACAGCAAGGCGGTTTCCTGACTCTGCTGGTGCAGTCTCCGTTAATGTCTTGCCTGCGGCTTCGCCTCCATGCGACTGCAGGCAAGATTTTTTCATTTTATCGGGGAAGTAAGGAAGTGTCCGATCTATGAGTTTTCAGTTGACTGAAAGAATCATCAAGCTGCTGTGTGGTCCGATTGCCTTTCAGCGTGGAGCTGTCTATGTTCAGGAAGGGCGGGTGACGCTCAGAGATCGCGAATCGGAGGAGTCGGTCTATGAAGCTGTCGTACGTGGAAAAGACAGCTTTCACGTGTCTGTTGCCATCGGCCCGAACGGAGACGTGGATGCGGGCTGCTCGTGTCCTGCATTCCATGAAGATGACAACTACTGCATGCATGTAGCCGCGGTGCTGCTGCAGCTCCAGCATCTGGAGAACGAGGGACTACCGCCCGTTCAAGACCGTTCATTCGCTTCCAGCCTGCATCTGGAGGAGGAGGGGGGAGATAGCTCCCGGCAGCGTTCCGGACGGGGCTTTGCTTCGCCGGGTCTGGGCAGACCTGTCGCAGACCCTCAGCTGGCCCAAGCCGTGCTAGGGGTATTTGCCGGGAAACCGGTGAGAAGGAGCGGCTCCGGGGTGCTGCGTGACACGCGAACGGTGCTGGATGTCCAGTTTACGCTACGTCCATTTCCTTACGGCAAAGGCAAGCACATGATCGGCCTGGAACTGAAGCTGGGGCCGGCACGGCTGTACACCGTCCCGAAGCTGAGAGAGCTGCTGGAGAAGATCAGCCGCCTGGAGGCTTATGCAGTGTCCAAGCATTTCACATATGATCCCCGTCTGCATAGCTTTCGAGGGGAGGACGATGGGGTCATCCAGCAGCTGATTCAGATTTTGCGCAATGAGCAGCTGTACCGGGAGACCTTGAGCCGCTACCCGTCCTTGGATACAGGCAGGAGCGGAGAAAAGCTGCTGCTGATCCCCCCGGCCTCCTGGAGCTCTCTGCTTAATCTGTTATTAAAGGCTCCTAAGGTTAGGCTGGAGCAGCCGGGAAATGCCGCATGTGAGCTGGAGGTGTCCACTGAGCCGGTACCGCTGGTATTTGAATTCGCTGAGGATGAGCGGAGCGTGCTGCCCGGAGGCTACCAGCTAACAGTTCAAGGGTTGGACGCCGTGATCCCGATGGAAGCCTATGCAGTGGTTTGGGCCAAGGGCAAGCTGCTGAGCCTGCCTGAAGAGGCATGCCGCAGGCTGACTGAGCTCAAATCGGCCCTGACCGCCTCGAGCGGGGGAATGGTTCCGATTCCTGCAGCGCAGATGGAGTCCTTCATGGACCAGGTCGTACCCGGCTTGATGAAGATCGGGAGCGTTCGCATTGCGAAAGCCATCTCCGACCGCGTGCTGCAAGTGGCTTTGAAGGCCAGGCTTTATCTGGACCGGGTCAAGGATAGGCTGCTGGCAGGCTTGGAGTTCCAGTACGGGGATATCGTCATCAATCCGCTGGGCGGGGAAGGCGGACAGCGCGGCGCTGACCGTATTCTGATGCGGGACGGCGAGCAGGAGCACCGGATTTTGGAGCTGATGGAGCTGGCTGCTTTCTCCCAGACGGAGAGCGGATATATCCTGAATGACGAAGAAGCGGAGTATGAGTTTTTGGTTCATATTCTGCCGCAGCTAGAGAAACTGCTTGAGGTGTATGCGACCTCGGCTGTGAAGGTCAGAGTCCTGGCTCCCCCGGTGCCTCCAGGGATCAGGGTAGATGTCGACGAACGGACAGACTGGCTGGAATGCAAGTTTGAGATGGAAGGAATCCCCGAATCGGAAATTCGGGAGCTGCTGCTGTCACTTGAGGACAAGCGCAAATATTATAAGCTGCCGAGTGGCTCTCTGCTGCCGCTGGAAACGGCTGAATTTCAGGAAATCATCCGCTTCATGAATGCGGCCGGCGTAAGAAAAGGGGATATATCAGGGCATCTGATACGCCTTCCGGTGGTCCGTGGCCTCCTATTATCGGATTCCAGAGAGCAGGGACATACAGTTACCCTGGGCAAGTCGTTCCGGCTGCTGCTGGAGCATATGCAGAACCCCGACCACTTGGATTTCCCCGTACCGGACAGCTTGAAGGGCGTCCTTCGCGATTACCAGGCCTATGGCTATCAATGGATGAGGACGCTGGCTCGTTACAGGTTCGGCGGCATTTTGGCCGATGATATGGGACTTGGGAAAACATTGCAGAGCATAGCATTTCTTGTCTCTATGCTCCCGGAGATAAGGTCTCAGGGTATTCCTGCGGTCATCGTATCCCCGGCATCACTTCTCTATAACTGGCAGAGCGAGCTGAAGAAATTTGCTCCGGAGCTGCGGGTTGTCATTGCCGATGGGTATCCGGAGGAGCGGAGTACAGCCTGGAATCAGGCGGCACAGGTCGATGTGTTGATCACTTCTTATCCCCTCCTGCGTCAAGACATGAAGCTGTATGCCAAGCAGACGTTCCATACCTTGATTTTGGACGAAGCCCAGGCATTCAAAAATCATGCTACTCAAACGGCTCACGCTGTCAAGGCGATTCAGGCGGGCTATCGGTTTGCGCTCACCGGAACTCCGATTGAGAATGGACTGGAGGAGTTGTGGTCGATCTTCAGTGCGGTATTCCCTGCATTATTCCCAAGCAAGCAAGAGTTCAGCGAGCTGCCACGCGATACGGTCGCCAGACGTATCCGTCCGTTCCTGCTGCGCCGTCTGAAGACGGACGTGCTGAAGGAGCTGCCGGAGAAGATCGAATCGGTGCAGGCCACCGAGCTGCTGACAGAGCAGAAGAAGCTGTACACGGCCTATCTGGCCAAGCTGCAGAAAGAGGCGTTGAAGCATCTGAGCGATGACGGCTTCCAGAAAAACAGAATCCGCATATTGGCCGGTCTTACCCGGCTGCGCCAGATCTGCTGCCATCCTGCCTTGTTCGTCGAGGGATACGAGGGAAGCTCGGCTAAGTTCGAGCAGCTGCTGGAGATCCTGGAGGAATGCCGCAGTGCCGGCAAACGGCCGCTTATTTTCTCGCAATTCACGGAGATGCTGGGGTTGATTCGCAGAGAGCTGGGCTATCGGGGGATGACGTTTTTTTACCTGGATGGATCCACGCCGGCGGCGGAGCGTGTCGAGCTATGCAACAGATTCAATGGAGGAGAGCGTGATCTGTTCCTGATCTCGCTGAAGGCGGGAGGCACAGGGCTGAATTTACCCGGAGCGGATACGGTCATCCTGTATGATTTGTGGTGGAACCCCGCCGTGGAGCAGCAGGCCGCCGACCGTGCACACCGGATGGGGCAGAAAAATGTGGTGCAGGTGATCCGTCTGGTGACACAGGGGACGGTTGAGGATAAGATGTACGAGCTTCAGCAGCGCAAGAAGCATCTGATCGACGAGGTGATCCAGCCGGGCCAGGAAGCCTTGTCTTCACTGACGGAGCAGGAGCTGCGTGAGATTTTGATGATCGGTTGAGGCTCGAGCTATAAGCAGAACATCTGTTTCATTTTGGTCAGCCATCGCGTATAATGGAGAAGAAAGTTCTGTTTATTTTGGAGTGATGATGTGGAAGATGTGACTCAAGAACAACCGGATAGCATCCATCATAAGCATGATAAGGCCTTCAAACTATTATTGTCGAGTAAACGAGTGTTTGTGGAGTTGATCCAAAGCTTTGTGGATCAGGGATGGGTCACACAAGTTGACGAGAAGCATCTGACCAAAATGGATAAGTCTTATATTTTGCAGGACTTTCGTGAAAAAGAAGCTGATCTTGTGTATCAGTTGCAGCTACAGGACAGCAAGGTCATCTTCTACGTATTGCTGGAGATGCAATCCAAGGTGGACTTCCAGATGCCTTACCGGCTTCTGCAATATATGATGGAGATATGGCGTGATTTCCTCAAAAATACGGATAGACGGGAGGCGGCCCGCAAAGATTTTAGGCTGCCGTCCATCGTTCCAATGGTGATGTACAATGGAGATTCAGCTTGGACGGCATGCCGCAGTTTTCGAGAGACATTGGACGGTCAGGAGTGGTTTGGAGACGAACTGTTGGATTTTCGGTATATTTTGATTGATATCCACAATTATAACGAAGATCAGTTGCTGAAGCTGTCCAATTTCATCGGAGCGATTTTTTTGCTGGAGCGCAAGCCGGATATCTATGCCTTCATGGAACAGATGGAGCAATTGACGAATGTACTCGAGCAGATGCATGCTGATTTATTTCCTGTCTTTCAGGCCTGGATTAAACTTGTTACGCATCAGGGCTTGTCGGAAGCAAGCCGAAAAAGAGTGAGTGACATTATCGATCAATATGAGCAGCCGGGGGAGGTTCGGGCGATGATATCCAAATTCGAGAAAGCATTTGAGGGTTTTGAGTTCAAGGCCATGCAGAAGGGAATTGAGCAAGGCATAGAGCGAGGGATTGAGCGAGGCATAGAGCAAGGAATTCTGAAGGGCCAGCAGCACGCCAAGGAGGAGATCGCTCTAAATCTCCTGAAAAAAGGATTGGACATCGCCACCATTGCCGAAGCAACGGGCTTTACCCCAGCCGAGGTTGAAGCGATCCAAAAAAGATTGTAAGCAGATCAAGCGACAACAGAGGATGGAGCGGCTGCGCCTGGTGAAAGCCCGGGTCAGTCGCTTTTTCGTTCTTTGAGCTGCCCTGCGTGAGAAAATAAGAAGGGACTCATCCAATTCTATGACAACCTGGAATTTGCAAGATACCCACTGCCATCTGCTGATTTGCAATGGCGGCAGCTGCACGAAGCGACAGGCCGAAGAGGTCACGGTCGCGATCAGGGAAGAAATAACCCGCCTCGGCGCAGACCGCCGGATACATACGACACGCACGCGCTGCAACGGCAGATGCACGGATGCTTGTGTCGTCATCGCTTACCCGGAGGGGATCTGGTACCGGGAGATGACGCCGGAGCTCGGCAAGCAGCTCGTGCAGAAGCATCTGCGCGGAGAGCGGCTTAACGAGCAAGTGCTCTATACCTTTGACGGAACTCTTGCCCCTTCGGGAAAAGGCATCGAAGGCCAAGGCAAGCCTTAAACGGCATGGCGAGAAGGAACGATCATGAATGCTAGGAAGCGAACGCTGAAAAAAGTGGCTCTCCCGTCACCTGAGATGAGATGACGGGGAGAGCTTCTTTGTGAGGGGCAAGTATCCTGTTAGAGTTGGAGAGAGGGCAACTCATCATTTCATCGGCGGTGCATATAATGCTCTCGAAAGAGGTGAGCATTTCACAGATGAACAGACCGGCCGGTATTCATCACAAGACGGGGAGCAGGACTCCTTCACCAAGCGGACGGCTTCGCAGGCCCCCGCTCCTTAAGGGAAGAAGGCTGATTCCGATTATCGTCCAGTTTAAGCGGAGGATAAAGCCTGCTGATCTTCACGCCCTACGGAAGCATGTGTTCCCGCATACGCTAACGGTCCACCGGCATCTGCGGGTGATTAACGGGATGGCTGCGCGCGTGTCAAGCCGCTGCTTGAACCGGATTAGCGAATGGAAGGGAGTCAGCAGCGTTTATCCTGACAGGATGAAACGAACGACTCTCCATATAGCAACTCCGGCGATCGGGGCCGTGAAGGTGCGTAAGAAGCTAGGATTGACGGGCAAAGGGGTCAATATTGCCTTTCTGGATACAGGAGTATACCGGCATCCCGATCTGACTTCGCCCCGCAACCGTATCGTAGCCTTTAAGGATCTTATCAACGGCCGCAAACATCCCTATGATGACAACGGACACGGGACGCATGTGGCGGGAGATGCAGCGGGAAATGGGATATTAAGCAAAGGAAAGTACAGCGGGCCCGCCCCGGAGGCCGGAGTTGTAGCCGTCAAGGTATTGAATCAAGCGGGCAACGGAAGAGACTCTACGATTATTAAGGGAATCGAATGGTGCATAGCCAACCGGAAGCGTTTGGGTCTTCGGATTCTGTCACTTTCTCTGGGCGGACCGGTGGTCGCTCCCTGTCGGAAGGACCCGCTCTGTCAAAGTCTGGAGAAGGCCGTACGAGCGGGTCTGGTCGTGGTGGTGGCTGCCGGCAACAGCGGTCCGCGCAAGGGCTCCGTGGAGTCGCCAGGCAACAGTCCGTCGGCTCTGACAGTGGGCGCAGTCGATGACCGGCGAACCGTAACCCAGTCCGACGATGTCATTACCTGGTATTCCAGTAGGGGACCTGTTCCGGGCGGGGGAAGGAAGCCGGATCTGGCAGCCCCGGGAGAGGGCGTTGTTTCGCTGCGCGCGCCGGGGTCTCTGCTGGATACGGGCTATCCGCAGCTTCGCGTTGGCCGAGGGTATTTTACCTTGTCGGGAACGAGCATGTCGACGCCGCTGGTCGCGGGCGCGGCTGCAGTGCTGCTTGAGAAGAATCCGTCGCTTACACCGGCTCAGGTGAAGAAAGTATTGAAGCGGCATGCATTTCCATTGCATCTTGGAGCTGACACGGCTGGAAGCGGCGAGATTAATTTGCGCTTTATGGCCAGGCGGAGGCGCAGGCATCGTAAAGCAAGCGGATTCGGATGTTGTTGCCATAGCCCGAGAAGTCGGCGGAGCCAGCGGGGCTGCGGCTGTGGGGCAAAGTCTAAGTCCTCTGTCCGTGTCCCGTTGCAAAAGCGTCCATGGCTCAGATCAGCAGGACTGCGTACGGTAAGAAAAACATCCAGATGAAAAGGATGATCAGACAAAGGAGAAGTCTGTTTCCTAAAGGCTTTCTTTACGGAGAAGGCTTCTTTTTTTCGTCGGCTTCCCTTATGATAAGGAGATCATACTGATAACCGTTATCATCGGAGGACAAGTGACAGTGCAGTAGAAGGATAACCTGTCAGCTATAATCTGGTTACGCTGGACAAGCACCTGGAGGCTGTGGCGGCTTGACGGAACGAGACTTACCGTACGGAGGCTGAAGATAGAATGAAGGAATCGAGAGATATATTTGACCGCTTGAATGATGTGAAGGCATACGTAACCGGCGTGCAGACTATCCGGTGTCAGGAAGGCTGGACATGGCCTGAGACGATAGCGGATACGTGCGCGCTGATTTTTATTTATCAAGGCCGGGGGACCTTCCGGGTTCATGATCGGGAGGTTCCTGTCGGAACGGGTCACGTCCTGTTGTGGACCAGGGGGCAGCGGGTGAGCGCCTGGAAGGAGCCGAATGAGGCGCTGAGTATGTATGTGATCCAGTTTTCCTTTCAATCCCTGACGAAGAAAACCGGACACAGCTCCGTCTATCGGGAGGAGGGGGCGGTGTTTCCGATCGAGGGGGATGTCTGTCTGAGCCGTCATCTGCAGGCGCTGCAGCTCTGTCAGCAGCTCGAGACGGCAGCACTTGAGCTGCAAGGCAGCCGCCTTCAGTACAGGCAAACGGGCCTGCTGCATGAGCTATTGTATCTGATCGGCTCCGAGCTGGAGGACGATGACCATGAGCAGCATTCCGGTGTCGCACGGACAGTGGATTATCTGCACGAGCATTACAGCTCGAGCTTCTCGCTGGAGGAGCTGGCGAGTATGGCCGGCTTCAGTCCGAGCTACTACTCACGCCTGTTCAAGAAACTGAAGGGCATTAGCCCATCCGGGTATATGACCAGGCTACGGATTAACCGCGCCAAGGAGCTGCTGCTGCTGGGAAACGAGTCTTTTAGCGATATCGCTCTTCATGTAGGGTACAGTGAGGAGGCTTATTTCAGCAGGATGTTCAAGAAGGAGACCGGCTATTCCCCTGCTCAGTTCGTGAAGCTTGGCCGCTCTCATGTGGCTATTATGCGTTATACCTTCAACGGAGATTTACTCGCCCTGGGTCTTACGCCTCACGCTTCGGTGAAGCTGACTGATGCGGAGGAGGGGAGCGAACCGGGGTTCCGGGCGAACCGGAGCAAGCCGATCGTGATCCGCTCGGAGAAAGAGGCGTGCATCGCCGATCTGATCCGGCTCAAGCCCTCGGTCATCGTCTGCGATCCAGAGTGGGCGGAGGACTATGCCCCGATGTCGCGTCACATCGCCCCAATGGTCATCATCCCTTACTGGGAGATGCCCTGGCGTGAGCGGCTTCAGCGGATCGCCGAGCTCGTGGGGAGGAAGCGGGAGGCTGAAGCTTGGCTGCAGCAGTATGACCGTAAAGCCAGGCTGGCCAGCCGGCAGCTGCGCGAAGCTATCGGGGATCGGACGGTTATCGTGCTGCGGGTCATCGGGGGCAAGCTGCGGGTGTACGGGATGCAGCGCAATATCGGGAGTGTGCTCTACCAGGACTTGCAGCTCGTTCCTCCCGAACGGGTACGCGCGGTGAAGTGGAGAAAAACGGTGACGCTGCAGCAGTTGCCCGACTACGAGGCCGACTATATCCTGCTGATGGCCTCCCCGCGCAAGGAGGATCGCAAGATGCTCCACCAGCTGCTGCACAGTCCGCAGTGGCAAGCCTTGTCAGCCGTACGCAACGGGACCTGGCATGAAATCGACAAGTATCCATGGATTGACTATTCAGCCTGGAGCCATGATCAGGTCATCGACCAGACGGTCAGCTTGCTGGCGGGCAGGAGCGGGTAGTCAAGATCGTCCAAAAGATAGGACAAAAATGTGCATAGCATAATAAGAATCCCCTCTATATACTTGGGATTGGCAGATGGGTCACAGCTCTTCGTTGAGAATGATATTCATTTTCTGTTATGGGAGCCTGTGGAAAGCATAATAGGGGAGGAAACAAGTTGTGTCCAGTTTGAAAAGAAAGTCAATGATTCAGGGGATCACGATGCTGGTAGCCAGTGCAGTGCTATTGTCAGCTTGCGGTACGGCTAAACCAAGCGAGGTTAAACCGGGTGCATCGGCAGCTGATCCGGCTAAAAGCAATGGGAATGCGTCATCCGGAGCAGGCCAGATAGCTGCGGCAACGGCTGAGAAAACAATCAAGCACGCTTGGGGCGAAACGAAATTCAAAGCCGTTCCCCAGAAAGTCGTAGCGCTTGATTTCTCATATATCGATATGCTGACAGCCCTGGATGTAGCTCCGGTGGCATCGGTTGGCATCGGAGAGTCCGGCTTCCCGGATTATCTGAAGGAGAAATTCAAGCCGCAGAACGTAGCCAATGCCGGGCAAGCGAAGCAGCCGAATCTCGAGGTTCTGAAGTCCGTGAAGCCGGATCTGATCATCGCGAGCCCCAACCGTCATGAGATGATCAAGGCACAGCTTGCCGAGATCGCTCCGACGGTGGCTCTTGATGACGGCAGTTATCAGGCGGTGCTCGGGAACTTCAGCCAGCTCGCCGATGTGCTGGGCAAGAAGGAAGTGGCTGACAAGGTGAAGCAATCGATCGACAGTAAGCTGAAAGCGGGCAAGGAGAAGCTGACAAGTAAGCCTGGCGTGCTGGTTGTTGGAGCATTTGAAGATGACTCTACGGTGTGGCTGAAGACATCCTTTGTCGGATCCTTGCTGACGGAGCTGGGTACGAACTATTTGTATGAGGGCAAGAAGGATCTTTCGGCTGCCGAAAGTAAAACCGATATTGCCAAGCTTAGCCTGGAACGGCTGGGCGAGTACAATCCCGACTTCGTATTCCTCTACGGCGAACCTAAGAAGTGGGCGAATAACCCCCTTTATAAAAATCTCAAGTCGGTGAAGGAACAGAAGGCATTCGAGGTGAGCCGCGATCTGTGGTCCAAGGGCCGTGGTCCGCTGGCTGCCGATCTGATCCTGGACCAAGCCGTACAGATGATGACCGGAAGCAAATAAGAGGAGGTTATCGAGGTGAATCGGCTGCTGTCAGGCAGGCAGGGGCAGACCCAGTCTGCCCTTTTTTTATGTATCGGGCTCTTAGGACTGATGATCGTACTGGGAACCGTAGGACTTCTCGCGGGTGTGAAGAATATGAGCTGGAGCCGGCTGCCGGAGCTGCTCAGTCTGGATACGACGAACCTGCTCGTCTATAAGGTGTGGTACGTCCGCATGCCGCGCGTGGTATTGGCTCTCTTGATCGGCGCAGCTCTATCACTGGCGGGCTGCATGTTACAGGGCATCACCCGAAACCCGTTGGCCGATCCTGAGATTGTCGGGATCAATCAGGGCGCTTCATTCTTCGTGGTGCTTTCTCTGACTCTATTCGGACTGAAGGAAGTGACGGCCCAGATTCTGATCGCAGCGTTCCTGGGAGCAGCGGTCGGCGGCAGCATCGTATATACCCTGTCGCAGATGGCAGGGTACACGGCAGTCCGTCTCCTGCTGGCCGGCGTGGCGGTATCGCTGTTTATGGGCGGGCTGACGACCGGTCTGATTATCCTTCACGACGAGAAGCTGTCGGAGATTTTGTACTGGATGGCCGGTAAGCTGTCCGGGACGAACTGGACGGACGTGCAGCTAGGCCTGATCAGCATCGTGCCTGCCGCACTCGCCAGTTTACTGCTGGCCCAGTCATTCAATGTGCTTGCCTTAGGTGAGGAGGCGGCCCAAGGACTGGGGCAGCAGGTGTCCCGTGTCCGCCGCATAGCCTTCGTGCTCGTGATGATCCAGGTCGGCGGAGCCGTCGCTCTGGCTGGTCCGATCGGCTTTGTCGGTCTGATCGTCCCGCATATGATGCGCTTGTGGACAGGCACCGACTACCGCATCCTGATGCCGGTATCGGCGCTGGCGGGAGCGAATCTGCTGCTGCTTGCCGATATCGCAGGGCAGTGGGTGCTGTACCCGACGGATACGCCGGTCGGTATCCTGACGGCCGTGCTGGGAACGCCGTTTTTCTTATACCTGATGCGACGGAAACTGGGGGGAAGCTGAGTGCAAAGCACAAAACGGCGATTTATCGCAGTGATGGCCGCTGGCGTTGTCCTGCTGCTGGTTGCTTCGGCGCTCAGCTTGCGTCTGGGCGCTGTCCCAACCCCGCTGAGCCAGATGTTTGAGGAGATCGCGCTGCGCGATGGAGTCGTCTATGATTACCGGCTCCCACGCCTGGTGATCGCCATCCTGGTCGGGATCAATATGGCGTTAGCGGGGACGGTTCTTCAAGGCGTAACGCGCAATCCGCTGGCTGCTCCCGATCTGATGGGCATTACGGCCGGCGGAGGCCTGGTGACCGTCCTTTTTATATTAGCTGTTCCGGGCTACTCGGCCGCCTGGCTGCCTTGGTTTGCTTTCGCCGGGGCGGCCGCTACGAGTCTGCTCATCTATATCCTGGCGTACAGCCGGGGAGTCAAGCCTCAGCGGCTCATCCTGACGGGTATTGCCATCTCCGGTGGTCTGCATGCGCTGGTTGCCCTGCTTGTTGTCAAATACGCGCCCTCGGCTGCTCAGGCGCTGGTGTGGCTCAAGGGCAGCCTCTATGCACGGTCCTGGGAGCATGCGGGGATCATCTGGCCCTGGACGGCGGGGGGAGCAGTCCTCGCGATGCTAAGCTGGAAGCATCTGAATACGCTGCATCTCCATGAGGACAGCATCCGCAGTTTGGGCATGCGTATCGACCGCACGCGGCTGTTCTTGCTCGCAGTATCCGTAGGCTTGGCCGGGAGCGTCGTGGCCGTGGCCGGCGGGATCGGCTTCGTCGGTCTGGTCATCCCGCATCTGGCAAGACTGTTAGTCGGTCCGAACCATCGCTTTCTGCTGCCATCGTCGGCACTGCTGGGAGCGGTCCTGGTGACCGCAGCCGATATGGGGGGCAGAATCGTGATGCCGCCCGTCGAGGTACCCGTCGGAATCATGATCTCCTGCATCGGCGCCCCTTACTTCCTGTACCTGCTGCTCCGGCGCAGAATGGGATAAGCTTGCCAGTTAACGAACGTCCGGCATTTGGCCGCCGGGCGTTTTTGTCGTTGACAAGAAAAGCCGGTTGCCGCTAAGTTATAACCATTGGTTAAAAACAAGGAGGCAGCAAGCCATGCATCTAAAATTTGAAGATTTTCCCTACGAACGTCCG
This sequence comes from Paenibacillus filicis, assembly GCF_038070315.1. Classification (NCBI taxonomy): domain Bacteria; kingdom Bacillati; phylum Bacillota; class Bacilli; order Caryophanales; family Paenibacillaceae; genus Paenibacillus; species Paenibacillus filicis. The sequence continues at coordinate 322,656 of NZ_JBBPCC010000002.1, read as the reverse complement.
GATATGGAACAGGTCTCCAGACAAGCGGAGGAGCTGCTAGCAGCCTTCTCACAAGCGGGGAGTGCGGAGCTTCAGCTCGTTATTCTGGAGGACATCAATCGTCTGCGAAGCTCCTTCGAGTCGATGGCGGCCATTGCCCGCATCCGGCATACAATCAACACGGCAGATGCTTTTTACAAAGCAGAGCAGGAATTTTTCGACCGGAGCACGCCTGTCTATCAGGGACTGGTGTCCCGCTATTACGAAGCCCTGATCATGACGCCATTCCGTCCTGAGCTGGAGGAGCGCTGGGGCGCGCAGCTGTTCCGCATCGCGGAGCTAACGGTGAAGACCTTCAACCCGGCCATCATCGAGGATCTGCGTCTGGAGAACAAGCTGTCCTCCGACTACACGAAGCTAACGGCTTCGGCCGTAATCCGCTTCGGCGGCCAGGAGCTGAACCTGTCACAGCTCGCTCCGTACATACTCTCCAAGGACCGGGCGACGCGCAAGCAGGCGCAGGATGCTGTGTATGCTTTCTTTGCGGAGCATGAGGAGGAGCTGGATCAGCTTTACGACCAATTGGTTCAAGTGCGGACCAACATCGCTCGCAAGCTGGGGTATTCGAGCTTTGTCGAGCTTGGCTATGCGCGGATGAAGCGGTCGGATTATTCCGCAGCCGATGTTGCGGTATTTCGGGAACAAGTGCGCACGCATCTGGTGCCATTGGCATCGCGTATCCGCCGTCAGCAGCGGGAGCTGCTCGGGGTGGATCGACTGGCCTACTACGATGCCGGCTACCGGTTTCCCTCCGGCAATCCTACGCCCAAGGGCGATGCGGATTGGATTATCGGGCACGGACGGCGAATGTACGCGGAGCTTTCGCCTGAAACAGATGAATTTTTCCGGATGATGACGGACCGGGGACTGATGGATCTGGTCAGCAAGACGGGTAAAGCGGTCGGCGGTTACTGCTCCTATATTAAGACAGAGCAGGTTCCCTTCATCTTTTCCAACTTTAACGGGACGAGCGGGGATATCGATGTTTTGACGCATGAAGCGGGTCATGCTTTTCAGAAATACATGAGCCGTCATCATGAGGTGCCCGAATATTTGCATCCGACGCTGGAGGCCTGCGAGATTCATTCGATGAGCATGGAGTTTTTCGCCTGGCCCTGGATGGAGCTGTTCTTCGAGGAGGACACGGAGAAGTACAAGTACGAGCATCTCAGCTCAGCTATCCTGTTCATCCCTTACGGGACGGCTGTGGATGAATTTCAGCATTTCGTCTATGAGCATCCGGAGGCAACGCCTGCCGAGCGCAAGGCCAAGTGGCGCGAGCTCGAGCGCATCTACCGGCCAGACCTGGCTTTGGAGGAAAATGATCTGCTGAACCGGGGCGGCTACTGGTTCCAGCAGCGGCATATTTTCCGCTCCCCGTTCTATTATATCGACTATACGCTGGCGCAGATTTGCGCGCTGCAGTTCTGGGCGCACGCGCAGGCGGACCCTGAGCAGGCCTGGTCCGATTACGTCCGGCTATGCCGGGAAGGCGGCAGCCGCTCATTCAGCGAGCTCGTCGAGGTAGCGGGACTACGTTCGCCATTTGCCCCGGGGACGGTCGAAGCAGTCATCGCCCCGGTCCGTGACTGGCTGGAAGGCGTGGATGTTCATGCGCTGGATGGCGGCAAAGCTTGAGTTGTGACGATGGTAGGCGTTATCGCTAGGCCTGGATTACGAGTTCGAGCGCGGGAGGGCGAGAATTGGGTCAAGACGGGAACGGGCAGGATGGAGGCTATCGTGTCCATTGGCTATGTGCTGTCTCCCGGGGGCCAATGGGAGCAAAGCATCACGTTCAGCGAGCTGGCTTCAGGCAGCTACCGTGTGGGTAAGAAGATTGAAGGAGTCGGTACGCCGATCCGGAAAATGGTGTATGCCGAATTTCGTATCGAGTAGTGTGCAGGATTTTTACCGCTGTGCCTCGAATTACTATCGGCATCCTATACCCATGGATCTCAGGCTGCACGTATGACCCAGAGATCGGAAAGGTGTCTTGATGCGCTATTCTTCCTGTCGAATTCTGTTTTACGCTTTGATTTTGTTTCTGCTCTGGCCTGCGGCGCCCAAGGCGGTGCAGGCTCAAGTCTTGCAGCCGGATTTGTATATCGGCGTGAATGAGGAGCGGCTGGATTTCGGGGGAGTGACTCCCGAGGTGCATGACGAGGTAGCTTTTGCCCCGGTTCGGGTGCTGGCTGAGGCGATGCATGTCGAACTGGTGGAGGAGGAGCCCGAGATCCGCCTGTCCAAGGCCGGGCATACGCTTGTGCTGCGCTATCACGAGAATTTGGCGGTGAATGACAAAGGGAAGTCCTTCGTGATGTGGCAGTTTGTCCGTGAAGGCAAGCTGCTGGTGCCGGTCTCCTATCTGGCCGGTTATTTCGGCTATGAGGTGACGAGCTTACCGGATATCCCGATGCTTCGGCTGAAAAACAGCGAGGCGACCCGAAGCGACAAGCAGTTCGAAGAGGAGCAGAAAGCGGCGATTGAGGAGGAGCTTGAGGCCCGTAAGCCTCCGATCTATCTAACCTTCGATGACGGTCCTTCCAAGAGCACGCTGGAGCTGCTCGATCATCTGAAGTCTTACCGGGCGAAAGCGACGTTTTTTATGCTCGGCAATCATATATCCACTTATCCGGATGCGGTCAAACGCATGGTCAAGGAAGGGCATCAGCCCGGCTTGCATGGGATGACACATGTCAATGAAAAGTTCTACAAATCTCCTCAATCGGCGCTGGACGAGATGAATCAGGCTAACAAACGATTGCTCCAGGCGGCTGAGGTGAAGACCAGTCTGATCCGCACGCCTTATGGAAGCAAGCCGCTCTTTACCGGGGCTTACCGGGATGCGACTGCCGGGGCAGGCTACCGGCTATGGGACTGGAATGTGGATTCCAACGATTGGAAGTATACGCAGGATCCTGATAAGCTGTATGAAGGGGTACTGGCAGATATCCGCCACTTGAAAAGCAAGCATGTGACGCCTGTCGTCCTGTTCCATGACGAGGCTTCCACCGTAGCGGTGCTTCCCCGTATTTTGGAGGCGCTCCGTGAGGAAGGGTATCGGTTCGCTCCGCTGAACAAGGAGATGGAGCCGGTTAACTTCTGGCATGATCTAAGATAGTTTTACCAGCTAGCAGCCGGATTGGTGCAAGACGGTAATTTACAGATAGATGCCCACAAGAAAAGAGGCCGTGATGGCCTCTTTTTCCATGCTTAGATGCGCGATTCAAACGTCTTGCAGTCTGTTTCTTCCGAATTGCGGGCGTTGGTGCCGTTGTGGTGGCTGACGACATAGATGGAGGACGCGCTGCATTTATTTTCCGCGGCCCAGTATTTACAGGAATTCACTTCGCAGAGTACATCTTTTGCCATGAGAGTTCACCTCCTTTTCCTTATCAGGATCGGCCAAATCGGCAAGGGTTTATACCTGCGCTCTATCGAGATGCCTTCTCTCCATAGATTTCTTTGGGGGCATGACAGCGGATGTGAGCAGGAAGGGACGCAGGATATTGGGAATGAATGGGGCGAAGGAATTTGGCGGGTCAGTCCACAACCCGTTCAGGGCTGTAAAAGGAGAAAAACCTAGCGGTAGGCTAGGTTTTTCTAAGTCTTGAGACAGCAGACAGAGGAGCCTCTGCCGAAGATGGCTTGCGCTTGAAGTTCACCAGCACGATGCTCAGGAGGATGAGTACAAATCCGGCGACCAGATTCAGAGTCACGGACTCCCCGAGAAAAAGTACGCTGCAGGTAATGGCGATGAGCGGGATAAGAAACGTAAAGGCTCCCACCTTGCTCGCCTCCCCGGAGCCTACCAGCTTGAAGTAGGCCAGCCAGCCCAGGGCAATGACAAAGACAGAGATAAACAATAAGTTGAAGATAAATGACAGGTTCCACGAGATAGCCGACCAGCTCTCCACCGCTGAGCCCGTACCAAGCAGGACGATACCGCCGATCATAACCTGCAGGGCGACGACCCAAATGATATCCACCTGGTCTGACGTTTTCTTCATATAGACGGTGCCGAGCGCCCAGCTTACCGCACTGCCTAGAGCGAGCAGCACACCGGTCAGGGAGATATGCCCCGCCAGTCCGCCGATGCTGATGGTGCCGACCCCGACGAATCCGAGGATCAGCCCGGTCAGCTTGAGCCCGGACATAGCCTCGCCCAGCCATAGCCAGGAAAAGAGACCCAGCAGCACCGGTTGCAGGAATACAATGGAGGAGAATAGACCCGCCGGCATATAATTCAGTCCGATTGTCTGCAGTCCGTAGTAGAGCATAATATTCAGAAGCGACGACAGCAGGTAAACCGGCCATGTCGATCTGAGGCGAAGCTTCTTGTAGCCAGGCAGGGCGAATATTATTAGGATCAAGCCACCCAGGCACGTGCGCAGCCCCGCAAAAAGCAAAGGTGGGGCGTGAAGCAGCGCCTGCTTGGTTAACGGCCAATTGATCCCCCAGACGAGGACCAGGAAGGCGAGGTAGAGGGCTGTCTGCTTACGTGATAGAGACGGCATATAAGATCACTCCTTGTTGCTGAATGATTCCCATGATACAATACCCACGGCCATTAATGAAATGAATGTTACTCATAGGGGGCATACCGGATCTGTTATGACATTCCTGCAACTCAAGCTGTTCGTCAAGATTGCCGAGACCGGAAGCTTTACCAAAGCCGGGCTGGAGCTGAATATGACCCAGCCGGCAGTCAGCCGGGCCATCTCCTCGCTGGAGCATGAGCTGGATGTTACCTTGCTGATCCGCGACCGCCGGACGGGTATTCTATTAACCGAATTAGGCAAGCGAATGCTCGTCCATTTTCGTGATATTTTACAGGGCTATGAGAAGGTCGAGCAGGAGGCCGCTGCGGAAAAAGGGTTTGAGGTCGGTACGATCCGGATCGGCTCGTTTCCCACTGCCTCAGCCTACTTTCTGCCGAAAATATTCCGGGTGATCGGGGAGAAATATCCCCGTCTGAAGTTCGATCTGCTCGAGGGTTCCATCGATGAGATCCGGGAGTGGCTGGCAGCCAGAATCGTAGATGTGGGCTGGCTGATTCCTCCTACGGAGGAGTTCGAGACGGTGACAATGCTGAGAGAAGAGATGGTGGCCTATCTGAGGGATGATCATCCGCTCCAGAGCCGGGAGGTCATACGCATCGAAGACTTGAGCGGAATCCCGCTTATTATTTGTAAGGGAGGCTATGAAATCCCCATCTATGAGCAGTTCCAGAGAAGAGGGGCACTTCCCAACACCAAGTACGCGGTCCACAACGTAAGTACGGCACTCAATATGGTGCAGGAGGGGCTGGGCTTTGCCATCATATCCGGCAGCTCCGTCTCGTTGTCCGTGCTGCCGCCTAACGTTCGGCCCCGGATGCTGGAGCCGAAGCCGTACCGGGAGATTCATCTTGCCGTCCCCTCTATGGAGGAGTCGTCAATTGCGGTCAAGCTGTTTGTGCAAACGGCCAGGGAGCTTTTCCTGAAGACAACGGAGACGAGTGGAGCTGCCGACTAAATGTCCTCTGGTCACCTGCTCCTCCTTGGGAAGGGATAGGGTTCATCCAGGATGTTCGGCAGAAGCCTAGCTCGTCTGCTATACGGCCAGCAGCCCTTTCTGCTCCGCAACAGAGATAACCGCCTCTACGCCAGCGTTGAATTCCAGAAAGTCGCTCTCGATGCCGTCGCTGAAGATGACGCCATGCTCGGGCATCTGGGAGGTAATCCGCAGCTGCTGGCCACTTGCGATTTGTCCGAATACCAGCTCCGCGGAGGTATTCCGGCTCGGAAAGGGCTCTCTGACCGCGAAATACAGCCGGTCTGCATCCCAGGACAGCGCCTGTTCCCGGATGCCGGCATGTGGCAGAGGCTCTTGCATGACAGAGCTGACGATGCCCGCGGCTCCGGCCCAGACGCTGCTTAGCCAGCCGGTAGAGCCCATGCCGGTCGACACGATGACACCGCTCGACGACTGCTGCTCGGACTGCTGGCCGAGTCTGAGCTGGTAGCGGGCAGAGACATGAGTTTTGCGTCCGATGAACAGATCATTGACCCCATACAGGCACTGCCCGTCGTTTAGCTCAGCTTTGGCTAGTGTAACTTCCCGGAGCGGACGGCGTCCGAGCAGGACATCGGGCACAATATGCCGCAAATCCCCGATCGTGAAGGGAAGCAGGATGCCGTCCCAGCGCTGCGGATCGGGATTGACCCCGATGAGCGGCAGTCCGGTCACATACTTGAGCGTGTTGGCGACAAGGCCGTCCTGCCCGAGGACGACTACGGTATCGGACGGACCGAACAAATAATTCGGCACCTGCTCCCGGTCCAGCAGTTGAAGCCGGCCCAGTGTCTCCAACTGGGTTGCCGCTTCCGCAACCGCCTGCCTATAGCGGGCATCCTCCTCCCGATAATCTTCGAAATCCGCTCCGAGCCGCTCGATGTAGAATTGCGCCTGCTGAACCGTATTATAGCGGACAACGAGCTCCTCCAGCCGCGTCTTGCGCTTGATCAGTACGATCTTATTCTCCGTCATCCGTTCCGTCATCGCGCACCTCCGCCTTTAGCAGCCGGCCCGCCGGTAGCTGGACCCGTCAACAAGCCTTGGAGCAGATCCGGTGTAATCGTAAGCTGTCCGATCTTCTCGGCTTTACCGGCCAGCTCCTGGAAGGCGATGGCGATGAGTTTATCCGGCTTCATATCCATATTCGCCATCGTCTGGAGCACCGAGGGGGCGATTCCCTCCAGCGACTTCATCACAGCGGCAAGCTCGTAGGCCTTGGCATCCGCCTCGGCTTTCTTATTGGCGGTCGTCAGCCCGATCCATTCCCGCTTCTTCGCCTCCAGCTCTGTATTGAAACGCAGCTGCTCAGCTTCGATCTCGTTTTTCTTCTGCTTCATCACGCGTTCAGCCTCCAGTTGGGCTTCCCGGATCTGCTTTTTCTTGGCTTCTACCGCGAGCTCGGTGTTCAGCTCGTTTTCCTTGACCCGTCGCTCCTGGTCAATGGAGGCATTGCGGCGGATATACAGGGCGTCATCTGCCTGACGGAGAATTTCCTCGCGTGCCTGCGCCTCCAGAGCTCTCATCGTTTCCTTATTGGGCAGGATAGCCAGAATGGACAGCCCCATCAGCTCGATTCCGAGCTTCTCCAGCTCCGGATGCTCAGCGACCTCCCGGGTAATCCGCTGGGCCAGCTGCTCGCTGGATTGGACCGCTTCCTTCAAGGGCATCTTCTCCAGAGGCTTCTTGGTCTGAACCTTGACGATGTGAATGACGCGCTGCGAGAGCTTGCCGGGATCGTCCGAGTGATAGCTGTTTGTCCTTAGGTTATAGGTATAGTTCAAGATTTGTGTCGTCTTGTGATAATCGACAATCCGGTAGGTAACCTGACCCTGCACGGTCACGGTTTGAAAGTCATTCGTCATTTCCTCGAACATAAACGGAACATCTATGGATGACACCGGCACGACGACCACCGAAGTGGTGGGAGCATAGTAATAAAAGGAGAGACCGACGCCTTCCTTGACAATCCGGCCGTTCTTGACCTGCATGACATAATCGCTCGGCTGAAATTTGACGAAATGGAATCCGAACATGGTAGATCTCCACCTTCCATATTGTTAAATTGATAGTATCAATAAGATAGCACAATTTATTCTTAATATCAATATGTTATTAACAAATTAGTTATAACAAAGTCGAGGTTTTTTTTCCGTCGGGTATTCAGGATCGGTCAGGGTGGTAATATAAATGAGGGAAGACACTGGAAGTAATGAGAATCCGAAGGAGATGAACACGATGAGGGACTTCCTGAATCGGGCCATAGCGCTGGGCCTCGGTGTGGCGGTGGAGAGCAAGGAGCAGATCGAGAAGGCTGTCGAGGAGTTGGTCAAGAAGGGTGAGGTCAGCCGGAGTGAATCATCGGAGCTCGTGGAGGAGCTCGTCCGCAAGGGAGAGGCTGCACGGGCGAGCATGGAATCTGCTGTTAGCGAGCGCGTCCAGGCGGTAATCGGCGATAAGAAATGGGCGACCAAAGCAGAATTGGAGCAACTGACGCAGCGAGTGGATCAATTGGAGCGGCTGATCAAGGGCAGGCTGGAGGCCGAATAGCGCGTAGCCGGTGCCGGGGAGGATGCTATCATGATAGTCAGGAGAAGAATACGTCATCTTCAGCGGTACCGGACGATTGCCGCGGCGCTGGTCCGCAATGGCTTCGGCTTCATCGTTCACGAGCTTGGCTTTTCGGAGACTGTTACGTTTTTCCGTGGCGGGTCGAGGGACGATATTCATAAGAAAACGGTCGGTGAGCGGGTTCGTCTGATTCTGGAAGAGCTGGGTCCGACGTTCGTCAAGCTTGGACAAATCGCCAGCACGCGCCCTGATCTGCTTCCGGCCGAGATGATTGCGGAGCTGGAGCAGCTTCAGGACCATGTGCCGCCTTTTTCCTATGAAGAATCGGTCCGGATCGTGGAAGAAGAGCTCGGGGACACCATCGGTGAGCTGTTCCGGGAGTTCGATCCGGTACCGGTGGCATCTGCTTCGATCGGCCAGGTTCACCGGGCTAGGCTCCCGGATGGAACAGTCGTCGCTGTGAAGGTGCAGCGGCCGAAGATTGCCGCCGTGATCGAAGCGGATCTGGACATTCTTGCCGAGTTGTCCCGGCTTGCAGAGAACCGGCTGGACTGGGCCCGAAACTACAGGCTCCGCGAAGTCGTCGAGGAACTGACCAAGTCGCTTCGTGCCGAGCTGGACTATGCGGCGGAAGCGCGTAATGGAGAGAAATTCGCGCAGCAAAGCGAGCGGATGAGCCACGTCCGGGTCCCCCGGCTGTTCTGGGACTACTGTACGCGCAAAGTGCTGACGATGGAATTCATGACGGGGATCAAGCTATCCGAGCATATGCAGCTCGACCGGGACGGACATGACCGCAAGATCATCGCCAGGCGGCTGGCCTCGCTCATCTTTCATCAGATTCTGGTCGAGGGCTTATTTCACGGAGATCCGCACCCGGGCAATGTGATGGTTCTCCCGGACGGCAGCCTGGGGCTGATCGATTTTGGGATGGTTGGAAGGCTGTCTCCGGAGATGAAAAAGCATTTTGCTTCCCTCGTAATCGCACTGCGTAATCAGAGCACCAAGGGTATCCTACGGGCGATCACCAGGATGGGCATCGTGCCGGACGATGTGGATGCCGCTGCGCTGCGTGCGGACGTGGACCTGCTGCGGGATAAGTACTACAAGGTTCCTTTCAGCCAGATCAGCATGGGTGAGGCGGTCAATGACTTATTCGGCGTGGCCTTCAGACACCGCGTCCGCATCCCTGCGGAGATGACTCTGCTCGGCAAGACGCTGCTGACGATGGAAGGCGTCGTCACGGCGCTCGATCCGGAGTTCAGCGTGTTTGATGTGGCCGAGCCTTATGGCAAGCGGATGTTCCGCGAGCAATTCGATCTGGGGAAATTGGCGAAAAAATGGCTGGAGGACATCCCCGATTACATGGATCTGGTCACAGAGGTCCCGCTCAGCCTGAAGAGCCTAAGCACCTTCGTCCAGAAGGGGAAGCTGCGGGTGGAAATCACAACGCCTGAGCTGAAGGACGTGCTGAATAAAATGGACCGCATCACCAACAAAATGTCATTCAGCATCGTGCTGCTGTCCCTTAGCATCATGATGGCCGGACTGATCGTAGGCTCGTCTATGGGGCATCAGGATTCGATGCTTTGGAAGTTTCCGGTCATTGAGCTCGGGCTGGGTCTCGCCGGAATACTCGGGCTGTGGCTGGTCTATGCTATCTTCAAGTCCGGCCGTTTCTAGGGAACAAAGTTCTTTAATCTTGAGGACAGGGGGGCTATAATAGCTTCAATAGGAAAAACGGGAAGTTCGACATCGAACTTCATATCCGAAAGGTGGCTTGTCCGATGATAAAATGCCCGTATTGCTTGCGTCAGACCGAACTGCAGATGAGCCGCTGCTCTCATTGCGGGAAACCGCTCCAATATACGGTTGCGGAGAAATTCGACATGCTGGCCGAGTCGGTAGAGCAGGAATTGCGCAAAGAACTTGCAGCGCGCAAACTGAGAAAGTTACACTAGGATTATGGGGTGGAACAGGCGGGACAGGGCAATGTCATTAAGTTAAGGCGCATGGCCAAATATCAAGAACAAGAGCAGGTTATCGAAAAGATAGCCTGCTCTTGTTTTTGCAAGAAAAAGAGAAAAAAAGGACTTGACAAGCAGTTGGAAAAGTGCGGCGAAGCCCCTTGAAAAAGTTTACGGGGTGAGCTGCTTGAGGGAAAACCTCACGAGCAGTTCTTATGGGAAGATGAACCCCCGCCCGATGTTGGAGCACTGATTCGCAAAACATTTTGCCGATTCGACACATTCGCCAAGGGCAGAAGAATACACGCAAAATCCGCCACAAATCAGCTGCTAGCTTCGTCTACACGGAAAAGAAGATTGAATGCCTATTGAAAACGTGTCGGAGGAACAAGGACATAAATAGTTAATGAACAAGAAATTACACGCACTACTGTCCCTACACATCTGCAATAATAGGCGAGTTAGCACAGTGGAAGCTGCCGATTGTTGTCGGCAGCTTCAAAGTATAGTTTCACGCCTCGACACCGAGAGAGTCGATGAGCGTTCAGCCGTTGAAATAGTGACCCTGTTCAAGATCCGCGATTAGCCCGGGATGCACAGGCCGCCATCCCAAGAGTTCCTGAGTCTGTACGCTCGACCTCGGGATGTCAAGCACCGCCAAGCGGCCGAGAAAACCGAAGTGGGCTTCTGCCTCTTCGCGAGAAATACTGACCACCGGCATGTTCAGGTGTTTACCGATGACGCCGGCGATGTCGTGGAATGGCACGCCTTCGTCTCCGACCCCGTCAAGCCGTGACCCCGCCGGGGCGGCTTCCAGCGCCAAGCGGAACAAGCGCGCCGCATCGAGGCGATGTACGGCCGGCCAGCGGTTGGACCCGTCACCGATGTAGGCCGAGACGCCTTTGTCACGAGCAATGTCGATCAACATTGAGACGAAGCCAGCTTTTGTCTCGTCGTGCACGGACGGTGCGAGATTGACGACCGATGTTCGCACTCCAGCCAGCGCGAACGCCGCGTTCTCCGATGCCATCCCATTCATGTGAGCGGTGATCACGAACGGCTTGCCGGAGCCCTCGAGCACCGCCCCCATTGTCTCGACGGCGCGCAGATCGGTTGTGAGCGATCCGGCGAAGTCCGAGAAGTCGTGCTTAAACGCCAGGTGAATGACGCCGTCCGCAGCGGCGGCGCCACTGCGAAGTCTATCGAGGTCGTCAAGGGCACCGCGGTGCACCTCGGCCCCTGCTTCCTTCAGTACCGCGGCGCCATTGTTTGAGCGGGTAAGGCCAATGACCTTATGACCCGCATCAATAAGTTCGCGGACGACGGCGGAACCGATGTAGCCTGTTGCTCCTGTGACAAAAATACGCATAATAAAATCCTCCTTATAATGGTGGGCTGTAGCCTCAATGGGCCCACGTACTCTCGCTGCAGCTCGAAGGGGTTAATCTGATGCCACACAAGTGGAAGATGTTGCAACGTAGGAACAGGTGATGAACGGTTATCACCGTAACTTAGATCTGAGACCCGCCTCCGTCCACAGGGAACTCAGCCCCGGTGGTGTAAGTGGCGTCGAACGCAAGAAATGCGACTGCTTTGGCAACCTCAAGGGGGTCGCCTACTCGCAGCATCGGATTCTCCTGGCTCATCTGCGCCTTAGTTTGTTCGGCTGCATCCTTCGGCATCGACTTCTCCAAGATGCCTGTGTCGATGGGGCCAGGGCTGACTGCGTTGACGCGAATCTTCCGCGGCAACAGCTCGCGGGCCATACTGCGAGTCATAGAGCGCAGCGCTGCTTTACTGGCCGCGTATGCACTGATCATCGGGATCCCCAACACGTTGACGACAGAGGTGGTGAGCACCACGCCGCTTCCTTCGCTCAGCAACGGGGCGAGTTTCTGCACGGTGAAGTACGGACCCTTGGCGTTGATTGTTAGTAGCTCATCGTACACATCCTCCGTCACCGCCTCAAAAGGCGCGAAGCGCGTGACACCAGCGTTAACGAACAGGGCATCGAACGTGCCGAACTCTGCTTTCACCCGGTCGGCCAACGCGTAGATATCCTTGAGTGACGCGGCATCGCTTAGCACTGCGACCGCGTTGTTGCCAAGTTGTTCACGAGCTGAGTCGAGCGTAGCTTGGGTACGCCCAGTGATCAGAACGCACGCACCTTCATCCGCCAGCAACTTCGCCGTTGTGAAGCCGAACCCGCTGCTACCTCCCGTGATCACGACTTTCTTACCAGCGTACTTTCCCTTGCTGGAATTTTCCATTTTAATCTTGCCTCCTCTGTATAATCCGTAATTTGGATATTAGTTACAGGATCGATTATACAACAAGGGGATAAATAAATAAACTAATTTTATTAAAATAGTTAATTTAATATTTTTTATTATTATCGTTTGTGATAACAATGATTATATTATAATATTAGTGATGAGCATCAAAGGAGGCTTCAATCGTGAGAAAACCCGTGAGCGCAGAACATTATATTAATAAAATCAAACCTGTAATTAGAAAAACCAGATTCAGCCAATTGAAAATAGACGATATCGCCAAACATATGGATATTAGCAAAGTGACGCTTTATAAGCATTTTTCATCGAAAGATGAAATCATCGAGCAGGTTGTAGAGCATGGAATTAACTATTTGCAGCAGGCTGATGCCGTTGTAAATGATGATTCCGTCTCTTTTATTGAGCGTTATCAAAAAACGTTTCTGCAATCGTTGATATGTGTTATATATTTATCCGATTTGTTCCTTCAAGACCTCAAGGAATACTATCCGCGGCTTTTTGAAACTCTTGTCATTGCCCAAACAAATCGGAATAAAAATTTACAAACATTTTTTGAAAGCGGGATGGATAAGAAGATTTTCAACAGAATACACGCTATGCTGTCTTTAGTTCAAGATGATGCTACGCTGCGGCGCATCTTGGAACCGACATTTAGTATTCAGTGGTATGATCTCACCTTGAAACAAGCAGTTGTGGAATTTTATAAAATGAAACGGTATCAAGTGATTAGACCTGAATATCTGGATTCTGTTGACGATTCCGATATTGAAAATGAGATCGTTCGTATTCTACAATCCATTTCATGAATATTATTCGCGCTCTCGGTCTGCTCTTATTGATGCAGGCAACAGAGCAGATTCCGGTGGCCGATAATGATGCTGTGCTGGACCCGCCTTAACAGTCTCAAGCGATCAGAGTTTTATCCGAGTCACTCTAAAATTCCACGACACGTTAGCCAATAAAAGCAGCGAAAGTCTAGGTCTTTCGAATTCCTAGTCCGTCACTGCTTCTTTATGAGTCAGTCTAATTCAGTTTGTCGGGTGACCAAGCTAAGAGAAAGGAAAGGAAACGCCAAGTCAGACGCGATTCAGGGCTTAAGTATATTTTCGTTAGAATGTTGGCGGTACCCCTAAGTATGTTCCGGCATCTTGTCACAATCATAATTAAAACATTTCAACCGGATTTTAATTTTCTAGTAGACTATACTTGTACCGTACATTCAATTCCTCCTTCTTGTCCCGTTTTTTAGAATTTACCATTTCATGGTTAATGTGGATCATTGACATCGTTCATTCAACCACAAAATCCGAATACCTCCAAAAAAAGAAACGGCACTGGGCTTTTTCCCATGCCGTTTTTGGATTCCATTTTTATTCCCGGTCTTGTCTTTGAGTTAACTAAATGACATTGCGGAGCAGGGGCCTGTTTTTTTGTCGCGGAGGAATACCGGAGCTCGAAGAAAGAACGCTGGCAGGAAGGATTTCTGCGTATTGTTTCCGTATATATAACATGATATGATCATGGGATGTAAATAATTGATTCTAAGCCACTGGAGGCATACGGACATGACCCTCAAAAAGAAAACCATCACTGACACTTCGGATAAACTGAATCACTCGACGAAAGTGCTGTTAAAAAGATGGGCAGGCCTGAGCGGGCTATTGCGCTATAAGGATTTGGAGCTGGAGGAAGTCGTCGCCTTGTTCGACAGCAACGGATGGAGCGTCCGTATTGACGACTCGGCAAGTCCGAACCGCATCGTGGAATTGTACAAGGAAGAGACGCGCGTACGCCGGGAAAAGTTCGTCGTAGACGAAGCCGGCCGCGTTCGGATGGTCTAAGCATTCCGATTACCCATGAAGGGGGACGCTTTGTGGACGGTTCGGAGGAGAGAGAGCAGCTGCGCCTCAAACTGCTGGCTGCCGAGAAGCAGCTACAGGCAGCGGAAGAGGACTATCAGCTTTTTTTAGAGCAATTGGAGACGTACCGGAGAACAATTGAAGAGCAGAAGAACGTGATCTCAGCCATCAGGCTCCGCATGCACGGACCTATCCAATAATGCGTTTATAGGGAAGTAGATTTGGAGGAAGAGGAGCTGAATGAGTATTCTTAGTTTAATTTTGGTTGGTCTTGTTGCTCTCGAGCATATTTATATCTTATTCCTAGAAATGTTCATGTGGGCAACCCCCAAGGGGATGAAAACCTTCGGGACAACGCGCGAGTTCGCGGAGGCATCCAAGTCTTTGGCTGCAAACCAAGGGTTGTACAACGGATTTCTGGCCGCAGGCTTGATCTGGGGGTTGTTATATCCCGATGCGGTCGTGGCCGGGCAGATTCAGCTCTTTTTCCTCATATGCGTCCTGGTCGCGGCTATTTTCGGAGGCCTGACAGCCAAAAGGTCTATTATGCTGGTACAGGGCGGACCCGCACTGCTTGCGATACTCGCCGTCTTGTTGACGTAAGTTCATTACTTATTCAAGCAGGAGGGTGATTCGGATGGGTGTGCGTGTTATCCAGGGTAATTTGCTGGAGGCTGCTGAAGATCTGATTGGGCATCAGGTCAACTGTCAGTCCGTGATGGGTTCAGGCGTAGCCCGAAGCTTGAAGGAACAGTATCCTACATTGTTTAATGCTTTTCTTGAATTTTGTCAGGGCAAGACGCCCGAGTCACTGCTCGGCCAGGTTCAAACCGTGGAGACGGGCGGCAAGGTGATTGCGAACTTATTCGGGCAGCTGCATTACGGTCGTTCCAAGAAGGTATATACCGACTACCGTGCGCTCGGCCAAGCTCTCTCGACGTTAAAGACCTATGCCCAAGAACGCAGTCTTTCGGTTGCTCTGCCTTACTATATTGGCTGCGGGCTAGCCAATGGAGATTGGACGATCGTGAGCAAGCTGATCGACGATGCTTTCTCCGATTATGAGGTCGTGCTTTACAAGCTATAAGCGCATAACGTTAGCATGAAACCCAAAACCCAAAAGCAAAAAGCAAGATGTTCCCTTCTAGTGGGAGGCATCTTGCTTTTTTTGTCATAAGCGTCTAATTCACCGGTCGTTAGTCGGTAATATTCTTCGTATAATATTCAATAATATCCTTGCGGCGGATAATGCCCAGAAACACACGGTTTTCGTCCACAACGGGGACGAAGTTCTGATCCGCTGCGAGCGCCAGCATATCTTCCATTTGGGCGTTGATACACACACATTCATTATAAACACGGTTTTTGATGTCTTTGACCGGTACTTGATCCATATTGTCAAAGCCCAGCCCTGGGGTGTTTTTTAGCTTCCACAGCAGATCGCCCTCGGACAAGGTGCCGATATACTTTCCTTCATTGTCTATGATCGGAATCGCTGTGTAATGGTGGGATTCCAGTTTCTCCATAGCATCCTTCATCGTAACGGAAGAGGTGATAAAAGCCACTTCCTCCTTGGGTAAC
Source organism: Paenibacillus filicis (assembly GCF_038070315.1). Taxonomy (NCBI): domain Bacteria; kingdom Bacillati; phylum Bacillota; class Bacilli; order Caryophanales; family Paenibacillaceae; genus Paenibacillus; species Paenibacillus filicis. The sequence goes on along the minus strand of NZ_JBBPCC010000002.1, from coordinate 306,789 downwards.
AGAAAAGAACTTACGCGCATCGTCAGAACTCCCTTCCTCTGCATGTTCCTACTTCAGAATAGGTTATCTTATTATTAAAACATATTTTAGAGGGAAAACGCATTGAAAAATTTGCCGGAAGACATTTTACCGCCGTAAATTCGGTTATATAGGAACTTTCCATATCCTCCAGATGACGTGCTGTGATAGGTTAATACCCATAGAGATTAAGGCTAAGAGGAGTTTTTGACAATGGACAGTTCTTTGCAGGAATGGATCATCGAGGCTGATATTACCCGGTTACAGGCAGTTATGGAAGAGGGAGCTGTAACTTCAGAGGAGCTTGTGCAGGCTTACTTGGAGCGGATCGCCCGTTATGACATCAAGATCAACTCGATTTTGGAAATCAATCCGGATGCTCTAGAGACGGCCAGGGCTCTGGACCGGGAACGTCAGGAACGGGGAAGCCGTGGGAAACTGCACGGGATCCCACTGGTGCTGAAGGACAATATCGATACAAAAGATAGGATGCCAACCACTGCGGGTTCGATCGCATTGGCCGGTTCATTTGCTGCGGCAGATGCAGGCATTGCGGCTAAGCTGCGCTCCGCAGGCGCTGTATTTCTCGGTAAAGCGAATATGACCGAGTGGTCCAATTTTATGTCAAGCCGGATGCCGGCAGGATATAGCTCGCATGGCGGGTATGTGTTGAATCCGTATGGTCCGGGTGAATTATTCGTGAGCGGCTCCAGCTCGGGGCCGGCTGCCGCAGCAGCAGCCAATCTGGCCGCCGCTGCGATCGGAACGGAAACGGCAGGGTCCATTGTCGGTCCGGCGAGCCAGCATTTGCTGGTCGGGATCAAGCCTACAGTCGGATTAGCCAGCCGGTCCGGTATCATCCCGATATCGGGCAGCCAAGATACGCCAGGCCCCTTGGCCCGCACTGTGACGGATGCGGCGATTATCCTCAGCGTCATTGCCGGCAGAGATGATCGGGACGAAGCTACCTGGGCCGCAGGAGAAACCGGGACGCACCGGGATTATACCGATTTCCTAGATGCTTCATTCTTGCGACAGGCGAGAATCGGGATACCGCGGCATTATTACAACCATCTGGATCAGGATAGACGGCTGATTATGGAGCAAGCTATCGCAGCTCTCATCCGAGAAGGCGCAACCCTGATAGACCCTGTAGAACTTCATCTGGAGGAACAGAGCTGGAACAATGATCTGATTTGCTATGAGTTCAAACGTGATCTCAATGGTTACCTGTCGCAGTTGGCAGATTTGGTGCCGGTTCATTCGTTGAAGGAATTGATTGACTTCAATGAGCAGCATGCCGAGACCGCCCTGCGCTTCGGCCAGGACAATCTGATCCGGGCAGAGGCCTGTCAGCTGGATGAGGAAGGCTACCGGGAGCAGAGACAAGCCAGTATGAGGCTTTCCTTGGAAAAAGGAATTGATGCTGTCCTGGACACCTACAGCCTGGATGCTCTGCTGCTGCCCGGAGACGTGGACGGCATGTACATCGCAGCCCGGCTTGGTTACCCGCTGATTGCCGTTCCGGCTGGCTATGCCGCTGAAGGCATCATCGACGCGGATGGAGATTCGACCAAGGGACCGTTCGGTGTCGTATTCTCGGGGAGAGCGTTCAGCGAGCCAACCTTGCTGCGGATCGCTTACGGCTTCGAGCAGGCGACCCGGCACCGGTTTCCTCCGACGTTGGTTGAGTAGTAGTAGCATGAATAAGCCGCAGAGTTCGGTTAGAGACTAGTATGCCAAGCTCTAGACAGAACTATGATACCACCTCCCGGTGAGGCTGACTTCATGGCTTCCCAGCACTTGCTGCTTCAAGAAAAGGATGCACCGCGAAGCAAATGGACATGGTAAGAAGGTTCGCGTGTTCCAACACTTGAAGACAGGAGCTGAGACGATTGGCGAAGAACATCATCGGGGTGGCGGTTCTTGCTTCCATGCTCGCGTTGACGGCGTCGGGATGTACCGCTGCCCGGTATAACCAGCAGGACACCCACAACTACCGTTCGCTCCAGCACGGGGCGGACCCTATAGCTAGTCCGCAGCAGCCCGGCATCAAGGGCGGGATGTATGCCAACCGAACGCATGCAAGCAACTTGCACAATAATACGAAGCTGGAGGCTGCCCAGGACATCGCCAGCCGCCTGACCTCCGTAGAGCCTGTCAAGTCGGCCAATGTCTTGCTTACGGACCATAATGCTTATGTGGCCGTGTCCACCCGCAATGGCGAGGATGTGGAGGGCAATAACGAAGTGAAGGCGCGGATCGCGCAAACGGTGAAGAGCATGCATCCCGGCATCGAGCATGTCTATGTGTCAGCCAGTCCGGATTTCGTCAGTAGAGTCAATGGATACATGCAGGACCTTCAGGCTGGCAAGCCCGTATCCGGACTGCTGCAGGAATTCAATACGATGGTGCAGCGGCTGTTTCCAACCGATGCGGCTCCAGCTCAGGCCCCTGCAGGCACAGCGGCTCCATAGATCTTTGAAGGCTTATTAGACGGGCAACCGTGTATGAATCAGGCTTCCCTTTCCGAAGGGAGGCTTTTTTGTATGAACATTTATCGCTACTAATGGCTTACTGCTGGTATAATCTAATTTAATGATAATTATTCTCATACAAGGGGGCCGTGATAATGAATGACTCAACAAGACAACCCTCTATGAAGAGGCGGTCCGCCCCCTCCGCAGCCCGTTGGCCGCTGGAACAGCAGCTAGTCCAGTTTGTGCACATTGACTTTGTAAGGCTGGATAGTTGTGAGCGGGTGAACCTTCCGCACAGCGGAGGCGGTTTGAACAGGCTGATTCTGACTGCTGACGGGATGGGGAGGCTAGAGATTGCAGGAAGCTGCCTCGAGGCTGAACGCGGCACCTGCTGTTTAGCCGCTTCGGATGTCCCTTTAGCCATTGTATCGAATGGGGAGACGGGAATGACGTTCTACGTAATCAGCTTCCAGGCGGGGGCCATTGCGGGTCTGTCTTCAGACAAGCATGATGAGGATGAGCAGGCTGCCAGGGAATCTATATGGTGCGCGCAATTATCCGATCGCGCCGTTCCACCGCTTCTGGATTGGGCCAAGCGGCTGTATACAGACCGCAGCGGCGCCAGTACCCTGGAACGATTCCGCTTGAATATGACCTTCCAAGAGCTGGTGTACGGGATCATGAAGGACAGAAGCGGCAGGCAAGCGGACAACGCACGGGAAGCCGTATGGACGACGGTTCAGTATATGGAGAGGCATTACATGGACCCGATCTCTCGGGTCATGCTGGCGGGCATGGCTGGGATGAGCCAGGAATATTATTCCCGGGTATTTAAGAGAGAGACGGGCAAGACACCCTCGGGTTATTTGACGGATATCCGAATGAGCCATGCGAGGCGTGAGCTCGTCCGCGGCCAATCGTCCGTCGGAGATATCGCGGAGGATGTGGGGTATGAGGATTTGTACTACTTTAGCCGCAAATTCAAGCAGGCTGTCGGTGTTCCTCCCACGGCATATATACAACGCAAGCGGCACAACAAGGTAGCCTGCCTCTACTTTCCCTACCTCGATCATATGCTCGCTGTAGGGCATAGCCCCGCAGCGACGATGATCGATAAGTCGCATCCGCTCGCAGAAAGGGTCCGTGCCACTGTCGATTTAGGCAGCGATGAGCCGGAGTTTGGCGAACGGCATGCCAGGCTGCTGTCGGAGAATGAGCCTGACTTGATTCTATGCAGTACCTACATAAGCCCAGATCAGGAGCAGCTGCTCCGCCGGATTGCCCCGGCGATTCAGCTGCCTTATGACCGGGATTGGAGGCTGGCTTTGCGCGATGTTGCCGGATTCCTGGACCGCGATCAGGAAGCGGAGGAGGCGATAGCCCGTTACGAGAATCAGGTTGAGGAAGCGGGAGAGCGGATCAGACGAAGGCTGGGCTCCCAGACGGTAGCCTTGCTTCGCGTACATGCGGAGGGTCTCCGTCTATACGGGGGGCCGATGGGGGGATATGCCGGGCCGGTCCTCTACGGGGACCTACAGCTTTCAGCACCGCGGCTGGTGCGGACCCGAGCCTGGGAAAGCAAAGCCATCCTGTTGACTCTCGAAAGTCTGCCTGAGCTGGATGTGGACCGGCTGCTCCTCGTGGTAGACCCTAATGCGTTACACCAGGCGGCTGAACTGGTGAGCCATCCAGGCTGGCTTGAGATCCCGGCCGTCAGGAACGGACATGTGCATGAGGTTGGTTATTTTACCTGGATGAGCAAGGGACTGGAAATGAACAAGCTTAAGATCGACGAGGCACTGGGTGTGCTGGTGTAGAGCTGTAAAAGTCACAAAAGTCCAAACGATTCTCCGTTTTTGTCCTTGGCAGCTATTTTGGGAACACACTATAATTGATAATGGTTCTCAACAAACACCAAGGAGTGAATGTACTTTATGAGAAAGGCCCGGTTTAGTTTAAGTGTGGCATCGGCTGTACTCGTAATGCTTGTCCTGGGGTGCGGCGCCCAGCCTGCTGCCCAACCGAACGCTTCGGCCCCTGCCCCTGCGAACCAAGTAATGGAGGCTCCGAAGGAGCGGAAGGTCAAGGATGAGATCGGTCATGAGATCACGATTCCGGCCGAGCCCAAGCGTATTATCGGCATCTATCTGGAGGACGAGCTTACCTCGCTAGGCATCACGCCGATCCGCCAAGCCAGGATCGGCAGCTGGAGCGGGCAGCAATACCTCGGATTGTCCGTTCCCGATATAGACATTGACGGCAGTGTCGAAGCATTCCTGGACGCGGGGCCCGATCTGATCTTGATCAATGTCCACAATGACAAGAAATATGAGCAATTCTCGAAGGTTGCCCCGATGTATGCGTTCAAGGATGCACGGGCAGACTGGCGCGCGACCATCCGCACGCTCGGCGATCTGCTGAACAAGAAAGATAAGGCCGAGGGTGTCATTCAAGCCTATGATCAGAAGGCGAAGTCAGCGGCCGAACGCATCAAGCAGTCTGTAGGCGAGCAAAGTGTCGCTATCCTCCGCGTCCACGCCAAGGAACTACGTCTCTACGGGGGACCGGGGTATGCCGGACCGGTTGTGCACGGGGAGCTGGGGCTCAAGCCGCATAAGCTCGTGCAGGAGATGGTTCTTGATCAGAAGCTGGGGGTAACGAAGCTCTCGATGGAGAAGATTCCAGAGCTGACAGCCGATCATATCTTCATCACCACCGATACGGGAGCAGAGGACAAGACCAAGGAACTGCTGGATAATCCGCTGTGGAAATCATTGCCTGCCGTGAAAAACGGTCATGTGTACGAGATCAATTTCGAGACGTGGATGAAGAGCGGACCGATTGCGGACAGCAAGAAAATCGATGATGTGGTTAAAGCCCTTGTGAAATAGTAAGGGGAAGCTGAGAAATGACAAAGACCCGGGCGAATGTCGCCGGGTCTTATTTTTATCGAGGAAGGATCTTAGAAAATCAGGGTTTGGATAGCATGCGCAGGAATCTCCGTATCCGCCAGCTGATCTTGGTAGCGCAGCGCATACGGCAGCGCCTTGTCCGTGCGGTTCATCACGACGACGGCGATGGAGCCGTCCTGATTTTTGAAGGCCGTCGTTTCGAGCTGATCCGTATATTTGCTGGAAGCGATGCGCTTAGCTCCCGGCTTGATGAACTTGCTGAATTGTCCGATGTAGTAATAGGAGCTTTCGTAGATCACTTCGTTGTTTACCGTGTCTGCAATGATCGGAGCGTCGCAATAGTTGCCGACGTGGTTAGGTCCGCCTTGCTCGTCCAGCACGACGTTCCAATCCGTCCAGGCCGACATCCAGTTGTTCAGGTTGCCCATGATGTCATGGCCGTAGCGCTCGCCTGTCTTCCAGGAGCCCAGGTGCACGCCACCTTCCTGACATCCTTCGGTAAATACGAGCGCTTTGTCGGGGAACCGGTCATGAACCGCAGTCAACGCCTCGAAGTGGTCGCCGGAATACCAGTGGAAGCCGATGCCCCAGATGTATTTGGAAGCGGCCGCATCCTCAAAGGCGACTTTGGCCCGGTCATAAACGCGTTCCTTGTTGTGGTCCCAAATCATGACTTTGACATGGCCCAGTCCGTTTTGCTCAAGAGCTGGTCCCAGGTAATCGCGAACGAAGTTCTTCTCCTCTTCCGCCGTGTAGATGCACGAATCCCAGATTTGCTTAGCCTTGGCTTCGTTCTGCACGCTAAGTCCCCAGATTGGGATGCCTTCGGCTTCGTACGCCTGGATATACTTCACGAAATATTGCGCCCAAGCCTCCTGATATTCCGGCTTAAGCTTGCCGCCGTTGTTCATCTCGCCGTTCGTTTTCATCCAGGCCGGAGGGCTCCAAGGGGAGGAAAACAGCTTGAACTCGGCGCCTGCGGTTTGGGCAGCCTTGCTGATCAGCGGCATGATGGCTTCGCGGTCCCGCGAAATATCGAAGTTCTCCAGGGTAGGGTCTTCCTCCTCCACATAAGCGTAATTGCCCAAGGAGAAGTCGCAGCTGTTGATATGGGAGCGACAGAAAGTATAGCCGATCCCTGATTCCTTGTCAAAGTAAGCCTGGAGAATCTCATTTTGCTTGTCTTCGCTCAGCTTGGCGATGGATACAGCCGATGCTTCGGTCAAAGCTCCGCCAAATCCGATGAATTCCTGGTATTCCACATCGTCATATACATTGATCAGCTGATTTTCGCGACCATCCTGGTCCGGTACGAAGGTCAGCGCGGCTTTCTCCGTCAGTCGGTCATCCGTGCCTTGAGCGGTTTGAATCACGCGAACGTTGCTCATAGTGTTCCCAGCTCCTTATGGTTTGATATGGCTTTATTATAAGAAGGCTAAGCCTAAAAAAGTAGAAACAATATACGTACAAACCTGAACAATATGATAATATTTGAAGGAAGAGCGAGGTGAGAATCCGTGGAAGATGGGCTTGAAGTTATCTTATGCGACTATTCGGTACACAAGCATTTGTTTCAGACGAACAAGAACAGGGATATCGCATGCTATATTTTTCGCTTCCAAGCGGAAGGGACTAGCCAGGTCGTGCTGGCGTCAGGCACATATGCCATGAAGCCCGGCGATTTGCTGCTGCTGCGTCCGGGAGACCTGTACGATTTGCGTATTGATCTAGATAATAACACCGCGGGCTTCAGTGCGGATTACTATGTCTTTTGCGATGGAGCATGGCTGGACGACTGGTGGGGAGAGAGGATGCGGCCGCAAATCTCGCGTGTATCGGACGAGGGCAGGCTGCGCGAAGTATGGCATCAATTGATTCTGGAGAAACGGCGGCTGGACGGCGGATCGATGCTGTTGAAAAATACGCTGCTCAAGGCACTCTGCTATATGATAGACAGGGCGTTAGCCGAAGGGGCGGAGCCTTCCTCGATCTCCGCTTATCATGCCTTGCGGATCCGGCATTATCTGGAGTCGTATGCGACCAGCCATACGGAGCTGGAGCAGGTGGCGAGGCATGTAGGTCTGAGCGTATCGCGGGCTATGGGGGTATTTAAGCAAGAGTACGGGATGTCCATTCTGCAGTATGTGCATAAATTACGATTGGCCCATGCGCTGGATCTGATGAAATCAAGCTCGATGACGCTGGAGCAGATCGCGGATGTGGCGGGTTTTGGCAGCTACACGTATTTTAACCGGATTTTCCGTGCCAATTACTCCGTTTCGCCGGGGAGCTATAGGAAGCGATTCAAGGACGGGGGGACTTGATGGGGGCCTTGCGAATCTTGGATGAAAAACAGGGCATTCGCGGCTCTGCCCCTTGCGCGGCAGCCGTACATGCCCTGTTTGCCCAGAGAATCATCCTGGGTTGAGCCTACAGGCTCAGCTTCTGGAAACGGGTCTGAATGTCTTCGATCAGCAGCTTCGCGGCGATGATGCCACCTGATGTATTCCAGATCGGCTCGTTTACCTTGAAGGTCCGCTGTTTCTTCACGACGTTCAGATTTTGGCCGAGAGGGCTGTTCAGCCATTCCTCGGCGGTTTTGGAGGCACCGTTCTCGCCTTCGCGGTCGGAGGTGAAGTAGAAGAATACATCGCCATCCAGGACGGCAATTTGTTCCAATGGCGTATCGGCGGAGAACTCATTCTTATTCTGTGCATCCGGACGTGCGAAGCCTAGTTGTTCGAGGATCACGCCAGCAAAGTTATTTTTGTAATAAACGCGCACTTTTCCAGCCTGGAACCGTGCCAAGGAAACCTGCATCTTCGTTTTATCCCCAAGCGCCGCTTTCGTTTGCTCAATCGCTTTGGCATAGCTGTCCAGAACGGCTTTGCCCTCCGTCTCTTTATTCAAAGCCTGCGCGTACAGCTTGAAGTTGTCGATCATGCTGTCGCCAAGATTTTCGGTAAAGACCGTAGGCGCGATTTGGGAGAGTTGAGAGTAAATCTTCTCCTGTCTGACCTTCGTTCCAAGAATCAGATCAGGCTTCAGACTCGCGATTACCTCCAAATTCGGCTGCGTCTCGTCGCCGACGACCTGCACGCCGGTCATGCGATCCTTGATATGATCGAACCACGGATCGCCAATCCACGATTTTACAGCCGCCACCGGCTTGATGCCCAGCTCCAGCAACGATTCCGTGCCTTGATTCGTCAATACGACAATGCGCTGAGGCGTGCCGGTTATTGGCGTTTCCCCCATAGCATGCTTGATAGTGCGGACAGAAGCTTCTTGAGTCTTCGGCTGCTCGGCAGGCTGTATAGCTTGTTGTGCTGCTTGTGGATTGCCGCAAGCGGCTGCAAGCAGAGCTATCAGGACCAGCAGAGTCACCGGGAGCCATTGTTTTGTTCTTGCCATTGATTTTTCTCCTTCCTTCTCCTGCAAAGTTGATAATGAATATCATTATCAACTAAAATTTAACAGAGAAACCCCTTGTTCAGCCCAAAGCGGCATTCTCTGCACCATACTGTTACATCTGTAACATGTGGTATACTCGTATACATTAATATAAATCAATTTTTCATGCAATGCTTGCCGCTGTGATTTTCATGAAAATGGACAGAAGAGAGGATGTGTCACACTTTGGGGGAGCAGCCAGGCAAGCTAGCTCTGCGTTCGCAGGAATGGATTCAAACGGCGTTATTTCAGTTAATGGAGAAGAAGGAATATTCCCAGATCTCGATCACGGAGATCGTAGACCGGGCCGGACTTGCGCGGCAAACCTTCTATCGGAATTTCCAAGACAAGGACGAGATTCTGCTCGGGTATCTGGACCGGCTGCTGCAGGGGATGTGGCAGGATGCGGATGAAACGCCTGTTTTCCGCGAAGAATTGTTCATCCGCCTGTTCGGCAACTGGGCCGCCAATGCGCCCTCTGCTCTGATCTATAGCATCAAGACGAAGGACCGCAAGATCCGGCAGCTTATATTTAAAAGCATCTGTGATTTTTTCGACGGATTATTCGCCTCAGCCCCGCAGGAGCCTGGCGGAAGCCCGGAGGAGACCCGCCGGTTCTATGCGCATAAATCCTTATCCTCAATTGTTCACTTGATGCTGGTCGAGTGGACGCTGAATGATTTTCATCTCACACCGGAAGAAATCGGCCGGTTGGTCAGCGACATGACCGGTTCGATCCGGTCGTATCTGTAAATTCACTGGGGAAGGGGTGCTTGTATGAGCCAGCGGACTTAGGAAAACGGAAGTCCGAGCAACGAGAAGAGCAGTCTGCCGAGAAGCAAGAAGCAGACTGCTCTTTCCACATTTTGATTTATTCCAGAATCGCCCTTGCTACGATAGCAAGATCCGTAATGTCTACCTTGCCGTCATTGTTGACATCCGCCAGCTTGTAGCGATCCCAATCTGGATCTGCGGACGTTTTACCGTAAGCAGCCGCAACGATTCCCAGGTCACCGATGCTGACAGTGCCGTCTCCTGTCGTATCCCCAGGTATGGACTTAACCACAGAGGCGATGAAGGTCTGGATGGCCGCATTCAAATCGGTGACTGCTTTTGAGACATCTGCTTGAGTGGCCGCCGGATTGTTCAGAACGGCAACCGCGGCTTCAATTGCAGCAGCAAAGGCTGTTTTCGCTTCTGCCGGATATTCTCCCGGACGGGTTCCTACGACAGCCGCATCATGCTTGCTCTTCGCATCTGCAATCAAGCTGCTCAGCGCCGTTTTGTCTACGGCTTTGATCTTGATGTTGTGCGTGGTGCCGCTGAGCTTGGTTTCCACACCCAGCGCGTCGGCATACACCACTTCCGATACGGATACGGCCGTGCTGGCCGATGGAGTAGATTTAGCTCGGAATTTCAGCTTCAACCAGTCTCCATTTGCCCCGTGATCCGCTCCGATATTAGCCAGGATCAAGCGAACCTGCCCGCTTGATTCCTTTTTACCGACAATCGTGGCTCCGTCTTTCGCCGGACTTGCTTCCACATATTCCAGTGATTGCGGATCGTAGGTTACCGTGACATCTTGTGCCAAAGCAGGCTGATTGATATTCTTCAAGCCGTACGTCAAGTCGAACTCTTGGCCCGGAACAGCTTCCTCCGTTCCTGACAGTATGGTTCCCGGAGTCGTATCTGCGGGGCCAGGGTCGGAGTCCGAGAAGGACTGACCAAAGAACAGATTGTCAAAATAATAGGTCCCGGCAGAGCCCAGGGCCAGGCGGACTTCCTTGATCGCGCTAAGGTCCGCATTCCCTCCCAGGCTGCTGAGGAGCAAAGCAGTCTTGGACCACTGATTAGACAGCAGCGTTGTGTTAGCCTGTGTTTGTACCGTGGATGACAAATTGCCATTTTTATCAACCAGCGTGACATAGACCGGTTTGGTCGTCGCCGTTTCATTATATCCGTTGATCACCAGATATTTGGCAAAGCGGGCATCGAATGTGTCTCCGCCTTCTGGACGAATGCTGACATACTGCTGAGTTCCGGTTGGCGTCGCGTTCCCCGTTACCGTCAGCTTGACGGATTTCCCTTCGCCAAGCTTCTTGACGGAGTCAAGGACGGCTGTAGCGTTCGCGCCTGCACTAACGACAGTATCACCGTCGAATTTTTGATACCATTTTCTCGCGCTGGCGCTTCGTTTAACGGGATCGGCAAACGAGCCGATGGTGTCGGCATAATAATGATTTTTCGAGAAATTCCGGTTTGTATCCACATTGCTCCATTTGGACAGGATGGTCTCATAGGAATCGTTGTAGATGTTGACCTTGCTTGGATTTCCGTTGTACAAACCCCAGCTGCCCTGGTTGACGGTCTTATAGGACCAGGTCGTCCACATCCATCCTTGTTCCTCGAACAGGTTCAAGGCGTACTCCCAGCTCTGTAGGTTGCTGAACAAGGAGAACTCCCCTACAAATAACGGCACATTGTAGTTGGTTTGTTCGTTCACCATCGGCACTTTGGAGTCAATGAATTTTTTCTGCTCGATGGAGCTGCCCGTATTATTCCACCCGTAGAAGTGGTAAGAGTAGATCATGTTCTCCCAACCGTATAAAGTAGGAGACGGGAGGTGATACGGCTCCCATATCGCTTCGATCGTGATGGTGTGATCCGGGTCTACCGCGCGTATGGCTTTATACAGCCTGTCGTAGAAGTCCCATTGCTCCTTGCCGAGCGCCCCGCCAGGCTCGTTCAGCAGATCGTAAGTTGCGATCGTAGCATTCCCTTTATAGCGCGCTGCGATCTGCTCCCACAGGTAGACCGTCTTGGCCATGTTGGCTTCATTCTTGAACATATTGCCCACTTTCGGATACGTAATATCCCCCGAGTGGTCCATCCCATTCTGCGATCCGGGAGCCGCATGCATATCGAGGATGACATACAGCCCTCTCTTCGCGCTTTCACTCACAAACCAGTCCATCCTGTCAAAGGCGGTGGGTCTCAGCGTTCCGTCTTCGTTCAGCATCTCAAAGTGACCGAAAGGAAGACGAATCGTATTCATACCCAATGCTTTTACGTTGTCAAAATCTTGCTCGGTCCACCAGGCATCTTCGTAGGCCTTAATCAGCTCGAGCGCCTTGGCTTGCCCGAAACGGCTGGTCAGCGTGTTGATCATCGTTTTCTGGTCCGGCGCGTTCGTAGCGCCCATCCAGCTTTCCTGCACGAGCCAGGATCCGGCGTTGGTTCCGCGCAGCACGACTTGATTACCCGTGCCGTGGTTGTCGCGCAATATTTTCCCGTCCGTCTTCAGGAAAGCGCTGCTGGGCAATTCCGTCTGGGCGGCACGGGCTTGATCCGGCCTGGAGAATGCAAAAATCGAACACATCAGAAATAGGGCGCATAGCGAAAGGAAGATTCTCTTCAATTTTTCATACTCCTTCACGGTTAGATTTGGCAAGGCCTTGATCATGTTGAGCAGCAGGAACTCGCATCTTTAATGATACAATTTGTATCATTTATCACGCATCTCTGCCCATTCCTGTTCAATGAGGTACATCACTCCTTTCAAGGTAAAAATTGTATGAATCATGTTAGCGGTTTCATTATGACATCAAATGGCTTATTTGCCTATATGCAAAATCACGATTTAGATGGATAAAATAAACCTTCACAAGGTCGAATCAGCTGTGCAGCGGGCTTGAGGCAGCTCTTCAGATCCTTGTACGCGCGTCACTCGGAGAGAATAGCATTTACCTTAGGAACAAAGTAAGGTATTCTGTCCATAAGTGTCATCGATATCCCAAGGGGACAGATAGTGGATACGCGGCGCTTTAGGATAGAGGATCATGTGGCAAAAATGCATAAAAGTCGGAAAAGGATAGTTGAAGAGGACTCTCATGCAGGCAAGCGGCATTCAGCAGAAAACAGCCGGAGGGGATCAGCCCGATGTGCAGAAATATCAAAACACTATTCAACTTCGAGCCGCCAGCTACGGAAGACGAGATTCATGCGGCCTCGCTGCAGTTCGTCCGCAAGCTGACAGGCTTTAACCAGCCGTCCAAGGCCAATGAACAAGCGTTCCATCTGGCCGTGCAGGAAGTGGCGGAAACGGCCCGCAAACTGATGGACTCGCTGGTCACCCAGGCGGAGCCGCGCAATCGCGAGGTTGAAGCCGAGCGGGCCCGGGCCCGTAATGCCAAGAGATTCGGCACCGGGTCCTTGGAATAGAGACGGTCATAGCAGACTGAAAACGGGAAACCAGAGGTGGAACAACGATGAGCGACAAACTATTCACTATTGAAGAGGCCAACGAGTTACTGCCTGAGCTTATGCAGGATTTGCACCAGCTTCAGGAGATGACGGGCAGTTTCGAAGAGTTATATACCGAGCTGCAGAAAAACAAGGCTAAATGGAAGAGAGCCGCAACTCCGGCGAAGGAGATGGAGGACGATCCGTTCTTCGAGGCTGAGAGCCGGCTTGAATTCATGCGGATGGAAGTCGAGCTGTTCCTGCAGAACTTCGGCCGCAAGGGCGTGCTGCTGAAGATGATCAATCCCGGCTTGATCGACTTTCCGGCTGTGGTGGACGGGGAGGATGTACTGCTCTGCTGGAAACAGGGAGAAGAGCGCGTCACGCATTATCACAGCTTGTACGAGGGCTTCGTAGGCCGAAAATTGCATCCGGACGCGTAGAATCGGGTCGAACAAGCTGCTGCGCTTTTGTGTCCCTTGGATGAGCCGGCAGCCACCACGTTCAGATAGTCAAAAAAGCAAGCTGCGCAGCGTTTACGATCACGCTGGCAGCTTGCTTTTTTGGACTGTGCGGGTTTGGGAGAGGATTCCTGGACAACGTTAAGCCGATGTGCCTCTCGGTTCAGCTGTCAAGGGCGAGCGGTGATGCTTGCCATAGGTGAGCGCCCGCCATATCCTCTCCAGCGGCCCCATCCGGAATCTCTGTAGCCAGAGGCGGCTGAGCAGCATCTGAACGGCGAAGATGCCTAGAGATAGGAGGAGGCCTGTCGCATGCCCGACCTGACCATGCAGACCCAGACCGTAGCTGTAGAAGATCAGGGTCCCGATCACGGACTGCAGGATATAGTTGGTGAAGGCCATACGCCCTACCGAGCCGAACGGACGAAGCCAGATCTGACCGCGCTTCGTCTGCAGCAGCAGGGCGAGAGCGGTCAGCGAGAAGACGGCGCCGAGGGGCCAGCTTGCGATCATCGCCAGGTCCGCCCATTTCTGGACGGGCAGGAACGTCAGCGCGCTAAGGATGGCAAAGGCACCGCCTATCCAGACGCAGAGCCTGCGGAGCACGGCCCGGTTGCCGGGAATATCGTGCAGCAGCCTGCGCTTGGCAAAATAGCTGCCCAGCAGGAACATGCCGAGCAGATGGGGATAGAAGGTGAGCTGATTGAAGAAGCTGCCTACCCAGTCGTTGACTCTTTGCATCGCCAGCAGCGAATAAGGAGCTTCGCCGTATAAGTAGCTATGGTTGGTGATGATTGTCTCCAGCTCCGGAGTTACCGGGAAAGGTCCCGGGGAGTTCGTCAGCAGCAGCAGGCACGGCACCAATGCTACCAGAATCATCGAACAGACAAGCAGCGTTTTCGGCTTGCGCCCGGCCAGCGGGATCAGCAGTAGGCCGAGCAGCGCATAGTGAAATAAAATATCTCCGTACCAGATCAGCAGGCCGTGAAGAAGCCCGAATGCCATCAGCGCCAGCAGCCTTCTCGTCAAGCTTCCCTTGAAGGGGAGCCCCTGTGCCAGCGCGTTGTCCCTCATCATCACAACGCCAAAGCCGAACAGGAAGGAGAAGATGCTGATGAACTTGCCGGCTACCAGCAGCTCTACGGCCTTTTTCACCACGCGGTCCGCCGTACTGGTCCACGGATCGATATGCAGAGCAATGGCTAGCGACGAGGTGTTGAAAAATCTCATATTCGCGATCAGCACCCCGAGCAAAGCGACGCCCCGGATGATATCTATCGCTTCCAAACGAGGCTTTGTCGAATTCACAGGACTACTCATAGCGGTTGAACCACCTTCTTGAAATAGGATTGCTTGGCTAGCCAAAAATACCCCGTCTGCAGCACGAGATAGACCAGCAGCACGACCCCTCCGTACAGCCACACCTCAGCGCGAAACAAGTTGCTCAGCGCCTTCATGGCGAACGCCGTGTGGACCGCTCCCACCACGCAGGGCAGGTAAAACAGCGTGGCAATCTGCCACGAGACGATTCGGTTGATCTCACCGTGCGTCAAGCCGATGCGTCGCAGCGCCTGTAGCTGCGTCCGGTCCTCATCTACCTCCGTGAACAGCTTGAAGAAGATCAGGCTGCCGGAGGCGACGAAGAACAGTACGCTGATGAACATGCCGATGAAGAAGGAGAGCGAGCCCACCTGCTTGAAGGACAGGTAGTCGGCTGTCCGGGCGTTCAGACTGAATGCTTTGCCGCTAGGCACGAGCTGCGCGATCCGCTCGACAGACGGACCGGCTTCCTCCCAATTCTTGAGCTCGAAGCCGTAGGCGACAGGCTTGAGCTCATCGGGCACGGTGGAAGCCAGCTCGGCGTACTGGCGGTCATTCAGGACGAAGAGAAAGGGCGTCTTGGCGATTTCTCCGTATTTCTGACCGTTCATCGTAAGCTGCAGTGAAGCTCCGTTGACTTGAAAGTCCAGCACCTGCCCGGGTTGAACGAACTGCTTCTTCATTTCGAAGTAAGGGTAGAAAAACCAGGCATGCCCGTAGTCGGCCTCCAGCGGCTTCATATGGGGTAAGCGGGCCGCCAGCGCGTTGTAGTCGCTCACCGAGATCGCCATCGCTTTCACCGTACGCTGCATCTCCGGGATCGGCCCCTCCAGCGGCAGTCCGATCAGCTTGATCTCATACTCGAGCTGGACGCCATCCTCTTGGAGAATGCGCCGGATATCTTCCGGGTCCGCGATCGTATGGGCATCCACACCCGTTTCGTGGAAGCCGATGGTTTGCGGGTGGCGCTCCATCAGCTGCCCCTTCATCCCGTACAGCAGCGTGTTCAGAGCGCCGGAGGCGGTCAGGATCACGGCGCACAATACGGAAACCGTAGCCAGGATGCGGGCGTTATCCTTCAGCTTGTACGCCAATTGCGAGATTAGAATCAGATGAGTGCTCCGGTAATAGACGGCTTTGTTGGCCTGCAGACCCGTCAGCAGCGCTACGCTGGATTGGGTGAACAGGTAGTGCGTACCGAGCACGACAAGCCCGATCACTGGAAGCATCCACAGCAGGATCGTGGACGCGCTGACCTGGTAGGCCAGCGTATACCCGGTGCCGAGACATAGCGCGGAGAGCAGCACCAGCCACAG
This sequence comes from Paenibacillus filicis, assembly GCF_038070315.1. Taxonomy (NCBI): domain Bacteria; kingdom Bacillati; phylum Bacillota; class Bacilli; order Caryophanales; family Paenibacillaceae; genus Paenibacillus; species Paenibacillus filicis. The sequence goes on along the minus strand of NZ_JBBPCC010000002.1, from coordinate 290,587 downwards.
CGAGAAGCGGGGGAACGGCTTGGGCTTGCGCGAAGCGACCATCAGCTCGCTGATCTCCAGCCGGGTGGCGTGGCGCATGGATATCAGCGTGATGAGCAGGAAAATCACGAGGTAGCCGCCGGCTGTCAGCAGCGCCGCCATCGTCGGGATGTAGAAGCGCAGCGGCTGCTCCATCTGCAGCATATCGGAGATGAGCATGTAGAACAGCCGGTTGAACAGCAGGCCCAGCCCGATCCCCGTTCCCATCGACAGCAGGGCAATAGCCAGGTTCTCATAGATTACGATCCGGCGAATCTGGGAATTCGTGAAGCCGAACAGCTTGAGCAGTCCGAATTCCTTCTGTCTGGACTTCAGGAAGGCAGAGCAGGAATACAGCACGAAGAAGAAGGCGAAGATCGCGATGATGATTTCGCAGGCTATCATGGCAATCAAGATCATCTGTCCGCCCCAGATCCGACCGCTGCGGACCTCGGGATGAAGCAGGAAGGCCGCATACACGAAAAAGATCATAACGGCGAAGACGCTGCTGAAGAAGAAGGCGCTGTACCGGTGACGGTTGCCCTTCATTTGACTAAGAGCGAACTGGCGAAATGTCATTGAAGTTCCCTCCCAGCACGCTGAGCGCATCCAGAATCTGCTGAAAAAACGCTTGCCGGTTCGCGCCCCGGCGGATTTCCGAGAACAATCGGCCGTCCCGGATGAACAGGATGCGCCGGCAATAGCTCGCTGCGAACGGATCGTGGGTGACCATCAGGATGGTCGATCCCCGCTCGGCATTCAGCCGCTCCAGCGATTCCATCACATCCTTGGCCGCCTTGGAGTCCAGGCTGCCAGTGAGCTCGTCGGCGAGCAGCAGCGATGGACGGTGAATCATCGCCCGCGCGATCGCGGTCCGCTGCTTCTGCCCGCCGGACAGCTCGTAGGTGCGCTTGGTCAGCAGATCCCCGATCCCGAGCAGTGCGGCGCTGTCCGCCAGCCGCTGCTCCATGTCACGGAGCGGCATATTCTCGAGCACCAGCGGCAGCAGGATGTTCTCCCGGATCGACAGCGTGTCGAGCAGGTTGAAGTCCTGGAAGATAAACCCGAGCTCCCGCCGGCGGAACAGTGCCAGCTGCTTTTCCGGCAGAGATGCGGGATCGGTTCCTTGGATATCGAGTCTTCCGGAGGTCGGCTTGTCGATGGTGGCGAGCAGATTCAGCAGCGTCGTCTTGCCGCTGCCCGAAGGACCCATGATGCCGACGAACTCACCTTGCTCGACCTGCAGATCGATGCCGTTCAGCGCTTTATACAGCGGCCCGGTCTTCCCTCCGTATATTTTGGTCAAGGCTTCCGCTTTGACAACGTAAGATGATGGCATGGCTTTTTCCCTCCCATTGAACTTGGAACCCCTTTATCGTACCCGATCCGTACCTACGCTCCCATCGATTTAGCTTGCAGCCGGCAGAAAGTTCCTTACAAGATTGTCACCTAAGCAAAAAACAAAGCACTCACATGCAGTGAATGCCTTGTCCGGTGAAGAGAATCGTAACCGTCGTGCCGGCTCCGGCCGTGGACTCGACTGACAGCGGGTGTCCAAGCTTGCTGCACACCTGATGGGCCAGATACAGCCCCATGCCGGTGGATTCTCCCGTCTTCCTGCCGTTTTCTCCAGTGAAGAAGGGCTCTAGGACGCGGGGGAGATCCTGCTCGGGGATGCCGATCCCCTCGTCGGAGATGGAGAGCCGAGTTTCGTACGGACTCTGGGAAATATGGAGGCGGAGCTGCTTGCTGCCTGACCGGAGCCGGGAATACTTGACTGCGTTGGATAGAATCTGATTGAGAACGAAGATCAGCCACTTCTCATCCGTGACGACGACGGCCTCATCTCCGGTCAGGGACGGGTACAGCTCGGCGCGGATAAACGACGTTTTGTGCCTGTTCACCACGCTGCGCAGCAGCGGAAAGAGAGCTACGCGTCCTACATGCACATCGTGCTCGAACTGCTCCAGCCGCGCATCATGGAGGACGAGCTCCAGATACCCCTTGATCCGCTCATTCTCCTCGCGGATGCTCGGCAGCCGGTCAGAGAGCCCCGGCTCTTCTTCAGATAGGCGGTTATCCTGGGTCAGCAGATCGATCACGGAGACCGGGGTCTTGATCTGATGCACCCATTGGTCGGTGAACAGGCGCCGCCGCTCACCGACCGTTCGGTACTGTTCCAATAAATCCATGGTCCTCCGATGCTGCCGTTCCAGCGCTTGCACGACTAACTGCTGCTCCCGGGTGATGCCCGGCGCGAGGGCGGACAGGGCATCGACCGACTCTGTCTCGAGCCGCTGCTCCAGCATGCGGTAGAATTCGGCTTGACGCCTGTAGTCGATCACCAGCGCAGCCAGCAGGAAGAACAGCATGAGCAGGAACAGGTAGCCCATGCTCGCTGTGCGGTAGCTTCCCTGTTGGGGAACGATGCCCAGCAGCGCAATGGCAATGACGCAGGCCGAGCAGGCGAGGAAGAGCAGCACATAGACCAGCCGGTCTCTTGCGAACTGGGCGAAGCGGTAGGCTCGTCCGTGCCTCATGGCTGTCTGCCCGCCCAGGAAGGATTCAGCCGGTAGCCGCTGCCTCTGACCGTCTCGACGGCTTCTACGATGCCAAGCTGCTCGAGCTTCTTGCGCAGCCGGGTTACATTGACGGTAAGCGTATTATCGTCAACAAAGTGCACATCGTCCCATAAAGCTTCGAGGAGCTGCTCCCGGGACACAATATGCCCAAGCCGGCGGGCCATCGTATCGTACAGCAAGCATTCCTTGTGCGTCAGCTCTACCTGAGAGTCTTGCCAGATGAGCGTATTCCGTGTCCGGTCCAGCGTCAGACCATGCAGCTCCAGCAGGTCCCGGTGCTCGGCGGGCACGGAATACTCGCCGTAAGCCCGGCGCAGCGCTCCCTTGATCTTCGCCAGCACCACCTCGAGGTGGAAGGGCTTGGCGATATAGTCGTCTCCGCCGTGCTCGATCGCCATCACCTGATCCATCTCGCCGGTCCGCGCCGAGATGAACAGAATCGGTACGTTGGACACGAGGCGGATTTGGCGGCACCAGTAGAAGCCGTCGAAGCGGGGCAAATTGATGTCCAGTAGCACGAGGTCGGGCTTGTGCTGGATGAATTGCTCCTTGATCGCCGAAAAGTCCAGCACCCGAATTGTCTCATAGCCGTAGCGCTCGACGAAGTCGGCGAGTATGCCGGCAATTTTATCGTCATCCTCGATGATCATAATCCGGTAGTTCATGCAGCGGAAGACTCCTTTCTGCGGATCGTCTTGTTCCTGGTATAACGATAGCATGATTGGGCCGCAGAAACAAAACAAGCCGGCGCCGGATGACCCGGCGTCGGCTTGTGATCAGGCTGCCTGCTCTAAAGTTGGCGGCTCGTGCCACTCTCGTTACACGGATAAGCAGCCAGCCGCTTATTACTTGTAGCTGGAGGACGTCAGCGGAACGAAGAAGCCGCCGCCTTTTTGGGTCGTGATATTAATGTAGAGGCTTTCGGCGCCTGCAATGTCAACCTCGATCGTTTTCAGCCCGTCGTTGATGGAAACCGTATCTTTTTTTAGCAAAGCGAACGAATCGCTGTCCTTGATTTGAATCTCTTCAATGTCGCTGCCGAGCGCAGCTACCTGCAGGTATAGCTTCGTAAACTTTTTCTTCGGATATAGCGTGAAGCTGCCGTTGCTGTCTTTGTTGATCAGGACCTCTTGATAATCCTTACCTTTATAAGTCGTATCATTTTTGTCCTTGGACAAGTACACGTTATCGAAGCTCTCTGACGATACGGCGACGCCGTCGGCCTTGACGCCGAGCAGCACGGTGCTGGAAGCCGCATCGTAATCTACGCCTACACCCAGGGCGTTGGCGATCGCGCGTACCGGCAGATAGGTATTGCCTTCATAAGTGATAGGTTCCACGACTTTACCTTGCTCATCTTGAAGCTGAACCGGCTTTCCGTCAACTTTGACCTTCAGATCGTGGTTCAGATAAGCTTTGATTTCTTCCAGGTTAGTGGCGGCCAGCGCCAAAGCGCCTGCGTTCAGCAGCAAGGAGGCTCCCAGAATAGACGCGACAACTTTTTTCTTCATTGGCTGTGATCACTCCATGTCCAGTTTCTTGTAATTATACATGCAGAATTGTACAAGCCAAGGGACCAAAGACATAATTTGCATAAAATGTTGGATGCAAAGCGGGCGGCGTATCCTGGAAAAGCGGCTGTGCACGAAGGGATTCGACATCATTTGACGTTTTATCAGAAAGTCTGATGAAAGTCATAAGATTACTCTAATTGACCTATGCATCCCTGGATGGTAGGGTTTATAGTAAGATGAAAGAAGCATGTACCCCAATGGGTACATTATTATTGCATGCCATGCGAGGTGGGTTATTCGGTGGAATTACACGTAACGAACAGTCCTTTTACACAAGAACAAGCAGAGCTGCTTAATCGCCTTCTGCCTACATTAACAGAAGGACAACGGGTCTGGCTGGGCGGCTATCTGGCGGCACAGTCATTCGCAGCGTCCTCCGCGCCAGCGGCCGCGCCGGTTGCTGCGGCACCTGCACCGTCAGCCGTTCAGGCTGAGGTACCGGCCCTACCGGTATCCCGGGAAGTAACGGTGCTTTTCGGCTCACAGACCGGCAACTGCAGCGGATTGGCGAAGAAGCTTTCGAAGAAGCTTGGGGAGCAAGGCTTCCAGGTTTCCTTGTCCTCTATGGGGGATTTCAAGACGAACGGACTAAAGAAGATTGAAAACCTTCTCATTCTCGTCAGTACGCATGGCGAAGGCGAGCCGCCGGACAATGCGATTTCCTTCCATGAATTCCTGCACAGCAAGCGGGCCCCCCGTCTGGAGGGCTTGTCGTATTCCGTACTTAGCTTGGGCGATACGTCCTATGAATTTTTCTGCCAGACGGGTAAGGATTTCGACAAGCGTCTGGAGGAGCTGGGCGGCAAGCGCCTGACGGATCGTGTGGATTGCGATGTCGATTACGACGAGCCTGCCGGACAATGGACGGAGAAGGTGCTTCAAGCTCTGCAGGGGGCCTCAGCGTCAGCGCCTGTAACGGCATCTACAGCTGCATCCGGACAGTCTTCGCTGAGCGCAGCGGAGTCGGAATATTCCAGATCCAACCCCTTCCAGGCAGAGGTGCTGGAAAATCTGAATTTGAACGGCCGAGGCTCCGACCGGGAGACCCGTCATCTGGAGATCTCGCTGGAGGGCTCGAATCTTCAATATGAGCCGGGAGACAGCATCGGGATTTACCCGGAAAACCATCCCCGTCTGGTCGATGAGCTGATTGAGGCTATGGGCTGGAGCGCGTCTGAGCAAGTGTCCGCCCCGAAGAGCGGCGAGAAGCTTGCCTTGCGCGAAGCGCTGCTCCGTCATTATGAGATTACCGTTCTAACCAAGCCGCTTGTCGAGCAGCTCGCGAAGCTGACTTCCAATGAAGCGCTGGCCGGGCTGCTGGGAGCGGGGCGTGAGCAGGAGCTGCGGGCCTACCTGAACGAGCGGGACTTGCTGGATCTGGTGCAAGATTTTGCTCTCAAGGGCGTACCTGCGGCAGAGTTTGTCGCAGTGCTGCGGAAGCTTCCGGCCCGTCTGTACTCGATTGCGAGCAGCCCCAAGGCGACTCCGGACGAGGTGCATGTCACCGTTCGCGCCGTGCGCTATGAAGCCCGCGGGCGCGAGAGATACGGCGTATGCTCCGTGCATCTGGCAGAGCGTGCGGAATCCGGTTCGGCGCTGCCGGTATTCGTGCAGCAGAATCCGAACTTCAAGCTGCCTGACAATCCGGATGCGCCGATCATTATGATCGGGCCGGGCACGGGCGTCGCTCCATTCAGAGCCTTCCTCGCCGATCGTGAAGAAACGGGAGCTCGGGGCAAGTCCTGGCTGTTCTACGGTGACCAGCACTTTGCTACCGATTTCCTCTATCAATTGGAATGGCAGCGTTGGCTGAAGGACGGTGTGCTGACGCATATGGACGTGGCTTTCTCCCGCGATACCGATCAGAAGGTGTATGTGCAGCACCGGATGCTGGAGAAGAGCAAGGAGCTCTACCAGTGGCTGCAGGAAGGTGCGAGCGTCTACGTGTGCGGCGATGAGAAGAAGATGGCTCATGACGTGCACGCAGCCTTGGCTGCGATCCTCCAGCAGGAGGGCGGTCTGAGTGCAGAAGCGGCCGCAGATTATCTGGCCCGGCTGCAGCAGGAGAAACGCTACCAGCGTGATGTTTATTAATCGCTGGATATAGAACGAGAGGAGTGGGATACCCACCATGGCTACTAACTTAATTTCCGGTTCCAATCCGGCTACCCATAGCGATGTTGAAGAGTTGAAGCGCCGGAGCAACTATCTCCGGGGCAGCTTGGTTGAGACGCTGCAGGACCGGATCACCGGTTCCATTCCCGAGCTGGACAATCGGCTGATGAAGTTCCACGGCAGCTATATGCAGGATGACCGGGACTTGCGCAACGAGCGCAATAAGCAGAAGCTGGAGCCTGCTTTCCAATTCATGCTGCGCGTACGTGCGGCCGGAGGTGTTGTCACCCCCGAGCAGTGGCTGATGATGGACCGGGTCGCCCAGAAATATGCGAACGGCACGATTCGCCTGACGACACGGCAATCCTTCCAGCTTCATGGTGTGATTAAGTGGAATCTGAAAAGCACGATCCGCGAGGTCAATGACTCGCTGCTGAGCACGCTGGCCGCCTGTGGCGACGTGAACCGCAACGTGATGTGCAACCCGAACCCGTTCCAATCCGAGGTTCATGCCGAAGTGTATGAGTGGTCCAGCCGGATCAGCAGCCATCTCGACCCGCATACCCGGGCCTATCATGAGATTTGGCTCGATGGAGAGAAGATCGTGGACAGCCAGGAAGGAGCCGAGCAGGAGCCAATCTACGGACCGGTCTATCTGCCTCGTAAGTTCAAGATCGGGGTAGCCGTTCCACCGTCCAATGATGTGGACGTATTCTCGCAGGATCTGGGCTTCATCGCGATCGTTGAGGACGGACGTCTGAAGGGCTTCAATGTCGCGGTAGGCGGTGGCATGGGGATGACGCATGGCGATACGGCGACCTATCCGCAGGTATCCAAAGTCATCGGCTTCTGCACGCCGGAGCAGGTTATTGACGTGGCGGAGAAGACGGTTACGATCCAACGCGATTACGGCGACCGCGCCGTCCGCAAGCATGCGCGCTTCAAGTACACGATCGATGACCGGGGACTTCAATGGTTTGTCGATGAGCTGACATCCCGCCTGGGCTGGCAGCTGGAGGATGCTCGTCCTTATCACTTCGAGCATCACGGCGACCGTTACGGCTGGGTGAAAGGAAGCAACGGCAAGTGGCATTTCACGCTATTCATCGAGAATGGACGCGTGAAGGATGAAGGGGACTACCAGCTCATGACCGGGCTGCGTGAGATCGCCAAGATCCACACGGGAGATTTCCGGCTGACCGCCAACCAGAACCTGATTATCGGCAACGTTCCGGCGGCCAAGAAGAAAAGAGTCGAGAAGCTGATCGATCTCTATCAGCTGGATGACGGAGCGCATCATTCCGCTTTGCGCCGGAACGCGATGGCCTGCGTGGCATTGCCGACCTGTGGGATGGCGATGGCGGAGGCGGAGCGCTATCTGCCTGAGCTGCTGACCAAGCTCGATCTGCTGCTGGATGAGAACGGCTTGCGCCAGGAGGAGATCGTCATCCGGATGACCGGCTGCCCGAACGGCTGCGCGCGTCCGATGCTGGCGGAGGTCTCCTTCATCGGCAAGGCGCCCGGCAAGTACAACCTGTACCTGGGCGGCGGCTTCTCCGGCAACCGGCTGAACAAGCTGTACAAGGAGAACATCGGCGAAGCTGAGATCCTTGACACCTTGGGAGCGCTCTTCGCTCAGTATGCGAAGGAACGGAAGGAAGGGGAGCACTTCGGCGACTTCACGATCCGTGCGGGGTATGTGAAGGAAGTGCTGGATGGAACGGATTTCCATGCGTAAGCATGGACTGAAGCGTATATGAAGCGGAACCGCCCGGAGTGATTCGGGCGGTTATTTGTATGCTCGGCTAAGGCTAAGCTGTATGTGCCGGCACATGACCTTTTTGCAGGTTACAGCGTCTCCGCCACGGCACTCATTCTGCGGTAATCAGAGGGCGTGATGCCGGTTTCTTTCTTGAAAATCCGGTTGAAGGAACGGTAGTTTTCGAAGCCGATCGCTTCGGCGATCTCGAAGGTTTTCTGGTCCGTGGTCAGCAGCAGGAGCTTGGCCTTCTCGATCCGCTGGCGGGTCAAATACTGAATGAAGCTCACGCCGGCCGTTTTCTTGAACATGCTGCTGAAGTAAGGGACGCTATAGTTGATCGAGGCCGCCAAATCCTCGAGCTTATAGGGATAACTCAGATCCTCATGCATGCGTCCGATGATGCGGGCGATCGAGGCATCGATTTTGTTCCCGTCCCCCTGAAGCTGCTGCAGCTTGCGGAAATACGCAAACGTCGACTGATGAACGGAGGCAAAGGTCTGGCACTGCTCCAGCTTCTTGCGGAAGGCCGCCTTCAGGTCCGCTCCGCCCTCCGCATCCGGCGTAAAGTGGCTGATGTCAAGGAAGACCCTTAGATACAGGGATTTGATCTGCTCCGGGTCCCATCCATGCTCCATAGCCTGCCGGTAGAAGGAGGTTCGTTCCTGCTCCAGCGTGGCCGCACTGCGGTGAGGCTCCAGCAGCGCTTGCTTAAGCACCTTCATCCAGAAACGGCTAAGGGACTCGGGGATGTGTTGGAACTGGTTCAGACTCTCCCAGTCGCTGATGCTTACGCTCGACACGTTGTGATAGAAGAATGGGTACGGCGCAGAGGCCAGCTTCTTCACGTATTCGGATCGGCTGCCGTCTCCTTGGTCGAAGCTGCATTCCACGGCGAAGCTGTTCATTTTCAGATACAGGGCAAAGGACTGCTGCACTTGCTCCGGCAGCGGATGGGTGTCCGTCGCCCGTTCCTCCGCGTAGAACGCGAAGAAGCGCCCCTTGTCCAGCGCAATAACCTTATGCCGCGCACCGAGGTCGTCCAGCAATTCTCTCAGCACATTCACCCCGGCAAATTGCCACAGCTTCAGCTCCTCCACCTGATCGATGGAAAAGCGCAGCGAGCTGCGGTCCAGCTCCAGCAGCAGCAGCCTAAACCTCCCGCCGGTTACCGGAATACGGACCTGCTCCAGGCTCTCGAGCCACCTGGCCTCCGCAGCAGGCGTGCGCAGCATGTCCAGAAACAGGCTCTGCTCGATGCCGATTTCGTTATACCGCACCTTCTGCTCCAGCTCCAGCTGCTTCACCCGGGTCACGTCCTGGGATTCCAGCTTAGAGGTCAGCTCCGTCAGTGTCCTAGCCAGCAGGCCGGGATCGGTTAGGCAGTCATCCTTGAGCAGGTAGGCGGCCGCTTTTAACTGAATAGCCTGCTGGGCGTAATGAAAATCCTGATGGCAGGTCAGAATGACAATTTGCGGCTGGGGCAGACCGCTTTGTTCAATTTCTTGGAGCATCTCCAAGCCGCTCATCCCCGGCATCGTAATATCCGTAACCAGGAACTGGGGCTTGTGCAGGAGAAACAGCTCCAGCCCGTCGCGCCCGTCTTCCGCTTCGCCGACGAGCGATAGCAGATCGGAGCGCTGCTCGATCATCTGGCGAAAAATTGTTCTCGCTGGAATTTCATCCTCCACGAGGATCACGTTGTAGGTAGTCATGGGGCTTCCTCCTTGATCTGGATCGCATCGGATGGGAGCAGGAAGCGGATGCGCAGCCCTCCGTAGAGCCCGGTGTCCAGCTCAATCCGCGTCGACTTCCCGAACAGAAGCCGCATGCGCATCCACACATTCTGCAGGCCGATATTTTCGCTGGATTCCTCGTGCAGCAGATGCACCTTGAGCTTCTCCAGTCCCGCTTCTTCGATGCCGATGCCATCATCCTCAATCTCCATCAGGATATCCGCGCGATCTTCGCTTCGCCTTACCCGGAGCCGGATATGCCCCTCGTCCGCCTTGCGTGGGAGGATGCCATGGAAGACAGCATTCTCGATCAGTGGCTGCAGACTCAGCTTCGGAATCCGCATGCGGCGCAGGGGCTCCTCCAGCTCCAGGTGCAGCACGATCTGGCACTTGTATCGCATATTCAGCAGCCCAACATAATCCTCAAGATAATCCAGCTCCTGCTGCAGGAGTACCGTCTGCTCGTAGTTTTCCATGGAATAGCGGAGCAAGGCCACAAGTCTTCCCATGATCGTATTGATTTTCTCATAATCCTTCATCATGGCGAACATTCTAATGGTATTCAGCGTGTTGTACATAAAGTGGGGATTGATTTGCGACTGCAGAGCCCGGATCTCGAGCCTTCGCTTCAGATCCTCCGATTCCTGCAGGTCAACGAGCAGATCCTGAATACGGACGGCCATCGTATTGAGCATACGGCCGAGCTCCCCGATCTCATTGTTGGCAAAATGGGTGACGCGGGCATCGAACCGGCCCATCTTGATCGCGTCAACCTGACGTTTAACGGCCTGGAGCGGGCGATACAGCTGGTAGCCGAAGAAGACGACCGACAGAGCGCCTAATGCGATCAGCACCGCGAGGAAATAAAGGACCGTCTTACGTATCATATCCGTGCTCTGTGTGAGCTCCCGCGATGGAATCTCTGAGAGGATGATCCACTTGTCGTAGGTGGCGGTCTGCTTCACTGAGATAATCGAGCCGCTCATCCCGAACTGATCGGGTCGGCCCAGCTCTGCCCAGCGCTGCAGGATTGTCCGAATGCGTTGGGTATCCTCCTGACGATCCAGCTTGCTGGTCGTGGCCACCGTATTCCCGTTCTCCGTGAGGAGGGAAATGGAGCCTTTGGAGCCGAGCTGAATATTCTCGATCTGGCTTTGATACTGGGCATTGCTCATGGAAATCAGCAGGACACCCTTCAATTCCTCGTAAGGCTCATAAGGGATCCGCCCGATATAATAGGTGGACGTCTGCAGCAGCCGCAGCTCGGGAAGCGAGTGCTTGTCCAGAAACAGGCCGGACTGGCCTGAGGCCAGAAAATGTTCGATCAGCGGCTTGAACATGGAGCTCTCTAACGGTGCCGGAGCCTCGGTGGAGGACAATACCTCTCCTGTGATCGAGGAGTAAACCTGCAGTCCCTCCACATTGCCGATGACCGCGGAAGCGGTGCTGAGTACGGAGATCAGATCCTTCTTGCGGACGACCTCTTCGAAGTACGGCTCGATGGGCGGCACCAGCGCGCTCTGGATCGAGGAGATCCGGGAATACTGCTCGCTCAGCTCCCGGAAGCGCGACATGGTGAGCTCAATCCGGTCGACGACCTGATTCACCAGCTGCGCGTTTAGCCGGTTGACCTGCTGTTCTACCGTCGTGCTGGATACGGATAGGGAGATATTGGAAAGGACAATCAGCGGGATGATGGAGACTGCCAGCATCACGAGGATCATCCTAACATAGAAGCTGCGGGTCAGAAACCCGAAGAACGGTGACCTCATCATCAACACTTCCGTCTGTTAGGTTGTAAGCCTCCGGATTTCTCCGCAAGCGTTTACCTGATTATAGTACAACGCCAGGCGCTAAGGATATACACAGGGCATGGAATCGTAAAAATGGTTACACTTTCACTGGAATCCGACATGTTCATCCTGGCTCCTTTTCTTCTATAATCCAAAGTGTAAGCAAGGAACGCACAACGATTGATGAACAGAAATGGGGGAAGAAATATGCAAGTAAAGAAAGCGCTTTTACCCGTAATGGCAGCATCCGTACTCATGTCGTCCGCACTCGCCGGATGCTCCGGCAAAAATGGGTCAGCAGAGGAGTCCGGGGGAAATGGCTCCAATCCGCCCGCTTCATCCGGTGCGACAGGGGAATCTGTGTCACCTACCGATATCAAAGCGATGACGATTCTGTTCGGGAATCCGCCGGCGGCCAAGGACAATAAAGCGAAGGAGGATATGGAGAAGCGGGGAAATGTCAAACTCGATATGACCTTCGTTCCTTCCGAAGCCTACAAAGACAAGCTGTCCATAGCTGTATCGGCAGGCAATGCTTATGATCTGCTGCTGCTCGATGGCGGGAAGGATGATAAATTTACGAATCTGGTCAAGATGGGCGCCTTCCACGACCTGACGCCCTATCTGAAAAATGCGAAAAACATTAATCAGATCGAGGAAGCCGTATGGAACAATACCAAGGTGCAGGGCAAGGTATACGGGATTCCAAGACCACGCGGACTATATGGCGGCGGAGAAGCCAGCATCCTGATTCGCAAGGATTGGCTGGATAAGTATCAGCTTCCGCTTCCGAAAACGTTAGAGGAGCTGACGCACGCCTTAATGGTCTTCAAGGAGAAGGATCCGGCGGGTGGCGGCAAGACCATTCCGTATACGATCTTCGGCGTGGATGGCATTGGCTCTCCCGGCCCGTTCTCGGGCGTGCTCCCGGTTCAGTTCGCATTCGGGGTGCCCAACACTTGGAAGCTGGATAACGGCAAGCCTGTCCGCGACTTCCAGACGCCGGAGTTCAAGGCATTCCTCGACTGGCAAAAGGATGCCTGGAGCAAGGGCTTGATCGACAAGGACGCGCCGGTGCTCAAGAACCAGCAGCAAGCTCGAAGTAAGTTCCTGGCCGGCGTCGCCGGTGCGTTCGCGGGCAATACCAGCGACATAGCCGAAACGAATGTCGACAAGCTGAAGCAGACAGATCCGAATGCGGAGATTGCCATCATCGATATGCTAGAGGGCGCCTCCGGCAACAAGGGAGTAGCCGTCATCGGCGGTTACTATGGACTGTGGGCCATTCCTAGCTCCGTGCCGAAGGAAAAGGTGCAGAAAATCGTGGACTTCCTGGACTTCAGCGCCTCTGAGGAAAATGCGGCGTTCTCGAAAACAGGCGTCATCGGGGTTCATGCCACCGAGCTGAAAAATGGAATCGCGGTGCAGACCGAGGAGCAGAAGAAGCAGGCGGACCTGGATAAGCCCTCCCAATTCGTGCTGGAAAACCGGGTGGACCCGTATGTCTACGCCACATCCAAAAATCCCGAAATTCTGAAGGTGCAAAAGGCATCTCTCGATACAATCAGCAAGTTCGGCATTCCTAACCCGTTCCTCAGCTACAATTCCCAGGCTGCGAGCAAAAATCCGGACAGCTACAAGAAGATGAGCGCTGTCATGACGAAATACGTACTGGGTGAAGCCAAGTGGGAGGATGTCCAGAAGGAAATCGATGCCTGGAGCAACGGCGTAGGTGCACAAATCACGAAGGAACTGCTGGAGCAGTACAACGAAGACCATAAATAAGCTTCACTACAACCTATAAAGACAAGAAGACAGGGGTCTTCCGGGTACCCCTGTTTCCTGTCCGCGGAAAAGGAGGGCCAGGCTTTGGAGAGAACGATACGATTCAACAGATTCAAGCAGCTATGGCCTTTTTATTTGCTGGCCGCGCCGGGCGTTATTTATTTCATTGTCTTTCACTACGTCCCGATGTGGGGGTTGCTGCTGGCGTTCAAGGAGTACAGCCCCTTCATCGGGATCTGGGAAAGCCCATGGGTAGGCTTCGAGCATTTCAAGGAATTTTTCAGCACCTCCGATTTTTTTATTTTGCTTAAGAACACGCTGCTGATCAGCTTATTCAATCTGATTATCTATTTTCCTTTTACCATTTTGCTCTCGATCATGCTTAACGAGTTGAGGTTGAAGCTGTACAAGCGAATCTCGCAGACTATCGTGTACCTGCCCCATTTCTTATCCTGGGTTGTCATCTACGGCATCACCATCTCGTTCTTCGGCCCATCGGGTGTCATCAATTACTATCTGGATCAATGGTTCGGCACGAATGTCTTGTTCCTGGTCAGCAACGACTGGTTTCGGCCGCTGATCGTGCTGCAATCGATCTGGAAGGATGCGGGCTGGGGGACGATTATATTCCTGGCTGCGCTGGCGGGGGTTAACCCTGAGCTGTATGAGGCTGCCAAGGTTGACGGGGCGAACCGCTTCCATAATATCTGGCATATTACATTGCCGAGCATCAAGAGTACGATTGTGATTTTGCTACTGCTCCGGCTAGGCTCCTCTCTGGACTCCAATTTCATGCAAATATTCCTGATGACCAATAGCCTGAATCTGGAGGTGTCCAATGTATTCGACTTGTTCGTCTATCATATCGGTCTGGAGCAGTTCAATTACAGCTTCGCGATCACAGTAGGCATGTTCAAATCGGTAGCCAGTCTGATCCTGGTGGTGACAGCCAACTATGTGGCTAAGCTGCTTGGAGAAGAAGGTATCTTCTAAACGGGAGGAGGTCTTACGATGAAAGCACGCATCACCTGGTTCGACAGTGTGCTGGCACTGATTATCCTGCTGATCAGCATGCTGGTCATTCTTCCATTCCTATACATTATCGCGGTGTCCTTCAGCCCGCCGACCGATTCCATGGCAGGTCATTTCTTCATCTGGCCGAAGACGTGGACCTTGGATGCCTACAGTTACTTGTTCCATGCTCAAACCTTCATGACTTCGATTCTAAATTCCGTCTATATTACCGTCATGGGAACATGCCTGAGTCTGGTTGTCTCGATCACGCTGGCCTATTCTCTGTCCAAGAAGTTTGTGCCCGGGCGCCGGTTCCTGCTGCTGATGATTTTCTTCACGATGATCTTCCACGGGGGGATGATTCCGAGCTATCTAGTGGTCAAAAATCTCGGGCTGATCGACTCTTATTGGGCGGTCGTTTTGCCTGCGGCAAGCAGTGCCTTTAACATCATGGTCATCCGCTCCTTCTTCCAGAGCCTGCCCGAAAGTCTCGATGAAGCCGCGAGGATTGACGGCGCTGGGGAGTTCCGGATTTTGTTTCTGGTCGTCATTCCACTGTCCAAGCCGATCATTGCGACCTTTACGCTGTTCTTCATGGTCCAATTCTGGAACGAGTTCTTCTCCGCCGTCATCTATCTGAACGATACGACTCGCTGGCCGATTCAGCCGCTGCTTAGGCAGATGGTGGCGATCAGCGCGTCCAACATCTCGGCGGATGCCGCGATTGACGCGCAACTGGCTGTTAATCTCGGCCCCAATGTGCAGAATGCTGCGATCCTGCTCGCGATGCTTCCGATCGTAGCCGTGTACCCATTCCTGCAAAAATATTTTGCGCAGGGCGCTATGCTCGGTTCGATCAAGGAATAGATGGCTGGAAAATGATGCAGTAAATGATCGATTACAAGATAGAAAGGTGTGCATCCTATGATACCCACAGGATACAAGGAGCTGCGGAACGACCCCAGATATACCGGTCCGCTGTTGACGGACGATGCGTTTATCCGCGGGGAGCTGGATCTAGGCAGGCCGGCTATGAAGCTTGTCCGTAATCTCATTGCGGAGGGGGATGCGGCAGGAGCCAGAGATGCCTACCTGCGGATTGTAGGCGAGGACAGTGCGGGCCGATATTATTTCGGTGCGGACGATGTGCCAGCTATGATGACTATTGCCCGGGAGCTAAGCCATGGCGGGGAAGAGGCCAGGGAGGCGATCGAGGAGGCCGACCGGATTGTAGCGGGCGACATCCCGCTGTTCAAGGGCCGGAGAGCCGTCTTCCCGGAAGGGGACTATGATTGGAACAGCTGGCTGCATGACAGCTCTCAATATCAGCTGCATCTCACCCGGTTCGGGTATTTGAAATACTTATCCAGAGCTTACTGTCTCACCTCCGATGAGAAGTATGCGGCATGCTTTAACGGGATGATGAAGCATTTTATCCTGGATTGTCCGATGCCGGTGGACGATACCTTCCGCTCGCAGCACTGCACCTGGGACCCATTGTCCGTAGGGGTACGGATGTTTAATCTGCCCGAGGCCTTCATGACTTTCTACCGGTCTCCTTCCTTCGAACCTGAGGTCAAGATGATGATGATCAAGTCGTTCCAGGAGCATGCCCGGTATGTACGACGGTACCATGCGAGCCATGGCAACCATGCTTGCATGCAGCTGCGGGGGTTGATTCAGGTGGCGCTGCTGCTGCCCGAGCTGAAGGAAGCGGCGGAATGGCTGGAATACGGACTGAGTGAGATGCCGGCCTATATCCGGCAAAATGTGTACGAGGACGGCGTTCAATTCGAGGGCAGTCCGAACTATCATCTCGTCGTGATGCGGGACGTGTACGAGCTGTATTCTTTGTTCCAGGGACTGGGGATGGAGGCGGCTGTATACCGCGAGGTGCTGGAGCGGATGTTCGAGGTATTCAAGCATCTGCTTACTCCAGACGGCGGGGTGGTCAGGTTCGGAGATACCGATGTGCACGCAGTGGGCGAGCTTCGTACCATACTGAGCCTGGGGGCCTATCTGCTGAACCGGGGAGATCTGAAATTCTTAGGCCAGGAACGCCTTCCGTTCTCGCTGCTCTGGAGACTGGGGCCGGACGCGGTCGAGCGATACGACCGTCTGCAGGCTCAGCCTCCGGCAGATACGACGGCTTGCTTCCCTATCGGAGGCTATCTGGTAGCGAGACAGGCCTGGGAGCGGACGGCTATGCATATGGCGATGAGGGCTGGGATCGGTATCGCCGGGCATGCACATTCCGATGCGCTGAGCTTTATTGCTTATTCGGGCGGCCGGGAGCTGGTGGCGGATGCCGGGATGGGCTTGTTCGAATGGAACAAGGAACGCAAATATGTCGTATCGACCCGGGCGCATAATACGGTTGTCGTGGACGGGCAGGACCAGCATGTCCGCGGCATGCATTGGAGTACCCCGCCGACAGCAACTTGCAAAATCTGGGATTTCCGCAGTGAAACGGCTTATGACTACTGGTTCGCGAGCCATTATGGCTATACCCGTTACGAAGACCCTGTCGTCCACTCCCGTAAGGTTCTGTTTGTTAAAAACCGCTACTGGCTGATCGTGGATCTGTTCGAAGCCAAAGGGCGGCATGAATATGAGCAGTACTACCACCTGCCGACGGGAGAGGCGGTGGCGGACTGGAGGGGGCGGAGTGTCCGTACGGTTCATCCCGATGCGAACGTGCTGCTGGCTTTCCCGGGAGGGGAGCAGGAGGACCGGCTGTCGCTGGAATCCGGGCTGATCTTCATGAAGGGGCAGTATGATCCTAATCCGGTAGTCAAGCGTGCGATGTCTGCAACCGGGCGGGCCGCTTGGGAAACGGTCATTCTCCCTTATGGGACGAAGGAGGCGTCCCGGATTGCCATCGAACGTTTGCCTGTCCGCAAGGAAGGAATCGAGCTGGCTTCCTGGCAAGCGACCGGACTGCGGATTACGGGCCAAGGCTGGAGCGATGACATCTGCCTGTACCATGATCATGTGGATGTTACGGCATACCTGGATCATACGGGCAATCCGGTGTCCCCCGCGCTGCTTCCCAAGCCCGCAGAGACCGGGATGCTGGAATTTGCCGGGGAGCGGCATAGCCGCGATGTGATGATGATTTCCAAGTAAGCCTGACAAATATGTATGAGAAGCCCGTTCTTGGTTGAACGGGTTTTCGTCCGGGTTCAGCAGAATGCCTGGGGCTGCGCCGGGCTGCCGCAGGGAATGGACAAGCGAGGCTTCGCGTTCTATAGTGGATACCAGGTCAATAACTGTGCGTGGGATCAACTATTGACGGAAACGGAGCTAATACGGATGTCAGAGGTTAAAACCAATGCGATGCGGATGCTGGACAAGGCTAAAGTATCCTATAGCATCTTGACGTATGACCATGAGGACGGCACCGTTCACGGGGCTGCGGTCGCCGAGCGAATCTGCCGACCTCCAGAGCGTGTGTTTAAAACGCTGGTGGCTCATCAGGGAAAGCAGCTGTTTGTATTTGTCATTCCGGTAGCGGAGGAGCTGGATTTGAAGGTGGCAGCCAAGGCAGCGGGGGTGAAGAAGGTAGAGCTGCTGCCGCTCAAGGAATTGCTGCCCTCTACGGGCTATATCCGGGGCGGCTGCTCACCCGTCGGCATGAAGAAGCTATACCCGACCTTCATCGACAGCAGCGCCCAGACGCTGGATGTGATGGCCGTAAGCGCTGGCCGGATCGGCTTCCAGATGGAGCTGGAGCCAGAACGTCTTGCTGCTCAGGTGGAGGCTGTCTTCGCGCCTCTCGTCCGCAAAGAAATAGAAGAACAGAAAAAAACTATAACCTTTAGCATGTGTAAGGTTAGAGGCAGGAATAAGCCAATGCTAGAAATCAGACGTAGCGATCTGAATCGTTCCGAAGGTTCCGACAGGTCCAGTCAGCAGAGCGGCAACAAGCAGCCGGGCAACGGCTAAGGTCAGGCTTGAAGAGGCAGGGATCGTGTACGTAATGACAGGAGCATTGACGCGCGTGAGGACGAGGTCGATCGGTGCCGGACCGTTGTTATTTACGGTCACAGTCGCGTTAATTCCACCGTTCAAGTTTTCATAGTAGGACTTGCCGATATTGGGACCGATGGAGAAGGTTTGTTGCGGCAGTACGATTGCCATTTGGAATCACCCCCTTATGCTATTAACATATGCGGGGCAATCTCTCAGAGTGAGGGCTACCATAGAGTATTAACACATTTTAATAGGGACTCCGGTACCGCGAACGGCTGGCAGACGGGGCATGGGACGAGCTGTTTGGAACGGCTCTGTTTCTATGTCATGGACAGGAGCCATATCGTTTTCAGCGAAATTGCGTATGTATCCGCTAATCATTATTAGAATAAAAGCATTAATGAGCCGATGGAGCAGCCGCATACATTACTATGCGTGACCAAATCCAATGGAATGCGAGTGATACCCATGGCGATGTCATTTTGTGCGCATTGTAACGAGAGGATTCCGGATGGCTCCATGGCCTGCAAGTATTGCGGGACGTTTGTCAATCAGGCCGGCGGAGGGACCGCAGCTGCATCGGTGGCAAGCGAAGCTCCCAGCAAATCCAGTGCCAAGCTGTGGATAACGAGCATCGTTATTATCGTTGTGATTGCTGCGATTATCCTGCTGCTGGTAGCTTCCTGATACTCTGACGCCCTGGCGTCCGCTGCCTGCACGGTAAACCAAGCCAGTTCATGATGCCCGCTGAGGGCGGATGGATTGGCTTTTTTCCTTGGGAATTTATGCTTATAACGGGGCTGGCTTCAAGAAATGGCTTGTCTACCGCAATTTGAACAATGAGCAACTCAGTTGTGAGTAAAAACTTCCTCTAAAGCGTCACAGCCCTTCGGACATTTCTTGACAACCCCTTATTATCCATTTTTACATGAAATGGAGCTTTGCTAGACTAGAAACAGCCGAATAAGGGGAAAGCTACTGATCTTAACTGTCTTGAGGAAGGTGAGACTACCGGATGAACCTCGATGTCCTAATTGCCGCGATCACCAAATCCAAAAACCGAAAGTTTCTATATCATTTCACGAGAGCTGCGAATTTACCGGCTATTGCTCATTTTGACGCACTGTGGTCAAGTGGAGTTTTGTATCCTGAAGGGGCAGGAGAGCGCCGCACGGGGGCCAGGCAGGTGAGGTATCGTGACTACGTGATGACGATCAATGCGCATCTGCGGATACTGGACAGTATGCTCGATGACTCGACCACCCAGGAACAGTTTCGTTCAACTCTGGACCAGCATGTGTTTCTGTGGCCGACACTTCGGGATTGCCGGAAAATGATGGAGACCTATGCACGGCGTGAGCCAGAGGAGGCCTTTGCCGTGCTGGAATTCGATGCGTTTACGCTGCTTGCTGAGCATGCTTCCCACGTCAAGCTATCCAAATACGATTCAGGAAGCTCCCCCCGGTTTCCGAAGCTTTGTATGTACAAGAAGAGCCCGGACATGTTCTTACCATTGAGTGAGTTTAAGACGGTCCTTCGTCAAGCGGTTCCGGCGAAGGCGTCCGAGGTTCGGGAGGTTCTGATCGAGGGTCAGGTCAGGCAGCTATCCAGGCATCTGCGTTCGGTGTACGTCCAATCCGGAACAGACATACCCGAGCGCTGGATGGGGCTGGCTAAGTCATGGTCGGAGTTAATGAGGGAGCCTTCATCATGATGGAGGCTTAGGCCGATACGCCAGTATAGATGAAAATAAAACATCCCCGCACGACTTCAGCAATCGGGCCCGCGGAAGACATGCGGGGAGGGGAGAACGGCGGTTTGCAGCTTGATGCACAACGATAACAGATATGCTTCTTATTTCACGATCGCTTTCAGCACGTCATCGACCTTCATTGTATTGGAGAGGGCTCCGCTCGCCATCCAGTAGTTGCTCGGCATGTCATAGACATGGCCGTTTTTTACGGCGTGGAGGTTCTGCCATAGGGGACTGGTTTGAAACTCCTGCATGAGCGGCCTGGAGGCTTCCCCTTGCACCAGGACGAAAATATAATCTGCATCCAGCTCCGGCAGCTTCTCTAGTGACAGAGACTGCGCCCGGCTCCAGCTCCATTCCTTCACCAGCTTGTGCGGTGTCAATCCGAGATCGGAATAAAGCACGAGTCCGCTATAAAAGGAACCATCCATCAGTTGAATTTCCTTCGGCTTCGCACGGATGACCGCAAAGGTTTTATTGGCCACATAAGGCTGCAGCTTGGCCTTCGCATCCGTGACTTTATCCTCGTAAGCCTGGATAGCCTTGTCGGCTTTGTCAGTCGTGCCGGTCATGGAGCCTACCACCTTGAGCGTTTGCCTCCAGTCTACAGTGGCATCCTTGAATACATAGGTCGGCGAGATTTGGGTGAATGGCTCGTAAGCTTCCTTCTCCATCATATTCGTCGTGTACAGGACGGTCAGATCGGGGGCGAAGGCAAGCAGCGCTTCCTTGTTCAGGCCGGCGGTGAAGTCCAGCTTGGGTACATCTTGAAGATAAGGCTCCAGGTAGTCCTGCACCAGAGGGCCGTAAGACCATTTGGCTACAGGCTTGATGCCGAGTGTAATCAGGGCGTCCTCCAGGTAGGGAGCGACGATCCGGTTGGGGGCCGAAGTCAGATTAACTGTGCCGTACATATGCTTGAACTCGTGCTCTTGCAGGGCTGACGATGAAGCAGCCGGAGGCGGAGCTTGATCCGGAACTGAGGCCTCGGAAGCGGGTTTCGGGGTGCCGCATCCGCTGAGCAATATCAGCATGGAGCAGGCAGTCCAGAGCCATCGTTTATGTGTTCGAGAGTTGTAGCGCATAGGGCCTCCTTGGGTCGGCATAGATTCTCGCAGTCAATGGGTTCCATTCTATCATTCCGCGGGGGCCTGGCCCAGAGAGGATTGTGCGGAATTTAGAAGGCGGATTGTGCGATGATCAGCAGTCCCCGGCGAAGAGCCTCCGGGCCTCCTCTAGAACCAGGTCATGGGCAAATGGAGAATACTCAAGCCAGGGCGCTTCTGGAATCAGCTTCACCCGGCCATTGCGTACGGCCTGAACAGCCATCCAGGCGTCCTCTTGCTGCAGCTTCTCCCAAGCCATCAGCGAGGCGGGGTCCTGATCGACAACGATCAGCACATAATCAGCGTCGAATCTGACAAGCTCGGCCCTCGGAAGAACGCGAAATACGGAGATACTATCCGTCTCGTAGGCCGGCCTGAGGCGCAGATCTTCGAACAAGACGGCCCCTCCGTTGCGCTTGCCGTAGACAAGTAATTCCCCGAGCATGATATGCATCAGCGCTACGGTCTGCTCTCCGATGCAGCGCCTTATAGCCGTCCCCGCTTCGTCTGCTCTACGATCGTATTCGGCGATCCAGTGTTCGACCTCCTTCTGCTTGCCGACAATCGCGGCGATTTGCCGGAAGTGCCCGCGCCAGCGATCGCCCATCCATGGAACTACGGCGATCGGGGCGATTTTTCGGAGCTGCTCATCGATCTCGCTCGTGAGCAGCTCGTCGCACACGATCATCTCCGGCTTTGCGCGGGCGAGGCTTTGAATGTTGCTTCGCCAGAGCTCGGCAGGCATCCGCTTGCGCCGCAGCATGTGAACCTGGATCAGATCATGGTAGTCGCTGCGGTGCTGCTCGCGTTCCCTGTGGACGGGAGCGGCATAAGGTACAATGCCTAGAGCCAGCAGATGAGCGGCATAGTGGTAGCTGACGGTGGCGACCTTCTCGGGCTTGCGGCTGGCGAATGCGGAGGGCGAGAGACCGACCGACTCTCTGAATTTGCGCCGGAAGTGAGAGTCGTCGCCGAACCCGACCTGAATCGCGACATCTCTCGGCCCTAGGCCTCTGCGGAGCAGCTCCTTGGCCCGTCTCAGCCGGATGTCGGCCAGATAGCGGTGAGGACTGAGTCCGGTCATCGACTTGAACAGATGGGAATAATGCCAGGGGCTCATGCCCGCGATCCCGGCCAGCTCGTCGCGGGACAGCGGTTCTCCGTAGCGGCTCTCCATCGCCTGTATCGTCCGCCGGATCGCGGACCAGGAGTCAGGGTCGCCTTGTTCCGGAACAATGTCCGTTAGCTGATACACCAGCTTATAGAAAAATAGCTGATCCCGGTGGCGGCGCTGCTCGGCCGGGAGCTTGCAGCTCTCCATTAGCGGCAGGGCCAGATGGTGTAATTCCCGGAACCATGCCTTCGGAATGTCCACGCCGCAATCGAATACATTGCCGGCCGCTTGGAAAATCCGCTCGCCTCCAGTCTGGCCTTGCTGCCGCAAGGCTTCGAACCTGAGCTGGTAACCTTCGAGGGGCTCATATTCATCGGCCTCCACGAGCATGCCGGGTGAAAGCAGCAAGCACTTGTCCGGTTCCATCGTATGGACTTGTCCGTCGGCAGTCAGCGAGCCGCGGCCGCCGGTCAGGAGAAGAAGAGTATACGTCTCTATAAACGCAGGGCGGGTCAACTCGTCAGTGCCATCGCCAAGCTCGCTGATGTCGAGAAATTGAAAAAGCGGAGTATCCTTATCGTCTCGATCTGTAGGAGGGGGGATGGGCATGGTTCATCACCTAACTTCAATATTGATAATCATTCTCATTTATTATAAAGGAAAGCCGATATGGCGGCAAATGGAAGAATAAGAATAAAGCCAATCCGAATGGTCAAACCTACGGGTGAAGTTGATGAAGAAAGGCAGGGGCTATTTCAATGAAGGATTTTCACAGTTTTATTGAAGAACTGCTCGGACGCAACAAGAAACTGTTTACAGAAGCTGACTTTAGCGATTGCCAGAAGGCGGCTGCCAATATGGACGAGCTTGTCCATAATCTCGAAGCGACGGAGGTCAAATTCCGCCGGAAGCTGACCGAGACGGCAGCCCAGGTCCCTCAGGACAAGGATAAGATCGTATACTTGCAGGGCGTCTGCGACGGGATGAACCTGGTTCTCGGTCCCTTGAAGAAGCATGGAGAGCCAAGCAATCATTAGAAGAATCACGTCCGGATTCGAAGTGATGTTCCACTATCATGTACATGGATGCCCAGGTTTTCAGCAAAGCCTCTTGCAGATAAAGCCTGGAGCAGGATGGACATGGGGCTGCCATAAAACATGCATTTGTACATACACACAGGTAACCCCGCTGCTTCTTCTCTGTATACGATACAGAGAAGAAGCAGCGGGGTGTTTGTTGTTGATTACATCGGGTAAACGGAATCCGTCTGCTCGATCCGCTCGCGGATCAGCGCGGTCAGCGCATCGATATAGTCGGCGGCGTCATTGAGAAACTCGGCAGCGACGAATTCAAGGCCGCAGGCTTCGGCCTTGAGCCGGCAGTTGATCTTGCCGTCGAAGACGGCCTCGACATTCTCTGTCAAGGAGAGCAGGTCGCATAGAATGACTGCCTTGCCGCCTTCCAGCGCGACCGTTTCGATCATCTGCAGCACGTCGGGACCGAGCCACTTCTGGGTTGCCGGACCCGCGCTCCGGTAAGCGAGCAGCCAGCGGCGGCAGTCCGCTTGGCCGGCGACAGCTTGGGCGAGCTCGAAGAAGGCTTGGATAAACTCCTTATTAGCCTCCGGGAGCCCAGGCTGGCTGTGCGCCGTGAAGATCACCGTAGCCTGATCGCGGCTTGCTGAGGAGAGCCACTGTACAGCGGTGCGCAGCCGGAGGGCAATGGCGTCCGAAATGCCCGGGAACCGATGCCAGTGATTGACTTCTACGACAGGAAGTGTCACGCCGTTCGCGGCTAGCGCCTTTCTCACGCGCTGATGATAGGCGGCGGTTCCGGTTCTCGAATACAGCGGGGAGGCAGGTAAGATAAACAGCCGGGTCGCACCGTCCACGATGATCTGTCTGATCGTGTCCTCGATGAAGGGAGGCGTATGCTTGGTCGCCTGATAGACGCGGATGTTATTCCCTGTCCAGGCATTCAGCCGTTTCTCCAGAGCGGCGGCTTGACGGCCGGTCACCGAGCCGAGCGGATCGGCTGTACCGATGGAGCGGAAGCGAATGACAGCCTCCTGCAAAATCTCCGGGAGAGGCGTCTGTCCGTGGAACAGATGCGTATAGAAGCCGGGTAAGTCATCAATCGAATTCAACGAGGCATAGGACAGCATGAGAACGGCTTTCATGGCAGTCGGTCAGCTCCTTTCGGTTCAGGTGTAGCTGGATATGAGTTCGGGTCAAAACTTGTCCGGATGCAGCCGTTTGGCGATTTCCTGCAGCGTATCAGCATTGTAGCGGTTGGGGTTCAGCAGCTTCCTGGCCGGCATGCGCAGCACGCGGTCATGCTGCACCGCCTGCAGAGTGGACCAGCCCGGTGTCTGCAGCATTTCCTCGATGTCGCCAAGCTTGCCTTCCTGCCACTCTACGAGCAAGAGGTAGTCGGGGTCGGCTTTGATGATCTGTTCCATGGTAGCCTTCGTGGTTCGCTTCAAGCCGAGGCTGTCTGCGGCATGATTGCCCCCTGCGAGACGAACTAGATCATAGGAGATGTTGGACGGGCCGATCAGATAAGGTCCGGTTCCCGGCCCGAGTGGAGAAATTACAAGTACGGTGGGCTTGACGGCCCCTTCGACGGCTTTCGTTACCTGATCCTGCTTCCGTCTCATTTCATCTGTGATCGACTTCGCTTTGTCATCCTCTCCCAGGGACTTGCCGATGACGCCGATATTGTTCATGACAGCATGCAGGGTGCTCCAGGATTCCAGCGAGATGATGGGGATGCCTGACTTAAGCAGAAGTTCATTGGCTTCCCTTTCCTTGTCGTGAAGCTTGGTCATCAATAGCAGATCCGCCTGGTAGGCCAGGATCTGTTCAGGATCGAGTGAAGTCGCACCGGCAATTTTGCCGGGTACCTGAGCGCCCTCTGCCGTCCTGTAGGCAAGCGAGGGGTCTCCGATGCTTTTCGGTACCACGGCCATCCGGCCGGGATCGACCAGCTCCAGTGCAGCCTCCGCTGCATCCAGCGAGAGTGCGGCGATCCGCTGCGGCTTGCTCGGGATCATGATCGCTTGGCCTTCCATGTCGATAGTGCGGGGAAAAAGCTCCGCTTGAGGAGAACTGCCGGACAAAGGTTGCAGCACCGTCGTCGCGGCATTGCCCGGATCTTTGGCAGTGCCGCATCCGGAGGCCAAGGCTGCGGAGAGCAGGAGCACGGTCCCGAGTGCGCAGGATGTTTTCATGATTCGTGCGGATGAAGACTTGGACATGAGGGATCACTCCTATACAGGTTAGTAAGTTAAGGTCTGGAAGTTGCATTCAGCGGTGCGACCGCAGAATCAGCCCGATAAATAACGGCGCGCCAACACAGGCGCAGACGACGCCGACCTGGAGCGTCACCGGCTGGAGCACCATGCGCGAGACGACGTCCGCCAGCACGAGGAAGAGGGCGCCTCCGAGTGCGCTGGCTGGCAGCAGAAACCGGTGATCCGGCCCCGCCAAGAGACGGATGAGGTGGGGAACGAGCAGGCCGACAAACCCGATGATGCCGCTGACGGCTACCGCTGATCCGGTCATCAGCGAAGCGAGTGCAAGCAGCGTATAGCGGGTCCTGCGGACATTTACGCCGCAGCTTGCCGCTTGATCGTCGCCCAGCATCAGCATGTTTAGATGCCGTCCGAAAGAGATCGTCAGCAGACAGGCAGCGATAATGGGAAGTCCAATCAACCGGACATGGTCCCAGGTGCGAGCCTCCAATCCTCCCTGCAGCCAGAACACGATGCTGCGCAGCTCCTGTTCGTTATTGGAGCTGGCTACCAGGACGCTGATCATCGCGGACAACAGGGCGTTGATTCCGATGCCGAGCAGGAGGAGGGTGGCTATGGAACGGCTGCGGCTGCTTCGCCAGACGGAGACAATCGTCAGCACGGCCAGAGCGGCGCCGATGAATGCCGATAGAGGCAATGCCCACCTGCTGAGTCCGGCCCAGCCGAAGAACAGAGCGCACACGGCGCCTGCGGCTGCGCCGCTGGACACGCCGATGTACCCTGGCTCCACTAGCGGATTACGGAACACCCCCTGCATAGCTGCTCCCGAGACGCCTAACGCCGCTCCAATCAAGGCCCCGACAAGCACGCGGGGGAAGCGGATCTGCCAGACGACCAGCAGTTCTCTATCCGATATGCTGCTGACGCTGCCGGTAAGCGCTGCGAGATGCAGCTTTTCCAGAAGAATAGCGGCCGTTCGTTCGAATGGGATCGGAACAGGTCCGACTGAGCTGGCGAAAACGATAGCAGCCAGCAGAGCTGCCAGTAATCCGATGATGCCGAGCAGGGAGCGATGCAGTACTGGTTTCCCTTTGGTTTCCTGGATAAGCTTACTTGCGCGATTGCTGGTACCGAGGGATGAATGCATACCGAATATCCTTTCTGCAGGCTAATGGTTTTGAGTTTAAATTTTACCTAAGGAAATAAACTTTATAATAAACAAAAATTTTTACCTTAGGCAAAAATATGGATTTGAAAGCTATTCTACATCAGCTTGCTGGTTCTAGGCAAGATGGATTTTTCAGAATTATTCCTTGTATCAATAGGACTACAAGACGTAAAGTTTACCTAAGGAAAAATATTTGGTTATATACAAAATTTATGCAATCAGGTACACTGGGGGTGCACAAACGCGAAAATGGAGAAGAGGGGGTTGGAACAAGCTGGATACTCGGAACTCATATCTTCCTGGTGGAAGGTTATCAATTGGGATGAAGTGAACCGCCGTTACAGCGAAGCGGTCCGTTAATGAAATACCGCGTAGCCTGCCAGAGGCGGAACACCGCCTCTGGCAGGCACACACTCGAACCGGAAGGGATGAAGAAGCATGAACATGCAGGCAAGCCTAATGCGCGAGTCCTCAACGAAGCGGGAGCTGTTGATTCTGCTTAAAACGAGTCAGCCTTTGACAGTCCAGGACATATCGGAGCGGCTGGGAATCTCCGGCATGGCCGTGCGGCGTCATCTTCATGACCTGCAGAAGGACAGGTACGTGGAGATCGCCTTCCAGCGGCGGAATGCCCGCAAGCCGGTCTTCGTATACCGCCTATCACAGCGTGCGGAGTTTTTTTTTCCGAACGGGTATGACGAGCTGGCGAAGGAGCTGCTGGATGGCATTCAGGATACGTTCGGCGATAAGCTGGTCAACAAGCTGCTGGACAGACGTAAGAGCAAGCTGTCTTCTATACACCGTCCCTTCATGACAGGACGCAGCTTGGACAGGCGGGTTGCCATGTTGGCCCAGCTTCAGGACCGGCAAGGCTACATGGTCAGGCTGGAGAGGCGGGCAGACGGCTCATATATGCTGGAGGAAGCCAATTGCCCCGTTGCGCTGATAGCATCCTTGTATCCGCAGGTATGCAGCTGCGAGCAGGCTTTGTTCGCGGAGCTGCTTGAGGCACATGTAGAGCGGACGGCCTGCATGGCCGAGGGCGGTGCAAAGTGCCGCTATCTGATCTCGGAAAGGAGCGGGGACTGTGAAGAAGAGCGGGAGGAAGCGACCCGATGAAGCACTTGATTTTATCGTGGTGGAAGATGAGTATCTCATCGGGATTGTGAAGGCGCTCACGAATCTGACTCCCGGCTGGTCCGTCAAGCTCAAGCAGGGAGGTTTGAAGCTTCACATGGCCGTTCAGCTTGGCAGCAGGCTGACCTCTGAGCAGCAGCTTCAATATATGGAGTTCCACTCCGATCACCCTATTCCCGAGATCTATATGGGAAAAATACTGTATGCCTTTGCAAGGGATATGCCGGAGTGGGCCATCCATTCCGTGCTGCGCATCTACAGGCTGGCCGCTGCGACAAAAGCTTCGATGATACGTTTTAACGATCTCATGGATGAATACGAGAAGCTCGTTCAACAATTCGAATACGCATATCTGGAGGCGGAGCTGCCCACGGACGACGAAGGGCTGGAACAGGCACTGGTCGACGTGGAAGCCCGTCTTCGGCATTTATATAACCAGGTGCCTGCCCGCGAGCAGATGGACTACAATCAGTCTTACAGCGACAGCTCATCGGCTTCGGGGCCGAAGAATCCGAGCCGGAGCGGGAGCTCGTTCCAGACACTTATCGGTGCGGAGGAGCATGCCTCGCCCGATGAAATCCGGAGGCAGAGCCGTCGCTTGCTTAAGAAGCTTCACCCGGACCGGGGAGGAAGCGCGTACCTGTTCCAGTGGGTCAAACAAGCCTATGATGCCTATCTGCACAAATGATGATCTCTTTAGAAGAACGCATAGATTTCTCGCCCCCTGCACAAGCTATGACCATCGGGGGATCGTGGACCTAAGATTTTGTCAACAGCCTTCATGACGAAAGCTGGTTTTCCTTTCATTGATCTTGTAAACGTTTTCCCTTTATTATAGATCCAGAACCCAGATAGATGATCAGCATTGTGAACATAATAGAGGAGGAAGGTATATATGAGTCAAGCGGGGCAAACGGTTCAGGCTTCCGAAGGCGGCGCCAAGGTCGGGATTCAACGTTTCGGGCGTTTCCTCAGCGGGATGGTTATGCCGAATATCGGTGCTTTTATCGCATGGGGGATTATTACGGCGCTCTTTATCCCCACAGGCTGGCTGCCCAATGAGAAGCTAGCCACCCTGGTCGGTCCCATGATTACTTACCTGCTGCCGCTTCTGATCGGATACACAGGCGGAAGCATGGTACACGGCACGCGGGGCGGCGTCATCGGGGCGGTCGGTACGATGGGGGTCGTCGTCGGATCGAACATTCCGATGTTCCTCGGCGCCATGATCATGGGGCCGCTGGCTGCATGGATCCTGAAGAAGTTCGACAAGTCGGTGGAAGGCAAGATCCGCTCCGGCTTCGAGATGCTGGTGAACAACTTCTCGTCCGGAATCATCGGGGGCGCTCTGGCTCTTGCAGCGTATAAAGCGGTCGGCCCGGCTGTCGAAGCCATTAGCAAGGGTTTGGCAGCCGGTGTAGAGTTTCTAGTGAATCATCATTTGATTTCCCTGGTCAATATTCTGATCGAGCCGGCCAAGGTTCTGTTCCTGAACAACGCAATTAACCACGGGGTTCTGGGGCCAATCGCTCTCGAGCAATCGTCCCACGTCGGCAAGTCGCTGCTGTTCCTGCTGGAATCCAACCCCGGACCGGGGCTCGGCATTCTGCTGGCTTACTGGATCTTCGGACGCGGCAGCGTCAAGCAATCCGCACCGGGGGCAGCCATTATTCATTTCGTGGGCGGGATTCATGAGATTTACTTCCCGTACATTCTGATGAACCCGCGCCTTATCCTGGCCGCTATCGGCGGTGGGGTAGTAGGCACCTTGACCTTCGCGGTTACAGGAGCGGGACTTGTGGCGAGCCCTTCGCCAGGTAGTATCGTGGCATTGATGCTGATGACGCCACGGGGCGAAGCATTGCCCGTGCTGCTTGGTGTCATCACGGCAACGGCTGCATCCTTCGTGCTCGGTTCGATCCTGCTTAAGACGAGCAAGCAGACGGAGGAAGCCGATCTGGGCGCCGCTTCTGCGAAGATGCAGCAGATGAAAGCCGAAGCCAAAGGCACGGTTGCACCTGCGGCTTCCGGGGTAAGTGTAGTTAAAGCCAAATCAGAAGTGAACAAGATCGTGTTCGCTTGTGATGCCGGCATGGGCTCGAGCGCGATGGGTGCGTCGATTCTCCGCAAGAAAATCAACAAAGCGCAAATCCCGGTGACGGTTACGAATACGGCTATCAGCGATATTCCTGCAGATGCCGATATTATTATCACACACAGAACCTTAACCGATCGGGCCAAGATCAAGGCACCGGACGCCGAACACATCTCGATCGAGGACTTCCTCAAGGCAGGGGAATACGATGTGCTCGTGAAGCGTCTCGGGGATTCAGAAACGAATAGCTAAGTTTCGGGACGCAGCGCTGACGGATCG
This sequence comes from Paenibacillus filicis, assembly GCF_038070315.1. Classification (NCBI taxonomy): domain Bacteria; kingdom Bacillati; phylum Bacillota; class Bacilli; order Caryophanales; family Paenibacillaceae; genus Paenibacillus; species Paenibacillus filicis. The sequence continues at coordinate 260,328 of NZ_JBBPCC010000002.1, read as the reverse complement.
ACGTCGGCGTTTGCGTCCATTTCACGGAAGGGGAACACGGTTATGATCGTCTCCAATCGACAGCGCCGCATCTTGGAAGCCCTGCTCAAACGGCAAGGGGAAATAACCGCAGGGGAGATTGCGGAGGAGCAGCAGATCAGCACGAGAACCGTTCACCGTGAAATGCAAGAGCTCGAGCCGCTGCTCGCGGAAAACCGATTGTCGCTTATCCGTAAGTCGGGCATCGGCATCTCGATTCAAGGTCATGAGGAGGATGTGGCCCGGTTCAGGAGCCTGCTTAGCGGCTCTATCAGCGTTACCTTTTCAGCGGGGGAGCGAAAAGCCATGATCCTGTGCCGGCTGCTGACGGAGGCTGAGCCGGTCAAGCTGTATGCGCTGGCTCACGCGCTGAATGCGGCAATCCCGACGGTCACCCGCGATCTGGATGAACTGGAGCCTCTATTGCGCAAGCAAGAGCTGGAGTTAATCCGCCGGCGGGGATATGGGGTGGAGCTTGCAGGCGATGAGCCTGCCAAGCGAAGCCTGATCGCGAGCATGGCCCAGCATTATCTGGATGAATCCGATCTGTTCGGAGCATTATCCGAGTCTTCATCTTCGGGCCCGGTAACTCGGGAATTACTCCGGCTTGTAGGGAAAGATCATGTTCTGGCCATCGAGCAGCTGCTGTGGCAGATGGAGGAGGACTGGCCGAACCGGCTGTCCGAGACCCTCTATACCCGGCTGCTGCTACAGTTGTCGGTGGCCGTTACGCGGATGCGAGAGCAGCATTGGGTCCATTCGCCTCCAGAGGAGGACGCAGAGGCTGAGGCTTCCGCGTATTCCCCTAAGCTGCGGCGCTTCGCGGAGACATTCGGCTTAGACTGGCCGGAAGCAGAGAAGGCTTACGCCCAGCGGTTGCTGGACGATGCCAAGGCTGAGGCATTCGCGGATTCCGCCACGCTTCTGGATAAGTACGGCGTGACCCTCGCGGAAGAAGCCGTCAGCCTAATCCGGGGGGTCGGGGAGCGAATGGACATTCCCTTCCACAAGGACAGATCATTACTTGACGGGCTAATCCGGCATTTGGGTCCTGCGCTGGAGCGGCTGCGCTCCGGTGAGCTTCCGCGCAATCCGCTGCTGCCGCAGCTTAAGAAGGATTACGCCCCATTGTTCGCGGCGGTTCGCGTAGCGGTAGACGAGGCTGGATTGGATATGGACGTACCGGACGAAGAGATCGGGTATCTGGTCATGCATTTTGGAGCGTCTGTAGAGCGCTGGAAGCTGTTCCCGAGAAGCCTCCGCGCACTGCTGGTGTGTACGAGCGGCATCGGCTCCTCGAAGCTGCTCGCGGTGCGTATCAATAAGGAAATTCCGCAGATCGAGCTGATTGGTCATTACTCGTGGTATGAGGCGGCAAGAATTCCGCAGGACCGGTACGATCTGATCATTTCCACGGTCGATCTGCCGGTAGAGCCGGAGCGCTATATCAAGCTGAGCCCTCTGCTTACCCGCGAAGAGACGGAGAAACTGCGCGCCTATATTACGAAAATCTCGGCGTCCAGCCACGCGCCTCCCTCTGTAGCGCTGGGCCAGTCCGGGCCGCTGGAGCGGCTCAAGCGGGTGAGTGCCTATACCTCAGCAATTGTTCAGGTGCTGGACCCGTTCGAGGTGCATACCCTCGATCTGGGGAACAGGAGCCGTCATCTGCGTGCTGTCCTGACAGCCATCTTGGATCAGGTTTCATCAAAGGGAAACGTGCAGAATAGCGAGCCTGTGCTGGAGCAGCTTATCCAGCGGGAAATGCAAGGCAGTCAGTTGATCGCAGATACGAAGCTGGCGTTGTTTCACACCCGGAGCGAATGGGTCGAGAAGCCGTTCCTGTCGCTATTCCGGCTGACTCGGCCTCTGCTGCTCGGGGAAGAAGGCACCTCCGAGGTCCGGCAGATTCTGCTGATGCTGGCTCCGCGAAGTCTGGCCCGGCCCGGGCTGGAGGTACTGAGCGAGATCAGCGCGCTGCTGCTGCTTCCTGAGATGATCCGGCTGATGGAACAGGCGGATGCGGAAGCGATCAAGGCTTTTATTTCACAGGAGCTGGAAGACTTCATCAAAACTAAAGAGAATGGGGAGAACCCGATATGAGTATTTTGTCCAAGGAAAAAGTAAGATTGAACGTCAAAGTGAATGACCGCTACGAAGCGATTCGTCTGGCCGGCCAACTGCTGGTGGATGCCGGGCATGTGCCTGCCGCGTATGTCGACAAGATGGTCGAGCGGGAGGGTGTTTCCTCCACCTATATCGGCGGAGGGCTCGCGATGCCGCACGGAACCAATGACTCCAAGGCTCTGATCCAATCGACGGGCATGTCCGTGCTGATCGTGCCGGAAGGCGTTGACTTCGGCGAGGAGAAGGCATATCTGGTCATCGGTCTGGCCGCAGTGGGCGAGGAGCATCTGGAGGTGCTCTCCAGCGTGGCGGTGATGGTCGCGGATGAAGACGATATGCAGCGCATCCTGCAAGCATCCTCCGAGGAAGAGCTGATCGCTCTGTTCGAAGAGGGGATGAACGCATGAAGGCCGTTCATTTCGGTGCAGGGAATATCGGGCTAGGGTTTATCGGCCTCTTGCTGTCAGGCTCTGGCTACGAGGTTCAATTCGTCGATGTCAATGAGGAGCGGGTAGCCCTGCTCAATGAACGAGGGAGCTATAAGGTTACGCTGGCCAATGAACAGGCGGACACTACGATCGTCCACGGCGTATCAGCCATCAACGGAAAGGACACGGACCGGGTCGCTCAGGCCATCGCCGAAGCGGATCTGGTTACGACGGCCGTTGGTCTTACCATTCTGCCTTACATCGCGGAGAACATCGCCCGCGGCATCGAGCGCCGCATTCAATCTGGCACGGGACCGGTCGCCGTGATCGCTTGTGAGAATGCGATAGGCGGCAGTACGGAGCTGAAAAAGCATGTGTACAGCCATTTGTCTGCGGGGCTTCAAGAGCAAGCCGCGGCGGTGGCTGTTTTCCCTGACGCGGCGGTAGACCGGATCGTGCCGCTGCAGCAGCATGAGGATAAGCTTCAGGTGACTGTGGAGCCGTTCTACGAATGGGTAGTCGACCGTTCGGCTCTGCCGGAAGGCTATCCGCTCATCGAAGGCGTGCATTACGTGGATCAGCTAGGTCCGTATATCGAGCGCAAGCTGTTTACGGTGAACACGGGTCACTGCTGTGCCGCTTATCACGGCTATCTGAAGGGGTACGCGACGATCCAGCAAACCATGCTCGATGAAGAGATCGTAGAGTCGATCCGGGGCGTTCTGAAGGAAACGGGTGCCGTGCTGACCCGGCTGTACGGCTTCGATGAGGCGGAGCATGCTCGTTACATCGAGAAGATTATCGGGCGCTTCCGCAACCCGTATCTAACCGATGAGGTCGAGCGTGTGGGCCGTTCACCGATCCGCAAGCTGTCGCCGAACGACCGGCTGGTCAGGCCGGCGCTGCAGGCGTATGAGCTGGGCCTGGGCACATCACAACTGACACGGGCCATGGCGGCGGCGCTGCGATTCGACCCGGCGGGAGATACGGAAGCGGCCGAGCTGCAAGCGAAGCTGCAAACGGATGGCATCAGCCAAACGATTACCCACTATACGGGAATTGCCGCAGGCCATCCGCTGCATGATGCCATCATCGCCGCATTTGAATCGACAGGGTCCAAGCAGCAGGAATTGTAAGGAGGGGAAGCATCATGACACAACAACTACAAGGCATTGCCGCATCGCCAGGACTTGCGATTGCTCAGGCGGTTGTATTGAAAACGGAAACCTATGTGCCGGTCCGGAGCTCGGTGGAGCAGCCGGAAGAGGAAGTTCGGCGGTTTCAACAAGCGGTCGGGCAGGCGCAGGCGGAGATTGAGCGCATCCGGGCAGCGACGGAGGAGAAGCTCGGCGCGGAGAAGGCGGCGATCTTCGAGGGGCATCTACTGATCCTGGAAGACCCGGACCTGATCGACACGGTCACCGAGCAGATTCGGCAAGAAGGCGTCCAAGCGGAATACGCGCTGCATGAAGTGTCCCAGACCTTCATCGAAGCGCTCAGCCAGCTGGATGATGAGATGCTGCGAGAGCGTGCGGCTGACGTGCGGGATGTCAGCGGGCGCGTCCTGAATCTATTGCGCGGCGTGCAGGGCGGGGACTTATCCCAGCTAACGGAGGCTTGTATTATTATAGCGGAGGATCTGTCGCCGTCCGATACGGCACAGCTAAACCTGGATGCGGTGAAGGGCTTCGTGACGGAGATCGGCAGCCGTACCTCGCATTCGGCGATTATGGCGCGTTCTCTGGATATTCCGGCCATTGTCGGCGTCGGCAGCCGAATCGGCGATATTTGGTCCGGAGTCACGGTAATTATGGATGCCTCCGAAGGCATCCTGCTGGTCGATCCGAGTCAGGAGGAGCTGGCGCTGTATCAGGAGAAGAAGGCGGAGTATGATAAGCGCAAGGCGGAGCTGCGTCAGTGGGTAAGCCGTCCGACGCTCTCGTCCGATGGACATCGGGTTGAGCTCGCGGCGAATATCGGCAAGCTGGAGGATGTCCAGAAGGCACTCGATAACGGTGCGGAAGCGATCGGTTTGTTCCGCACGGAGTTCCTGTATATGGGCCGCAGCGAGCTGCCGACGGAAGACGAGCAGTTCGCAAGCTACAAATACGTACTTGAGAAAATGGAAGGCAAGCCTGTCGTCATCCGGACGCTGGATATCGGCGGAGACAAAGAGCTGCCTTATCTCGATCTCCCGAAGGAGAGCAATCCGTTCCTCGGCCAGCGGGCACTTCGTCTTTGTCTGGAGCGGCCGGATGTATTCCGTACCCAATTGCGCGCGCTGCTGCGGGCCAGCGCTTACGGCAATCTGAAGATTATGTTCCCGATGGTCGCGGTCGTCGAGGAGCTGGAAGAAGCGAAGCGAATGCTCGAGGATGAGAAGCGGCAGCTTGTGGCTTCAGGTGCGCCGGTAGCTGACACCATCGAGGTAGGCATGATGATCGAGGTGCCTTCGGCTGCGATTGCGGCAGATATCTTTGCCAGGGAAGTCGATTTCTTCAGTATCGGTACGAACGATCTGATTCAATATACGATGGCGGCAGACCGGATGAACGAGACGGTGTCTTACCTGTACCAGCCCAGCCATCCGTCGATTCTGCGCTTGATTCGCCATGTGATCGATTCAGCGCGCGAGCAGGGCAAGTGGGTCGGCGTCTGCGGAGAGATGGCGGGCGACCTGACGGCCATCCCGCTGTTGCTCGGCCTGGGCCTGCATGAGTTTAGCATGAGCGCAGGCTCCATCCTGCCAGCGCGCGAGCGGATCGCCGCTCTGTCCCATGCGGAGTGGAAGACCGGAGCGCAGCAGGCATTGAAGCTGCGCAGTCATCAGGACGTGCAAGCCTTCGTTCAGGACCAATTGAAAGGGGAACCTCATCATGATCATTCAATCGTTTAAAATTATGAACCCTACCGGGCTCCATGTGCGCCCGATCAAAGCCTTCGTACAGGCGGCTAGCCAATTCCCATGCAAAATCAATGTGAGCAGCAAGGGGAAGAAGGTAAACGGCAAAAGCTCCCTGAGCATGCTGACACTCGGCGTGGCCTTCCAGGACGAAGTGACGCTGGAGATCGACGGCGAGCAGGAGCAGGAAGCGATGAAGGCGCTGGGCGAGCTGTTGGTTGAGATTCACGATTAGAAGCTGGACCTGCTGAGCGGGGAGGGCGACAGGCGGTGCGGATTTCTCATGATGAGGAGTCCGCACCGTCTTTTTTATTCCATAACGAGGATGCGAACTCGGGACATTGGAGGGTTCATGGATGCGCGGAAAGCGCAGCTTCACAGACTCATGATGCCGAAAATAAATTTGAACGCGTTTCGCTGCTTCGATTCGCAGGACAGAGGTCATCCCTATAAGGATTGACAATGATAACACTTATCAATTATCATGATTATTGTTTAGTAGTAAACAATAATCATAGAGAAAGGGATGCATTATCGTTAATTATTTTAAATATTTTGTTTACTAGTTAACAAAAATGGTAACAGGAAAGGTTGATTGGCTTATGACAAACATGCCAGCTCAGACGGTAAGGTTTGTTCCGATTATTGTGGCGATATTTCTCGGAACCTTCCTTTCTCTGCTTAATACCAACACGATCAATATCGCACTCCCTGTTCTGCAGAAAGAGTTCGGGACCGGTCTTGATATCGTACAATGGACCTTAACCGGCTTCTTATTGGCACTCGGTACTGCCGCTCCAGTTACGGGCTATTTAGGTGAACGTTTCAGCTATAAGCACTTGTATGTGGCTTCATTGCTTGGAGTAACATTATCTTCTGTGTTATGTGCACTATCGTGGAACGCCCCGATGCTCATTACGTTCCGAATTGTACAAGGAGCATTCTGCGGTTTCATGGTACCTGTAGCTATGGCTATGATCTTCCAGATCATTCCGTCCAAGCAGCAGCCGATTGCGATGAGCGTTTGGATTGCGGCTTCCACGCTAGCACCGGCGATTGGCCCGACTTATGCAGGCTGGCTGCTTCAGCACGGGTCTTGGCAATGGCTGTTTTGGGCCAACCTTCCCTTGGGCCTATTGTCCATGATCTTCGCGATGATCTATATTCCTTATTACAGAATGACAATCCCGAAGAAGTTCGACATATGGGGACTGCTGACCGTAATCGTCGCGAGCTCGGCCTTGCTTATGGGGTTGTCCCAGGGACATGCGTGGGGCTGGTTGTCTTCCCGGACACTTCTCTTCCTCGGGTCCGGCCTTCTGTCACTGGGGCTTTTCGTCTGGCGGGAGCTTTCGACCGATTCGCCGCTGCTGAATCTGAGGGTGCTGCTGAATCTAAGGTTCACGTTAACGGCCATTCTACTTAGTATCGTGATGGTCAGCTTTTATTCGGGTACGCTGCTGATTCCCATTTTTCTGCAAAGCGTGCAGCAGCTTTCTCCGTTAGATACCGGCATCATTCTGCTTCCGTCTTCCGCGGCGATGGCCTTGCTTACCTTGTTCGTCGGGAGGCTCTACAAGAAAACAGGGCCTATGCCTTTGATGGTGACAGGAACTATTCTGCTCGCGGGTGGCAGCCTTCCTCTCAGTTGGCTGGGCGTCCACAGTTCTGCAGGTTATACGCTGGTATGGATGATCGTTCGTTACCTGGGACTGGCGCTGATCATGATGCCCGCCGCTACGGCAGGCATGGAACAGATTTCCCGGGAGCTTACTGGCCACGCTTCCTCGCTCCAGAACTGGATGCGCAATGTCGTTGGTTCGTTCGGTATTGCGATCTTTACCTCGCTGCTAGCTGCAAGATCAGCCAGCCACACGGCGGAATTGACCTTGCAGAATACGACTGATCCGCTGCTTATACCGCCGTTGTCACTGACGATGAGTATTAACGATTTGAATTTCATTGCAACTTGGATCTCGTTACTAGCGATTCCGGTAGCCTTCGCCATTCGTCCCAGCAAGGATTCCATCCGTGAGGAAACGAAGGAAAGGTCAAGTAAGGCAAGTTAAGGTCTACTCGTTGACTTCCATCGTTACTTTCGACTATTATGTTTACAAGTAAACAATATATCGAGCCTTCCTATTATATAAGGAACTTAGTGCATGGGAAGTGGGGGAACGGGTGGAATACAAATCCTTGAACAAGCAGATGCTGTATGATCATTACATCAGGTATTTGCATATCCAAGAGCGGTTATCCGAATCGGAAATCAAGCTTTTCTTTAGTCTGATTGAAGAAGCGAAGATGGAGGATAGTCCCCAGAGCATCACGGCGGTCCATGTGGTGGAATGCATCGGCAAGTATCATCCGATTAACAGCACATCCATTGCGGAGAAAATGGGGCTCTCCAAAGCAAGTATAACGAAGATCGGCAATAAACTGCTTCTAGACGGTTATGTCAAACGAACTCAACTGACCGAGAATAAGAAGGAAGTCTACTTCCGTCTAACCCCAAAGGGCAAGAAAATTTTCGAATTGCATGAAAAGCTGCATGAGCTGGAGGAACAACGGTTTTACCGATTCCTGGATAAGTATTCAGACGAAGAAATAACGGTCATTCGGCGATTTTTGCAAGATTACAGCCTTGATATGGAATCGCGATTATCCAGAGGAATAACGTTAGAAGATCGCGGGTATACAGACGAAGATCTCGGAAATTCCTTAGAAGAAGAGAAGTCGTAGGTATTATGAAGGCATGAACGGAGTGGATAGGAGAGGAGATAAGCCCAAGGAAGGATTCCAATGGGCTTATTCCTGCATTTCATTTATTTACTCTGACTAGTCGTCACCTCTTCAACTGGCTGCTGTTCAGGCTGAACAGCTCCGGCTTCGGGCAGCACAAGATTTGCGGGAGCTTCCGACTCAGCTGCCGACGGGTTACCGTTGAAGGTTGGCTTCCACCAGTTCCCGGACAGATAGAGCATGTTCAACAGGTTGTAGGAGTCGCTGAAGTAGGATTCCTTCTTGTTCTTCATCCAGTCCCAGCCGGAGTTCACCCAGGCTTGGTGGGAGCTGTTCGTGGTAGCGGCGGAGATGAACGGGGAGACGAACACCGCTGTGGCATAGCTGCCGATCGCCGTACCGTTCAATTTGTAGCCGTCCTTGATGCTTCCGGGGCTCCCGTTGGTCTTGCCTTTAATCCATACGGCCATTTTGTTGGCGATATCCCGGCCCCGGGTATCGCCATACATCGCGTAGTCCATGACGATTCTCAGCGGAACGCGGCTGGCATTGTAGAAATATTCGTTGGTTTCCGGGAATTCATCCAGGTAATTGGGCGGAGCGGGCTTCGGCGGATTGGCTACGACGAAGTCGGAAATCAACCCGGTGCTGGACGAGTAGGAAGCGGAGAATTGGCTATACACGTTGTACAGGTTGTTGATGACATTCAGCCAGGTCTGATCTCCCGTTACCTCGTGGAACGCCCGGAGATGAGACAGCATCCAGTCGGAAGGACGCGTATTCAAGGCGCTTTTGGCATCCCAATCGCCCAAGTTCAGACGGTTGTTGGTGGTGACATTGCTCGCTTTGATGCCTTGCGTGATCATTTTCTTGGCTTCCTGCAGATAATTGATCGTCCCGGAGGAGCCCCATTGCCGGTCGGCTAGAATCAAGGAGTAGGCGATATCTAGATCGCCATCCGTGGCGGAAGAAAAGTGGCCTTGAGCGCTTGCGCTATCGGCTACGACCCAGCCCATCAGGTTGGAATTGCTGGAGCTCGTGAAGGCGCGAGCTGTCTTGAAGAGGCCGTCGTAGATCGTCTTAGCGTTGGCGTCATAGCCTGCCATCAGGACGGTGATGACCATGCCGTAGCCTTGGCCTTCGGAGGTACCCAGCGGAGCGTAGCCGTCGGCGTCGCCTGTAATTTCGCCTTTGACATAATAACCGCCTGGCAGGGAGGACAGGTTGTTTTTCAGATACTTGGATTTCCAATAGTCCTAATAGCTGGACACTGAGTTGTTCAGGGACGCCTGGCTGACATGATTGGGCTTGATGATGCCGGGATAGGTGACTTGCTGGGGAAAAGGTTTTTGCTCGCCGGCGGCATGCGCCTTGGCAGACCAGGAAGCAGGCGCTGCTGAGGTAACCAGCAGAGCTACGGTGAGAAACAGGAACGTAAGCGGTTTCGATTTCGGCTTGCTGATCGTGAACATGGACATGATCATTCCTCCTCTAAGATAGGTTGGAACCAACAAAGCGGGTAGTCGTTCAGCCCTCCCTTCCATGCAGCTGCATAGCCAGAAAGTTAAAACGCTTAAACTTTAACCATAAGTATAAGCGCTTTAACTTTCGAAGCGATGTCTTAGCTCAATCTATCACAATTTCCTTGGATTTGTATAGATAAAATTCATGATTTTGTATAATATTTTTTATCCCATAAGGAGGTTATGTTGATACCTTTCCTTTCTATTGTCAAGCAGCAATTTCTGCTGGCGAGGAAAGATTGACAAAGGAGAATTCGGTCACTTATGATGGGGATAATTCAATACGAACCTCGTTAGGTGAGGCTCCTGTATGGAGAAATGCTGCTGCCCAGAAACGTCGACAGACGCCAATGGGTCAACAGAAACCATCGACATAAGGTGGTTTTTAACGTAGCTGGACGTAAGCTCCTATGCCATACAGTGCTAAAACTCAACGATTGGAGGTCACTTGATAGATGTGATTTCGCGTGCGCCCTCTTATGTTGTTGAGGGTGCTTTTTGATATGCAGTTCGCTGCTGCAAGGCCGGAGCGGTTACTTTCGGCTTGAGGGAGAGAGTATTAAAGCGAAGAGAGACGAGCCCGGGTGAACAAGCTAACGGGATTGCAGACAGATTTGATGGGAGCAAGCGCCCCACAGTTACTTATCCGGTCAAGACAGCTAAGGGGGGACATCGTGTGGAAACTACATACCGCAATCAGGTGCTTATCGTGGAGGATGACGACCATATCAGACGGTTTGTCGCTATTAATCTGGAACGGAACGGCTTCAAGGTGACCGAAGCTGCTCTGGGCGAGACGGCCTTGACCAGCATCGCGGCCCATCGTCCGGATGTCGTCGTGCTGGACATTATGCTTCCCGATATGGATGGGACCGAGCTGTGCAGAAAGCTAAGGGAAACGGACCTGCATATCGTGATTATTTTTCTGACGGCACGCGGGCAGGATTTGGACAAAATCAAGGGACTGGAGCTTGGAGCCGACGATTACATGGTCAAGCCGTTCAATCCGCTGGAGCTCGTCGCCAGAATCAGGACCGTGCTGCGCCGGACCGGGCATGCGATGGAACCGCCCAAAACCATCCTTCAATCCGGTTCGATCCGGCTGGATTTGGATGCCAAGCAGGTATCTAAGCACGATGGCTTGATCGACCTGACTCCCAAAGAGTACCAGATGGTTAAAGTGTTCCTGGAAAACCCGGATAAAGCTCTGTCCAGGCATCAGCTGTTGAACCTCGTATGGGGCGAGGATTTTGTAGGTGAGGTCAAGACGGTCGATGTCCATGTCCGGAGGCTAAGGGAAAAGCTGGAGGATGACTGCTCCAAGCCGCAGATGATCGAGACGGTATGGGGACTGGGCTACCGCTGGAGAAGGGAAGGCTGATGGATTGAGCATCCAAAAAAGGCTGGTGGGCAGCTATCTCGTTGTCATTATAGTGACGGTACTGATCCTTGAAGTATTCCTTACGGTTTTTGTAAGGGCTTATTTTTATCACAATATAGAGCGGACTCTGATGAATCAGGCGGGGATATCCGCTTCTTTTTTTCAGCAATATTTTGCCGGAGAAGATTTGGAGAAGATATCGGGGCGATTACTGAGCGGTTTTGCCCACAATATCACGGCTCAGGTTCAGATTATCGACGCAGAGGGAAAGCTGCTGCAGGACTCCAACGGACTGCAGGCCGGAGAGTTCATGAGCGATTATCCGGATGTCCAAGAGGCACGCCGAGGAACTGCAGGAACATGGAGGGGACGGGAGCCATCGACGAATGAACCGGTACTCGCGGTCGCTTATCCGCTGCAAGCCGGGAATATCACAGTGGGAGTTGTCCGATTCGTCACTTCCTTAACGGAAACGATGGAGATTATCAGGCATATCTTGATGATTTTCATGGCGATAGGTCTTATGGTACTAGGCATTGTCGCTTTACTCAGCGTCTTCTTGTCAAGAACCATTACAGGGTCGATTAAGGAGCTCAAGTCCGCGGCCGAACAAATGGCTGAAGGAGATTTCTCGGCTAGAGCCAACAAACGCTATCAGGATGAGCTGGGCAAGCTGGCGGACACGCTGAATACGATGGCGGCGAAGATCCAGCGGAACGAACAGCTCAAAAACGAATTTACTTCCGCGATCTCCCACGAGCTGCGGACGCCATTAACGTCGATTAAAGGCTGGGTCGTTACCTTGAAAGCGGACCCGGGAGAAGGAGAGTTTTTGCTGAGGGACGGACTTGATATTATCGAGACCGAAGCCGACCGGTTAACACGTCTCGTGGATGAATTGCTTGACTTCTCCAAGCTGGATAATGGCCAGATACGGTTAGAATGCGCTCCACTTAATCTGTCCGTGTTGCTGCAGCATGTGGGCAAGCAGCTGGCTCCTCGAGCAGCCCGGCAGGGAGTATCGCTTGACGTGCAGATCGATAATAGGTTCCCGGCCATTCATGCGGACAGCAACCGGCTGAAGCAGGTGCTCATCAATCTGCTGGACAATTCGCTTAAATTCACGGGTCCTGGCGGAAGCATCACGGTGATTGCTCGGCAGACGGAGAGAGAGGTTGTGATTTCCATTCAGGATACGGGATCGGGAATCGGGGAGCAGGATCTGGCCCATGTCTTCCAAAGGTTTTATAAGGGCGACGGACATGCGGCTGGAAGCGGGCTGGGGCTGTCCATATCCCGGCAAATCATCGATCTGCATCAAGGGAAGCTGCTTATCCATAGCCAGCTTGGAGAGGGGACCCAGGTTGAAATCTATCTTCCCAAGTAACTATGAAGGAAATTTTAACTTTTTCATAACCTTTTACCGTGATGGAGCATGTACAATAAAGCTGAGAACGGCGGCGGGCAGGGGGAAGACGTTGGCATGTTAACGAGGATGTTGGTTACCGGAATCACCGCTTCGGCGCTGCTGTGGCTGAGCGGATGTGGAATGCCTGCGTCTCCGATGGATTCGATTAAACCTCCGGTGTATGAAGGGGCGAGCCGGGATGATAAGTTCCATGCTGCGCTGCATGCCTTACTGCCTCAAGGCGCCCGGATTCTGGTCTCAGATCGGGAAGCAGGAGGCCAGGGTATTCTCTACGAAGATGTCGATGGAGACGGTTCAGATGAGGCACTCATTGTGTATGAACAGAGCGCGCTGAAGGACAAGGAGCTCAAGGCAGCCTTACTGAAGCAGAGGAACGAAGACTGGCGGATCGTCTGGGATACCAAGGGCTTCGGGTATGGCTTGGATTACGCAGGATTTAGCGATGTGAATGAAGACGGCATTCCTGAGATTGTTCTGGGCTGGTCGCTTGGCGAAGCGGGAAACGGCATGGATATCTATGAGTGGAAGAATAACACCTTGCAGCTATGGGCGACAAAAGAGTATAGCGACAGTTTGAGCTTGGATAACCTTCTTACAAGCTATAAGTTCAAATAAAAGAGGTGTTTGGCGAGTTGGAAAGTCAAGGAAGGGGCCGGCCGGATTTTCTGCTCTTATTTTTAACTTTTATGCTGGTCGGCATTGGCTTGGTTATGGTATTTAGCGCCAGCTCGCCGAAGGCTTACTTCTATCATGCAAGCTCTTGGTATTACATCAGCAAGCAGGCCTTATTTGCGATAGTTGGACTAGGTTTCATGTTATTTTTCATGGGTATTCCTTTTCAAACCTGGAGAAGGGCAGCGCCCTTTCTTCTTTTTTTTTCATTATTTCTTCTAATTTTTGTTCTAATTGGAGGAAAAAGTGTAAACGGAGCCAAGCGATGGTTTGTCGTAGCGGGTCTCACCTTTCAACCGTCTGAGTTTACCAAGCTATCGATCATTGTGTACTTATCCGCATTGATCAGCAAAAAAGGGGAGCATATCCAAGTATTCAAGAAAGGATTGCTTCCCATTCTGATTGTGATAGGCCTCATTCTGCTGCTGGTGATGGGTCAGCCTGATTTTGGAACGGTTCTCATCCTGGTGATGATTTCGGCTGTGATCACCGTCATCGGCGGCGTACAAGTGCGGCATATCTTCATGGTGAGTCTGGGACTGATCCCCCTGCTCATCTATCTGGCGGTCAGTCAAAGCTACCGGTTTAAGCGAATTACATCCTTCCTGCATCCACTCGATCAACCCTCCGATTCGGGCTATCAGCTCACCCAGTCGTTGTATGCTTTCGGGCATGGAGGGGTTACCGGCGCGGGACTTGGACAAAGCATCCAGAAGCTTTTTTACTTACCGGAAGCCCATACGGATTTTATTTTCGCCGTGATCGGAGAGGAATTGGGGTTTGTCGGTACATCCTTGCTTTGTTTGATATTCCTTCTGTTCTTTTGGCGCGGGTTTAGGGCGGCTATGCTAAGTGATGAGCTTTTCGGGGTATTGCTCGGCATGGGCATCGTCACGATGATCTTTATTCAATTTCTATTGAACCTGGGGGCTGTAAGCGGAACCCTGCCGATTACCGGAGTACCGCTTCCCTTTATCAGCTACGGCGGCTCCTCTTTGATCCTGTGTATGGCCTGCACGGGCATCTTATTGAGTATTTCACGGGATAACAACAGAAGGCGTCAGGAACAAACGAAGGTTTCGGCGATTGAGGTTGTGCGATGATTTTTATCAGCAAGCTAAAGAAAATGGATAGAGCTACCTTCGTGATTTTGATTGTTCTCATCATCATTGGTACGGTGGCCGTATACGGAGCAACGTCAGGCACTAAATTGAACGGCTTGCATACCAGTAACTGGATTCAATTCGTTGTGTTTCTGATCCCCATGCTAGTTATCGCGATGCTGGATTATCGAGTATTTACAGGAAAGCTGTCCTTTCTCTTCTATATGATTGGCATTGCTATGCTTGTTCTGGTTCAGCTGATCGGAAGCCATATTAATGGAGCGGTCCGCTGGTTGAATTTCGGTTCCTTTCAAGTACAGCCATCGGAACTCGTCAAGGTATTTACGATTTTATTAGCCGCTCATCTGCTGCATAAGCGAGCCGGTGAGAAGCTTCGGCTCTTTCAGGACATCGTTCCGCTATGCGTTGTTTTTTTGATTCCAACCGTCCTCATTATGAAGCAGCCGGATTTGGGCACATCGCTGGTTTTTGTCGGGATTTTTCTCAGCATGCTGTGGATAGGGAATATGCGAACGCTGTATATGCTGTTGTGCCTTGGTCTCGTCGGACTTGCTGTCGGGGCTATATTATGGCTATATTATGCAGATTATGAGTTGCTCTCGCAAATTGTTAAGCCTCATCAGATGGCGAGAATACAGACATTTCTAGATCCCACCCATGATCCCGACAAGTCGTGGCATGTCCAGAATGCGATCCGAGCGATAGGCTCAGGAGGCATGGGGGGCGACAATCAGTTTTATTTGCAGAATGGGTATATCCCTTATGCGTATTCCGATTCGATCTACGTCGTGATTGGCGAGAAATATGGATTTCTGGGCTCCTCCGTGCTGCTGATTTGTTATTTTATACTGATCTACCGCTTGGTCATCGTAGCGATGAACAGCAGGGAGCTGATCGGCTCTTATGTGGTGATCGGAATTACGGGCATGCTGGTCTTTCAGATTTTCATTAATATCGGAATGCATATTGGACTTGTGCCCTTAACGGGAATTTCATTGCCGTTCATCAGCTATGGGGGCAGCTCGCTGCTGACCAATATGATTGCGATTGGGCTGGTTATGAGTGTGAGCATCCATCATGATTCATCCATCTAATAACTAGGAAAGAAAGAGGAACTGTCACTTTGGAACAAACACGATTCAATTACAACGGCATGCTTTTCGGATTTATTTTATTTATAGGCTTTGGCGCTTTGGCCCTGGCTCTTATCCTTCATCCTTCGAACCCGTTTGATGTGCAAATAGCCGCCTTCGTGCAAGGCTTCGAGCATCCAAGTGTAACCAAAGTCATGGAGCTCTTTACATTCATAGGCTCGGCCAAGGGGACCTTGCTTACGGCTGCACTGATTATGGTGATTCTGTTCGTGGGGCTTCGGCACCGCATGGAATTGATGTTCATGATGTGCGTCATAGGCGGATCTGCGGTTTTGAACCAGCTGTTAAAAATGGTATTTCACCGCGAGCGGCCCTTCGTTCACCGGTTGATCGAAGAGACGGGCTACAGTTTTCCAAGCGGTCATGCGATGGGAGCCCTGGCCTTGTATGGGGCACTGGCATTCGTGCTGTGGCGCCACACATCGACACGTCTGGGTCGCGGTCTGCTGCTGGCAGCGTGCTGCGCGATGATTTTCCTGATTGGATTGAGCCGAGTCTACCTGGGTGTGCATTATCCCAGCGATATTATAGGTGCGTTACTGGCAAGCGGCTTCTGGCTGGCCCTGATGATAGGAGCCTTCCAACGGACATGGAGCCGTTCAAAGAGCCGGAGCCGAAGCCGGACCGCGCCGGCTGTGGAGAACCATGCGGGCCACCAGTTGAGCAAGTAACGCTGAAGGAAAACATATATTGCGATAAGTCTGCCTTTACGGCTTTGGTTGCCTATGTCTGCTTATCCGGGTACGAAATGTTCCCCCAATTGAACTCCCCTTGGCGTTATCTTATTGGAAGGACTTTATCAGAATCACGTGCCCCAGATGACCTGGGTACCCTCATAGTATCCGTCGTGGCGATTATCGCCAATCAGCTGCTGCTTGTGCTCGAGCGTAAGTTTGCGCTTCGTACCAGGGGTGAGGTCGTTTCCTAATCCCGTTCCGTTCTATGCTTCCCGCCGGTTTCCGGCGGGATTTTTTATTTGAAGGGGCTGGGCAGTCGGTCCCCATCTTAAGACAATCTTATGATTACCCTCAGGTTCTTTGAAGGCAGTCTCTTTTATACTAAACAAGCAACAACTTATCACAATTTGCCGGGAGGAATCATTCATGAAACAGCAAACCGAATACGCGGGCTTCTGGATTCGGGCAGTCGCTTTCGTTATCGACTTGGCTCTATTATCACTGATCTCATATTTGTACGGGAAGCTGGGGCTCCAACCTCTGCCCGTTATCGCTAACTTGGGACTGAGCCTGTACTTTCTGCTGCTGACAGGGTTGTTCGGTCAGACCCTCGGCAAGCGGATTGTCGGTATTCGGGTCGTGCGGGCTGATGGAACCGTACCGTCCTGGGGCGCTGCTCTGATTCGCGAAACGATCGGAAAATGGCTCTCCATACTGCTGCTCGGCATCGGCTTCCTGATGGCCGGGATGGATGCCAACAAGCGTGCCTTGCATGATCAGCTGTCTAGAACGTATGTCGTTCGGACCCGATAACATATTTTCTTAGAAAGGAGTGTAATCGCCATGTCAGAATACGCAGTCGAAGTCAGCCATGTCAGTAAAAGGATCGGTACGAAGTCCATTATTCAAGACTTGTCATTCACGGTCAGTCCGGGAGAAATCTATGGATTTCTCGGTCCTAACGGAGCAGGCAAGACGACCACCATCCGCATGATGGTCGGCCTGATCTCCATGTCATCGGGAGATATCCGCATAGGAGGCCGAAGCATCCGTTCCGACCGCAAGGGCGCTTTGTCACAAGTCGGCGCTATCGTCGAGAACCCGGAGCTGTACCGGTACATGACCGGCAGGCAAAATTTGCTTCAATTCGCCAGGATGAGTATGCAAGCACCCGATAAAAGTGAAATCGAGCGGATCATACAGCTTGTTGATCTACAGGAATCGATTGACCGTAGAGTTAGGAACTATTCGCTCGGCATGCGGCAGAGGCTTGGTATCGCACAAGCGCTGCTGCATCGCCCCTCCGTTCTGATTCTGGATGAGCCGACCAACGGACTGGATCCGGCTGGCATCCGGCAATTGAGGGACTACCTGCGCGAGCTGGCGCGGCAGGAAGGAATGGCTATTATCATCTCCAGCCATCTGCTGGCCGAGATCGAGCTTATCTGCGACCGGGTTATTATTATCCAGCAGGGCCGGGTTGTGGCAGAGCAGCCGCTCAAGCAGGAAGACGCGGACGGTCAAGTGACCGTCGACCTTGAGGTGGAGGATGCGGCAGAGCTGGAGAAGGCAGCGAGCCTGCTTCGGGGCAGAGGGCATATGTGCCACACGGATCGGGCAACCATAACGCTGGACACGAACAGGAATGAAATTCCTAGAATCGTTGAATACTTGGTACATCATCAGGTCGGCCTTCTCCAGGTCTTCATGAGGAAAAACAGACTCGAAGAGCTGTATCTTAAGTTAACCGGGGAGGCGCAATCCTGATGTTTATCCGCTTGGTACACAACGAGCTGCTCAAGTTCCATTATCGTAAGCTTCTGTACGGCTTCGCCCTGTTCCTGATCGCAGCCATAGGGATTATCGGGCTGGTCAACCGGTTTATGCTGGGATGGACCGACTCCACCCAGAGCGGGGCGGGGTTTGCTCACACCTGCTTCAGCGTACTCGGTCTGTTCATCATGGTGTTCTCGGCCGCGCTTAGCGCGCAGACCATCGCAGACGAGTTCAAGGAAGGCACGATCAAGCAATTGCTGATCCGTCCACCCGGCCGCAGCATGATTCTGCTGTCCAAATATGCGGCTGTCATTATCGTGATGTTATCCTTACTGATTGTGACGCTCTTGATTAGCGCAGCACTGGGTGCTATCCTGTTTCGGGGGCATAGCGATTTTTCGTGGCTGGCTGTCGTCAAGGTGTACGCTTACCGGATACCCGAATATTTGTTTTTTATTACGCTATCCTTACTGACAGGGACGCTGGTCCGCAGCCCCGTGCTGGCCATTACGCTGGCTATTGTGACGAATTTTATGGGGCAGACGCTAACGGCCGCTTTATCCAAGTATTCCTGGTCCAAGCTGCTGATCTTCGGGAATTTGAGCTTGCAATCCTATGACAGCGATCCGTTGATCCGTGGCTTGGGGACAACGCCATTTACCGGCATCCTGCCGTCGGCTGCGATCATTCTGATTTATATGGCCCTGTTGCTCTATACCGCGGCAGCTGTCTTCAGAAAAACAGACATTAACTAACCATAAATCCAAGCGGGAAGGGAGCTGAGGAAGCATGAGCTACAATCTGCTGATTGTGGAGGACGAGCCGGAAATTATCGAACTATTAACCGTTTATTTGGATCAGGAATACCGGGTTTTCCACGCGCATGATGCTCAGTCGGCGCTGGAGCAGATCCGGCAGCAGCATATCGATCTGGCCATTCTGGATATCATGATGCCCGGTATGGATGGATTCCAGCTCGTCAAAAAAATACGGGAAACCCATGAATTTCCCGTCCTGTTCCTCTCGGCGCTAAGTCAGGATCACGATAAAATTCTAGGACTGAGTCTGGGCGGAGACGATTACCTGACGAAGCCCTTCAACCCGCTGGAGGTCGTTGCGCGGGTACAGGCGCTGCTGCGCAGAGCCTACCGGTTCGAAGCCTCGGACAGCCACGCCAAGGAGAAGCAGCTCGTCATCGGCGAGCTGCTTCTCGATCCGCTGGCCTGCGTGCTCTACCGCAGCGGCAGAGCGGTTCCTCTAACTTCCACCGAGTACAAGCTGATGCTGCTGTTCATGGAGCATCCGGGTCGTGTCTTAACGAAAAAAAGGATCTACGAGACCGTATGGGACGATCAGTACGCGTATGACGACAATACGATTATGGTGCATATCAGTAATCTGAGAGATAAGATCGAGGAGGACACCCGGAAGCCGGAGTATATCAAAACGATCAGAGGGCTGGGATACAAACTTGAGACACCTGTGGCATATTAGAAAGAAGCGGCGGCTGTACACGTCGCTTATTTTCGATTTTCTTTTCATCCATATCCTGTTTTTGTTGTTTATGCTAGTGATGATCGTGCTTTTTATTGTGTACCTGTTCAACAGCGCTCATTCGAGCGAGTCCATCTCTCTGGACGCGCATAGCTATGTACAGGGCAGTCAAACGGAGGAGGCGCTTGCCCGGCTAGAGCGTGCAGGTGGCTGGCTGGAAGTGATCGACAAAGAGGGACGTGTACTGCAGGTTAAGGGAACCCAAAGGGACGGCATCCGTCAGTACACCTCGCAGGAACTGCTCACGTGGCTGGGTAATGCGGTGGACCAGCCTTATTATTATGCCATCGCAGAAATGCCTTCGCCCGGCGATTCACAGTTTCTTCTGCTCAAGATAGCTCGGGATCAAGTATCCGTGGAGAACAGGGTTCTGAACCCGGCAACCGTGGAGTTGCCCGCCGCAAGCACGGGGCAACGGTCGCTTGATCTTTATTTTTATTCGCTGCTCGCTGTGATGGCCTTGATGGTTGTGCTGTACAGCTACTGGGTGGCGCGTCGTATTAAGAAGCCGCTGGATAAGCTGATGAAGGGACTCGTTCGTATCAGCAACGGCGATTACGCGTTCCGCGTCGAATTCGAAGCGGAGAGGGAATTCAATCAGATTCGCGACATGTTTAACACGATGGCTGCGGTTATCGAGCGAACGACACGGGAGAAGCAGCTGGCGGAGGAGAGCAAGCAGAGGCTGATCGTCGATCTCTCCCATGACTTGAAAACGCCTGTCACCAGTATCCGGGGCTTCGCCCAGTTATTGAGTGCAGGCACGGTTGCAGATGAAGAACAACGGAGGAAGTACGCCGATTATATTTACCGCAAATCCATACGGGTGACCGATATGATTCAAAGCATGCTGGAGCTGCTGAAGCTGGATTCGCCGGATTATCAGATCGATGTGGCCGCTCATGACGCCGGTGCCTTTCTGCGTGAGATGGCAGCCGATCTGTATGGGGACATCGAACAGCGCCAGTTCGCCTTACAGCTCGATATTCCCGAGCATCCGATCCAGGCCCTGTTTCATTCGGATCAACTGGCCCGCGCCGTCTCCAATCTGATAGGGAATGCGCTGCAATACAATCCGCCGGGAACCCGGCTTCGCCTTGCTGTGTCAGAAGAGCCAGCGGGCATTGTCATTCAGGTCGCGGACACAGGTATCGGCATTCCTGAGGAGATGCAGTCTCGCATCTTTGATCCGTTCGTGAGGGGAGATAAGTCCAGGAGAGGGGACGGGGGATCGGGACTTGGGTTATCCATCGCGAAGCGGATCGTCGAGAAAATGAACGGGACCCTGGTGCTCGGCCGAAGCAAGGAAGAGGCGACGATATTTACAATCCGGCTGCCTAAGGCTTGAATGGGGAAGCAGCCGAGATAGGGTTCCATAGGAAGGACGTAGCCCAAGCGAACGCGTGGGAGCGTTCTTTTTTGACTGATGGTCGGGTTGAATGAAAGTCATTTCTTGACAAGCCAATAAATATCTTAATAATATATTTTTACGTACAAAAATATATTTACGTTTATGAAATATATACGGCGATGTTAATCGCGATAAGGAGCTGAAAACGTGGAAATTTCGGAAGGAGTTCACATGCTTGAACTCGACTTTCACGGGAACATCATTCACCCAACTCTTTTGTGGGATCAAGAAATGGCCGTATTAATAGACACTGGATTCCCAGGGCAAATAGAAGATTTGAGAATGGCTATGAAAAAGGCAGGGGTGTCCCTAGACAAGGTAAAAATGGTGATTTTGACCCATCAGGATATCGATCATATAGGGAGTCTACCTGAGATTTTGCGGGAGTGTGGCAGTGACGTCCAGGTATACGCACACGAGCTGGATCAACCTTATATTCAAGGAGAGCTGCCTCTTCTGAAAGACGGACAAATCATAAATCCTCCCAAGGGCAGGGTGGACCATACCGTCATAGACGGCCAGGAACTTGTGGTTTGCGGAGGAATTCAGGTCATCCATTCTCCTGGACATACTCCCGGTCATATCAGCTTATATGTGAGAAGAAGCAAAACTCTCATTGCCGGAGATTCGATGTATAGTGTAAATGGCACGCTTGGAGGAATTCATGAGCCAACAACACCCGATATAGAGGAAGCTCGACTCTCGTTGAAAAAATATCTGGATCATGACCTTGAATCCGTCATCTGCTATCATGGAGGACTAAGCAAGGGGAACATTCATGATCAAATTCGAAGAAAAATAGATGAAATATGATTGATCCATCCTCTGTCAGTTACACTTGACCGGCCCATTCACGGTGTCAAGCTGCTGTTCGAGCGGATCGATCCCAGCCGGATCAGGGAGGAAGTGAGTATATTGGAGCAGCGGAGAGTGTAGAGTGCCAGAGAAGGGGCCATCCGGGAGGGTGGCCTTGGAATGGTCATATTTCTATCAATTGAGGTCACGTTAGATGTGGCTACCTAATTTGTAAGCGCTATAATCAGAAGAGTAGGTGGAATCCAATATATGGGAGGGTAAGTTATGGTGGGTGAGCGAGAACTGCAGATCAAGCTGCAGCTCCATCAGATTGTGAGCAAGCTAGATGAAGAGAATAAGCGAATTTATGAGGATTACCTGTATATGAGAGGTCATCTGGACCGCCTGATCCATATGGTGGATACAGTCTTGCCTTACTGTAGGCCGGACACGCATCTGGTAGATCTGGGCAGCAACGTTGTGTTCCCGTATCTGATCAAGTCGCTGGCGAAGGTCCAGGCCTGCGACGGCCTGTCCAGGTCGTATCATCACGGGGAAATCGTCGTGATCCGCGAAGACTACTCGATTGCGTATGAGCCTCTGAACGACTTTCCTTATGACATAAGTCGTATAGAGTCTACAAGCATCGCGATACCGATGGTCCATTGCGATCTGTCCAAAGACCGTCTGCCGTATAGAAACGGTACAATTGATCTGATTACATGTTTCGAGACGATCGAGCATCTCCGGAGCGATCCCATGAATCTGTTGGCCGAGGCCAACCGTATTATCCGGGATGACGGTATATTTGTGCTGACGACGCCCAATGCCAACTCTTTGTCCAATATGAAAAGAATGCTGCGTTACGAATCGCCGAACTTTTACCCTCCGTTCATTCGAGATCTGGATATGATTGAGCACGTGAAGGAATATTCGATTCAGGAAATGAGGCTGATGTTTGAAAGCGCAGGCTTTGAGATCATAGACTTGGATACGTTCGATCATGTGAATTCGCAAACCTTCAATCATTATGAAGCCTACCAGATCGGCTATGCGAGAGCCGATGAGGCCCAGCGGGAGCAGCTGCGCAGACAGGATGAGGTAGTAGGCAGGCACATGGCCAACTTGTTCGCCAAATTTGACGGACTGGACCGTTATAGAGGCGATTACATGCAGGTCACGGCGAGGAAAGCTTCGGGCGTGAAGGACCGGTATTGCTTCCCGCTCTACGAGCAGGAGTAAAGCTCTTCTCATACTTGAACAGTCAAGCATTCCTGACAGCACTCATCATTACAACACATCCGTGTGTAAACCGATGGGCTGGAGGGGGTGCTTATTGTTGATGCCAGAAACACTAATAGATTTTATAAATGTTAAATAGAAGAAATCAATTGGACGACAGGAAGGAAGGTGGGTTAAAGTTTTTGATCATGGGTATATGTTTGTTCTAAAACCGATAAAATCAATGTGTTTAATTGAGTATTGTTTTTCACTTATGTTAAATGACACGGAGGAGAGAAGACGATGAGCCGAAAGAAGCAAATCAAGCTGGGCGCATTCCTTCAAGGGGTTGGAGGCAGCATCTCCGGCTGGAGACATCCGGATGCGATCACCGATGCGAGCGTGAACTTTGAGCTATACAAGCATTGGACGCAGAAGGCGGAGAGCGGCAAGTTCGATTTCGCTTTTATCGCGGATGGCCTGTATATTACGGAAAAGTCGATTCCGCATTACCTGAACCGGTTCGAGCCGATTACGATCCTGAGTGCGCTGGCCGCGGTAAGCTCCAAGATCGGGCTGGTGGGTACGCTATCCACCTCCTACAGCGAGCCGTTCACGGTCGCACGCCAGTTCGCTTCTCTCGATACGATCAGCGGCGGCCGTGCAGGCTGGAATGTCGTGACTTCACCGCTGGAGGGCTCTGCGCTGAACTTCGGCAAGACCGAGCAGCAGCATCCGTCGCACCCCGAGCGTTATCGTATTGCGAACGAATACTTGGAGGTCACGAACGGGCTGTGGGATTCGTGGGAAGATGATGCGTTCGTGCGCGACAAAGCATCCGGGGTTTTCTTCGATCCTTCCAAGCTGCATACGCTGGATCATAAGGGGAATTACTTCTCGGTCAAGGGTCCGCTAAATATCGCTCGCTCCAAGCAGGGCCAGCCTGTTATTTTCCAGGCTGGGTCGTCTGAGGACGGGAGGAACTTCGCGGCCAAGGTAGCCAATGCCATCTTCACCAGTCAAGAGACGATCGAGGAAGCCAAGCTGTACTATGACGATGTCAAGGGGCGCGCGAAGGCACTGGGCCGTCATCCGGATGAAATTGTTATCCTGCCCGGCATTGGGCCGATCATCGGCTCGACGCATGAGGAGGCGGAGCGCAAATATGAGGAAGCCGCGAGTCTCGTCTCTATCGACAAGGCGCTCGACTTCTTGGGCCGTTTCTTCGAGCATCACGACTTCTCGCAGTATCCGCTGGACGAGCCATTCCCGGACCTGGGCGATCTGGGCCGGAACAGCTTCCGGAGCACGACCGACAAGATCAAGAACAGCGCTAAGGAAGAGGGACTGACCTTGCGCCAGGCTGCGCAGCGCGCGGCGACTCCGAAGCCGACGTTCATCGGTACGCCGGAGGAGGTTGCCGACAAGCTGCAGGCCTGGTTTGAAGCCGGAGCCGCCGATGGCTTTATCATCGCGTCCTCCATACCGAGCGGGTTGGAGGAGTTCGTCGATCATGTCGTGCCGATCCTGCAGAAGCGCGGATTGTTCCGCGATGAATACGAAGCCGACACCCTGCGCGGCAACCTGGGCGTCCCGGTTCCTGAGAACCGATACACGGTGGAGCGTCAGCAGGCCGTGTCGCAAGGCTAGCTGTAACATGGAAGGCGAGTCAAAGACAAGGTACAGGGGGCAAGCCGATATTCGAACTTGCCAGATCAAAGGGCTGAGGTGAAGACGATGAGTGAAGTATACCGGCTGGCTACAGCGGACGATGCGGAGAGGCTGCTGTATGTGATATACGAAGCGTATGTCACCATACGCGACCTGGAGCTGCATTGGCCAGCTGCCAATGCCGATTTGGCGCTGATCCAGGACAATATTGAAAACCATGAATGCTATGTACTGGAGGTGGACGGACAGATCGCGGCAACCCTCACACTGTCTAAAGGTCTACATCCAAGGTGGGTGTCCGAATGGCCATTCGTCAAGTGGTTCGCCGTGGACCCAGCCTATCAGGGCCAAGGCATCGGCTCCAAGCTTCTGACGTGGATGGAAGAGGCGATCATACGCGACAAGCTCGGCGCACCGGCGGTTACGCTGGCAACCGCGGAGAAGCATCCATGGCTTCTGCCGATGTACGAGCGGAGAGGCTATGAGCGTATCCAATCGGCGGATCCCGGTAATGGGGACGGAACCATGCATCTCTTGAGGAAGGTTGTGAACGCGGCGTTGTTCGAAGCGCAGCACGCGCGGTAACCGATTAGCAACACAGCCTATGAAACGGAGGACAGCTTCTCCATGGCTGCGGCATACATGTACATTCAGCTCCCTTGATCCCAAGGGGGCTTTTACCTGTGACGAAGGTTCCTCGTGTTGAATGCCCTGTGTTTGGGGACCCAGCACAAATTAGTCCAGAAAAAGCACAAAACTCACCTGTATGTTTATGCAGGGCTTTAGTGTATCATATACTGATTACAAAGGTATGCGGAGGAAAGCCTTTGTCGGCAGGAGACTCTTGATGGCAGCTGTTACGCAGTTGCTATTTTTATATAGTAAGGATGATGAACAGGTGAAATGGAAAATCCCTAGGCTTCTGTTTAGTATTCGCGATAAGCTGCTGCTCTCCTTCGTTATTTTTATTATGCTGCCCATCTTGATTACGGTGATGGTTTACTACGAAGCTTCCAAGGAGCTCTTGGTCCATGAGATCAATCAGACGAATGCCGAGGTTCTTGGGAAAATAACGGATAGAATGAACACCACGGCAGAGCGTATCGTAAAAGCCTCGCATCTGATCGTCAATGATCCCGATATTGTGGATTTGATCCGGAACGACCGCGATATAGAAATTAATGATTACTCCACCTTGCAGAAGTTTATGGGGGTGAACAGGAAAATAACGAACATCCGTGATTTTCTGTTGGAAAGCGAGGCGTATGTGGCCGTATTCGATTTCAAAGGCCATATGTATGCCACCTGGACAAGCCGGAATGCTGCCCGATCCTATCAGGAATTTCAGAAGGAATTCTGGTTTCAGCAGGCCCAGACAGCGCAAGGCACTCCCAACTGGCAGGTTGCTTATACCAACAGCATCGAAAATGATTATGTCCCCCAGCGCACCCAACTGCTGGTGATGACCAGGCTGATCAAAAGCGATGCCGGCACAGGCCAGGGCATCGTGTTTATCGGTGTGCCTATTCAAGCCGTGCTGCCGGAATTCTCGGCTCGTGAGGACAGGACGGATCCGGCCCCAGCCGCCTCCAGCCAGCTGTTCCTTCAGCTGGACGGCAGCTTGATGCTCGGCAGCAAGGACGTGTTCGATCATTTGTCCTTGGACGCTCTGGATCAGAATACGACAGAGAAAGCCGGCTATCTCATCAATAAGAGCGTAGTTAAGCAGCTGGGCTGGGAGCTGATCCGGGCAACGCCGCAGCAGCCATTTACGGGTCAGCTCCAGGCGCTGAGGAACAAATCGATCCTCTGGCTTACCCTGCTGTGTTTATTCTTCTGCGTGGTGTTTATTCTGGTTATGCTTAAGCTCATTCAGCCGATCAAAATTTTGCACCGCTCGATGGTCAAGGTGGGCAATGGGGATTTCACTTCCATCGCCGATATCAGAGGGAACGACGAGATCGCGATGCTCGGCCATAAATTCAATGCGATGGTTCTTAATCTGCGCAAGCTGATTGAGCGGCTTTCGGAGGAGCAGCGAAGAAAAGAGGAGGCGCGGTTTCAGGCGCTGCAAGCCCAAGTGAAGCCGCATTTCCTGTTCAATACACTGAATTCGATTAAATGGACGGCCCGTCTGTCGGGAGCCGAGCATGTGAGCCAGATGATTACATCGCTGGGCAAGCTGCTCAGCTATGCCATGAATCATGATAGGGAAGTCACGATATTGAAGGAAGAGCTGGATTTTCTGCAAAGCTATGTGAACTTGCAAAACGTTCGTTTTAACAATGAGGTTTCTTTGGACATCCGAGTTCCTGAGGAGCTGCTTGCGTCTTCTTTTCTGAAGTTTACATTACAGCCGCTTGTTGAGAACAGCATCATCCATGGACATCGGTCACCGCTGAGGATTACGATCGAAGCGTATACAGAGCGCGGGGACTTGCTGATCGTCGTGAAGGACAATGGGATAGGCAGCCCCCAGAGGCCGCCGTCAGAACCGGTAGAGGACCAGCGGCTGACCTCGTCCAAATTTAGTGGAATCGGCTTGAACAATATTAACGATCGACTGAAGATGCATTTTGGCGAAGCCTACGGCTTAACGTTCGAACGTGGAGAGACGGAAGGTGTGGCTGTAACGGTGCGGATACCTTGCTTGAGAGGGGATAGTCAACATGATAAGGGTACTGATCGTTGATGACGAGTTTTTGGTAAGGGTGGGACTGAAGACATTTGTTTCCTGGGAGGAGCAAGGCTTTGAATTAATCGGAGAAGCAAGCAACGGGCGTGAAGCTATGCAGATCTTGGATGGTAATCCCTGCGACATCATCCTGACGGATATTTGTATGCCTGAGATGGACGGCTTGACCTTGCTTCAACAGGTCAAGGATAAGTATCCTCATATCCGCAGCTTTATTTTATCCAATCACAATGACTTCGAATACGTGCGTAAGGCGCTTCAGATCGGAGCCCTTGATTATGTGTTAAAGCTGACGATGGAGCCCCAGGAGTTGATCGATAAGCTGTTGACCGTGAAGCAGCAGTTGGATCAGGAGCGGCAAATCCATACGAAGCTGAATGTCTTCAAGAAGGAAGCCAGGGAAAAAAGATTTCGCGAGATTATTACCAAGCAGTGCTCCTATAAAGAAATTGAGGAGGTTGTTCAGGAGTTCGGCTACCGGCTGCAGGGCGGCTTTCAGATCGTAAATATTCAAATTAATCAATACGAGCAGGTCTTGGAGGAGAACAAATTCAAAAGCGAAAAGCTGCTCAGCTATTCAGTGGCCAATATCGTGCTGGAGTTGTTGAAGAATGAGGCCGAAGGGGAGTTTATCGAGCTTGAGAACGGGAAGTTCACCTTGTTTTTGCACCGTTACTCCGAATCCATTCTCGATGAAATCAAGCAATGCATCTATAAATATTTAAAGCTGTCGGTCTGTTGCGGAGTTTCCGATCCGTTCGAAGAGGTGGTTCAGATTCATGCCGCTTATCTGGAGGCCGATCAAGCTCTGCAGTATTACTTCTACACGGGGCTTGGACAGACTGTTCATTACCGGCAAGCCCAATATACGCGAGGTACGGAGATTCCGGCCATCATTCCCAACGAGGAATGGATACGGATGATCGAGCAGCGCAACGAGGAAGCATTGCTAGGCGCTGTGAAGCAGCTGTATGCGTGGATGGACCGGGAGCGACGCTGGCATCCGGACGATGTGAAGGAGCAATGGATCAGGCTGATCCATCTGTTTTCGCAGTCGCTGCAGGAGCTTGGCGGAGATATTTACTCGGTGCCGCCTTATCGGGGCAGGTATCCTTTTCACGTCATACGAGCGGTTGAAACACTGGATGATATGTACCAATGGTTTGTCGGCTGGGTTCCGATGTACGTTCAGTATATGAAGGAATGCTCGAATCAGCAGTGGAGGCCGGAGATACAGGCTGTGGTCAAGATCATTCAAGAGCAGTATACATCAACCATCAAGCTGTCCGAGCTGGCCAAAGTGATCGGATTTACGGAAGCGTATTTGAGCGTATTGTTCAAAAAAGAAACAGGCGAGACGTTAATGGACTTTATCATTCGTCATCGGATGAAGAAGGCCAGGGAGCTGCTCAGAGACCCGTCCATGAAAATATATGAGGTTTCGGAGGCAATCGGATACACAGATCCCAATTATTTTGGGAAGCTGTTTAAGAAGGTAGAGGGGATTTATCCGCAGGAGTACAAACGGAAGTATTTCAATAAATAAAAATAAGCCGGATTTATACAGAAATCCACTCTTTAGATCAAGCCCTCCGATTGCTACGATGTAAACAGTTTCAGACATAATGAGTTGGAGGGGTTTACATGAAACCAATTAGAAAAGGCTTACCGCTTGCAGCGCTGGCTGCATGCCTTGCCTTCACCGGATGTGCCAGCAACACCGGAAATGGCTCAGAGAAGGCGGCCGGCACTCCGAATACCGAGACCAAGAAGGGACTGGTCAAATTGACGATGTGGGGGGGCGTACCCGAAGAGAGCGGACCGAAGGATGTCGTGGCTGCCTGGAATAAAGCCAACCCGGATCTTCAAGTCGAATACA
This sequence comes from Paenibacillus filicis, assembly GCF_038070315.1. NCBI lineage: Bacteria > Bacillati > Bacillota > Bacilli > Caryophanales > Paenibacillaceae > Paenibacillus > Paenibacillus filicis. The sequence continues at coordinate 231,152 of NZ_JBBPCC010000002.1, read as the reverse complement.
TCCGTTATGTGAATGACGACAGCGGCAATACCAAGCTGGATACGGCATTGATCAGCAAGACCGATGCCCCCGACATCTTCATCAGCTACGGCGAAACCTATTACAACCGCAGAATGAATGCCGGAATGGCCGCTCCGCTGGATGAGCTGATTGCCAAGAGCGGGTTCAAGGTGGATGAAATTATCGGCAACGGCAACATCATCAAGTCCAATCATACGACCTACTATTTGCCGGCCATGAAGCAGCTTTCTATGGTGCTGATCAATCAGACCACCCTGACGGCTGCGGGTGACAAGCTGCCTGAACAGTGGACCTGGGATGAATACATCACATTGGCAGGGAAGCTGACCAAGGGGGAGGCGAAGGGCAGCTTTATCCAGGCTCCGGGAGAAATTTTGCCCAAGATTGCTTTAACCCTGGCTAAGCCCAAGGATTCGTACTACAACGACAAGGGATTATCGAACTTCGACAGCCCGGCGCTGAAGAAGGGACTTGAGCTTCAGAAGCAGCTGTATGACAAAGGAAATATGGTCACCTGGGCGGAAACCGTATCCAATAAGCTTGCCACCCACAGCGAATTATTTACTGGTAAAGCCAACATGATTCTGGGTGGAACGCACTTGCTTCGCTATGTAAAGGACACCAAAAACTTCCCGCGTGAATTCAAAGTCGCCTTTGCCCCCAATCCTCAACTCGAAGCGGGCGGGAAAGTCAATATAGCCGGCTTCAACGATCTCATGTCGATTAACAGCAAGAGCACACATAAAGAAGAAGCGATGAAATTCATCGCGTGGTACCTGAGCGAAGGCAATACGGCCATGATAGCCGGGGGGAGAATTCCGACGAATAAGAAGGCCGATACCGATAAAGTGGCAGAGCTGCTTGTAGGCGATGCGGCTGCGCTCATGGATGTCGACTCTCTGAAGAAAATCCTGAAGACGGACTATGTATTCCCGGCCCAAGTGGAATCTGCGGCTTATACGGAGTTAACGAAGATTTTGACGGAAGAGTCGGAGAAGTACTTCATGAATGTGCAGCCGATTGATAAAACGATGCAAAGCCTCAAAGCAAGGGCCGATCAAGCGATCCAGGCTGCCAAAAAATAAGGCTGACAACACCTGCTTTCCAACCTGGAAGGCAGGTGTTTTTTTGACCTATTTCAGGATAGATCATGTGTAAAAATGCACCTGACTTTGCCATAAATACTCCGTTTTTATTTACCTGAAGAGCCTTTAATATCTATGTTAAACAACAGATGAAGAGGTGACAGAATTTGAAGTCGAAGATAGGAAGTCAGGCTCTGCGGGAGAATGCGGCCGGATATTTGTTTATTTTGCCTAATTTCCTGGGAGTGGCCGTGTTTATCGTGCTCCCGCTTGTATTCAGCTTTTTTCTGATCTTTACGGACTGGGATTATTTGAAGGGCTTGGCGGGCTTATCCTTCGCCGGTATGAGCAACATCGTGAAGATGTGGGGAGACGAGTACCTGATTGCCTCGCTTAAAAACAACGTTATATTTACAGCGCTCACGGTTCCTGCTTCGATGGCGGTTGGCTTGGCGGTGGCTGTGGTCTTGAACCAATATGTCTATTTGAAGAGTCTGCTGAGAACCTTGTTTTTTCTGCCGTATGTCAGCAGCCTCGTCGTAATTTCGATCGTATGGAGTGTGCTTTACAATCCGGGCAAGGGCCCGATTAACAGCTTCCTGCGCACGCTGGGAATCGAGCATCCGCCAGGCTGGCTGACGAGTCCGGATTGGGCGCTGATCTCCATCATTATACTGGTCGCCTGGACGTATATAGGATATACCCTGGTGCTCTATATGGCGGGCCTGCAGGGAATATCCAAGGATCTGTTCGAGGCTTCGGCCATCGATGGCGCCAATAGAATTGTCCAGTTTCGGAAAATAACCATTCCCATGCTCAGGCCAACCAGTTTTCTGATCGCCATCACACTGATTATTTCTACGTTCCAGGTGTTTGCCGTCGTCAATGTGATGACCCACGGCGGACCGCTGAATTCTACGATGGTCCTTTCGTATCACATCTATTTACAAGCCTTCCAATATTACAAAATGGGGTATGCGGCTGCGCTCTCCTGGCTCTTGTTCATCCTTATTTTTGTCGTCACGCTGATTCAGTGGAGAGGTCAGAAAAAATGGCAGCAGCATTTTTAAAATTGTTGGTAAAGGAGCACACCGTATAATGAGCAAGCAAACCGAGCAATTAACGACTCTATCCGGCAGGACGGCAAGTCACAGCAGCAAAACGCTCGTTCAGCAAACCATCAAGCTCAGTGTCACGATAGGGATGCTGGCGCTGGCCGTCGTGATCGTCCTGCCCTTTCTATGGATGCTTTCGGCATCCTTCAAAATTCCGGCGGATATTTTCAAAACCCCGATCGAGTGGATTCCGCGCAGCTGGAATCTGGACAACTATGCGAACGTATGGGGCGGCAGCTACAATTTCCTTTTGTATTACTGGAATACGGCCAAGATTACGTTTCTGACGGTAGCCGGATCTTTAATTACCAGCTCATTGGCGGGGTTTGCCTTCGCTAAGCTGAATTTCAAAGGCCGGGACCAGCTGTTCCTGCTGTATCTGGCGACCATGATTATTCCATCCCAGGTTTTGCTGGTTCCGCGGTTCATTGTCTTCGATCAGCTCGGCTTGGTCAATACGCATTTGTCCATCATTTTGCCCGGGATGTTTACAGTGTTCGGTACGTTTTTGATGCGCCAGTTTTTCATTACCGTTCCCGGCGAGCTTCTGGAGGCGGCCAAAGTGGACGGTGCGGGTTACTGGCGGATGTATTGGCAAATCTGCCTGCCTCTGGCCAAGCCGGCGATGGTTGCTTTGCTGATCTTAACCTTCACCTGGCATTGGAATGATTACGAAAATCCGCTGATCTTCCTTCGTGACAAGGATCTCTACACGCTGCCTATCGGACTTACGAATTTTGTGGATGAGAACGGGACGGATTATACCCTGATGATGGCAGCTTCCGTTTCCGCTTTGATCCCTTTAATCGCCGTGGTTGCTTTTTTCCAGAAATGGTTTGTAGAGGGTATCGCAAATACGGGCCTGAAGGGCTGATACGCCGGATGCCGGATCATGACTTAACAAACTTAACCAAAGGAGAGGAACAACATGCATCTATTAATTCCCCAGCATCAAGTCGAGGTTATCCGTGAGGTCGATGTCGTCGTGGCAGGCGGCGGGCCTTCCGGCTTTGCGGCTGCCTTGGCGGCAGCCAGGAGCGGAGCCTCCACGCTGCTGATCGAACGCTACGGATTTCTTGGAGGCGTGGGTACGAATAGCTTGGTTGCAGGCTTTGCCAGCGGGTTTCATGATGGTGAACGACTGATCATCGGGGGGATTTATCAGGAGCTAAGAGAGGCGCTGTACCTGAAGGGAGCCCTGCTCAAGACGGATAATTACGAGCCGTTCGATCCCGATGCGCTGGCGTTTTATTATATGAAGACCCTGCTGGATGCAGGGGTCGAGCTGAGGCTGCACACCCTGGTCACGGACGTAGTCATGCAGGGAGACCGGGTGGAAGCCATCCTGGTGGAAAGCAAATCCGGCCGTCAGGCCATTCGGGCCAAAATGTTCGTGGATGCGACCGGAGACGGGGATGTCAGCGCACGTGCAGGCGTTTCCTATGAAATCGGAAGACCTCGCGATGGCCTCATGCAGCCGGTATCGCTAATGTTCGCCCTGGGCGGTGTGGATGCGGATGAATTGGTCAAGGAAATCCAGCCTATCGAGGGAGGGCCGTTCAACCGCCACATCAGCGGCATGAGCCACATGATCTTCGAAAGCCAGGAGGAGCGGGTGTCCAAGGCCAAGGCGGAAGGTTATTTATTCAATGTGCCGCGCAAGGATATTGCCATCGGGTGGATGCTTCCGGGCAGACCGGATGTTGTTTATTTGAACATGGCGAGGATTCAGCAGGTGAATGGAACCCGTGTGGAGGATCTGACGCGCGCCGAGATCGAAGGCAGGTATCAGATCGAGGAGTCGCTGCGGTTTTTCAGAGACTGCATGCCGGGCTTCCAAAACAGCTACCTGCAGCGCATAGCCTGCCAAGCAGGAGTGAGAGAAAGCCGCCGGATCAAAGGAGCCTATACGCTGACTGAGCAGGATGTGCTCGGGTTAAAGCAATTCGACGATGTTGTAGCCCAGGCCCACTATATGATCGACATTCATGATCCGCAGGGGCATGGTACTCATATCGTCCATCTGAACAAAGGGACCTCCTACGATATTCCGTACCGCTGCCTGCTGCCGGAGCAAGTATCCAATCTGCTGGTTGCGGGCAGATGCATCTCCGCGACTCACGAAGCGTTCAGCTCCCTTCGAGTGATGTCGATTTCTATAGCGTTGGGTGAAGCGGCCGGGACGGCGGCGGCGCTCTCGGTGAAGCTGGGTCTGGCACCCGGAGAGCTCCAGGTGACAACCCTGCAAAATGAGCTATTGGCTTATGGTGCCATCTTACATTAAATGCAGTTCGGGCTGCGAAAGGGGGGATGCCGGCTTTTCGCCACAGGTGTACAGAAATATCCAAATCAACGAGAGAAAGGAAGAATGACATGTCAAATGGCCGGCTTACTAGCACGTTAGCCACACTCATGGCGGCGTGCCTGCTGGTGGTTTTTGCAGGCACGGGATTTACGGCGGGAGGGACTACAGCCTACGCCGCTTCTTCTTTGAACATTTTGCAAACGGTTACAGGAAATATTTTTTATGAAACGGATACCAAAAGCTTCGACATTCAGACAGATGGCGATGAAATCGATTGGGCGTATACGGATTATTGGGGAGCTACCGTGGCAAGCGGCAGCCAGGCAGTGGTGAATGGAGAAACGAAGCTGACGGTGAACCCTCTTCGGTACGGCTGGTTTAAGCTGGTGGTCTCAGCCAAGCAACATGGCGTTGTCACCTCCAGCAAGGAGACCTCGTTTGCGGTCGTCTCCAATTATGACCTGAGCCAGATTGAGGATTCGAAGTTTTCGATTCAGACACATGCCGCACGGACGGATATCATAGCTCAGGATTCGGCGGCTCTTCTGCCTATTTCCGCCAAGCTGGGAGTCAAGTATATTAGAGATTCCTTGAGATGGGAGGATATTGAGGATACGTCGAAGGGTCTCTACAGCTTCAAGTCCTTTCATGATGATTTCATGGACAGGCTGGCTGCGAACCATCTCAAGCCTTACATGACGCTTGCGCTGTACAATTCCTTGTATGACGGAGGACTGGTTCCTGCCAGCACGGAGGCGAGGATGGCGTTTGCCGAGTATGGGAAGCAGGTGCTGAGCAGATATCCCGAGATTGGTCAGGTGGAAATCTGGAACGAGCCGGATATTCCTTCATTCGGGAAGGGATTGACTACAGAGGAACAGAAGGCGGACTTTTATTTTAATCTGCTGAAAACTTCCTATGAGCAGCTGCATCCTGTCTTTCCCGACGTGAAAATAACCGGTTTCGTGTTCGGGGAGCTGGGCTCGGACGCTTTCTTGGAATCGCTTTATCAAAAAGGCGCCTTGCAGTATATGGATGAGTATTCGTTTCACTCCTATACGCGGAACCCGGAAGAGATTGTCAAGGATATCGACAGGCACAAAAGAATCATGAAAGCGTATAACCATAATCAACTGATCCCGATCAATCTCTCCGAAACAGGCTTTACAAATTTTAATTTTGATGAGCATGTGCAAGCGAATTACACAGTCCGAAGAATAGTAACGGCGCTCACCCAGGACATCCAGAAGATCAATATTTATAATCTGCAAAATAAAACGACCGTTCCCAATGAATATGAAGGGACGTTCGGATTGATCCGAAATCCGAATGATGAGAAGGGCGCCTATGTTCCCAAGCCAGCTTACGCGGCGTATGCTGCATTGACACGTCAATTAACGGGTGCGCAATTCCAGCAGACCGAGGAGATCTCTCCCGGATTGGTCTATGTGCATAAGTTTACCCAAGGAAACGATACGCTCCGGGTGATGTACGCTCCGGCGGGTGCCGAGCTCAAACTTCACACGACGGCTGGCCTCCTGGTAACGGATATGATGGGCAATAGCCGTATGCTGCCGCCGGTGGACGGGGTTGTACGCGTCCAGCTTACGAAAGACCCGATCTATGTGAAAGGATCGATCGCAGAGATCGAAGATGTCATCCCCGTACCTACCGGACCTATTGCTTTGTATAACAGCTATGGGGTTAACGGCGGCTACTCGGAAGTGAACGGAACGATAGGGACCGCGACGAACAAGTGGGTGACCTCCTCCGTGGCCAAAGGGTATGACGGAGGAGGTTCCAGGGCAATCACAGATCCGACAGGAGCTTCGGCCAAGTGGACGCCGATCATCCAAGCTCCGGGCCATTACCGGATCACGGTGTACGTGCCCGGACAGTCGAGTGCTCCGGCCAATACCACCCGCAGCGCCTCATACTCCATTTATGTGAACGGAATTCAAACTGAGGTGAAGACCGTCAACCAATGGGACAATCAAGGCAAATGGGTGGAGCTAGGCGTTTATCCCCTGTCAAGAGGCGTCAATAATTACGTCATTGTCGAGGATAGCAGCAGCGAGCCGACCAAACGTCCTCTTCGGGCGGATGTCGCCAAGTTCGAATGGATTCCGCCAACGGGAATAGCTCTGAGCCAAGCGTCCGTTGCTCTAGGAGTGGGGCAATCGTATGCGTTGACGGCGACGGCTGTCCCAGCCGATGCCACGGAGAGAGAACTGGTTTGGAGCAGCTCCGACTCTGCCGTCGCGACGGTCAATGAACAAGGACAAGTGTCAGCAGTGGGCGTGGGCACCGCTGTGATTCGCGCTACGAACCCGTTCGCGTCGCTCTACGCGGAAGCCTCCGTTCATGTGGGCCTGCTGCCTATCATCCAACCGGTCGCCATCTATAGCAGCTATGGGGTTAACGGGGGCTACACGGAGATTAACGGCACTCTGGGGATCGCTACGAATAAATGGGTAACCTCTACTGTACTCCAAGGCTACAACGGAGGAATTTCGAGGGCGATAACAAATCCGACCGGAGCTTCCGCCACATGGTCGCCGGCCATTTCCCAGCCAGGCCGGTACCAGATATCTGTGTATTTGCCTGGAACGCCTGCGACGCCGGTGTATACCACGAGAGCAGCCCAATATTCCATCTATGTGGACGGAGTTCTGACGGATTCCAAGATCCTCGATACATCCGCCCTGCAAGGCACATGGCAGGCACTGGGCTTCTATGATCTGCCCCAAGGCTCCAACACCTACGTCACCGTGAAGGATGCGAATCCAGCCCATGACAGACCGCTTCGCGCGGATGCTGCGAAGTTCGAGCTGATCCCCGTAACCGGTATTAGTCTCGGTACGGCATCGCTTGACTTACAGGTGGGGGATTCACACCGGTTCACGGTCTCCATAGCACCGAATGATGCAACGGATCAAACGCTCATCTGGACCAGCTCGAACAACAGCGTGGCAGCTCTGGATGCCCAAGGACAGCTTCAGGCGCTGGCAGCGGGCAGCACGGTGATCCGCGCGACCAATCCGCTAACGTCTCTCTATGCAGAAGTCCAAGTGACCGTGCAGGAGCTTGCGCCTTAGGTAAGTCTAGATTGCACCTGAAGCTGTGACCCACAGGAAAATGAAGGCCCGGTATGTCCGGGAGAAACGCATACACTTTAAGATGGAATGGCTGCAGCTTGCTTAGGCGCTGCAGTCTTTTTTGTATCGCTGGATAAGGGTTAAATTACCTTATTCATTCTTATTTCCCATAAAAAAAAACAAATACCTTATTTGTCACATTCATATCAAATGAAGTCATAATATGTGTAGTTGAAGATTTTTCCAGAGCTATAATGAAGGTAACGGAGTAATGGAAAGTAAACCCGAAACTACCATGTTCATCCGTGCACGAAGGGAGCTAGGGAAGCGAATGAGCAGAGAGCATGCCACCTATCCGTTGACGCATCCGCAGAAAAGGATATGGTTCGTCGAGAACATCCATCAACATACCCCGATTCATCATTTGATCGCCTCCTCCTTCAAGCTGGGGGCTATCGATTTCAATGATCTGGAAGCATCGCTTCATCGCTTCATCCAAGAGAATGCCGGTGTTCGTCTGAGGCTGATCCGGGAGCAGGGTGAAGTCAGGCAGTATGTAGGAGAATGGCCTAGGACACCCATTCCGCTCAAAGATTTCAGTTCGTTCCCCGATCCGGAGGAAGCTTTCTCCAGATGGATTCATGAAGAAGCGCAGAGGCCATTTGATGGGATGAGCGAGTTTTTATTCGCCTTCTACAACATTCGGCTGCATGAACATAAAGCAGGTTATGTATTTATTTTCCATCATCTGATTGCGGATGGCTGGTCGCTGACCCGGATGATGAACCGGATCTGGGAGCTGTATGCTTCCTGGCCCGAGCCGGACAAGCTTCCTCCGCCAGAGGAGTACCCCTCTTATCTGGACTATCTGGAGACGGAAGCGTCCTATATGGCGTCATCCCGCTTTGCGAAGCATGAGGCGTTCTGGAACACGCGGTTCGAGACGCTTCCCGAGGGGCTGACGGTACGGGATTCCACCGATACGGCAGGCAAGCGGAAGTCCTTCCTGCTGGAAGCGGGACTCAGCGAGACGTTGAAGCAATTTGCCGCCGAGCAGGGCTGCTCCGTGAACACCTTCTTCGTGCTGCTAATGCTTCTGAGTGTGCAGCGGACGACCGGCCAACACGACCTGATTATAGGGACTCCGGTGCTTAACCGTTCCGGCCGGAAGGAAAAGGACACGTTCGGGATGTTCACTTCGACGGTTCCTTTCCGCTATAGGGTGGATGACAGGCAGACGCTGCACAGTCTGCTGCAGTCGGTACAGGAGGAGCTGCAGAGCTGCTACTTCAACCAGAAGTATCCGTATGATCTGCTCGTGCAGAACCTTCAGCTGCAGAAAAAGGGGTATAGCGCGCTATTCGATCTATGTGTGAATTATTACAATACCCGGATGCTGGCCGAGCTGGACGGTGATCCGATTGAGACGACAGAGATTTACAGCGGTCATCAGATGTACGCCCTGCAGATGGTAATCAAGGATTGGAGAGCGGACGGAAGGCTGTTGATCAGCTTCGACTACAAGATCTCCGAATATACCGATACAGATATCGAGAGCATGTGGGAGCAGCTGCACCAGATGATGCTCACTTGTCTGGAGCAGCCCTCTCTGCGGGCCGATGAGCTGGAGCTGGTCACGCCTGCGGCGAAGCGAAGGCTGCTGACGGATTGGAACCGGACTGAGGCGGAGTATCCCAGAGATCGGCTTGTGCATCAGCTCTTCGAGGAGCAGGCAGCGAGAGCACCGGATCGTGTAGCTCTGTACAAAGGCTTAGACAGAGCGATGTCGTACGGTGAGTTAAATGCTCAAGCGAATAGGCTTGCGGCTGCTCTAAGAGGGCGTGGTATAGGCCGGGATCATGTCGTCGGCTTGATGGCCGTCCATTCTCCCGAGACGATCGTGGCGATCCTGGCGGTGTTGAAGGCCGGAGGTGCCTATGTCCCGATCGACCCGGGATATCCGGCGGAGCGTATCCGGTATCTGATGGAGGATTCGCAGGCGGCGCTGCTACTGACGAATGTGGCGGATAGCCTGAGGGAGCTGGATTACCAGGGAGACCTCATCGATCTGCTGGACCCGGATGTGTACTCCGGTGATGGCGTTAATCTGGAGGTGGTTAACGAACCCCAGGACCTTGCCTACATCATCTATACGTCCGGGTCAACTGGCCGTCCGAAGGGCGTGATGATCTCGCACCGCTCGCTTGTGAATTACAGCTGGTGGGCCAAGAAGCATTATCTGGCCGATCCGTCCGAGTCTTTCGCCTTCTACTCCTCGATTTCCTTCGATTTGACGGTGACGAGCCTGTTCGCTCCGCTGATCAATGGGAACCCCATACGCGTTTATGCGGACGATGATGGGACGGATTCCGTGTTGAACCGGATTGTGAGAGATAACGCGACCCATGTGATTAAGCTGACTCCGGCACATCTGTCCTTGTTAAAGGACGGAGTTTATAGGCACAGCATCATACGTCGCTTTATCGTCGGAGGGGAGGATTTGAAAACAAGCATGCTTCGCAGCGTGTGTGAAGCGTTCGGCGGGCATGTGGAGGTTTACAATGAATACGGGCCGACAGAAACGACCGTAGGGTGCATGATTCACCGCTTCGATGAGCTGGTCGATGACGGCGCTTCGGTCCCCATCGGCCGCCCTGCGGACAATGTGAAGCTGTATATCCTGGATGCCCAGCTCAGGCTGCTCCCGGTCGGGAGTATTGGGGAGCTGTATGTTTCCGGCGACGGCGTAGCCCGGGGGTACTTCAACCGGAATGACCTGACGCAGGAGCGCTTTGTGCCCAACCCGTTCGTGTCCGGTGCGGTCATGTACAAAACCGGAGATCTGGCCAGATACCGGCCGGACGGCGTGATGGAATATCTGGGACGGATCGATCATCAGGTGAAGATCAGAGGCTACCGGATCGAGCTGAGCGAGATCGAAAGCCGCCTGCTGGAGCATCCTCTGGTGAAGGATGCTGCTGTTCTTGACCGGACAGGCCCGGACGGCGCGGTCCATCTATGCGTTTACTATGTATCGCCGGGGAAAGTGTATGAGGAGGAGTTGCGTTCCAGTTTGCTCGGTAAGCTTCCTCATTATATGGTTCCGTCCTTATACGGACGGCTGGAGAGTCTGCCTCTGACGCCGAACGGCAAGGTGGACCGAGCGGCTTTACCGCCAATCGCTTTTCCGTCTAGCGATGGAGAGGAGCCGGTATTCACCAGCGAGCTGGAGCAGAAGGTGTGGCACCGGTACCGGGAGGTGCTGCAGGTGGAACGGCTGGGCCGCAGGGATCATTTCTATCAGTTGGGCGGCGACTCCATCAAGGCCATTCAGATCGCAGGCAAATTGCATGAGGATGGGATTCGAGTCAAGGTGAAGGATATTTTGTCACAGCCGTATTTTGCTGAGGTTGCAGCCAGCGCCGAGCAGATGTCAGAGACAGAGGCAGGTCAAGGGCCCGCCCAGGGCGAGATTTTGCCGACGCCGATTACGGAGTGGTTTTTCAGCCGGAAGTTCGCTAACGAGCACTACTGGAATCAGTCTGTACTGCTCCGCATGAAGCAGCAGGTGAAGCTGGAGGAGGTGCGTATCATCCTGCAGGCGATCGTGCAGCATCATGATGCGCTGCGCCTTTCGTACAACCGCCAATCCGGGCGGCTGTTCTACAACCCTGAGCTGATGCGGAAGGAAATCGACGTGCAAAAGGCTGATTTATCGTCAGTTCCGATCGAGACGGTTCCCGCTCGTCTGCGGGAGATAGGTACCCGGTTGAAATCGGGCTTGCGGCTGGATCAGGGGCTTCCACTGGCAGCTTGTCTGTTTCAGACGGACGCGAATGGCTCCCAGATGCTGCTGTTGACCGCGCATCATCTGGTTATCGACGTAGTGTCCTGGGGGATTGTGCTGGATGATTTCGCAAGCCTGCTGGATCAGATCAGGCGGGGGGAGAGACTGCGCTTGCCTCGCAAGACGCATGCCTACGGGCAATGGGCTGAGAGGCTGCATCAATACGCCAGGCACATCCCGGAGGAGCGGGAGCTGTACTGGAAAGGCGTGCAGCACGACGCCGCAGGCTGCGAGGGCTGGCCCATGACGGAAGAGGAAGCGTCCTTGCAGCCGGAGCTGATTGCGGATAGCGTGCACAGCCGGACGGAGCTGACGGAGGAGGAAACGGCGCAGCTGACAGGACCGGCCAACGCTGCATACCGGACGGAAACGAAGGATTTGCTGCTGCTGGCGCTGGCCTTGACGGTTCGCGAATACACGCATCGGGATACCGTTCTTATTGAAGTCGAGACTCATGGGAGGGAAGAGTTGTTCGAGGATTTGGATCTTACACGAACGGTGGGATGGTTTACGAGTATGTATCCTTGCTGTCTTAAGCTGGAGGGCGGGGAACCGGGAGAATTGATCAAGCAAGCGAAGGAACAACTGCGGGCGGTTCCAGCCCAAGGCATCGATTATGGCGTGCTGCGTTATCTGAAACGCAGTGTGGAGATTAGCAGCAGGGAGACCGTGAGATTTAATTACGTCGGAGATTTGGATACCGGGTTCGGCAATGATCTATTTGAGTATGCACTGCTGGATTCAGGCGCGGAGCATGATTCGGGCAACGAACTGACCTGCTTCGTTGACATCGTAGCCGCTATCGTGAATAAACGGCTGACTCTATCCACCGTCTATGGCCGTCAGAGCGGGGAGGCGGCTAGGCTGCATAGCTTGACCGAACGAATGGCTGAGCATCTTCGCTGGCTTGTGCAGCATGGCTGTTCTACAGACAGCCCGCAGTTTACACCGTCGGACTTTGCTGCTGCGGGGCTTTCGCAGTCTCAATTGGATATGCTGTTCGGTTAGTCTCAGCCTGTCTGAGATCAGCTTGATCAGGGAGCTCAAAATACGGCCTGGGAGAGTCGGAAAATGTGCAATCGATGAAAGCTCATGGAACGAGATGGTATAGAAGCTTGGGACTATGGCTGATGCTTGCTGCGATCGTTGCCTGCCTGCTGCCGCCGGCTGTTGTATGGAGAAGCCCGGCTGCGCCTGCATGGTCCGGCCAGGATACGGAAGCGGTGGAGCGGATCATTGCCAAGAGCTTCGAAGGAAGCGAGATCCCAGGGCTCTCCGTAGTCATCGTCAAAGGCCGGGATACCGTCTATAACAAAGGATTCGGCTTCGCCGACAAGGCGGCGCGCATTCCCATGACGACGGATAGGCTGTTCGAGCTGGGCTCAATGAGCAAGGCGTTCACAGCGATGGCGGTGCTGAAGCTGAGCCGGGAGGGGCTGCTGAAGCTGGACGAGCCGGTTACGGCCTATCTGCCCTGGCTAACCTTCACGTACAAGCATCAGCCTGCCGTTGTCACACTCAGACAACTGCTGCATCATACGAGCGGGATCGCCCCGTCCACGATCGGGGAGCTGCCGGAGCTGCAGGGGGAGGATGCGCTGGAGAAGTCCATGCGCGTCCTGGCAGGCAGCAAGCTGCTGTATAAGCCAGGTAATCAATTTGTATATGCCACGGTCAATTATGACATTCTGGGCCTGATTATGCAGCAGGCGACCGGCGTGCCCTACGCGTCTTACATCCGGCAGCATATCTTGCAGCCTCTCGGGATGAATCATACGTATGTAGGCCGGGAGGGAGTCCCGGAAGGACAGATGTCGCGGGGCTATAAGCAGTGGTTTACGCAAGCAAAGGCTTACGACGCCCCGTATTACGGGGGCAATGTGCCGGCTGCGTATGTTGTGACGAGCAGCGAGGATTACGCCCAGTGGATCAAGCTGCAGCTTGGTACGGCTGAAGCATCGGGCGACTTGCGGCGTTTGGCGCTGGAGACACAGCAGGCGAACCGCACGGTACCGCCGTTCGGAGACGGCTCCTCCTACGCGATGGGCTGGAATGTGCTCCAGCTGGGCGGCGGTCAGCTCTTCCATGACGGCAACAATCCTAACTTCTTCTCGTCGGTCATCCTGCGTCCGGAGGAACAGCTTGGCGTAGCCGTCTTCTCCAATCTGGAGACGTATCTGCCGCAGAAAATAGCTAATGACATCGTCAATCACTTCACCGGCAGGGAAGAGGCCTTCTCTTACTTCGACAATTACGCCCGGCTGGACAAGGTGGGCGCGATGATCCTCATCGGCTGCGTTCCGTTCATAGGCGTGCTGCTCTACCTGAACGGCGCATCGCTGGCCGGTATTGTCCGGAGAAGACGGAAATTCGCCGGCCTCAGCCTTGCACGGACTGGAAGCGTCCTGCTTCTAAGCGCTGTAACCGCTGTGTTCTTCTACTGCCTGACGTATGTACCGCGGGTGTACCTGAATGGCAGCACCTGGAGCGCGATGGTCGTGTACACCCCGGATACGCTGCACCTCGGCATGTACGCCATCGGAGGGGCTGCAGCACTGTTCTACCTGTACTACGTGCTACAGCTGCTATTCCCGCAGGCGGGCAAAACCTCATACTTCCTGATGAGTGTGCTGAGTCTGGCGAGCGGCTTCGGCAATGCACTGATCGTATTCACGGTGAACGACGCGGTGAGTACGCGGGCGAAGATCGGCTTTCAGCAGCCTATACAGACAGCCAACAATCTGCTGCTCTACTTCCTGTTCGGGATCGTGCTGTATGTGGTTGGGCAAAGGGTGCTGAGGCCAATCCTCATCCGGTTGGCCAATGATCTGATCTATAGCAAGCGTACGGAGATCGTCGCCAAGCTGCTGAGGATCTCTTATCAGGACATGGAGAAAATCAAGCGCGAACGGATCGAGTCCACGCTAAATAATGATACCGAAGCGATCAGCAACATCGTGAATCTGATCGTATCCGGCCTCACCAGCATGATCACGCTCGTGTTCTGCTTCATCTATCTGGGGCTGATCAATGCGCTGGGGCTGCTGATCTCGATGGGTGTGCTGCTTCTGGCAGCAGTGATGTATTACTTCGTCGGCAAAAAAGCGAACGCGCTGTGGGAGCAGACGCGGGATATTCAAAATACGTTTTTCCGGTACATCAACGATCTGGTCCGGGGATTCAAGGAGCTGGCGCTGAACCGGGGCAAGCGCCGTGATTTCCAGGCGGACTTCAATGAAAGCTGTGAGGAATACCGCCTCAAGCGCGCGCAAGGCGACATCAACTTCGCGATGGTATTCATCATCGGAGAGCTGCTGTTCGTGATGGTGCTCGGGGTGATCGGCTTCCTGTTCCCGCTGCTCTTCGACAATGCGTTCTCCTTCGTTCGTGACTATGTCTTCGTCTTCATCTATATGGTCGGGCCGATCAATATGATTCTGGCCTCCATCCCGCAGTTCGCGATGGTACGCATTAGCTGGAGACGTATCCAGGCGCTGAATGCTGAGCTGGATGAGGTATTGTCCGGGATCGGGAGCGATGCAGCCGCCGGACAGCTGGCGTCGGTCGAGCTTACGGCCGATGCGGTCGAGTTTGAGTACGAAACCTCCGACGGTCATGTATTTGCGGTCGGGCCGTTGTCTGCGACCTTCCGCTCCGGTCAGATCACGTTCATCACGGGAGGGAATGGCAGCGGCAAGTCCACCTTCGCCAAGCTGCTGACAGGCTTGTATCAACCAAGCAGAGGGCAGATGCTGCTGAACGGCCGGCCAGCAGGTCCTGGTGAATTGAATGAGCTGTTTTCCGCGATATTCAGCGACGTTCACTTGTTCAGCCGTCTGTACGGGATTGATTGGACGACCAAGGAGGAGGACATCCGGCACTATCTGAAGGTGCTGCAACTGGAAGACAAAGTAACGCTCAAGGAAGGCCGCTTCAGCCACATCGAGCTGTCCACCGGACAGCGGAAACGTCTCGCCCTGCTGATCAGCTATCTCGAAGAGCGTCCGGTTTACTTGTTGGATGAATGGGCGGCGGACCAGGATCCGGAATACAGAAAGTTTTTCTACCACACCTTGCTGCCTGAGCTGCGAGCGCGGGGGACCTGCATCATCGCGATTACCCATGATGATATGTATTTCCATCTGGCGGATCAGCTGATCAAGCTGGATTTTGGACAGATCGTGCAGCAGCCGGGGCAGCTGCAGGTGGCTGCCGCCTACGAATGAAGTCTTAACACCCCGATAAGGAGCCATGTGGATGAAGGGATTATGGAAAGAACAAGTGGTTGTACGGGATTATCGCTCCTTACTCAATGCCAAGGAAACGCAAAAGGCGATCCAGAAGGCCGGGACGTTCTTCGAGAATCGGCTGGCCAGCGAGCTGAATCTGACGCAGGTGACGGCTCCCTTGTTTCTCAGGTCAGGCACAGGCGTCAACGATAACCTGAACGGGGAGGAGCGTCCGGTTACCTTTACCGCCCGGGCGTTGCCAGATTTGGAGCTCGAGATCGTGCACTCGTTGGCCAAGTGGAAGCGGACGGCGCTGGCTTACTACGGGTTCGACCGCGGAGAAGGCATCTTCACCCGGATGAACGCGATCCGCCGGGACGAGGAGCTGGACCCTCTTCATTCCCTCTACGTCGATCAATGGGATTGGGAGCGGGTCATCGGGAAGGAAGAACGGAACGAGGAGACGCTCAAATCCATCGTCCGCACGATCTATGGAGCCATCCGGGCTGCGGAGCAGCATCTGTACGAGTCTTATCCGCAGATTGCGCCGATCCTGCCGGAGACGATCGCGTTTGTGACCTCGCAGGAGCTGGAGGATGCGTACCCGTCCCTTTCTGCAAGCGAGCGAGAGTCTGAGATTGCAGAGAAATACGGAGCTGTGTTCGTGATGCAAATCGGAGGTCGGCTGCGCTCCGGCATCCCCCATGACGGCAGGTCGCCGGATTATGACGATTGGACGCTGAATGGGGACATGATCCTGTGGAATCCGGTGATCGGTCAGGCGTTCGAGGTGTCGTCCATGGGCATCCGCGTAGATGAAGCGGCCTTGGTGAGGCAGCTGGAGCTTGCCTCCTGCGAAGAAAGAGGGGAGCTGGATTTCCACCGTGCGCTGCTGGAGGGCCGGCTGCCGTATTCGGTTGGCGGAGGTATCGGCCAATCCCGTCTGTTCATGTTCTTACTCCGCAAAGCGCATATCGCCGAGGTGCAGACTTCGGTCTGGCCGGAGACTGCCGAAGAGCCGTTCAGCCGGGCGAATGTGCATTTCCTCCGATGACGGCGGGTGCAATGAAGCTGTTCTGCCTGCCTTACGCAGGCGCATCTGCGGCCATCTATGGCAGGTGGCGCAAACGGCTCCTGCCGGTCGCGGATGTCCATCCGCTGGAGCTGGCAGGCCGGGGGGCGAGGATGAATGAGCCTTTGCCGGACCGTGTAGAGGACGCCGTGGACGATTTATTCCAGCGTATAGAGCCGTACCTAGACGGTTCGCCTTACGCCTTATTCGGACATAGCATGGGCAGTCTGCTGGCCTTCGAGCTGGTGCACCGCATCCAGCAGGCCGCACTTCCGGGGCCTGACCCTGTGATCGTGTCAGGCCGTTCGGCTCCGCATGTGCCTGCTGGGAATCGGTATGTACACCTGATGTCCGACTCGGAATTTCGTCAGGAGCTGCTATCGATCGGGGGGACGCCGCAGGAGCTCTTCGATACACCGTCCGTGTATCCGATGTTCGAGAGAATCATACGGTCCGACTATCGGATGCTGGAGACTTACCGCTATGCCGAGAAGACCGAGGGCATACGCGCTAACCTGATCGTGCTTGGCGGAACCGAAGACAGCACGATACAGGGGCCTCTGGAGGAGTGGCGGCGTCATGCGGCAGCCGGGTACCGGATCATTCGGTTTCGCGGAGGGCACTTTTTCATCCATGAGGATGAGGCAGAAGTAGTAGAGCTACTGAAGAAAGAGCTGGGCTTCCGAATGCTGAAAGGAGCTGGAACATCTTGAACGGTACGCAAGCGGATAAAATCGACCGGCGCGAGGTAGAGGACGTATGGGCACTGTCTCCGATGCAGGAGGGGCTGCTTTTTCACTACGTGATGGAACCGGAGAGCGCGCAATATTTGGAGCAGCTCGTGCTTCGTCTGCTGGGCGATATCGACCCGGATTGCTTCCGGCAAAGCTGGCAGGCTGTGATGAACGCCAACGAAATACTGCGGACCGTGTACCGGTGGGAGAAGCTGGACAAGCCCGTTCAAATTATACGCAAGCACCGGGAACCCTCTATTTCCTTTGTCGATCTGTCTGAGCTGGACGAGCTGGGCCGGGAAGCGGCTCTGGCCGTGCTGCAGGAGCGCGACAAGGCCGAGGGCATCGATCTGCGGCGGGAACCTTTCCGGCTCGCGCTCTGCCGCCTGGGCCGGAGCACCTACGCTCTAATCCTCACCTACCATCACATCTTGCTCGATGGCTGGAGCACGGGCATCTTGCTGAAGGAGTTTATGTCTGCGTATCAGGCGCTGTCCGGCAATAGGCCATGGGTACCCCCGGTCAAGCCATCCTATAAAACCTTCCTGATCTATATACAGTCCCAAGACGCTCAGAAGCGGGAAAGCTTCTGGCGGAGCTATTTATCCGGCTTCGAGACGAAAACACCTCTGCCTATCGACAAGCGGAAGAAAGAGCGGGTGACCGTCACGCACCACGAGAATCTCCTGCTGGCCGGGGATGCCTGGGACCGGCTGCATGCTTGCGCCGCACGGGAGGAACTGACAGTAGCGGATATCCTGTACAGCGCCTGGGGATTGCTGCTGCATCGATACGGCAACACTGGCGACATCGTGTTCGGGACGACCGTCTCCGGACGGCCACCCGAGCTGCGTGGGGCGGACGGAATGGTCGGTTTGCTGATTCATACACTACCTCTGCGTGTGCGCATCACCGGGGACTTGACCGTGTCCGGGCTGCTGGCTCAAGTCAGTGCATCCAGCAGGGAGCGGGAGGAGCATCAGGCGGTTCCTCTGGCAGACTTGAAGCAATATGCAAGCTTTACCGGTACGGAAAGCTTGTTCGATTCGATTGTGGTGATTGAGAATTACCCGCTCGATCAGGCGGTCCGCGGATCAGGCGGCCCGCTTACACTGACCGGGCATGCGATGCTGGAGTCGACTAATTTCCCGTTGGCGCTCACTGTAACTTCCCTGAACCCTCTGCAGGTTCAATTGCAATACAACGCAGAGCTGTTCAAGCTGGAGACCGTTCAAGCACTGGGCAGGCATTTCGTCCGGCTGCTGGATGCGCTGACGAGAGAGGGAAATGTGAGGCTTGCGTCCATCCGGATGCTGGATGAGGCTGAGGTAACGAAGCTGACGCAGAGCTTCCGGGATACGGCTGTCGCCTACCCTGAGCATCGGTCGGTGCATGAGCTGTTCGAGGAGCAGGCGGCCAAGCAGCCCGATGCGGTAGCCCTGCAATTTCTGGACCAAACGATGACCTATGGACAGCTCAACGCGCAGGCGAACCGGGTGGCCCGGTTTGTCCGCAACCTGGGCATCGGCGAGAACGACGTCATAGGCTTGATGGCCGAGCGGTCCTTGGACATGATCGTCGGCATATTCGGCATCTTGAAAGCCGGTGCCGCTTATGTGCCCATCGACCCGGATTATCCGCAGGAGAGAATCGCCTACCTGCTGGGACATTCGCGAACCGAGGTGCTGTTGACGGCAGGGCGGCGGGCTAGGGCTGCCGCCTACGGCGCGAATACCCGAGTATTCGCCGTCTCCGAGATCGTGAGCGACGAGAGCTGGGATGATCGCAATCTCAATCTGTCGCTCGACCCCGACAGGCTGATCTATGTGCTCTATACGTCAGGCTCGACCGGAAACCCGAAGGGCGTCATGATCCGCACGCGGGCGTTCGTCAATCTGCTGCACTGGTTTACGACCGAGTTCCGTATCGGTGCGGATGATCATGTGCTGCTGATCGCTCCGTCGAGCTTCGATCTCGCGCAGAAAAACTTTTACTGCACGCTGGTGACGGGCGGGAAGCTGACCTTGTTCGATCCCGGTCCGTATGATTACAACCGGATGTCCGACGTGATTCACTCCCATCGGATTACGCTGCTGAACTGCTCGCCGAGCGCGTTCTATCCGCTGATCGATTTCAACGAGACGACAGACTTTATCCGTCTGTCGCCGCTCCGGGAGGTGTTTCTCGGAGGGGAGCCGATTCATGTCAACCGGTTGTCAGCCTGGCTGCGGTCCCCCCGTTTCCGGGCCGAAATCGTCAATACCTATGGTCCGACGGAATGCACGGATATCGCGGCCTTTTACCGGATGAAGCCATCGGAAACGGGACAAGCTCCCACCATTCCGATCGGCCAATCTATTTATAATACACAGCTGTATGTGCTGGATGCGTCGCTTCAACTGCTCCCGGACGGCAGGATCGGCGAGCTGTATATTGGAGGGGCAGGACTTGCCAAGGGCTACTACCAGGCGCCGGAGCTGACAGAGGAGCGGTTCGTTCCTCATCCGTTCGTGGAAGGCGAGCGCCTCTACCGGACGGGGGATCTGGTTCGCTGGCTGCCGGACGGCCAGCTGGATTATATCGGCCGAACCGATTACCAGGTGAAAATCCGGGGTATGCGGATCGAGCTGGCCGAGATCGAGGCCGTGCTGCTCAGACACGAAGCGGTGGAAGAAGTCGTTGTGATCGACTGGCAGAGCGCCGGCGATGCCAAGTATCTGTGCGCTTATCTGCTCTGCGTGACGGAGGCCGGAGTTGATGCTATCCGCGATTATGCGGCATCTAGGCTGCCCGACTATATGGTGCCGTCGTACTTCATCCCGCTGGAATATATGCCGCTGACCCCCAACGGGAAAATCGACAAAAAAGCTTTGCCCGAGCCCCGGGTGTCCCGTCAGGCGGACCCCTCAGCCTGGGACGGCGGAAGCGAGACGGAATTAAAGCTGGCCGCTATCTGGCAGCAGATTCTTGGGCACGGACAGGTCGGACGGGAAGATCCGTTTTTCGAGATTGGAGGCAATTCGATCCTGCTGTTCAAGCTGCATAGCGAGATTGAGCGCAGCTACCCAAACAAGGTTAAGATCACCGATTTGTTTACGTATCCGACGATTGCCAAGCTGGCCCGAGTTATCGAGGCAGACCTGCAGCCGAAGCGCCCTGCGTATGAGCCGCAGTACGTTTTCCTCGAACAGAACGTCACGGAAGACCTTGAAGAGAGTAGGGAAAGCAAGTCAGTCATGTTTGACCTGCCAGCCAGCTCGTACAGGGATCTTGTCCGGGCCGGCCAGGATGTGGGGGCGACGGAGGAGGATGCTTGCCTGGCTATGCTCCTCTACCTGCTGCTGTCGGCATTCTCGTCCTCGGAGGAGGTAGAGGTTCTACGGGCTCACCCTCGTTATGAAGGAGAGTGGCAGCCGATCGCTGCGTCACTCAGCGGATTGGATGGCTTCGGTGATCTCTTCCGGTTGGTGCACGAGCAGCGGACGCAGGAATCCCCTCGCATGTATACAGGACAGGAAGTGGTGTCCGGCACTCAGGCAGGACCATCTGAGCGGGGGATCCTCCCTGCCTTTGTATGGGATCACGGAAATTCCCACAGCGGAGCAGCCGATGATTTGGCAGGCCTCGATCTGATATGGCGCATGACGGTTCGCGGGCAGTCGGTGCAAGGGTCATGCACATTCAACCCGCAGAAGATACGCCGGGACACGGTGCTTGAGATGACGGAAGGCTATGCGGAGCTGATCCGGATGTTTGCCGAACAAAGGGAAAAGGCGGTTACAGCCCATGAATAACTATGCATTCCTGTTCCCCGGACAAGGCTCCCAATATGTGGGCATGGGGAAAAAATGGCTCGGCTCGCATGCGGCGGTCCGGCACACGTTCGACGAAGCGAGCAGCGTGCTCGGCTATGATCTTGCTAAACTATGCCTGGAGGGGCCTGCCGATACACTGATGCAGACCGAGTATGCTCAGCCAGCCATCTTGACGGTAAGCAAGGCTGCTTATGATGTCTTCGTCGAGGAGAGCGGCATTGTGCCTGTCGTCATGGCCGGACATAGTCTGGGCGAGTTTTCGGCCCTCGTATGTGCCGGAGCTATTGCTTTTGCCGATGCGGTGCAGCTTGTCAGGCAGCGGGGCCGCTTCATGCAGGAAGCGGTAGGGCTTGGCGCGGGCGCCATGTCAGCGATAACCGGCGCTTCGGAGGAAGCGGTACAGACGGTATGCCGGCAGATCAGCGGTCAAGGTAAAGGCGGCTCTGTGGTGATCTCCAATTACAATTCGCCGGATCAGCTCGTCATTTCCGGTCACAAAGCCGCCGTGGTCCAGGCCGGAGAAGAGCTCGCACGAATCGGGGCCACGGTCATTACGTTGAAGGTCAGCGCTCCCTTCCATAGCCCGCTCATGGAGCCGGCTGCGGTCCGGCTGCGGAAAGAGCTGGGAACGTATACGTACTTTCCGCTGCGATGTCCGGTTATCTCCAATGTGACCGCCCGGGTCTACTCCAGCCATACGGATATTGCCGCCACGCTGTCCGCCCAGATGACGCATCCCGTCAGGTGGGTGGAATCGATGAGGGCAGCTGCCGATTATGGGATAACGGCAGCCGTAGAGCTGGGACCGCAAGCGGTGCTGCGTAACTTCATGCGGAGGCTTGCTCCCGAGGTTCAAGCCTCCGCCTATGACAAGGAAGAGGACGCGGAGGTGCTGCGACTCCGGGTCAGATCAGATATGCAGGGGGCATCTAGCAGCAGGTCGGCCGGAAGTCATGAGGATCTTCTGTCCCGATGTCTGACCGTGGCCGTCTCGACGAAGAACCGAAACGATGATCACGAGGAGTACGAGACAGGCGTCGTGATGCCTTACCGGAAGGCGATGAAGCTCCATGACGAGCTGCAGCAGGTGAATGCACCGGTGCTCGATGAGCATGAGAAGCAGGGACTGCTTATGCTGCATACGGTCTTCGAAGCCAAAAGAACGCCGCAGCCGGAAAGGGCGGCCCGCTACCGGCAGCTTCTGAACGAAACGGGTCAAGCCCCCAAGTGGAATGACTATGTAAGCGAATTGCTGCAGCTGGAAGGATGGTTCCGGCATGGTTAATTTCAAAGATGTGACCTTGAACCGCCGTGCCGGGGAGGCCAATCGGCCTTCTGTGCCGCCGCAGCCCGAACCGCGCGCAGCCCGGGAGATTGCCATTATCGGCATCGGAATGGACATGCCGCAGGCTTCGCATCCGGAAGCATACTGGCGCATGATCCGCAGCGGCACCGATTGTATCGGCCCGCTGCCCGAAGAGCGGCTCAAGGACGTAGAGCCCATGCTTCCGCTGCTGGGGCTATCTCGGAAAGCGGCTGTATTTCCGGAAGCGGCTTACCTGACGGAGATCGATAAATTCGATTACGCGTTCTTCCGCCTGTCGCCCAAGGAAGCATCGCTTATGGACCCGAATCAGCGCCTGTTTCTGGAGACGGCTTGGAAGGCCATCGAAGATGCGGGCTACGGGGGCCAGCAGCTCGTAGGGAGCCGGACGGGCGTATTTGTCGGCTACGGCTCGGAGACCGATTACAAGCGCTGGGTATCCGCCGTGGACCCGAAGCTGCTGTCTGTCGCGCTGGCTGGCAATACGAGGCCAATTATCGCAAGCCGGTTGTCCTATCTGCTGGATCTGCGCGGACCGAGCCTGATCGTGGACACGACCTGCTCGTCGTCCTTGCTGGCGCTCCATCTGGCCTGCCGCAGCATCCGGGAAGGGGAGTGCGGGATGGCGATTGCCGGCGGGGTTCAGCTTCATCTGCTCCCGGTCCGGCAGACGAATATCGGTGTGGAAGCAAGCAGCTTCCGGTCCAAGAGCTTTGACGAAAGCGCGGATGGCACCGGCACGGGCGAAGGGGTAGCTGCGGTTCTGCTCAAGCCGCTGGATCAGGCGCTGAAGGACGGAGATTCCATCTATGCAGTGGTCAAAGGGAGTGCAGCCAATCATGATGGCACTTCCATCGGACTGACAGCGCCCAATGCCGCTGCGCAGGAGGATGTGATCGTCAGCGCCTGGAAGGATGCGGGGGTGAAGGCGGAGTCCATCTCCTACATCGAAGCGCATGGAACCGGTACGAAGCTGGGCGATCCCATCGAGGTCGAGGGGATGCAGCGCGCGTTCGGGCGGTACACGAAGCGGAAGCGGTTCTGTGCGATCGGCTCCGTCAAGACGAATATCGGGCATCTGGACAACAGTGCCGGGATTGCAGGCCTGATCAAGTCCGTGCTCGCGCTGCGTCATCGGGAAATCCCGCCATCGCTGCATTTCCATGAGCCGAACCGGAAGATCGACTTTACCGATTCCCCGGTGTTTGTAAATGACCGGCTTATTCCGTGGGAGTCCGGGCCTACGCCGAGACGCTGCGGGGTCAGCTCCTTCGGACTGAGCGGTACGAATTGCCACGTTATCCTGGAGGAAGCTCCGCAGCCCTATGCTGGGACTGGAAGCCTGGAGCAGCCCGCAAACGGCTCTGACGGCGAATATCATCTACTGGCCGTGTCCGCCCGAAGCGTCAACGGTCTCCGGCAGCTTCTGGAGGCGTACCGGACAAGGCTGACCGACGAACCGCAGCTTCGCTTGCAGGATATCTGTTACACGGCTAATACCGGGCGCGGTCATTATGCCTATCGGGCGGCTATTCTCTCCCGGACCTGCGAGGAGCTGAGTGAGCGGCTGGAGCTATTGGCCGGGCAGCTCGGCAGCGGCTCCGTTCATGGAGATGAGGATGTGTATTACGGCAGTCACCAGATCGTATCGGCGAATCAGCCAAATCGAACAAGCGGCGAGTTGACCGAGCATGAGATTCGATTCATGACGCAGCTTGCTGAGCAGAAGCTCGGCGAATATATACCGGGAGCCGGGACGGCAAGGGAGACGCTGACCGACCTCGCCGCCATGTATGTAGAGGGGGCGACTCCCGACTGGAGCAAGCTGTACAAGGGACGGCAGCTCCGCAGGCTGCATCTGCCGACGTATCCGTTCGAGCGTACCCGCTGCTGGCTGGAGCGGGTTCCTGCCCAGAACGATGGAGCCGAGGCTTCCTCTTTGGGCCATCAAGGGTTGGCCCCGCTGCTGGACCGCCGACAGGCAGAAGCATTGGATGTGGAGGTGTACACCAAGCGGTTCGACAGCAGGCAGTGGCTGCTCGCCGAGCACAGAATCATGAACGAGAGTGTGCTCGTCGGAACGGCTTATTTGGAAATGGTGCTGGAGGTATGCGGAGGCCGGTTTCCCGGCAGACAGGTACAGCTTACGAACGTGATGTTCCAGGCGCCGATGGTGGTCAGAGACGAAGAGCCGGTCGACGCGGTGCTCGTCGTCAAGGGCTCAGGTGAGCTCTATGAATTCACCGTGGAGAGCCGGCGGGCCGGGACCCGGGAGGAGCAGGCAAAGCAGTCGTTCATCCGTCATGTATCAGGGAGTTTACGCCTGCTGCCTGCACGGGATCATCTAGAAGCCAAAGATCACTATCCGCTGCCAGTCCTCATCGAGCGGCTGCAAGCCGGCTACATGATTCCGGATTTGCAGAAGTACAATGACACCTCGGTCTTCGAGTTCGGACCCCGATGGAATAATCTCCAGGGGATGTATGTGGGCGAGACGGAGCTGCTGTCGGTGATCCGGACGCCGGATGCCTTCGTATCCGAGCTGGCTGCCTACACCTTACATCCATCCCTTATGGATAACGCACTGACGACGATGCCGTTGATCGATCAGGCCATATCGGTTAATTCGATCAAGGACGACAGCATCTTTCTGCCTTTTGCCTACGGCAAGCTTACGATTCACAGCTCTCTGCCAGCGGAGTTCTACAGCTATGTGAGGCTGAAGGACACCATCACGCCGCAGACGGAGCTGATCCGCTATGATATTGCCTTGCTGGACCGCTCCGGCAAGCCGCTTGTCGAGATCGAAGATTATGCGTTGAAGAAAGCACGGAAAAAGGCTCTTCAGCCGGAAAAGGATGGCCGTGCCTCCTTTTATCAGATGGCGTGGGTACCCGAGTTTGCGGCAGAGACTCCGGATATAAGTGCCGGAGGGCTTCAGGGACCGATTCTGGTCATCGGTCGGCGAACGGACCGGACTGAGCGTCTGGTCGAGCTGCTCAGACAGCGGCATGCGGAGGTATATGTGGAAGCGGCCTCCAGATCCGGTAGTGACCCTGATGGCGCCGATGAGCAGGCTGGCTTGCTGGCAGCGCTGGTAAAGGAGAAGGGCGTTTGTCATATCGTGCATGCGGACGCCTATGCCGGGGAGCCAGAGATTCAGGAGGAGCTGGGCTCCAGAACATCGGTTCAGCTAGCTGCTGTGACCCGGTTGTTCAACCTGCTGCAAGCCTTGCTGCAAAGTCATCTGAAGCACACGCTGCACCTGCATCTGCTGTCCTGCTGCGCCTACCGGGTCACGGGCGAAGAACAGGCTCTCTATCCCGTACATGCCGCGATGCATGGGCTGGGCAAGGTGGTCGGCAGCGAGTATGCGAATATCCGGTGCAGAAGCATCGATGCCGATCTGGAGACAACGGTAGAAGCCGTTGTGCAGGAGCTGGAGGCAGAGCCTAATCGAACAGGGCCAGCCGCTTACCGCAGAGGGGTTCGTTATATCGAGGAGCTGCGTGAGCAGGAGCTCCCGGAGCCGGTTGCTCCAGCTCCAGCTCCGGCTCGCATCCAGGCTGGCGGTACGTATGTCATTACCGGGGGGGCCGGGGGAATCGGACTGGAGATTGCCAAATTCATGGCAACAGAGCATCGCGTCAACCTGGTGCTGATCGGCCGAACCGCCGTACCGGACAGGGAGCAGTGGGAAGCGATCCGAGCACAGCCTGATCTGCATGCGGCCAAGACGGTCCGCGCGATCCGGGCGGTGCAGGAGCTGGAGGCTTCCGGCTCGCAGGTGCTGTGGCTGGCGGCGGATGTGGCCGACCGTGCCGGACTGTCTGCCGCCATCACGGAGACGCGGAGGCGGTTTGGCCGGATCAGCGGAATCGTGCATGCTGCCGGTAATCCCGGAGACGGGTTCTTGATACGCAAGGACCGGGAGGCCTTCCGGTCCGTGTTCGAATCCAAGGCTGGCGGCGCACTGCTGCTGGACGAATTGACCCAGGAGGATCGGCCGGACTTCTTTGTACTATTTTCCTCGAATAATACGCTGGTCGGCATGCCGGGACAATCCGATTATACGGCAGCTAACAGTTATCTGGATGGCTTTGCGGCGTCCCGGAATTTACGGGCAACGGGTACGGTGACGATTAACTGGCCGGCCTGGAAGGAAACGGGGATGGCTGCGGATTATGGGACGAACACCGATAATCTGCTCAAGACGATCTCTACGGAGCAGGCGTTGGCTGCCTTCCAGACTATTCTGCATGCGGACGCGGAACGGGTGATCGTCGGGGAGATCCATGCCAAGGGCGAGATCCGCGGGCTTACGTGGGATCAGGTGCCGATCAGACTGAGCGACAGACTGCGCCGGCTGGTCATGGGCGCGGGACGTATGCCTTCAACTGCAACTGCAGCAGCAGCGAAACCGAATGGCAGGAATGACTGTTCGATCCGCTCCCCATCACAAGCGGCTTCGCCCTTCCGAACACCGGAAACGATTGAGACGGCTGTCACGTCGATCTGGCGGGAAACGCTCGGATTTGATGAGCTGAACAGCTATGATAACTTCTTCGAAATCGGCGGCGATTCGATCCTGATTACGCGGGTCCATAGCCTGCTGGACGAGGCTTTTCCCGGTCAGCTGACCGTCGCGGATCTGTTTACGTATACCTCGATTTCGGCGATTACAGAGCAGTTGGGCGCACTGACGATCCAGGCTGCGGATCATCAAGAGGCTGCTCCCAGTCTGGAGGCCGCCGACGGTGACTCGGACCTTGGCGCCGGCATCGACAGTCTGCTCGATGCCTTCATTCGGGGCGAGATCGATGCGGACCAGGCAGCTGCCTTGTTTCACAAACTGGGGGGATAACATGAGCGACAAACTGGTTCATGCGATATTGAGGCAGATTGGGGCTGGTCAGCTCGACAAGAAGTCCGGCGCTGAGCTGCTGCATCTATTGAAATCCGAGGGGCATGCACTGCCTCGCAAGGACAGTTTCGCCATCATCGGGATGGACGTACGGCTGCCTGACGCCGATGATCCGGAGCAGTTCTGGGAGAATCTTCGCCAGGGTAAGGACAGCATCGGCCCGTTCCCGGAATCACGGTGGCAGGATGTGGACGGTCTGAAGCAGTTTACGTACATGAAGGATCTGGACACGTCCTACAGCCAGGCAGGCTACTTGAAGCGAATCGACGCGTTCGATCACCGGTTTTTCGGCATTTCTCCGAAGGAAGCCAGCCTGATGGACCCCAACCAGCGGCTGTTTCTCGAGGTGGCCTGGCATACGCTGGAGGATGCGGGGTATGGGGGCAAGGCGCTGGCTGGATCGCGTACCGGTCTATATATCGGATATAGCGGCTGGCCGATGTACGGGCAGTTCGTGTCCTATACCGAGCCGGAATCACTGGACATGTCCGTAGCGGGCAATATCTCCGCGATCATAGCCAGCCGAATTCCTTATTATCTGGATCTGAAGGGGCCAAGCATGCTCGTCGATACCGCCTGCTCTTCCTCATTGGTTGCGCTGCATCTGGCTTGCAAGGCTATGCAAGCTGGCGAATGCGATCAGGCGCTTGTCGGCGGCTTGCGGCTGACGCTGATGCCGCTGGACGGCTATGTGAAATACGGTATCGAGGCTTCGGATGCCAGAGCCAAGGCTTTCGATGACCGGGCGGACGGGACGGCGCTGAGCGAAGGGGTGACGGCAATCCTGATCAAGCCGCTCGATAAGGCGCTGGAGGACGGGGACAGCATCTACGCCGTAATCAAGGGGAGCGCGATCAATCAGGACGGCAACTCTATCAATATCACGGCGCCCAATGCGCAGGCGCAGGAGGATGTCATTGTCCGGTCCTGGAAGGATGCGGGCATTGATCCCGCGACGATCTCGTATTGGGAAGCTCATGGAACCGGAACGAAGCTGGGTGATCCTATCGAAATTGACGGGATTCAGCGTGCCTTCCGGCGCTACACGAAGAAAAAGCAGTTTTGTGCCATCGGCTCTCTGAAGTCGAATATTGGCCATACCGATGCCGCAGCCGGGCTGGCCAGCGTGGTGAAGGCTGCGCTCGCCTTGCAGCATCAGGAGCTTCCGCCGACGCTGCATGTTCAGTTTCCCAACCGGCAGATCAGCTTCGAGCAGTCCCCCGTGTATCTTAACGATCGGCTGGCTCCCTGGGAGTCCGAGAACTCCCCTCGCCGCTGCGGGGTCAGCTCGTTTGGCTTCAGCGGCACGAACTGTCATGTCGTGATGGAGGAAGCCCCAGGCCGGGCAGCGTCAAGTAAGCCAGTTGCAGAGAGGGAGCATCGGCTCTTCGCCTTATCCGCGAAAAGCGAAACCGCGATGGAGCAGCTGATTGCGCGCTACGTCGGGCACTTGGAGAAGCGCCCGGATCTGGATCTGGCCGATGTCTGCTATACGGCAGGTACGGGCCGAGGGCACTATGCGTACAGACTGGCGGTCGTGACCGAAAGTACGACGGATCTGCTAACTGTGCTGCGCAGGATGAAGCCTCAGCCGTCTTCCGCTTCTCCGGATGACGGGGTTTACTACGGATTTCATAAAGTTAAAGTCGCGGCCGCAGGCCGGGCACCCAAATCGGAAGCCGAGCTAACGGAAAGCCGCATCCGGGAGTTGACCCGGCAGTCGGGCTCCGTGCTGGACGATCTGTACAGCGGTAAGGAAGAGCAGGTGCCGGAGCGCTTGCGGGAGTTGGCCCATCTGTATGTGCAGGGTGCGGATATCCGCTGGGAACGCTTGTACTTGGGCCAAGCCCGAAGGAAAGTGCGCCTGCCGGTCTACCCGTTCGATCCGATCAGATGCTGGCTGAAGGTTCCCGAGCTTCCGGCGAGGCAGGCAGCTCCCGCAGCAGAAACAGAGCAGCCGAAGGTTCCTTTTGCCGAGAGCCGCTACGCCCGCCAAGTGTTTGGGGAACCCGTAGCCCGCTTAGGGCTGTCCGGCTGGGAGGAAGTCGCAGTGAGCGTAGAGCCCAGAACCCGGCAGCAGGTAGCGTTTCAAGCGGACGTCAATCTCACCAAAGCGTTAAAGAAGGTTGCCGAGAGCTGCCGTACAAGCCCGGCCATCCTCCTGCTTGCGGCCTATCAGATTCTGTTGTCCAAATACAGCGGACAGCCTGATGTCAGCGTCGGCATTCAACTGCCCGCTGTTGGAAGACATCTGAGCCTGGAGCCGTCCGGCTGCTTGAGCGCTGTACGAAATAAAGCCGAGGGCTATAAAACATTCGCTTTCTTTGCAGAAGAAGTGGAGGCCGTAGTCCAAGAAGCAGGGATTTATGCGAATGAGTCCAGACCCGCTGCCGAAGGTCTGAAGCTTGAAGCCGGCTTTGCGTTCCGTAGCAGTGAAGCCGCCGGGTGGGGCCTGACAGCTGTGCAATACACGCTGCACAGCATGAACAAGGGCGATGAGCTGCATTTTGAGCTTGCGTATACGGCCCAAAGCTTAACGGAAGAGGTCGCCAAGCGGTTTGCGGGAGATTATTTGCATCTTCTGTCGCTCCTCGCGGAAGACGGGAACATCCTGATCCGTGATCTGTCCCTGCCTGTTGCTGGCTCTGTTAGCGGAGACCTGCCGGCGACGCCGTCTTTTTCGATTGATTTTATGGAATTTTGAAGGAGGATACAGAGCCTGTGAACGGTGATATATCGATGGTGATGGAACCCTCCGCTACGATCCATGGACGATTTGCCGAGCAGGTGGATCGGACGCCGGATCGGCCGGCCGTCTATGCGGACGGTACGGAGTACACGTACAGGATGCTGAATCATAGCGCCAATGGGATTGCCGCTGTGCTGTCAGCGGGGGACATAAGGCCGGATCAGGCTGTGGGACTGTTGACCGACCGCAGCTTCGGCATGGTGGCAGGCATCTTCGGGATTCTGAAAGCCGGAGCGGCTTATATGCCGATCGATCCGAAAGCGCCTGCGGAGCGAATCCGCTATATGCTGTCGGATAGCGCAGCGCGTGGTGTGCTGGTTCAGCAAAAGTACCAAGAGCTCCTGGATGGCTATCCGGGCACTGTCTGGGTCTTGGAGGAGATCGGCAGCGAAGAAGAGCAACCGGAAGCGCTGACCCTCGTCTCTGCCGGGGCGCTCAGTTATCTGCTGTACACCTCCGGCACGACCGGTACGCCCAAAGGCGTGATGATCGAGCATCGGAATGTACTGAATCTGATGGCCGGGCTGTACAGGCAAATCTATAGCCGCTATGGCGAGGGGCTGCGAATTTCGCTGGTTGCGCCATACTATTTCGACGCATCGGTGCAGCAGATCTTCGGTGCCTTGTTGAACGGACATACCCTGTACGTCGTTCCGGAGCAGTTGCGTATCGACGGGCGCGGGCTGGCCGCTTACCTTCATGAGCATGCCATTGATATCTCCGATGGAACACCGGCTCATCTGAGCATGCTCACGTATGCCATCGATGCTTTGGGGAAAGCAATCGGGGTGAAGGAGCTGATTATCGGCGGCGAAGAGCTGACGTGGGCTGCAGTGAACGGCTTTTTGGGCTCCATGCGGGAGCATATGCCCGTGGTGACCAATATTTATGGACCGACAGAATGCTGCGTCGATTCGCTTGCCTATACGATTCTGCCCGCCCAGGTACAGCGGGAAGGGGCTGTGCCGATCGGACGGCCTTTATCCGGTCAGGGTGTGTATGTGCTCAATGAGCGGGGAGAGCCTGCAGCGGACGGAGAAGCGGGCGAGTTATATATTTACGGCCAGGGGGTTGGCCGGGGCTATCTGAGTCAGGCGGAGCTCACCAGGCAGTCCTTCCTCCCGGACCCGTTTGCCAAGAACGGCAGGATGTACAAAACCGGCGATCTCGTCCGCAGGCGGGAAGACGGCGAGCTCGTCTTCCTTGGCCGCCTCGATCATCAGGTGAAGATCCGAGGGTACCGCATCGAGCTGGGCGAGATCCGCTCCCGTCTGCTGGCGTATCCGGCGGTGCAGGCTGCGGAAGTGATCGTTCTACGCGACCCGCGGGATGATGTGGAGCTGTGCGCTTATATCGTGGGCGAAGAGGAGAGGCTTGAGGAAGAGGCGCTGGCAGCCTTCCTGGAGCAATCGCTCCCGGCCTATATGATTCCGGCACGCTTCATACTGCTGGACCGGCTGCCGCTGACGTCCAATGGCAAAGTCGACCGTAAGGCGCTTTCGCAGCCTGCTCGCCTAAGTCAAGCAAGGGGCGGTGGCCATGTGCCCCATACCGCTGCCGAGCAGCTTCTGCTTCCAATCTGGCGGGAAGCGCTGAATCAGCATGACATCGGCATAGACGACCATTTCTTCGAGTGGGGAGGCCACTCGCTGAAGGCCAATTGGCTGGTCTCCCGGATCCGCCAAGCGCTCGGAGTCGAGCTTCCCTTGCTTGAGGTATTCGATCATCCGACGGTGAGACGTCTGGCTGTCCGCATCGAAGCGGCTGGGCGGCAAGCCTCACATCCGATCGCTCCGGTGGAGCGGAGGGAGACCTATCCGTTATCCGCATCCCAGAGGTGGATGTATATCCTGAGCGTGATGGATGCTCGGAAGACTGCTTGGAACATGCCGGGGGCATTCCTGATCGAGGGAAGTCTGCACACGGGCCGGCTAGAGGAAGCGGCGCAGGTGCTGGTGCAGCGTTACGATGTCTTTCGGACATCCTTCGAGTGGAACGGAGACGAGCCCGCACAACGAATAGCGGAGCGGGTGGACCTCCATCTTCCGGTTACGGCTGCGGAGGAGCATGAGGTGGAGGCGGCGATCCGGGAGTTCGTCCGGCCCTTCGATTTGGGCTCTGCTCCGCTGCTTCGCCTTGAGCTGTTGAAGCTGAGAGAGAGCAGGCATCTGCTGCTCTTCGATGCTCACCATCTGATTTTCGATGGTGCCTCCATCGAGCCGGTGCTGAGAGAGCTGGCCCTCTTGTACGAGGGCGCCAAGCTTGAAAAGCCGAAGCTGCAGTATAAGGACTACGCAGTCTGGCAGCAAGGCTTTCTCGATGAGGGGAGGCTTGACAAGCTGGACCGGTTTTGGAGTGGGGTATTCGAAGGCGAGGTGGCCGTGCTGAATCTGCCCACGGATCGCCCCCGGCCCTCGCGATTGAGCGGACAGGGCGGGACGCTGTGGTCCGTACTGGACGAGGACTTGGTGCAATCGGTGAATCGGCTGGCCGTGCAGTCCGGCTCCTCCGCCTATATGATTCTGCTTGCGGCTTTCAACGTTCTGCTGCACTTGTATACCGGCCAGTCCGACCTTGTCGTCGGATCGCTCAGCGCGGGCCGGGGCTCGGCGGAGCTGGAGCGTATGCCGGGGATGTTCGCCCAGACGCTTGCGCTCCGCAGCTTCCCGGCCGGGGGCAAAACGTTCTTGGCCTTCCTGAGGGAAGTCCGGGAACGCGTGCTCCAGTGCTACGCGCATGAGGACTATCCGGCCGACCGCTTCGAGGAAGTGGTCGTGAAGGCCAAGCGCAGCAAGCGCCAGCCGCTGTTCCAGGTGATGTTCAGCTATTTGAACTTCGAGGAGCAGGAGCTGTACCTGCCAGGCTGCCGCATTACTCCTTATCCGATTGAGCTGCATCTGGCCCGGTTTGAGCTTGTTGTGGAGGCGAAGCGTACGGGGAGCGAATTCCAGCTGCATTGGAATTACAGCTTGGACTTGTTCGAGGAGGATACGGCAAGGAAGATGGCTGCTCATTATGAGGAGCTGCTTGGCGAACTGCTCCGCTCTCCGGAGACTCCGATCCGGGAGCTGTCCTGGCAGCAGGCAAACACAGCAGTGACAAAGAGTGCAGCGGCGGAAACTGGCGCTATCGATTTTTTCTTTTAGCAGAGGAGGATATGTAGCGATGACGATAGATATGCTGCAGCGAAATATTTGGCTGAACAGCGGCAAGCTGGACGAGTCCAAGGCTTACTGGCTGCGAAAGCTGGAAGGACGATTCCGTTTAAGCCGCTTTCCAGCGGACCGGTCCTTGCCGGCCTTCTCCCCAGTGGAACGGGGAGAATTGGTATTGGACCTGTCGGAGTCCGTGGCGAATCGAATGCTATCCGTTGCGGGCGGATCGGATTCCGCCGTGTATGTGATTCTGCTCGCCGGCATTCAGTACCTGCTGTCCGCTTACACGGATCAGCGAGATGCTGCCATCGGTATGCCGGCCTTCCGAGCTCAGCATCAGGGCTCGATCGTGCTGAACACAGCCGTTCCACTATGGCAAGCCATCGATCCGGGTCGTTCGTTCAAGGAACTGCTCGGAGCTTCCAAGCAGACGGTGACCGAAGCCGTCACCCATCAGAACTACCCGATCGAACTGCTGGCCGAGCGGTTCGGGCTTCCGGTCCATGCAGAGGGCTTTCCCATGCTGCCAGTCTTTGTCGTGTATGACGAGGTTCATCTGACGGCATATCTGTCGTCTGTGCAGGCAGATTTGGTCTTCCGTTTCGGGCGGGAAGGGTCGCGTTTGTCACTCACCCTGTCCTATCCTGAGCTAATGTACAGCAGGCAAACGGCTGAGCAGCTCGCAGAGCGTCTGCTGGCAATATACGAGCAGGGACTTCAACAGCCAAACGTGCCGCTGGAGCAGTTGTCCATATGGACGGCAAGCGAACGGGAAGACATGTCCCGGCGGGCTAAGCTGGATGCGGGCGACATCGCAGGTTCTGCCGGACGGACGGGGGCTGCCAGACCGTTTCACCCGCTTATGCGCAGATTCGTGGAGAAGTCAGCACAGCGGTGGATCCTGGAGACGGAAGTCAGCGTAGAGGATTGCTGGGAACTGGAGGAGCATCGCATTCAGGGGCATTATCTGCTGCCGGGCACCTCGTTCCTGGACATGGCGGCGTTTGCTGCGCGGGCGTATGGAGAAGATGCGACTGTAGAGCTGCGGGATGTTCGGTTCCACGCTCCCTTGCTTCTGGGTCCGGAGACAGTACGGCGACTTCGTACCGTCATCGATATCGACAGCGGGGTTCTGCGGATTCGCAGCGAGAGCTGCAGGAGCCAGGCGGGTGCGGACGCGGACTGGACGGTTCATGCGACTTGCCTGGCCACCAGCCGGGGGGATAGTCGCCCCCCGATGGCCGATCTGTTGGAGCTGCGCCGTAATTGCAGCCAGCGCTCTGTCACGATCGAGCAAGGGGGGGCCAATCCCCGGACAGCCGGGTTCGGGTTGCGCTGGCAAGGCATCGAGAGCTACGCATATGGCCACGGAGAATCGCTGATCAGCCTCGAGCTCGACGAGCGATTCCATGGCGACCTCGCCACGTACACACTGCATCCAGCACTGCTGGAGCTGTGTACGTCCTCTTACGTAGAGGACGAGCATGTATATCTTCCTCTCTCCTACAAGCGGGTGCAGGTGTATGCTCCGCTGAGCGGCAGGCTGTACAGTCATCTGAGCCGCAAGCCGGAAGGCCACGAAGCGAGCGGTACGGTGGGATATGATATCAAGATCTTGAGTGCCGGTGGAGAAGTGCTGGTGGAGATTGAGGATTTCACGCTCAAGCGGGTCCAGGATTTGACGGTGATCGTCAAAGCGCTGAATCTTGACCACAACCGCCTGCATCGGGTTGTGTGGGTGCCTTGGGGGGAGGAGACTGTCGGATGGCAGGCGCGTCCGGTCGCAGGCACGGTGCTGCTGTTTGGCGGAGCACATACGGTCGAGCTGGCCCGCCTGTACCGGGAACGGGGTTGGCAGCTGATCGAGGTGGAGTCTGGGTCCCGCTTTGAAGCCAAGGGAACGGATCATTATACCGTAGGCGATAGCGCTGAAGATTACAGGAAGCTGGCGGAGGTTGTGAGCCGTAATCCGCTTTCCCATATCGTGCACCACTTGACGCCGCCTTCAGCCTCGCCTTCCACCACACCGGAAGAGCTGGAGGCCGCCCAGAACCAAGGAGTCTGGAGTGTGTACCATCTGGTACGGGCTCTGGATGCGATCAAGCTCAGGCATACGGCGGACCTATACATCGTAACGAGCCGGGCTTATCCTGTAGCGGAGGATGATCGGCCGCTTCCTGAACAGGCCGCACTATCGGGGCTGGGCAAGGTGATCGGAGAAGAGCACTTGCAGCTTCGGACCTATGGCATCGATCTGGATGAGGCCATGTCCCCGGAGCATTTGTATGATCAGTTGATGCGCACAGAGAGACCTTCCGTAACGGCCTACCGCAACGGGCAGGCTTATATCGAGATGCTGGATGTCCTGGAACTGCCCGCCGAAGAGGAGAGCAGTGCCTATCCAATCAAGCCGGGGGGAACGTATCTGATCACCGGCGGGACGGGAGGACTAGGGATTGAATTGGCCCGTTTCCTCGGCAGGGAGCATCCGGTTCAGCTCGCACTCGTCAGCAGGAAGACAGTTCCAGACCGGAGCGAGTGGGCTGCTATCGTGGCTGAGGGAACAGGCAAGCATGTGAACCTCATTCGGACGATACAGCATCTGGAGCAGCATGGTTCGCGAGTGGCTCTCTTTGCGGCGGACACGGCTGATTGGATGCAAATGCAAGGCGTAGTATCGGAGATCCGGGCGCTCTTCGGCCCAATTGATGGCGTCATACATGCGGCGGGCGTAGCTGGGGACGGTTTTCTTGCCCGCAGGGAGGCCCACCTATTCCGGGAGGTGCTGCAGCCTAAGGTGACCGGGACGTGGGTGCTTGATCAAGTTACGGCAGAGGAGCCGCTTTCCTTCTTTGTGCTGTTCTCCTCGATCGCCACATTCGGAGGAGCTGCGGGACAAGCCGATTATACGGCTGGGAACAGTTATCTGGACGCCTTCGCTGCCTACCGGAGAAGCAGGGGCAAGACGGCTCTCAGCGTGAATTGGACCAGCTGGAAGGAAACCGGGATGGCCGTGGATTACGGTGCGGCCGCTACCTTCTTCCAAGCCATCGGCACGAAGGACGCGCTGGATATGCTCAGTTCGGCCCTGCAAAGCGGTCAGTCGCGGGTTGTCATCGGGGAATTGAATGCCGGTCATGCGGCGTACGACCAGTTGGAGCGCCTGCCAATCCGGTTCTCGGAGGTTGTGCTTCAGCAGCTCCAGTTGGCCAGGTCGGCCGTTATGGCAGCTGCAAGTGTAGGTCAACCGGCTGTAGAGGCTTTCCGGGTGAAGGGGGCTTCGACGAGCTTGGAGTCGCAGGTGGGGCAGGCTGTGTGCACACTGCTGGGCATCGATGAGGTGCATGTCGAGGATGACTTCTTCGAAATAGGGGGTCATTCCATTCTGGCGATCAAGCTGATCGTCGAGCTGGAGAAGCAGGGACTCCCGGCGTCAGGGCTGGATGTGTATGAGGACAGCACCATTCAGGCGATGGCGGCCTTTCTGGAGCTTGGATAATGGCTGCGCCAGCCTTTGGCAAGAACTATCCAGACTATCCAAACTATCGGCTTAAGCCACAGCTTGGAGAAGCTTCCATGCCCGAATAGGCGGCTGGCCCCGCACTACACAAATCGATGTCATATAGGTTAGACCCAAGGAGGAGCGTACCCTATGAAATTGCCGATTGAAAAGCCTTTGTTTTCCACTTTCGCCCATCACACAGCCATCTTGGCTACCCTCGCACCCCGTTCCGGCTGGAAGCCCTGGTTTTTCCGCAATTATCTGCAGTTGA
Source organism: Paenibacillus filicis (assembly GCF_038070315.1). Lineage (NCBI taxonomy): Bacteria > Bacillati > Bacillota > Bacilli > Caryophanales > Paenibacillaceae > Paenibacillus > Paenibacillus filicis. Next base: position 193,906 of record NZ_JBBPCC010000002.1, on the reverse strand, counting down.
TGGGATTTATGAACGCGGACGGTTACATGACGATGGATACGTATAGCTGCATTTATACGCTGTCCTCTTGCCCTTGGGTGACCCTAGACAGCATATCCAGGCCTCAGATCAAGCAGCAGGGAGAACTGATCGGCATGCTCCAGGAGCATGTCGATCAGGGAAACTATATATATGTTGGCATCGACGGGTATTTCATCTCGGCTTATTCCGCATACGGGAACTTCCATATGCCGCATCCGATTTTGATCTACGGCTATGATGCCGAGAAGCAAATCTTCTATGCGGCGGACTTTTTTACGGACATGGGCTTCTCGTTCGCGGAGGTCGGCTGGGGGGAGCTGCAGCTGGCGTTTAACCGACTCGGTGACGAAGAGCCTTTCGGATACACGATCAATGTGCTGTCCATGAAGGAGCATGCCGAAGCGTATACGGATTCCAGCACGGAGCTTCGTGAGATCTCACAGATTCTACGCGATTACGTCAGCGCCCGGATTACGGCCGACTACAAGCTCAATGTCCAGATCCCTCTCAATTCCTCGAGTTCGATGACAACCGGGGAGCATTGGATCAATAGCCACCCGGATGAGGTATGGTTCGGCATGGACGTATACGACCGGTTTCTGAGGGATCTTCAATGGTTCCAGGAAGGGCTCCGGTATATCGATTACCGCAATTTCTCTACGCTGCTGCATCATAAGAAGCTGCTCTCGGCACTGTATCAGCATCTTCACGAGGAACGTTTCATCGAACAAGACCTTGATGTGACCAGTCAGCTGAAGCAGATCGAGAAGCACGCGCTGCTGGCGCGTAATGCGATCATCAAGTACGTCATCGGCGGTACGACGGAGAAGCCGTTGATTACACAAGCCACCGGTCATCTGCGGGAGCTTGCGGCGCAGGAGAAGACTCTGCTTCCGAGACTGGTTCATCAGTTGGATCACAGCCTGTATGCCAATAAAAATTGAATAGATAAGTGTAACAAACAAGCCGAGGCGCAGATCGATGCGTTCGGCTTGTTTGTTAGGTGTCAGATGAGATTGATCGGACGTGATCTGTGAGATAGCCTGAGCCATAACAACCTTGAATCATCTAAGTACTATATGTTACTTTTAACCTATGGTACTAAAATGAAGGAGGATCACGCATGTCCATCAAGCTTGCAATTCTGGGGATGCTAAGCTGGATACCCGCCACGGGGTATGATCTCAAGAAAATGATTGAGGAATCATCTGCGATGTACTGGTCCGGAAATAATAATCAAATCTACAAATCCTTGGTTCAGCTCCTTGATGAAGGACTGGTTACGAATGAGGTTCAGCATCAGGAAAGCTCTCCCTCCAAGAAAATCTATACGATCACTGGTAAGGGACAGGAGGAGCTGAAGCGTTGGGTGCTTTCGGCTCCTGAGCTTCCGGAACTCAAGAAGGGCTTCCTGACCCAACTGGCATGGGCAGACTCTTTGAGCTCCGTCGAGCTTGATGATCTGTTGTCCCGCTATGAGCAAGAAGTTAGCCTTCAGCTTGCTTTAGAAGAAGAAAAAAAGCGAAGAGCCCTGTTCTCCCCGAGTCGAAGCTCCCGTGAAGCCTATTTATGGGAGATGATCGATGAGAACATCGTAGCGTCGTACCGGCATGAACTCAGCTGGGTTCGGCAGCTCAGGGAAGGGCTGCTTGTTCATCATAACCAGGATGTCAACGGAATGGATTATCAGGTCGTGAGAAAACAAAACAGGCTGTATATCGAGTACATCTCAGCAGAGCCGCCGGTCTGCACGGATCAGGACATACTGGCTCTAATAGCCGTCTGCATGGAGCAGAACGCAGAGCTTCTGATGCTTCACAGTGAAGTGCTTTCAAAGGATTTTTTCGAGCTCCGTACAGGTGTGGCTGGGCATATCATTCAGAAACTCACGAATTACCGGATCAGGACGGCGCTCATCGCAGGGGAAGAGAGTCAGGAGGGCAGGTTCAAAGAACTTGCGGCCGAAATGAATAGAGGCCATCAGTTCAGGGTATTCAGCAGTGCAACGGATGCCGAACAGTGGCTGCTTAACGGCAAGTGAACGGAATGAAAAGAGCCGTCTCTTTCTAGATGGGCGGGAATAGCCCTGCAAACCCCAAAAAAGACAATCCCGCAAGCGAAAACGCCGGGGATTGTCTTTTTTCACACCTCTTGAATGCTCCTCATGCTGCTTATTTCTCTAGTTGGTTGGTTTACTTACCACTTGGATTAGTGACCGTTTGTGGAAGGGAACCGATTTCTGTAGCTGTTTCGGTCTTGACAACTTCAGCCGGTAGCGAATCGCCTGTAGCATTTTGCAGCGCGGTGATCTGCTGCTTGTATTGCTTCAGACTTTGGGCGAGTGATGCACGGATGGCTCCTGCATCTTCGCTATCGGCCGCTTTGGCCAATTCGATCTCGGCTTGGATGAAGGCTGCAAATTCACCGGAAGCTTGCGTTGCCACGGCTTGGACAGCTTCCAAACGGTTTTCTGCCGGACCTGTGCCCTCTTTAAGCTCGGCAACATTCGTGCGCTGGGAAGCCTCGATGCGGGAGGTCACTTTATCCAGCGTTGCCTCTTTCGCTGGAACTGCGGCAACCACGGAAGCAGATTTCAGGTCGTATGTTTTGAACTTATCGAGGGAGATGGACTCCTGGCTGATCGTCAGGGCTGGTACGGTTCCATCCGTAGTTTTCTCTTCGGAGGATCGTGTAACGATAGGGGCACGGCCCTCGATGGAATAACCAGTGACCTTTTTATATTGGTCCAACGTGTTCTTCCAATCGCTTACGGTTTCCGGCGCATATTTCTTGGCCAGCTCAAGCGGGTCCGTTTTGATCAACGCTGCGCTAGGGGCATTCAATGCTTGCACGGCTTGACCCGCTACTGACGTTAGCTTGGCGTTTGCTTGCGTATGGCTGCCATCATTCGCACTTGCTACAGCAGGGACGGCGATTGCGGTAAGCAGCAGGGCGGACAGGGCGACGTTTTTGAAGGATGGATTATGTTTCATGATTTGGAACACTCCTTGTTAGTTGGTTTGTCTTACAGGTATCAATGTACCGAAAGAATATGGCACAATGTTGGTGGATTTGTGGAAAAACAATGGCACGGCTCTCAGGAGGCCGCCGGCTCTGATATACTGGGGTAGAGAATAAACGGGAGGTACGCTTAATGAACAACAATGATCTCATCGCGGTTGTCGATGATGACGAGAATATACGCAATCTGATCGAAGCCTATCTGCACAAGGAGCGCTACCGGACTATCGCGCTCGGGTCCGCTGAGGAAGCATGGGAATTGTGGAGAACCAGCCCCCCAAGCATGTGGGTGATGGATATCATGCTCCCCGGTATGGACGGTTACGAATTATGCAGGCGCATCCGGGCTGAAGCCGAGGTACCGATCATCATGATCTCGGCGAAGGACAGCGAGGTGGACAAAATTCTCGGCCTGGAGCTGGGCAGCGATGATTACTTGGTTAAGCCCTTCAGCCCACGAGAGCTGGTGGCCCGTGTCAAGCGCCAGCTGGAACGCTGGAAGAAGACGGCTCTTATTGAAGAGAGGCCGAGCCTGAGTGAGTCCTCCTCACCCCGGATCGATATTGGCGATCTCCGGCTGATGCTGGAGGAGCGGCGCGCTTTCTGGCGTGAAGAGGAAGTTGATCTGACCAGCAAGGAGTTTCTGATGCTCAAAGTGCTGTCCGAGCATCCGAACCGGGCTTTTACGAGGGACGAGCTGCTGACCTTCGTCTGGGGCGACGATTATTATGGGAGCGACCGTGCCGTCGACCATCTGATTAAACGAATACGTAAAAAAATCGATCAGCTGCCTGTGGAATCCGTATGGGGACATGGGTATCGGATGAGAACAGACAGGAGTGTGCCGGATCATGAAGCTCGTACACCAAATTAATCTGGCGTTCGGATTGTCGTTGGCGCTGATATTGTCCATTACGGCCGTTATTATTCATTACGTGCTGCTGGATCACTTCATCGGCACGCAGAAGAATGATCTGCGTACGCTGGGAGCGGCGATGTCGGCGACCTTGCAGGAGAGCGGCTATGCTCCTGCCGATGCCATGTCGAATCAGAACTTGCCTGTCGCCTCCTTGGTGCCCGCTGCGTATGCCGGTGTCGAGGCTATCGTCTCCGACAGACAGGGGAATGTTGTGTCGGGCACCTTGCCTGCGAGCTTCAATCAAGTGGCTCAGATTACAAATATAGAGCCTATGCATGAACTGACTGCATCCGCTTCGAATTTACAAAATATTTGGAGCGGCAAGGACGGGAGGTTTGTCGCGGAGGTGAGTCCCTTAGCCGAGGGCACATTAACGCTGCTGACGCCGATGAGCAAAATCCAGGAAATTGAGCGGACCCTCATGGGGCGCTTGATTCTGGTATTTGTCCTGGTCGGAGGCTTGATGTTCCTGCTCAGTCTGTTTATTACGAAAAAACTGATCCAGCCGCTGATGCATCTGCGGGAGGAACTGAAGAAGGTGAAGAACCGTCAGTTCACCGATGTGAAGCTGATTCAGGCCGGGGGCGAGATCGGTGCCGTCGCACAAACGGTTCATGAAATGGCCGGGGAGCTGAACCGGTTCAATCAGGTCCAGAAGCAGTTTTTCCAAAATGCCTCCCATGAGCTGAAGACGCCGCTGATGTCGATCTCGGGTTACGCGGAAGGGATCCGTGACGGAGTGTTCGAGGGCGAAGGCATTCGCAAGGGACTGGATGTGATTCTTGGAGAAAGCGGGAGATTGGGGAAAATCATCACAGAAATGACGCTGCTCGCCAAGCTGGACAGCGAGGAGGATATTTTCAAGCCTGCTCAGGTATCACTTAGAGAGCTGCTGACGGAAACCTCCGAACGTATCAACCCGCTGCTGATGAAGAAAGGCCTTCAATTGCATATCAATTGCCCTGTGGGAGAAGACTTGGTCGTGCTCGCTGACCCAGACAAGCTGCTGCAGGCGCTGCTGAACATTGTGACCAATGCGGTTCGGTATGCGCACCAGAACATCCACATTCGAGTGAGCACGAATGAGGGACAGATTATGCTGACCGTCTCGGACGATGGACCGGGGATTCCGCAGGAGCTGCTGCCTACATTGTTCCACCGGTTTGTAAAGGGCAAGGACGGAGAGTCCGGCCTTGGCCTTGCTATTGCCCGGGCTATCGTAGAGCGCTGCGGCGGCCTGATCCGGGCCGGCAACCACAAGGAAGGCGGGGCCGTCATTTCCCTGGGCTTCCCCGCTGCGGGAGGCGCGTGACCGGCGGCATTATGCCAGCCGCTGAGCGAGGCCCCCGGCAAGTCTCTCATCACTAAAAGCCGCGAATTTTCGCTGACTCAGGAGCCATGGCCTCTGTACCTTTCAGGTACAGGGGTCTTTTTTTGTTAGGGGTAGTTCGGCACTCCGGTTAGCTGGCGCGGCCCCTATACGATCCTGAATGTCAACAAAATCCTATCCCTGCAACAAGAAAACCCGCGTGGCACGGGCGATTGTAAACAATGAACGATGCAGGTCAACAGACTTCTATATACAGTTTTTTTGTGCTGCGCCTATGATTGGGGTAAGTCGCAGCCAGAGGGGAAGATGCAGATGGGCCGTATGTGAAGGAGAAGGCATGGACAGAGAGAAAGGATGCTAGGCAAGGGGAGGAGGGCAGCAGAGCCGTGAACCGAATATCGTTGAAGGTGTTCAAACGAAACTGGGATTTATATTTGTTGATTCTGCCGGCATTGGCTTATGTCATTGTGTTTGACTATATTCCGATGTATGGCGTTCAGATTGCTTTCAAGGATTTTAATGCGGTACAGGGAGTTTGGGGAAGCCCATGGGTAGGCTTTCAGCATTTCGAGCGCTTCTTTCAGGGATATTATTTCGAGAGACTGTTAACCAATACAGTCCTGATCAGTGTGTACTATTTAATCGTGAGCTTTCCGTTATCGATCGTATTCGCTCTGCTGATTAATGAAATCAGGCTGGTCCTATTCAAGAAGACAGTTCAGCTCGTCACCTATGCACCCCACTTTATTTCGACGGTAGTCCTGGTCGGCATGATGGCGATTTTCCTCTCGCCGAAGACCGGACTGGTGAATCAATTCATCGTATGGTCAGGGGGCAGCCCCATTGATTTTATGGCCGAGCCGTCTTGGTTCAAGAGCTTGTATGTGTTTTCCGGCGTCTGGCAGAATATCGGCTGGAATTCGATTCTGTTCATCGCGGCACTGGCCGGCGTTGATCCGCAGCAGCATGAGTCGGCTACCCTCGAAGGGGCTAGCAAGCTGCAGCGGATCTGGCATATTAATCTGCCGGGCATTATGCCGACGGTGATGATCCTGTTCATTCTGCAATGCGGACAGATTATGGCCGTTGGCTTCGAGAAGGTATTCCTGATGCAGAATGATGTGAATATCAGCGCCTCCGATATTATATCGACGTATGTGTACCGGTCCGGCGTCCTGGGCGCACAATACAGCTTCTCGGCAGCGGTTGGATTGTTTAATTCCGTCATTAACTTCATGCTGCTGATCATGGTTAATCGTATTTCCAGAAGGCTAACGGATACAAGTCTATGGTAAGGAGGGGGGAAGAAAGTGGGCAGACTTGCGCAAACCAGAGGCGATAATCTATTCGATATTGTCAATTACATGCTATTAGGTATGATCACGATACTGGTGCTTTATCCGCTTGTCTTTGTGCTCAGCGCTTCGCTAAGCAGCCCGGCCGCTGTCGTCGAGGGCCAGGTATGGCTGTTTCCGAAGCAGATCAACCTGCAGTCGTACATCCGTGTATTTCAGGATGATGGGATTATGCGAGGCTATGCAAACACGTTGATCTATACCGTCGCAGGCACAGCGATTAATATTCTGCTGTCCATCGGTGCCGCGTATCCGCTCTCCCGGAAGGATTTTGCAGGACGTCATGTATTGACCATGATCTTCGCCTTCACGATGTTTTTCAGCGGCGGGCTGATTCCGACCTACCTGCTGGTCAAAAACCTCGGATTGATCAATACGATCTGGGCGCTGATCATACCGGGCGCCGTCTCGATGTGGAACATTATTATCATGAGAACCTTTTTCCAGGGGATACCCTTTGAGATTCAGGAGTCGGCTCAGATCGACGGATGCTCGAACCTGCGGATGCTGTGGAGCATCATCCTGCCCTTGTCTATGCCGGTCATTGCCGTTATGCTGTTATTTTACGGGATCGGCCACTGGAACGCATTTTTCAATGCGCTGATTTACTTGTCGGATTCTCAGAAATACCCGCTTCAGCTGGTGCTTAGACAAATTCTGCTGCAAAACCAAATGGGGAACATGGTGGGGGAATCGGAAGCTTCGGTGGATCAGATCATGCTGACGGAGGGCTTGAAGTACGCCGTCATTATCGTATCGAGTCTGCCTGTCCTGATCCTGTATCCGTTTCTCCAGAGATACTTCGTTAAGGGTGTCATGATTGGAGCTATTAAAGGCTAAATTAGGGGGTCCAACCGATGAATCATATGAAATCCGTAAAAACAGGAATGGCTGTGCTGATGGCGACTAGCGTTCTGGCCGCGTGTACAAGTAAAGAGCAAGCGCAGCCGGCCGAAGCGCCCAAAAAAGAGAATAAGCTTCTCAATGAAACCGGTCTTCCGATCGTGAAGGAGCCGATTACGCTCAAGATGATGGCGGGCCAATCGCCACTCCAGGGAGAGTGGAAGGATAAGCTGCTCTGGAAGGAAGCCGAGAAGCGGACCGGCGTGCACGTCGACTGGAATCTGGTGCCGCAATCGAGCCTGGAGGAGAAGAAGAACCTGCTGCTCGCAGCCAACGATATTCCGGATGCCTTCTACGGCGGGGGCATCAATGCTCAGGATATGATCACTTACGGGCAGCAGGGCGTCTTTATTCCGCTCAATGATCTGATTGACAAGTACGCACCGAATTTCAGCAAAATCCTGCAGAAGCATCCTGAAGTGTTGAAGGGGATCACCGCTCCGGACGGAAAGATCTATGCGCTTCCGAAGATGTCCTCGAATATCACGCACCGGATCAGCTCCAAGCTGTTCATCCAACAAAAATGGCTGGATGAGGCCGGGTTAAAAATGCCCGGGACGACAGAAGAGCTGTATGAGGTTTTGAAAGCGTTTAAAGCCAAGGATGCGGAACGTATCCCTATGAGCAGCACAGATATCGGGAGTGTCATCCGGACCTTATCCGGAGCATGGGGACTTTACAGCCGCGGCAACGCCAACGCTTTCGTCGATTATGACGATAAAGCCGGAGCCATGCGGTTCATGCAGACAGATCCGAAATACAAGGAACTACTGATGTATCTGAACAAGCTGTATTCGGAGGGCTTGCTGGATAAAGAAATCTTCACGAACAATGCAACGATCCTGACTGCCAAGATTGCCAAGGGACAGGTCGGCGGTTTCACCAATATTAACCTAGTGCCTGCCGGTCAGCTCAAGTCGAATTATGCCGGGCTGGGCGCAGCACTGAAGGGGCCGTCCGGTGACCAGAACTGGGGTGGCATCAGTCCGGTTCTCCAAAACCAGGGAGCCTTCGTCATTACCAAAAACAACAAAAACCCGGAAGCTACGATGCGCTGGGCTGACTATTTCCTCGACGGGGAAGGCGCCGTTCTATACTGGATGGGCGTAGAAGGCAAAACCTTCGAGATGAAGGATAACAAGTACCGCTTCGTACAGGATATTTCGAATAATAAGGATGGCTTGACACTGGATCAGATGATTTCCCGCGAGCTGGTATCGCCATTCTCCGTACATCCGATTGTCCGCGAGGAACGGTTCGCCTGGGATACGGGAGAGGGAGCGCCGGAGGTTATCCAGGCTGCGAAAAATCTCGAGCCCTTTACACCTAAGGAAATATGGCCTTTGTTCTTATTTACCAAAGAAGAGAATGACCGTCTGAGAGCGTTGAGCAATGATATCCAAACGTATGTGAATGAGATGCAGACCCAATTCATCATGGGAAAAGTGCCGTTCTCCAAGTGGGATGAGTATGTCGCGACGATCAAGAAGATGGGGCTGGACGATTACATGAAAATCCATCAAGTCGCTTATGACCGCTACAAAGGCAAATAAGCGGGAAGGAGGAGTTCGATGAGACCCGATTATGATCTGGCGCTGGAGGCTGCGGCGATTCAGCGGGTGACCGGGGATACCTACTCGGTTCGCCAGTGGCAAGGCATCCCTGGTGTGGAGTGCTCGCCCGATGGCACGTTATGGGCGGCTTTCTACAGCGGAGGCCGAGGGGAGGGCGTGGATAATTACGTTGCGCTCGTCCGGAGCGGGGACCGGGGACGTACCTGGTCCGATCTGCAGTACGTGATTGATCCTCCGGGGCAGGTGAGAGCCTTTGACCCGTGTCTGTGGAGCGACCCCGCCGGCCGCCTGTGGGTATTCTGGTCCCAAAGCTTCAGCTGGTACGACGGACGCTGCGGGGTATGGGCATCGGTCTGCACCGATCCAGACGCCGCCGCAACGGAGTGGTCTAGTCCTAGACGCATCGCGGATGGTATTATGATGAATAAACCGACCGTACTGAACAATGGGGAGTGGCTGCTTCCCATCGCGGTGTGGGTCTGCCACGATTCGCCTCTGAACGAGCTGCCGGAGCTAACCTTCTCCAATGTGTACGTCTCGGCGGACCAGGGGGAAACCTTCGGACTGAGGGGATCGGCAGACATCCCGAACCGTCACTTTGATGAGCATATGCTTGTCGAGCGGGGGGACGGCAGCTTGTGGATGCTGGTGCGAACCTTCTACGGCATCGGGGAGAGCGTCTCTCTGGACGGCGGACGCACCTGGTCCCCAGGCAAGCCGACGACGCTGGGCGGTCCCAGCTCCCGCTTCTTCATCCGCCGTCTGCACTCTGGGCGTCTGCTGCTGGTCAATCATTACGGATTCAAGGGCAGAAGCCATCTGACGGCAATGCTGTCCGAGGACGACGGCCTCAGCTGGCAGGGCGGGCTGATCCTGGATGAGCGAGCGGATGTCTCGTATCCGGACGGCGTTCAGGACAACGACGGGCAGATCTACGTGATCTATGACCGGGAGCGGGACAAAGCCAAGGAAATTCTGCTGGCCGTGTTCACGGAAGAGGATATCCGGGCAGGGACCTGCGTGTCAAAGGGCGCTGCGTTGAAGCAAATCGTAAATAAGGCTCGCAACTAAACGGGGCTCATAAAGGGGAAAGACGACAGATGAACATAGGCAGAAAAAAGAGAACACGACAGGTTTCACGGCTGATGACTTACTTTTTCTCCTTTTTGTTCCTCGTCGTCTTTCTGCTGGCTTCGATCGGAGGCTTCGTGTATACGAAGTTTTTCGATACGCTGACGGGCATTGTCGAGCAATCCAATATCACCTCCTTGAAGCAAATCCGCGATCAGATCGATCAGCGGTTTAATGAGCTGCGGCAAATGTCGCTGCAAATCTCCAGCAACAACAAGCTGATGCGGTATACGTTCTCCGAAGGGGGCTACGAGGCAAAGCAGGGTGTGCAGGAGCTCAGGTCCTACGGCTCTACGCATTCCTATCTGCTGGATATCGGCCTGTACTTCAACGGGCTGGAGGAGAACAAGATCTATGCGGCCAGCGGGATCTACGATCTGGATACATTCTTGGAGAAGGTGTATCCGTTCGCAAGTCTGAACCATGATGATTTCGAGAAGCTGGCCGCCGGCTTGAAGGAGCCGTATTTCCTGCCGGTCCAGTCGATTAATATGCATGGAGCCAATAACCTGGATGCGGCCGTCTACATGGTTCCTCTGCCAGGCAATGGGGTGAGGCCGACACAAGTGATTCTGTATGTGATCAACGGGGCCGAGATGAAGCGGGCCATCGGCGGCGGGATCAAGGAGTTTGAAGGCGAGGCCTTTATCTTGGATCAAGAAGGCCGGATGATCGTATCGGCTTCCAGCCGGGAGAGCGGGGATGGCAAGGGGCAGGACCCTGCCAGACTGCTTCCCTGGCTGCCCAAGGAACGAAGCGAATCCTCCGTCATCAGTCTGAACTTGCCGGAAGGTCCGCATTCGGCGGTGCAGCTCCAATCCGGATTCATGCCCTGGTCCTATTATGTGGTGGTGCCGACGGGCCAGTTCTTCAATGTCGTCCGGCAAACACAGACCTTGTTCTACATGATCGTAGCTTCGGTGCTGCTGCTCGGGATCGGCTTGTCACTGTTCCTGGCCCGGCGCCAATACAAACCGATCAAGCGGCTATTGGATTCAGTCCGGGAAAATCCTTCTTCAGAGGCCCACCGGCAGCATAATGAGCTCGATTGGCTCAGCGAAGCCTTCGAGCATATGAATCTGGAGAATAACGACCTGCGGTCGCATCTGAGGACCAAGTCGGCTGCCTTGAAGGAGAAGGTGCTGACGGATCTGATCAAGGGGAAGGTGGGCTCCCGCGCGGAGCTGGACGAATGGTCGAGTGAAGCGGGCATGCACCTTGCCTATGACCGATTTGCCGTATTGCTGATTCAAATCGATGATTACCGTCACTTTGAAAAGACCAACACCCCGATTATCCAGAACGTACTGAAATACAGCATTATGAACGTAGCGGAAGAAATCTCGATGGAGCTGGGTCATGGCTATGGCATCGATCTGACGGAGAACCGGGGCGTTGCTCTGCTGGCAGGTATCCAGGCCGGGGATCAGGCAGAGGGCGAGGCCAGGATTCAAGCGGCAGCGGAGAAGATCCGCGATTTCTTCGAGCGGCTGTTTCCTTTTACCGTGACCATCGGCATCAGCGAGCTGTTTCCTCAGGTACTCGATATGCCGGTTTATTACCGGCAGGCGGTGCAAACCTCCCAGCGCAGGTTCCTGGAGGGGCATAATACGGTCCTCGTGTATCAGGAAGCAGCCGACGAGGCAGGCTCCCTGTATGAGCATCTGGACGAGGCCGCATCCAATCTGATCAAGGCGATCAAGCTGGGAGACCGGGAGCTGGCAGGCGCGGTAATAGCGGATGAGATCGGCGAGATCCGAGGCGGCGAGCTGATGCCCGGAGCGGCGCAGGCGCTATGCCAAGGACTGACGATGGCGGTGTTCAAGCTGGCCAAGGAGCTGTCCCGGGAAGAGCAGGACAGCAGTTCCGAAGAGGCATTGAAGGCATCCGCTTTCGAAACGCTGGATGAGTTCGAACGCGTCTTTGTCCGTTACTGTATGCGGTTCGCCGATGAGATGGGCGGCAAGAAGGAAAGCCGGAATTTTGAACTGCGCGATAAAATCGTGGACTACGTGTCGCAGCACTACGGAGACGTAACCCTGAACTCCAACAAGCTGGCCGATACCTTCGGTGTATCTCCTTCTTACTTGTCGCGGTTTTTCAAAAACCAGACGGGGACGACGCTCAGCGATTATGTCGAGGAGACCCGGATGAACCAGGCCAAGGAGATGCTGCAAGCCCAGTCCGTAACGGTCAAGGAAGTAGCGGAGCGTGTCGGGTATACCGACCAGTCCCACTTTATCCGCAAGTTCAAGAAGAGAGAAGGCGTCACGCCTCATCAGTATAAGATGTTGTTCTCCGATTCGAAAGAGTAGCGGTTATGCGCCTGCTGCTCTTGACCACCACAACAAAATGAAAGCGTTCTATTCATTTGCATTCACCACCCAATCAGGAGGATGAAGAATGAAATATGGCGTAAAACAGATGTCTTTACTGTTGGTGTTCGCGTTATTGTTCAGCTTGATCAGCGGAGTACCCTCCCGTGTATCCGCGCAAGGCTCCGGAAATTCGGATATCGATCAGCTGCCGGGCTCGTGGCCTGTTGTCTTCGAGGATACGTTCGCCACGCCGACTTCGCGATGGGATGCTCCTCCAGGCAGCTATATGAACTACCAGTATGAGAATGGCCGCTTTGTCGCCAAGGATGCCAATTCGAACTCCAGAGCCAGGATCAAAGGGAAATCATGGGCGAAGTTTCTGTTAACGTTCAACGTGGTCATTCCCGATGTATCGGCCGCCGGAGCTTTCTTGCGTGTGGATCTGGGGGACACCCAGAGCAGCAATTACGATTCTCTGCTGATCAAGAAGAATAAAGTATCGCTCTACAAGTCGGGTGTCGTCGGTGAAACCAAGCTGGCCGACTATACACTGGACTCAAGCGTACAGTATGACTTCAAGGTACTGGTTCAAGGGAACTCGGTCGCGGTTCAAGTCAAGAAGCAGACGGAGAGCGCCTATCAAACCCTGGGCACGTATACCGGCTTATTTCAGGCGGTGAAACGAACGGTCTCCTTCGGTCATAACCTGCTGAAGCCCAGCCTCGATGACGTGAGGGTCTACGCACTTGCAGCCGATAATCCGTATACAGGTCCTGTGCTAACCAGTCTGCAATTCTACAAGACTGCGATGAGCCTGAAGGTCGGGGATACGGAAAATCTGAGGGTGATCTACGAACCCAAGCAGGTCGAATTGGACGATGACAGCCTCATATGGAGCAGCAGTAACGAGCAAGTGGCAAAGTTAACGGGCAGCGCAGCCAAAGCGAGGGCTGTTACAGCCGTATCGCCGGGGACAGCCGTGATCCAGGCGGTTACGCCGGATAACAACCTCATCGTCACGAGTCAAGTCACGGTAACGCCAGCCCCGCCTCTGGAACATGATAGCGCCGAATTTGCATGGAATGGTCCCAAACAGAAGATTCCCGCTGACCTGTACGGTGTGAACTATCAGAAGCTGAACGATCTCGGCAGGGTCCGTACCTGGTACAGCAAGCGGGACATTACGCTGATGAAGGAACTAGGGGTGTCCCTGCTCCGGGTTCCTGACGGAACGGCGGCCAATTACTACCGTTATAAGGAAGGCTCGCTGATCAACGCCAATGATCCGCGGTATCCGAATCACAAAACCGGGTTCGAATACACCTCGGTCAACGGGATCAATAACGGTTTGCCTGGGATTTTCCTGGAGGATATCTATAGGGCTCCCAACGAGCTTCAGCGGCCAAGCACCTTTGTGCTCAACGTTGCCTACCAGAGCATCGATGAGATCAAGGAACAGGTTGCGGAGATCAAACGTCTGTCCCAGCAGCCGATCCGTATCGAGATGGGGAATGAGTTCTATCTGAATCACTATGGAACCGAATTTCCGTCGGTCACCAATTATGTCTACAAAGCCCGCCAGGTCTACCAGGCGATCAAGCAGATCGATCCGGCGATTAAAGTGGGGATCGTTATTCTGGATAAGTGGCAGGAGACGATCATCGTTGGCAACCCCGCTGCGCATCAGCCCAATGACCCGCTGGATTTGCCGGATACCTCCAATAACCGGTACCTGAGATGGGAAGAGTGGAACCGGACGATCGCAGCCAATCCCGATATCTACGATGCGGTCGTTCCTCATGAATACACGGGTGTTCATTCCATCGATGATCTGACTCAGCATACATTCATGGACTTTCTGGCCGTAAATAACGAAAACCGGTATCAGCTGATCAAAGAACAGGCGCTGCAGTTCCCGGGCAAGGAGTTCTGGATTACGGAATATGGCGGCATCAGCGGACTGATTTTCGGCGGGGAAACGAATCTCACCGAAAAAGGAAGAATCCACTTGGGCAAAACACCGGCGTACGCGATGCACTACATGGAAAGATTCTTGAACTTTATCAAATCCGGGAATGTGCAGGTGTCGGCCTATCATTGTCTAATCGACAATCAGTTCTTCGGTATCATCCAAGACCGGTTCGATACCACCAACAAAGCAGGCATGGTTGCGCTCCCACCGTATTACATCTTCCGGGAACTCGGGAAATTGCTGCAGGAGCATGACTATTACTACGATATGAACATGACAAGCGGCGGCTTCCGGATGATGAATAATGCAACGCCTGCCGATTATGTGTACGGCAAGGATCTAAGAGTTGACGATGTAGGAGCCTGGGGGTTAGGTGATGAAAACGGGGCCCGTGCGGTCGTCTTCAACAACCGGACGAATAAGGAAATCCAGGTTTCGATCCCGAACCAGCAGATGATGCCGGTCTGGCAATACGGAGGCGATCCGGTTCCAGATTTTCTGGTCAATGATTATACGATCTGGAGACAAGAGCCCAAGACCAATCCGCTTCCGGTCGTTCCCGTGGATGGGTTCTCCGCACAGGTTACGTTAAAGCCCTATACGATGATGGTCGTCAAGCTGCAGGGCAAGACCTTCAGCGATGTAGGCGCCACGCACTGGGCGAAGGTGTATATCGACTCCTTGGCTTCCAAGGGGATTGCGGCTGCCAAGCAAGCTGGGAATTACTTGCCGGAGGAGCCGGTGAGCAGAGCGGATTTCACCGTGATGCTGGACAAAGCGCTTCAAATTTCCCATGACTACTCGGATGCTCCGGCCGTCTTCCAGGATGTGTACGAAACCCATCCGGCTCACGGGGCCATAACGGCGATCGCAGGGAAAGGGATCGTGCTGGGCGATCAGACCGGACAATTCCATCCCAATCAGCCGATTACCAAGCCGGATTTGATGGCGATGACGGAAAGAGCGGCTGCTGTGCTGGGGAAAGACGCCAATCAGCTGCTATCTTATTACAGCTTTGGCGGCACTAATTCGCTATCTGCCCATGCGACACGTGCGGAAGCTGCGAGGATGATTTACGCCTTGCTGGCAATCTATTGAAACGAAGGAGCGAACGAACATTGGGTACATTATCCGCCATTCTGGACAGCAAGCTCATAGCCATCATTCGGGGGGCGAAGCCGGAAGATGTCTTGGGGATCGCCAAAGCCCTGCATACAGGCGGAGTAAACGTGCTTGAAATCACGATGAACTCGGCGAAAGCCTTATCTGTCATTGAAGAAGTATCCCACGAGCTGCGGGGGCAAGTGCTAGTAGGCGCCGGCACCGTGCTGGATGCAGAAACAGCCGGTGCTGCGGTCTCGGCCGGTGCTGCATTTATCTTATCTCCCAACCTGGATCCGGGTACGATCCGAATGACTAAAAGCTGCGGAGCCATCAGCATTCCCGCGGCCTTCACACCTACGGAGATCGTCTCCGCCTACAAGCATGGCGGTGACCTGATCAAAGTATTCCCGGCCACCTTGGGCCCAAGCTTCATCAAGGATATACGGGCTCCGCTCCCGCATATCCCGCTGCTCCCGACGGGCGGTGTAGATCTGAGCAATATCCGGGAGTTTATGAGAGCGGGCGCTGTTGGCTGCGGGATCGGCAGCGCTCTGGTGAATACCTCACTTGAGGTGACGGATGAGTACTTGGCCGGGCTGACGGAGAAAGCCAGACAATTCGTAGGCGCACTCCAGGCTGGGGGCTAAAGCCTGTAGCCTGTATAGCGAGTAGAGTTCCGGCGGACGATAGGATGTTCGCCGGATTCCTGTCTGTCTAGGGGCTCCAACAGCGCTATTTCCTCCTGTACCAGGAAAGCAGCGATAGCAGCATCGCAAGCCCCACAAAGGTAACCGATAGGACCCAAGGGTGCTTGATTATCACATGAGATTGCCACGGCCATAAGTATTCTTTCATGACGGGACCCCCTTCTGCTTGATCCAAGTCACCATAAGCAGAATGCCCGGAATGACGAGAAACAGCGGAATCCACAGATAATAAGGGAGCAGCTTGACTCCGACAAAAATATGATCCGACACATTTTGGGCCATATGGCTGCCAATCCATAACGTAATGGCCGATACGCACAGTATCGGAATACGGGTATTGGAGGTATTCAATAATTTCTGGATGCACAGCACCGAGGTCGTCATGTGCAGAGTGAGCTTCAAGAAGATGGTGATCATAAAGTACATCACGCCGAGCGCATCGAGATTATCCAGAAAATCGCTGACGCTTAGCTGCTTGAGCAGCACCAATAAGGGATAGATATTCCGTTGGAAAATACCTTCGCCGAGTACCATAATAGCGAACATATCGAATACCGAGATGGTCAGGCCCGAGGCCAATACGGCCCATACATTGATGCGGAGCAGTTGGCCGGGTTTTTTCAAAAAGGTCCACAGCATGGCGAATTCGATGCTCTCGCCGAAGGTTTGCAGGATGCCGAAGGGCCAGACGGCTTTCCAGACCCGCGTCCAGCCCTCCCCGAGCATCGGCTGAAGATTGGACCAGTTCACATTCCTGGAGCTCAGCAGCAAGACGATCTCTAGAACAAAGAAGAAGAACACGAGCGGCAGAAATAGGCTGGCAAGCCGGAAAATCACCTCCACACCACTGAATAGCGCGTAGGTAATCACGAGTATTAAAGCGCCGAGAATGATCCAGCTAGGGGTCCCCGGAAGCAAGGTCAGCGGGATGAGCTCCTGGAGGTCGCTGACACCTCGGCCCGCATCATAAATAAAAAGCAACGGGTACAGCCAGGCAATGGGAAGGCCTAACCACGGACCCAGTTGCTTGGGAAACCACTCCACAAGGGTTAAACCTGGCATCATGCGAGAGATGGCCGTATAGCCCATGATGACCACCAACCCGAGGAAGGAGGAGAGCAGCATCGCAAGCCATGCATCGCGTCCAGCCTCTGCGGCGAAGCCGAAGATAACCGTGGTTCCAAGCTGGAACAGTACCGTAGCTGCAAAAAGCTGATACCCTGAAACTCTGCTCATGCGATTCCTTCCTTTCCCCCCGTTAGTCCACCGTGATGGGCTTTCCTACTAAGCCAACTTGTCTGACAATAAGATGAGGCGTAATTCGGATGTCCAGGTCAGGGAATTGTTCGTCCCATCTATGGGCATACGTAGTTCTCCATTCCTTGGGGAGGTGACGGTATACATGGCGTCCGAATCCTAAGATATCCGTTTGAAGCTGATGCTGCGCCTTGTCGCAGATAAGTCTGATTCTCTCCCGGATATCGTCTGCAACCAAGCCGTGTACGTAGTTCACGTCGGAGGGTTTGCTTAGATCCAGCTCGGAGCTGTTCTCGAAAATGAGAACATCCGCGTAAGCATCTACCTGCATCATGATCTGGTTATTCGCAATGTGCGGCTTGATACTTGTACTTGTATGTTGAATCTGCGAGCTGATTTTGCCTCCGCCCTTGTCTTTAGGAACCTCGATCGTGGTAACCGCTTCATTCATTTGGCCTTTCAACCAAAGAACGCCTCTCGTTTCCTTCTCGTTGAGCCAGCCAATCAGCTTATCCTTCTTGAAAATAGCGGCCCCCTTAAGGGCCAGGCCTTCTGTATCTGCATTGGGGGTCGAGCGGTTCTTACTGCCTACCTCCGCCTGTGTCAATTCGACCTGAGCAGCGATCGGACAATCGCCATCCGACATCAGCATATCAATAAAATTCAGCACCCTGGTGCTCAGGCTGATTTGGGATTTGGCTTCTTCTCTTATAATTTCGGAAGAAAGCTTCTCAAATTTAGGCATAAATTTGAGAATATCTACGGCTTTGCCTTGGGTGAACAAAAGATGACTACGGATCTGCGATTGCTTGTACCGTTCGAAGAAATCCAATACAGGTAAAATACCGCTGCGTGCGAGCTTCTCTCCGATCACAATTACCTTGCTGTGATAAAAAACGATTTTTCGAGGGAGCTTTTGTTGGATAAACCTATAGGCTTCCATAATTGTATTTCCTTCCGCCGATACAATCCATCCCGCCGTCGTTTCCAGCTTTTCGCCGCTCGTCTGATTGGTAACTCCAAGCATTCTTGGGATAGCAAGCTCCAAGGAAAGCAACAGTTTTCCTTTATCCGTCTGGTCCAGTCCCACTGCAGTGACAATCCCGACGTCATTGACCTCCATCTTGCTCCAGCAGCCGGTGAGAAGCGAAAGAAGCAGACAGCATGTTAGGAGTAGGAGCAGGGGTCTGGTCTTCATGTTCTTCCACCTCTTAATCCTGTTGTTCTGGGGGCTGAGGCTTCAAATGACGCCGCATCCGCTGCAGATTGCCTGGTTGGGCTTCATGGACGGGACGCTTGATCATATTCCACCAGGGAGCCCGGACGAGCGAATCCTTGAGACCGCTGAAGGAAAAGGGGGCCAGGGGCGCCAGGTAAGGCACGCCAAAGGAACGCAGCTTAAGCAGATGGATGCAAATGACCAGCAGCCCGAGAAAAATACCGTAGAGTCCCAGGTTGCCTGCGAGAAGCATGAGCGGAAAACGCAGCAGCCGTGCGGCAATTCCCAAGCTGTAGGTTGGAAATATAAAGGATGCGATGCCCGTGAACGAAACGATAATGACGAGCGTCGCCGAGACAATGCCGGCCTGGACGGCCGCCTGACCGATGACGAGGGCGCCCACGATGCTTACGGCTTGACCGACGGGGCGGGGCATCCGGATGCCGGCTTCCCGCAGCCCTTCGAAAGCCAGCTCCATCAGGAAAGCCTCGATAATAGCGGGGAAGGGGACAGCCTCCCGCGAAGCGGCGATGCTTAGCAGCAGATTGGTCGGGACCATCTCCTGGTGAAACGTCGTCACGGCGATGTAGATGGAGGGAAAGGTTAACGCAATAATCGCCAGCCAGTAGCGCAGCCAGCGCGTAGCCGTCGATATCATATACCGCTGATAATAATCCTCCGGCGACTGCAGCAATCCCATGAAGGTGATAGGCACGATAAGGGCGAATGGCGTATTATCGATCATAATCCCAATCTTGCCCTCCAGAATGGCCGCCGCTACACGGTCCGGGCGTTCTGTGCTGAGGGTTTGCGGAAAGACGGAGTAAGGATTGTCCTCGATCAATTCTTCAATATATCCGCTCTCAAGAACGGCATCGATCCGGATACGTCCGAGTCGTTCCCTTAGCTCGGTCAGCATGCTTTCCTCCACGATCCCGTCCACATATACCATGACGATATCGGTATTGGATATTTCCCCAATCTTGAGTGCCTCTATCTTAAGCTTGGAGCTTTGCAGCCTTCGGCGGATCATGCTCGTATTCGTCCGCAAATTCTCGGTAAAGCCCTCCCGCGGACCGCGAATAACCGGTTCCGAGGGGGACTCTTCGACTGACCGTGATCCCTTTTTCCTGATGCTGATTAGCAAAGCATCTGTCGAGCCTTCTAGAATAAAGACAGTATCGCCGGATGCAATGGCTTCGGTTAGTTGCTTTAATTCCCCCTCAAGCTTGGTTTGAGAGGCGGAAATGATGTTTTTCTGAATGAAGTTCAGGACATTCCTGTCGTACTCATCGGAGGAGTATCCCTCATTCAACGGGCTGCCGCTCTTAAGTAAAGGCAATATGACATCTTCGTCAATGATCGAAGCATCGACTAATCCGTCTATAAAGATAATGAGGCCTTGATACATATCGCAGACGAGCAGCTCTTTGAACACGATGTCCGTGGACCGGTCGAAGGTCGTTTTGAAAAATTGAGCATCCGCCTCGAAGGCGCCGCTTAGTCTTGAACCGGAAGGCCCCTTCTGGATGGACGGACCCGTAGGGTGATTCTCATTCATAAGTTTTCCTCTACGCGGTTTGACTTGATACTTCTGGCTTATTATGCACGATTTGCATGGAATATAATCGGGTTGAGTAGAGGGAGGGGAAGCGGAGTCATAGAATCCATACCATCCATGCACAGTAAAAAGGAGCCCCGGGTGATTGATTCGGGGCTCCTCTTTACTGTGCATGGTAATGTGTATACATGACCCGTTCCCGTTTATTTGCCTCCGGTGAACGTAACGCCTTTGATGAAAAAGCGGTTGAACAGCGCATAGATCAGCAGCGCAGGGAGTGTGAATACCATGGAGGCTGCCATGATATAGTTCCAGTTGCTGATGTACTGACCCTTGAACGTATTCAGTCCGAGCGTCAGAGTGAACAGGTTCGCATCGGAGATGAACATGAGCGGCTTCAGGAACTCGTTCCACGCGCCCATGAAGACGAAGATCGTCTGCGCCGCGAGGGCAAGGCAGAGCCAGCGGGAGGGCGATTCGGAAGAAGATGCCGAACCGGTTCAAGCCGTCAATCTGGGCTGCTTCCTCTAGCTCCTTCGGAAAGCCGACGAAAAACTGCCGCATCATAAAGATAAAGGTGGCATTAGCCATCATAGGCAGTGTCAACGAACCATACGTATTGAGCAAGTTCAGATTCTTGATGATCAGATAGGCAGGCACGATCGTGAGCTGCGCCGGGATCATTTGAACGGCCAGAATAAGCAGGAACATGACTTTATTGCCTGGAAACTCGATACGCGCCAGCGAGTAGCCTGCCATCGAGTTGAACAAGATGTTGCAGACTGTCACCGTGACAGCCACGATAGCGCTGTTCAGCATCCACCGCGTAAACAGCGGTTCCTTGACGAAGATATCGTAATAATTTTGCAAGGTGAAGTTTTTCGGAATGAAATTGATGCTTCCGGAGACGATTCATATTGTGCTGAGCACGGAGCTGGTTAAGCGCGAGAGTGTCCGCGTGTGGAAGGAAGAGGAGAACGCATAAAGCAGAGGAGAGGGAAAGAAAGCTGCTTCTTGCCTGCGAGCCGCAAGCATCCGCCGGACGGACCTTGCGGCTCTTCTTCCAGTCCCCGTTCTACAGCGAGGATAGCATGAGCACAACAGCACCGATCATGGTGAGCACTCCGGTTATCTTACACATGAGGTAGTAAAAGTCACTAGGTTCAGGGTCATTCACCCAAACCCAGCGCAGGGAGATAAGGAACAGGAAGTTCTGGAATTTGAGATACCGGTAACCGCACCATCCGTAGATCAGCAAGAGGAAGGCAAGGACAAACAGGACAGGATTGCCGGGATGATCATGGTATTCGGGGTAGGCTGCGATCACCAGCGAACTGGGAAAGTAATCCAGATCCCCGAGAGACCGGAATCTTTGATTGTTGCTGTACATAGCGAGTTCCGATACCCAGCCCTGGTTCTCATCGTAGCTCAGGAAAGAACCGGATTGCTCATAGACCTTGTAAGTTTGCTTGTCAGGATAAGTCACCAAGAAAGTAGTCTCGCGGCCGGTGCTTGTATCCCTGTAAACGGAGTACCTTTGTTCGTTAATGATCACATCCCGGTTGGGATCATGGATCTGCACGTAGATGGGCGGAGCTGCCGCACTTCGATAATTCACCTGACCCTCTTGTATCTCCGCCTGCCGGTAGGTATGATCGTTCATATCAAATACGGATTGCGAGAAATGTGATTTGGCCAAAATAGCGATGACAACGATCGAGATGACTACGCCTAACCGGATAAGAATCAGAGATGCCCGATTTCGCTTGGAAGCGGATGCATTCGGCATCATCATAGAAAATTCCTCCGTACCGTGTTCCTGGTAAATGCACTGTATCTTGGTAGTACGCTGGAAGGAAACAAAAGTTGCATGCTTGCGGCGGCTTGGCATATAATAAACATAAACCGACCGACCGCCAGTCTACGAAAACAGGAGACGAACCATGAGAGTGATCAAAGACCCCGATGAGCGCAAAAGCGAAATTCTGGATACGGCTGAAGCGCTCTTTACCACTAAAGGCTATTCCAAAACGACTATCCTGGATATTTTGAATGCAATAGGCATTGCGAAAGGCACCTTTTACTACCACTTTAAGTCCAAAGAAGAAGTGATGGACGCCATCATCAAGCGGATTGTGGATGCGGATGTAGCCGCGGCAAGAAGCATTGCCGCAAATCCCGACATTCCTGTACGCGACAAGCTGTTCCGGATTCTCATGGCCCAGATGCCGGTAGCAGGCGGCAGCAAAGCCAAGCTGCTGGAGCAATTCCATCAGCCGAGCAATGCCGAGATGCACCAGAAGAGTCTGGCCCAGGCGATTCTTCATCTAACCCCTGTGTTGGCCGATGTGATCAAGCAGGGAATCAGAGAGAACATCTTCGCCACCGACTACCCGCGGGAGACGGTGGAGTTTCTGGTTGCTGGCGCTCAAGTCATCTTCGATAAAGGGCTGTTTCATTGGGAGCCTCATGAAGAGCTGCAAAAAGCGAGAGCGTTTATCCATATGACGGAAACGACGCTCGGTGCCGGCAAGGGCAGCTTCGATCCTATTCTCGATCTATTGACAGGAGGGCCAGTTGAAGGCTGATCGCGATATGTAAACTCTCTCTTTCATAGCTACAGGGCGAAAAGGGAGTTTTTTAATCTAATATAGACCGACGGTCAGTCTACGGAATATGAAAGGGGTTTTGTCGGATGCTATCGAACAGCAAGCCTGCGCGGAAAGATTTTAGTCTGTTGGTGCTCGGGCAGGTCGTGTCCGTACTCGGATCGTCTCTGCTGAGATTTGCCCTGTCTTTGTATGCACTGGACTTGACGGGCCGGGCCGATATCTATGCGACCTTATTTGCCGTCTCCAGTATTCCTCTACTGTTGTCACCGCTGGGCGGAGCGATCGCCGACAGGTTCAACCGCCGCAATCTGATGGTGATCTATGATCTGGCGAGCAGTGCTGTCGTGGGCGGCTTGATGGTTCTGTTATGGGCCGGACAGTCATCGGTGATCCTGATCGGCGTGGTGATGGTGCTCCTCGGCCTGATCAGCGCCCTGTATTCGCCGGTTGTGATGGCCAGCATCCCGCTGCTGGTCCAGGAGAACAAGCTGGAGCAGGCCAATGGCATCGTGAGTGGGGTGCAGGCTTTGTCCGGTGTAGCGGCACCGGTCTTGGGAGGCATTCTCTATGGCGCTGTAGGGGTAGAAGCGCTGATCGGAATGAGCTGTATCGTCTTCTTCCTGTCTGCGATCATGGAGCTGTTTATTCGGATTCCGTTTGTCAGACGGGCTTCCGATGGGCATCTCGTACCCATGCTGGTGCAAGATCTGAGGGCCGGTTTTACCTACGTCGTCAGCCAGTCTTATATCCGAAAGTCAATGATTCTGGCGGCTTTACTCAACCTCTTACTAACCCCTCTGTTCGTAGTCGGCGGACCGATCATCTTACGGGTCACGATGCAAAGCAGCGACACGACGTATGGGCTCGGGATGGGTCTTATCGAGTTCGCTGCGATTGTGGGCGCATTATTGGCTGGGCTGTTTGCAGGCAGGATGAGGATGCATACCCTATACCGCTGGCTTCTTCTCATGGCGTTCTTGATCTTGCCGCTGGCGATCTCGACTACACCCATGATGCTGAGGATGGGCCATTATCCGTCTCTGGTTCTCTTTCTGCTGTGTGCCTCGCTGATCGCGTTGATGATGACGATCCTCTCCATATTCGTTATCAGCATCGTTCAGAAGCAAACACCCAATGAACAGCTCGGGAAAGTGATGGCCATGATTATGGCGGTATCACAATGCGCTGCGCCGGCGGGCCAGCTGATCTACGGCGTGTTGTTCGAAGCCTTCAGTGTCAGCGTCTACATCCCTGTATTGCTCGTAGGTGCCGCGATGCTCCTCATGTCAGTGATTACCCAGAGGATGCTGCATGGGGAGAAAGAGACGGCTCAGCAGCATGAGAACCGCGCGGCCCCTTTGTGATGCGCAGCTTTTTGTCTGTCTAAGCCTGAATATCCCCCAGTCCCGTGAATCTTGACAGGGACTTTTTTTTGATCTACTGTATATATACATATAAACAGTTATACACTTGAGAGGAGAGAGTTCATCATGTTAGTTGAATACTTACAAGAATGGTCTTATCTTGCGGTATTTATTTTGTCCGCGCTGCCTTCGCTGGAATCGGCGGTGATCGTCGTGCTTGGCGTAGCCTTCGGCTTGAATCCGATCGGCGTCACGATTGCCGCTTTGCTGGGGAATTGGCTCGTATTGATGCTGGTCGTCTTCGCCTTCGACCGCTTTCAGAAGTGGCTCGGCAAGCGTCGGGGAGCAGCCAAGCAGAGTGTGATGCGTGAGCGTGCCCACCGCATCTTCGTGCGCTACGGTCTTCCAGGTCTGGCTGTGGTGGCTCCGCTAGTCATCGGGACGGAGATCGCGGCGGCCTTTGCCATGTCGTTTAAGGCCCCCCGGGGTCCGGTGACTTTCTGGATGACGCTCGGCATGGTCGCATGGACAGTGGTCGCGGCTGTCGGGTCCTACTACGGCTTCGATGCAATCGGCTGGATTCGCAAGGATATGTTCTAGGGAGAGTGATGAATGTGCGTTATGCGTTACGCATGGCGTGGAGCGAGCTGCTTCATAAGCCGGTTGCTGTGTTGCTGACGGCATTGTTTTCCGGCTTCATGGGCTATGCTTGCGGCTTGTCGGCAGCGGTGTCTCTGGGGGGGAAGTTCCCTGGGTTTAATTCCGAGCGGATCTTTCATCTGGGCTTGTTTTATCCGGACTTCCTGCTGCTTGCCGTCCTGCCTGCGCTCGGAACGTTAACTTTTTCCAAGGAATATTGGTCCTGGACGATGTTTAACGACGAGCCTTTTCTGAAAAGACTGCAATTTTATCGGATGTGGGCGATACCGGTCAAGGTCATTGCTTGGAGCCGGATGCTGCATATGCTGCTTTGTTTGGGTGCCGCGCTCCTATGTTTTCTCAGCCTGTTTATCTGGGGCAGCTGGCCTGTGTTATCGAGTCAAATTTCGATCTTGGAGTACACGGCCTACCTCTTCGTCTGGGTCTGTTACGCGGTGGCGTTGAACGGAATCAATCCGTTTATGGAATTTGGAAGCAATGGAAAAATCGTGACGATAGCGAGCTTAGTGGCGCTGCCCGTCGTCTTTATCGTCATCAATGGGGCTCACTTGATGATGGGCATGCCGCTGTATGTCTGGCTGATGGACGTAGTTCGTGCCCACCTGTTCGGGTCGATAGCGGTTGCTTTAGCCGGAAGCTGCCTCGGACTGTGGCTGTTCCAGCAAGCTCTGGTTTACAAGTTGAGCAGACGGAATCTGCCATAGAGAGGGGGAGGCGGTCATTCAATTACCCATTCAATTATCCGAACATAGCCGGGAGCCTATTTATCATCAGATTGAGCAGCAGCTCGTTTCATTTATCGTTAGCGGCCGCCTTAAACCGGGGATGCCGCTGCCATCCATCCGATCACTCGCGAGCGACTTGAGCTGCAGCGTGATCACGGTGAACCGCGCTTATCAGAATTTGGAGCAGCGTCATTTTATCCAGACGATTCAGGGCAAAGGGACCTTCGTGGCCGATGTGAAGGCCGATGAGAAACAGCAGGTGGCGGACGCCAGCCTCCAACAAGCCTTCCGGACGGCGGTAGAGATGAGTTTCCGGCTGCAGAATGATCCGGAGAAGACGCGGGCCATGTTCGAGCAAGTGCTGGCCGAGGTGCTGCAGGAAAAGAGAAAGGAGACATGACCGATGAGCGGTGTTAGTCCTCTGCATATCGAACAATTGACTACGGAGGCCGGAGGCTTCCGGCTCGGCCCCGTCAATCTGAGGCTGGAGCCGGGTCTGATCTATGCGCTCGTAGGTCCCAACGGCTCGGGAAAAAGCATGCTGCTGAAATGCTGCATGAACCTGATCAAGACTTATACCGGGCACGTGAGCCTTTTTGGCTTATCGAGCGGCCGGGAGGAGCCGTCCGTCTGCGAGCGGGTGGCATTTTCCCCGGACCCGCTGGAGGGCTGCGAGCCCTTCACGCTGCTTCAGATGGAAAGCTTCATTGCCCCCTGGTATGCCGCTTGGGATCATCGCGATTTCCTGCGCAGGGCGGAGCAGTTCCGGCTTCCGCTCAAGAAGCGTTACGGACTGCTCTCCCAAGGTGAGCGGAAGAAGATCGCCCTGACGCTGGCCCTAAGCACCCGAGCTCCGCTCTTGCTGCTGGATGAGCCAACCGATGGTTTGGATATTGCAAGCCGCAGCCGCTTCAAGCAAATGCTCGTCGAGGATGCGGATACACTGGAGCGCACCATATTGCTGACGACCCATTCCGTGGAGGATATCCGGAAGTTGGCCGATTATATCGTACTGTTGAAGAACGGACAAATCGAGGGGCCTTATGAAAAGGACGCCTTGACCGAGTCCTGGCGCCGATTCTGGCTGAGCGGCGAGGCGCTGCCGGACATCGCCGGAATTCCCGGCGTTGTGGAATACAGTCAGTCGGCGTTCCCCCAGCTCGTGACGCGGGATGGGGCGGCGACGATGGCCTATCTGACCGGCCATGGTATCGAAATCACCAAGGATCAGCCGCTGTCACTGGATGAGCTGCTGGAGCGCCTGCTCCATGAGCAGACACCAATGGAATGGAAGGGATGAGTAAGCCGCATAACAGGATGCAGGTAGAATAGAAGCAAGCCGGACTCCATAAGATGGAATCCGGCTTGCTTCTGCTTCTGGCGATCACGCCTGAAGTGACGAGCCTCGGTCACACCTGCTGCTGTTTATTTCGCTTGCTGCGGAAGAACGTTACAACGATAATCAACAGAAGCGGCAAGCTGTAAGCCATATTGTTGAGCAGCGGCCAGGTGATATTGACGACTTCTTCCAGCTCTGATTCCTTGGTGTAGGTAGTAAGAGACAACAGCAGGCATATGAATGCGACCGGAAAGGCCAGCAGCTTCTCATTTTTCAGTCTTAGCATATCCTTCAGGACACGGATCAGGATCAGCAGCAGGATGGACGCCTTGAAATAAAAGCCGATAATGAGCGAAAACCCGATGACGGACTCAATCCGTTCGATAATTTCCTGGATAAAGATTAGCCTGGCGAGCTGGTACAACGAATATTTCAGGTCTCCGGACAACGGTCCGAGCACCATGATGCTGCAGATAACGGAAGCCACTAGCGTCATGGCATTGACCACCAGAGCCACATACATATGCTTCCCCAGCCTGGAGGTATCCTCGCTGCGAACGAATGGCAGAATGATCGAAAACACCACAAGCTCTGAGAATGGGAAGCCATAAACAACGTAGGCTGCATGGAGGATAGGGCCGATCCCGTCCGGCATGACAGGTAGGAGGTATTCCGGGTGATACAGATTCGCGACCAGCACCCAGACCAGGACGATGAATGTGAACATCAGAGCCAGCAGAATAGTCGCCATGCGCGCCATCACCTCGATCCCGGCCATAGCCGTTAAGGCGATCGTCACGAAAAACAGCGTGTTGACAGCGTAAGTCGGCGTCTCCTTCAGCATCGTGCTCTTGAAGAAGGTTCCGATCTCAATGACGATCCCGGCCACGTTCCAGAACATGACACAAGTGAAAGGAATCAGCAGCACGAAGGTGGCGCCATGGCCCAGCACCAGGTGGCCTTGTTCCACCAGTGACAGCTTGGGATACTGCCTGTACAAGTAAAGAACCCCTGCTAGCAGGAGCATGCCCAGAGCCAGGGCCATCAGCAGAGAAATCCATGCTCCATTGCCAGCAAGATTGGTCAGTGGGGCAGGAACGATCACGATCGAAGAACCGGTCATAAAGAAGAGGAACAGCAGGGTCATCTGGACAGAGCTAATGCGTTCTTGTTTATTCATGCGTTCCTCTCCTTTCCCGTTCATGAGCTTGCAGGATCAAGCCAATGAACAATCAGCTTGGCCGGACCTTGAAGCAGATTGAAGAGTGTGTCTAGATTGGGCCAAGGCTTGGCCGTAATGAACACGAAGCCCAGATACGCGAGCGGCGCCAGCATGACTATATACGCAAGCCGGTCGCGGGGTGCGGCCTCTTTGAGTTTGGGGATATCGCGGATCAGCATGGCGGCAGCCAGCAGCAGGAAACAAGTCAGCTTTCCATACATGCCTATTTCTCCTTTATCCCGAACGGTGTGCCTACATTCATGCCGGTGCTCAGGACTCTGATTGTCACGGTGACCTGAAATTGACTTTGGGCAAGCCGTTTTTTCCAAGTGGGCTCGAGGCGTTTCCACAGCTTCGGATCATTCCGGTAAATTTGATTGCCGATGCCGATGGGATCGGCCTCCTGACGCTTGAAGGTCGCGATCGCGTGCTCAATCTGCTGCTTCACCTTGTCCTGGATGCTCTTCTCAAAGCGCTCAATGTCTTGTTTGGATTTCAGTTGAGAGCATCGCAGCTCTCCGACCGTTCCCTCCATCTCTACCTGTGCGCTGACCGATACGGTATCCTCCTTGACAGTCGGCGTCACTTTGCTGTGGAAGGTCAGAACCTCAAAGGATTCCTTGTTTGATTTTTCCTTCTCCGTATTATTGAGACAAGGGAACTCCAGTATCCCGCTATTATATCGGCCGGTTAGCATCATGAGCGCCTCAGTATCCGGCTCGTTAAGCAACCCGGTCATCTTGCCGTCCTGGATGAGCGCTACGCCTGATACCATCGCTTTATTCTGCGAATAATGCTTATGAAGATAGGGGAGGGCAGCGGTTTTGGAAGGGCTTTTCAACTGGATGGCTAGCTCGTACAGCGGGATATCGGAACTATCTGCTGAATAGAGGGAACCGTTGGTCTCCATCTTCTTATACTGCTGGCCAATGGTTTGCTCGATAAAAGGCTTAATGCTCAGAAAATCTCCGGCTGTTTTCTCGGCAATCATCGGAAGCACCGTACCCCGGGGTTCATGGTCCCTAGAGAAGAAATCCAGCACCTCCCGGATGTTCTCGGTTCTGGCCAGCGTCTCCCCCAGCAATATCACGCGCATATGATCCCACTTGGCTTTGCGTCCAAACTCCGTAGGGATGTCTCTCACCGCTTCGAAAAAGGTTTTCCCGGTCGTCTGAATATTGATGCCCTTCTGTGGAGATTTTGCGCCTTCACCCATCTCCGTTTTGCTGGAAGGGTTGTAGAAATGGGTTGTCACTAGAATCAGTCCATCAGCAGAACGGTCGATCGATACCGCCTGGACGTATCCGTACTCGTCCAGTTCATTATTGTCCCAGCATCCCGTGGTCAGTCCAAGCATCAGCCAGACAACGAGCAGGGAAGCAAGCCGCTTCACGGCACCTTCTTCCTTTCCGGAGCTTTTTTGCGCAGATGGCCGCTTCGCGGCGAATGGACCATCAGCCGCCTGGGCATCACGATAATCGCATCGCGCAGTCTGCCGACGTCGATCGGAGACAGCGATGCCAGGTAGGGCTGACCGAGCGAGCGCAGTGTAGCCAGGTGAAGGAAGATCAGGATAAAGCCGACCATGATGCCGAGCCCTCCGAAGGTAGCGGCGAGAAACATGAGCGGGAAGCGCAGAATCCGGATCGCAATCGCCATATGGTATTGGGGCAGCGCGAAGGAAGCGATACCGGTCAGAGCGACGACAATGACCATGACCGGCGAAGCGATCTGGGATTGAATGGCCGCCTGCCCAATGACCAGAGCCCCGACGATGCTGACGGCCGAGCCGATCGGCCGAGGCAGACGAATGCCGGCTTCCCGCAGCAGCTCGAAGAAAAATTCCATAATCAGCGCCTCCATCATAGCCGGAAAGGGGATGCCTTCCCGCGTATTCAGGATCGCCAGCAGCAATACGGTCGGGATGAGCTCGGAATGGAACGTGGATAAAGCAATATATGTACTTGGCAAGAGCAGCGCTATGCTGAACGCCGCTACCCGGATCAACCGGATCAAGGACGAGAAGATGGTCCGGTAATAATAATCCTCGCTGGTCATAAAAAATTCCATGAAGGTCCCCGGGCAGATGAGCGCAGAAGGACTCCCGTTCACCATCGCGATAATCTTGCCGTCCAGCAGGGCGGCAACGACCGTATCCGGCCGTTCCGTATATCTCACCAGCGGGAACGGCGAGTAGCGCGAATCCCCAATCCACTCTTCGAGATAGGAAACCTCGAGAATTTCTTCCTTGTCGATGCAGGCTATACGCTGCTTGAATTCAGCCAAAATATCCGGCTTTACCGCACCCTCCAGATAACCGAAGCACACCGTTCGCCGGCTTTCCTCACCCGGAGTAAAAAACTCGAATTTGAGCTTGGGTGATTTGAGCAAGCTTCGGATGACGCCGATATTGCGGCTCAAGGCTTCAATAAAGCTAACATGAGGCCCTTGAACCGTCGGCTCGGTAATCGGCTCGGAGGCCTGTCGCTGCTCGACATCCAGCGCGATGTAAGCGATAGCTTTCTGCCATCCGCTGAAAAAGATAACCACTTTACCATCTAGTATGCCTGATACTGCTTGATCAAGGTCATCTATCAGTTCTGCAGAGGGTGAGGCCACGCCGTGGCTGTCAAAAAACGCCTTCACATCCTCTACGGTGACCGTCCTGGCAGGCCCAAGGTCGTGGGCGACGAGATTTTGCAGCGCTTCCCGAAGAGGATTGACCGGAGCGATCTTGGTTAACGTATCAAAGTAAACGGAAAAAGCCGTCTGCTCCAGCTCCGGCCCGTAATTCCAATGAAGAATCGTCAAGTCCTTGCAATCCGCAAAGGAGCCCTCGATAGCCCGCAAATTGTCTTCCAGGCAAGCAGAAATGGCAGGAGATGCCATAGCTTCGGAGGACGCCCCGGCTTTCGACGATGACGGGAAGGGTTGAGGAGGCGAAAGGTTCTTGTCGGTAGGCGATCTCCGCATACGGTTCTCCTTACTGGAAAAAGACGTTAAAAAGTATTTACATCATGTCCCCAAAAGAGGGATTATATGCACGGATCTAGAAGAAGTAGGAGTAATCCGCCAGGAAATGACGACTTGATGGAATATTAGAACGAGCTCTGTTGACAACGAGAGCTTCGTCCAGTAAATTATATGCATACGCATGCATTTAAATAACTGCATATACAGAGGAGAGAAAACCATGAACCAATTATTCAGCTCATTCGAGCTTAAAAATCTGCAATTAAAAAATCGAATCGTGATGCCTCCGATGTGCCAGTATTCTGTTGTGAATAAAGATGGCATTGCTACGGATTGGCATTATCATCACTATGTCAGCCGGGCCGTAGGCGGAGCCGGATTGATCATCATTGAGATGACGGATGTGGATCCTGATGGACGCATCACGGATCATGATCTCGGCATATGGAGCGATGAGCATATCCCTCAGCTTGCCCGTATTGTAGAGGCTGTTCATGCTAATGGCGCCAAGATCGGCATCCAGATCGCCCACGCCGGACGCAAGGCCCAGGATGCGGCAGTACCCGTCGCGCCTTCGGCTATTCCGTTCAGCTCCGAATTCAAGACACCGAAGGAGATGACAACGGACGAGGTGGAAGCGATGGTCGAGAAGTTCCGCCTGGGCGTCCGGCGCGCGGTGCAGGCCGGCGTGGATGTCATTGAGCTTCATGGCGCCCATGGCTACCTCATCCATCAGTTTCATTCGCCGTTAACGAATCGCAGAACAGACCGCTACGGACAAGATTTGAGCTTATTCGGACAAGAAGTGATTCGCGCGGCCAAGGGGGAAATGCCGGAGGGTATGCCGCTGATCCTGCGGATCTCGGCCAAGGAATACGTGGAGGGCGGATATGGCTTGCAGGAGAGCCTAGCCTTTAGCAAAGCGTATAAAGAAGCGGGGGTGGACATGTTCCACATTAGCTCGGGCGGTGAAGGTGCGATACCGTCGGGTATGAATCCGACCGAACACGCCGCTTATCAAGTATCGCTAGCCAGAGAGATCAAGCAGGCACTTGAAGTGCCGGTGATTGCCGTAGGCAGATTGGAAGAACCGGCCCTCGCGAACGCGGTCATCGCCAATGACGACGCGGATCTGGTTGCCGTAGGGAGAGGCATGCTGAGAGATCCCTATTGGGCACTACATGCCGCGGATCAGCTTCATGTGGAGACGAGTATTCCCAAGCCGTACGCACGGGCCTTTCGATAATGTCTGCATGCTTGTGTAGAGGGAGGTTTTGCATCTGTGCGTCATTAGCTCATCCAGGATGTTTTCTGATAAGATAGGAGAGATGATGCGCAGCAAGACCTCGGGAAAGGAAGTATAAGATGGCAACAGGAACTCATGATAATCTTATGACGAGCTGGATCTCCTTTACACAAATTCAAATGCATATTGCGAATAAATTAGAAGCAAGGCTGCTGGAGAAGCATAATTATTCCCTCAATGAATTTTATATGCTGACGTTTATCTCGCAAGCACCTGGAAAAAAGCTTAGATTGCAGCAGCTGGAATCGATGATCGGACTGAGTCAAAGCGCTGTGTCCAGGCTGGTGAGCCGATTCGAAGCGCGCGGCTGCGGGGCGCTGGAACGCGTGGTGTGTGATGAGGACCGACGTAGCATATATACCTGCTTGACGGAGCTCGGCCAGTCCAAGCTTGATCAGGCCACGAGCACGTTTAATGAAGCGCTGGCCGAACTTTTTCCGAGCGAGAAGCTCGCTCAGCTTATGAAGCACATCTTACCGGAGCGGAAGCTGTGAATTCGCTCTGAACAGAAGAGGCAGATACTCTTATTTGAATGTTAAATAAGGAGCATCTGCTTCTTTTGTGTATACAGGAGAGGGTAGGCGGACTTGCTGCCTTCCTTGGTTAGCGGGACAGAGGCAAGTTCAGCAGCTTGGGAATGCCATCGTCAAAATCGGTGATCTTCAAGCAGAAATCGAAGCCGTTGAGTGTAAAATATAGCTGATCTTCTTGAAAGTCATAAGAAATTCCTTCGCTCTTCAAGTTATTCATCACGGTTTCCATACATTCAAGCCGGGATATGCCCAGAGTCACCTGTAAGGAAGGCGGCAGCGCAGCCATCGCGATCGGAATCCAACGCCGTTGCTTGGAAACGATCACGAAATGGGCCGTTCCTCCTATAGCAAAGGTAAAGTCATCTTCTAATCGGTCAAGCTTCAGACTGAATAGACGCACGAGCGTTTCTCTGAACTGGACGACACTCTCGACCGGAAGGCCGACTTCTCGGAGGTAAAGAATGTTTAACTCACCGCTAGGCTGGAGGATGCCTTCGGTGATATAGGAATGGGTGATGATTTCCAATAAATGACCGTCGCCGTCCCGAAAATACACATTTTTTCTTCCGCCGAAATCATCCACGGTTCGTCCATCTGGCCAGGCGAGAAGCGGGATGTGACTCCGCTGAATCCGGTCAATGACATGGTCGAACTGCGAGTAAGGGACTTCGAATGCCAGATGTGCCGGGCGCAAGGGCTCTAAGGCTTCTCTAAAGGATAAAGTAAGATGAGGTGCCGGCTGAAACCGAATTTCAGTATCTGTTTGGGCAATCACGGGAAAGTGAAGCAGGTCATGATAAAATTGCCTGACGCCTGGCAGTGAGACGGTAGTTAGCTGGAGCTGCGAGAAGTGAGTAATCATCCTTGTCACATCCTTTCTTTATGGAAGGAATAACTTGGTAAACTTATTATATGATTATGTATGTAAATTATCAACCCTGAATTCGATTACATCTATAAAATCCTGAATGGACACGGAAGTAGGGTCTTGCCATCAATCCCAAGTTAGTGGGTAAGAATAATTGACAAGTGACCAGGGATTAGCTATAATCACGTTAATCATCAATGAGTATCAACGAAGAAAAAATAGAGGAAGGATGTGCTCAATGACGAACAGCTTGCAGGCATCCAGACTGGAATATGCAGTTCTGTCTTATTTGTCCCAATCCGACATCCCGGTCGGAGCGACGACGCTGGTGCTCGTCGTCGGTAAGAAATTCGGTCTTAGCCAGGCTACGCTCGGCCGGAAATTAATGCAATTTGACGATGAAGGGTATACCAATCTTCAAGGAAGAAAAGGCCGTGTGCTGACCGGAGCCGGGCGAGAGCGCCTGGAGGAGCTGGAGCGCGAGCTGCGTCAGCAAAGTCATCATTCGCGGCTGCTGCAGGCGCTGAATACCGATAGTCATGAAGCGCTGCTCGACGTGCTGATTGTCAGGCGAGCGTTGGAGTACGAAGCTGCTGCGCTCGCTGCTGAGAAGGCGACGCCGGAAGACGTGGAGCTGCTGCGCGAGTCGATCCGGCTGCAGCGCGAGGTGCTGGCGGATAACCGGATTCCGTATGAAGAGGACCGTGCCTTTCACCTGCTGATCGCCAAAACCTCGCGTAACCAGGTGCTGCTGCATGCGCTGCAGCTGGTCTGGCAGGAGAGCCTGGATCTGCCAGCGACGGCCTCGATCCGGCGGTCGGTCGGCAGTGAGCTGGTCGTCGACCACGAACGGATTGCATCGGCTATCGCCGAGCGTTCTCCATGCCGGGCGGGACAGGAAATGGTGCGGCATATCAATCAGATTATCGGCGATGTCGAACAGTATTTTATCAGGAAGCATGAAGACGAGGAACCTGTGGACGTGAGCACATTCATTGGAGGTAAGGAACAGTGAAGCAACAGAGCTATCGACTGGGCATCGACATCGGAGGTACGTTCACCGACGCGATAGTGGCTGACAACAACGGACATGTGGTGGCGACTCTCAAGACGCCGTCTGTCCCTGCAGCTCCCGAGCAGGCGATCTTTGACGCCCTGAAGCAGCTGCGGGAGAATGCGTTACCGATCGAGGATATCGGATTGTTCGTTCACGGAACGACACTTGGCGTCAATACGCTGATCGAGCGCAATGGTGCAGCGGTCGGCTTGCTGGTTACGGAGGGCTTCCGCGATATATTGGAAATCCGCCGACTGCGGCTGGAGAATACGACAGATTTGTACGGGGACAAGACCGAGCCGCTCGTACCGCGCCATCGGGTGAAGGAGATCGCCGAGCGCTGTCTCGCCGACGGCAGCATTCACCGGCCGATCGGACGCGAACAACTGCTTCACGCTGTGGAGGAGCTGGTGAGTGAGGGAACGACAGCGATCGCCGTCTGCTTCCTCCATGCGTACAAAAATCCTCAGCATGAGCAGTTGGCCTACGATTGGATTCGCGAGGCATATCCTGATCTGTTCGTCTGTACAAGCAGTCAGGTTTGGCCTCAGCAGAGGGAATACGAGCGCTGTCTGGCGACGGTCATGAACGCTTATGTCGGCTCGCGGATGGGTGAGTATTTCCGCCGTCTGAAGACAGGGGCGGCCGAGTACGGGCTGAAGGCCAAGGTGCTGTCCACGATGTCTAATGGCGGCATCATGACCGCAGATCGCGCCGCGGAGGAGCCGGTCAAGACGCTGCTGTCCGGCCCGGCCTCCGGTGTGATTGGAGCAACGCATGTGGCCCGGATGGCGGGCATCCGCCAGGTCATCACCTTCGACATGGGCGGGACAAGCGTCGATGTTGCGCTGATCGATGGCGAACCGGCCTACTCCACGGAAAATCAGGTCGGCGATTTCCCGGTCATCATCCCGGCGGTCGATGTGACGGCGGTCGGCGCAGGCGGCGGCTCGCTTGCCTGGGTGGACTCGGCCGGCGTGCTGAAGGTCGGCCCGCGCAGCGCGGGAGCCGATCCGGGTCCGGCCTGCTATGGCCGGGGCGGCACGCAGCCGACGACGACGGACGCTTACCTGCATCTCGGCATTTTGCAGGCGGATCGCTTTCTTGGCGGCAGCATGACGCTGAGGCCGGAGCTGTCGGCTCAGGCGCTGGAGGAGCTGGGCGGCAAGCTCGGGCTCAGCTCCAGGGAGACGGCTCAGGCAATTCTCGATGTGGCGACCGCCAATATGTACGCCCAGTTCACGCCGCTGATGGCGCGCAAGGGTGTAGATCCGCGGGACTTCGCGCTGCTCGCTTACGGAGGAGCTGGACCGATGCATGCCTTCCTGCTGGCGCGGGAGGTTGGCATTCGCAAAGTGCTGGTACCGCCTTCGCCGGGAACCCTGTGCGCGATGGGCTGCGTCGTGGCGGATCTGCGCAATGACTTCGTCCACTCGCTGAACCGCAACCGGCATCAACTCGTCAGCGGCGAGCTGGAGAGGCAGTACCGCGAGCTGGAGGAGCGCGGCAGGGAATGGCTGAAGGAAGAAACCAAGGGCGGGCTTAGCTTGGAATCCACCTATATGATCTATAGCGCGGATATGCGATATGAGGGGCAGTCATTCGAAATCGAGGTTCCTCTCACAGCGGAACGGATCGGGGATCCGGATGACGCCGTGAGACTGTTCCATGAGCGTTATGACAGCATCTTCGGCGTCAATCAGCCGGACTCTCCAGTGACGTTCGTGAATCTGCGTGCGACCATCGTCGGGGTCACCGGCAAGGTAGACACGATTCGCATCCCTGCGCCGGTTCAGTCGCAGCGCGCGACGGAGACGAGAATGATCTTTTTCGACGGGCGGGAGCTGGAGGCTCAGGTCGTGAGCCGCGAGCTGCTCGGGAGCGGAGAGCCGCTGCAAGGCCCGGTTATCATCGTGGAATACGATACGACCGTCTTCGTGCCGCCCGGATTCCGGGTATCGAGAGATGCTTTCGGGAATATCGTCGGGGAGGCTGAATGAAGATATGAGAACGGATCAAGTATTCTTGGAAATTTTCAAAAATCGGGTGCAGGCGATCGTGGAGGAAATGGCGGGCGTTGTGCTGCGAACAGGCTTTACCGCCTTCGTGAAGGAAACCGGGGACTTCGGCACCTACCTGTTGTCCCCGAAGGGAGAAACATTCGGCTCGCCGCTCGATACCGGATATAGTCTCTCGCTGGGCATCCCGGCCGCCGATGTGATCGGAGCCTTCGAGGAGTGGCATGAAGGCGACATCGTCATCTGCAATGACCCGTACACGACAGGCGGCATGGCGACCCATCTTCCAGATGTGCATCTACTTAAGCCCTTCTTCCATGAAGGCAAGGTGATCGCATTCGGTCTTTGCTTCGTGCATTCTTCCGATGTGGGGGGCAAGGTGCCGGGCAGCGTGTCGCCGACCGCTTATGATATTCACCAGGAAGGGCTGAGGCTCGCGCCGGTCAAGCTGTATGATCAGGGCCGGCTGAATGACCAGGTGCTGCGCATCTTCCTCGACAACTGCCGGATACCCGAGCAGAACTGGGGCGATCTGCGGGCGCTGATGGCCGGTCTGAACCGCGGGGAACAGCGGCTGGCCGAGCTGATCGCCCGGTATGGCAGCGAGCAGGTCGAGCGGGGCATCGAGAGCCTGCTCGATTATGCCGAGCGGAAGGTACGCCTGCTGATACGGGACATTCCGGACGGGGAGTATGACTTCTGGGATTACCTGGAGGATGGTCCTGGGGGCTACCCGATCCGCCTCCGCTGCCGGATGGTTGTATCGGGGGAGGAGATCTTCCTGGACTTCGACGGCACAGACCCTCAGGTGAGGGCTTCTTTCAATATCGCCACCTGCAACAAACAGGGGCATTACATGCTCGTGCCTGCGCTCATCCGGTACTTCCGGACGCTCGACCCGACGGTCCCGTGGAACTCGGGGATGATCCGAATGATCCGCAATGACGCGCCCCCGGCGACGATTCTGAATCCGGAGCCGATGGCGGCCGTAGGTGCGCGGGCCGCTACGTTCATCCGTGTGATGGATGTGCTGACTGGTGCGCTCAGCCGGGCCCAGGCGGACAAGCTGCCGGCTGCGGGAGCAGGGCAGGCCTGCATCGTCATGCTGTCGATGACCGATCCGGCGACGGGAACCAAGAAGGTCGGCGTCATTCAGCCGGTCTGCGGCGGCTCTGGAGCCAGGCCGATGAAGGACGGGATCGACGGGATGGATTTCGCCGTCGGCCACCTGCGTAACATTCCGACGGAGACGGCCGAGGCGGAGATGCCCATCCTGATCGAGCGTTACGGCCTGCGGCCGGACTCGGCGGGAGCGGGCTTGTATCGTGGCGGCAGCGGCATTGACCTGCGGGTCAAGATTCTGAGCCCGGACACCGTGATGACCGCCCGCAATATGGAACGGATGCAGTTCCAGCCGTGGGGACGGCTGGGTGGCGGAGCCGGGACGCATGGTGAGGCGGTCAAGAACGAGGGAACCGATGAGGAGCAGCGGCTGGGCCGGATCGATGAGCTGCTGCTGCAGCCGGGCGATACCGTCTCCTTCCTTTCGCAAGGTGGAGGAGGTTACGGCGATCCGTATCGGCGGGAGCCGGAAGCGGTGGCCCGCGACGTGCGGAGCGGCCTGCTGTCTGAAGCCGAGGCGCGGACGCAATATGGCGTAGCGCTCACCGCAGACGGCGGCATCGACGAGTCCGCCACGCAGGAGCTGAGAGGCGGACAGCGTTCGCAGCCGCAGGACTTCAGCTTCGGCGCCGCACGAGACAGCTTCGAGCGGTCATGGCCCGACGAGCTTCAGCTCGCGGTCGGTCATGCGCTGCGGAGCTATCCGCTCGCGCTGCGTGATTATTTGAAGCGGCGGACAATGGCCGAAGCGGAGAAGCGGATGGAGAGAGGGGAGAAGGTAGGACCGGAGGAAATTGGAGGTTTCATGGAATCGCTGCGCCGCAGCATCGGGGTCGTCTGATCCCAACACCAACCAAGAGGAGAATGAAGATGTCTACAACTAAGAGATTTCGCAATCAAACGCTGTCCGTCGTGACGGCCCTGTCCCTCGTGTTTCTGTCGGCTTGCGGAGGTGCGAACTCCAATTCAGGCGCGAGCCCGAGCCCGGAAGCTGGGGGAGGAGCGGCCACAGGCGGCGAGAAGGTCAAGCTGTCGATGTTTATCTGGGCCGGATCTAACCAGGATGTCGTGCCGAAGCAGGTTGTCGCCGACTACATGAAGAAGCATCCGAATGTGGAAGTCACCTTCCAGGAATCGTCCAATGGCGTCATGTATCCGAAGATGCTGGCCGGCAAGCAGGCCGATCCTAACAACCCGGTCGTGAACTTCGGCTACTTCAACGCCGATGCGTCGGCCAAGGGCATCAACGACGATATGTGGGAGCCGCTGGACCCGTCCATCGTCACCAACATGAAGGATATTCCAGATAATTTCCATCGGAAGGACAACAAGGGCATCGTCTGGGGCGTATCCAGCTTCGGGCTTGTCTACAATAAGGACCTGGTGAAGACGGCGCCGACGAGCTGGAACGACCTATGGGACAATCCCGAATTTAAGAAGAAAGCCGTCATCTGGGATTATCTGCTCTATTCCTCCATCTCTCCCGTCATCGGTGTCAAGGGCAAAGAAATCGGCGCTACCTACGAGAATCCGGAGCCCGCATTCAAGTTCTGGGGCGATCACAGCGGGCAGATCGAATCGCTGGTGACTTCTAACGATCAGCTCAAAAATCTGCTCGTGTCCGGCGATGCGCTCATCGCGCCGTTCAGCGCGCAGGTGGCCCAGACCTGGATTGACCAAGGTGCGCCCCTGGCTGTCGCTTATCCGAAGGAAGGGGCGATCTCATTCCCTTATTCGCTTCAGGTGGTTAAGGGATCGACTCCAGCCCAGCAGAAGGTAGCCAATGAGATTATTAACGAGCTGCTCAGCCCTGACGCGCTGACCCGCTATGCAGATGCGACCGGCACTCCAGTGACGAGCAAGACGGCTAAGGTACCGGACAAGTATAAAAATGATCCGTCGTTCTCCGTCGAAACTCAGTCCAAGGGCATCAACCCAGACTGGGAGATTATGGCCAAGAACGCCTCGCAGTGGAAAGAATATTGGGATCGACTGGTGAAAACGAAGCTATAAGCCAGGCTGCAGCCGCATGGCGAATTCTCCCGTTCGGAGCATGCCCCTGTCTCACTGTAAGCCGGGGGCATTAGGGGCGGGGGGTGACGTCCCGGAAGCTGAAAGGAAAGGAAGAGAACCATGACCGAAATTCGGGAAGAAACCGCCATCGAGGCTCGCGGGGTGGTCAAGCGGTTCGGCGGGAAGGCCGCGGTCGATCATGTATCGCTGCAGGTGAAGCGCGGCGAATTCATATCGCTGCTCGGACCGAGCGGCTGCGGGAAGACGACGCTGCTGCGCATGCTTGGCGGGCTAGAGCATCCCGATCAGGGAGTCATCCTGCTCGGGGGCCAGGATGTGTCCGCGATCCCGGCGTACGGGAGAAACACGAATATGATTTTCCAGCAGCTGGCGCTGTTTCCTCATATGGACGTATTCAACAATATCGCCTACGGGCTCAAGGTTAAGAAGGTGCCGAGGGCTGAGATTCAGAGGCGTGTCGCCGAGGTGCTGGAGCTTGTGCAGCTTCCCGAGTATGGCAGCCGGGCGATTACCCAGCTCTCCGGGGGCCAAGCGCAGCGGATAGCCATCGCCCGGGCCCTGGTTAACAAGCCGGATGTGCTGCTGCTGGACGAGCCGCTGTCTGCACTCGATATGCAGCTGAGGCTGGATATGCAGCGCGAGCTGAAGCGGATTCAGCGGGAGTCCGGCGGCACCTTTATCTTCGTCACCCATGATCAGGGCGAAGCGCTCAACATGTCCGACCGGATCGGCGTCATGCGCTCCGGGTCGCTGCTGCAATATGGCACACCGGACGAAATTTACGAGCGTCCCGCCGACAGCTTCGTTGCCAAGTTTATCGGAGAAACGAATCTGCTGCCGGTCCGCGTGCTCGGCGCCGAAAGCGGCAGACTGCACGTGGAGTGGCATGGACATCGCCTCCAAGTCGCAGCTCCGCAGTCCGGCCCCGCGGCTGCAGCAGGAGAACAGGGCCAATTGTCGATCCGCTTCGAATATATTCGGGTCGGAGAGGAAGCGGCCGAGCTGCCAAACCGGACGAAAGCCCGGGTCGTGGATACCGTCTACGGCGGTACGATGATGCGCTATAGACTGGTTAGTGATGACGGCATAGAGCTGACGGCGCATCGGCTGCATCAGCCGGGTGGTCTACGCTATGGCATCGGGGATATCGTAGATATCGGCTGGAGGTCGGAGGATGCGATCTACGTGCGCGACCACGACAGCATGGAGCGCGATAGGGAGGGGCGTCCCGCATGACGAAGGTTTCCGCCCGCGTGGTTAACTGGTTCGCACCCGGGCGAAGCTCGTGGCTGACACCGCTGCTTCTGCTGCTGCCCGCTTTGCTGCTTATGGGCATCATCTATCTGAGCGGGCTGCTGATCTTCGGCCGTTACAGCTTCGACAGCTTTACGGGCGGCACGCTGAAAACCGCCTGGCAGCTCGATGCGTATCGTACGTTTTTGTACGATCCCTACTATTGGAAGGTGATCCGGACGACGTTCGGCCTGGCGGTGAAGGTCACACTCTGGAGCGTGCTGCTGGCATATCCGCTCGCCTATTGCATCGCCCGGATACGCAGCGCCGGCTGGCGCCAAACCCTGCTGCTGCTCACGTTCATGCCGCTGCTTGTCAGCGCGGTCGTGCGTTCGTACGGCTGGATGATCCTGCTGTCGCGGCAGGGCTTCGTCAACTGGCTGTTGATCAAGCTGGGCATCACCGAAACCGGCTTCTCGCTGGCTCATAATGAGACCGGCGTCGTCATCGCGCTTGTTCATATTTTCCTCCCGTTTATGGTGATGCCTATCTTAAGCGTGCTGGTACAGCAGGACCCGGTACTAAAGAGCGCCGCACATGATCTGGGAGCAGGGCAGATCCGTACGTTCGCCACCGTTACGTTTCCGCTGTCCGCGAGAGGGATTGCCGCTGGTGTTCAGATCGTCTTTACGCTCTGTTTGACCGCCTTTACGACGCCGCAGCTGATCGGCGGGGGCAGCGTGATGACGCTGCCAGTATTTATCTACCAGCGGACGCTGGACACGAACTGGCCGATGGCAGCCGTTGCGAGCCTCTTCCTGTTCGTATCGTCGATCGTCGTGTCGCTGCTGGTGAACCGTGCGGCCGACTGGCTCATATTCAGACGCTCGAGTTCGGGAGGCGCAGCCCATGCCAAGTAAGAATCGCTTGATCGTTGTGCTTCTCTATGTGTTCACCGCGGCCGTATGCATCTACCTGCTGGCTCCGCTCGTCATGATCGTGCTGACATCGCTCAGTACCGTATCGTACGGCAAGTTTCCGCCGCAAGGGCTATCGCTGAAGTGGTATGCACATCTCGGTACGCAAACCCAGTTTGCCCAGGCGCTGTGGAATAGTATCATCGCATCGGCCGGGGCTACGCTGCTGGCTCTCGTGACAGGCACGCTGGCGGCGCTGGCGATTCAGCGTTATTCCTTCCCGGGGAGCAACCTGCTGCGGTCGTTCTTCATGTCGCCAATGGTCGTACCCAAAATTACGCTCGGCGTCGCCTACCTCATCCTGTTCTCCAAGATGAAGATCGCCGGAGGCTTATTCGCTCTTATTCTCGGAGAAGCGGTGACGGTGCTTCCGTTCGTCCTGTCCATCGTCGGCAGTACACTTGCCAATGTGAAGCGGGTGCATGAGGAAGCGGCGGCGGATTTGGGTGCCGGCCCATTGAGGGTGTTTTTCACCGTAACCTTGCCCCAGATGAAGCTCGGCTTGATCATGAGTGCCGCGATCTCGTTCGTCTTTACTTTCGACCAGGTGGAGACCGCGCTGCTCATCCTGCGTCAGGACAGCTACACGCTGCCGATTCAATTGTTCTTATATATGGAAAAATGGCAGGACCCGACGATTGCCGTCGTGTCGGTCGTCTTCATCGTGTTGGCGCTCGCTGTCTTCTTCGGACTAAAGCTGGTGCTTCGATCTGCTCCCGGCATGAGTCGCATCTTCGGCGGCAAGGAATAGCTTGTTTTTCACGTTGAAGCTGATGCTGCTGTTGCTATAGCTTCGCGATCATTCTCAGAGGAGGCTTGAGGCCGATGTTAGCATTTGAAGCAGGAACGGGAAAGACAGGCGGGGATGGAGTCACAGTAAACCGTCCTCGCGCTTCGGCCATTATGGAACGGGAAGGGCTGACGGCACTCGTCGCGACCACGCCAGAGAACGTCGCTTACCTGGTCGGGTCGCCGCTGCGTGCGACCAACTGGACGATGCAGATCTACGGGGTGCTGCCCAAGGACCCGAATGCCCGTCCGGCCCTCGTCATTCCGACCAACCGTCTGGGCGTTATCGCGCAGATTGGGGTACCGGAGGCGGACTTGTATCTGTACAGCGATTTCTTCCTGGAAGGCTCTCCCGAAGGAAAACCATCGACGCCAGATATTGACCTCTTCTATCAGCTGCTTGGCAGCGTCTCGACCTATCCCGGCCCGCTTGAAGCGCTGCAGGCTGTGCTAGCCGACCGGGGAGCCGGAGGGCAGCCAGTCGGCGTGGACGAGATGCGGATTGCGCCGGAATGGTACTCGCGCCTGGCGAGCAGTCTGCCTGACGGCTTCGTCAAGCCTGCGTACAAGCTGTTCCGCGAAATCCGCCAAGTCAAGACGTCTGCCGAGCTATCGCGGCTGCGCAAAGCGGCTCAGCTCAATGAGCGGGCAGAGCAGCAGCTGATCGACCTGATCGCGGCGGGCGTGCATGAGGAGGAGCTGGCGAATCATTACCGGTATGCGGTGATGAAGGAAGGCGCCGTGCCCGCGATGGTGGCGGTCGGGGCCGGACCGCGAAGCGCGCTGCCGCTGATCGAACGGTACTTCCACCGGATCGAGCCGGGCGATCTGATCCGCTTCGACTTGTGCTGCCAGCTCGACGGCTACTGGGCGGATACGGGCCGTACGGCGGTGCTGGGCGAGCCGACGGAGTGGCATAACCGCCACTATCAGGCTACGCTGCGCGGCTGGGAGCGGGCACTGGAGCTGATCCGGCCGGGCGTCAAGGCGTCCACCGTATTCGAGGAGGCCGTCGCGGCCGTCC
Organism: Paenibacillus filicis; assembly: GCF_038070315.1. Classification (NCBI taxonomy): domain Bacteria; kingdom Bacillati; phylum Bacillota; class Bacilli; order Caryophanales; family Paenibacillaceae; genus Paenibacillus; species Paenibacillus filicis. The sequence goes on along the minus strand of NZ_JBBPCC010000002.1, from coordinate 149,658 downwards.
AGCGGGAAGGCATCCCGCATTACCGGCGACAGCACGTCGGCCATGCGATCGGATTGGAGTTGTACGATGACATTACGCTCGCTCCCGGTGATCACCGGACGCTGGAGAAGGGGATGACTCTCTGCGTGGAAATTCCGTATTATGAGCTCGGTGCCGGAGGGTTCCAGGTCGAAGATACGATTGTGGTGACAGAGAGTGGCTTCGAATTCCTCACAGGCATGGAGCGCAGGCTGTACTGTAAGTAACCCGAGAGCGTGCTGCTGCTTAAGAGAAAGGCATCAGCCCGAGCAGCAGCCGTGACAGAAGCAGCCGAGTAAGACATCGCTTCCTATAGAAACAAGCTTTGCGCTGCCCAACCGCGGTCGGCGGCAACCTGCCGCCCGCGAGAATGGCGTCCGATTCTGTGAGGAAAGGACGCCCCCCAAAGAGGTTTGATTGACATGCATATCCAGCAAGGCACGACCGCCTTCCGCCGAATGAGCCTCGCTTTATTCGCGGGAGGTTTCAGCACGTTTGCTATTCTTTATTGTCTCCAGCCGCTTATGCCGGAGTTTACCCGGGATTTCGGCGTAGCTCCGGCTGTGGCGAGCCTATCCCTGTCGATGACAACAATCGCCATGTCGGTTGCGATGCTGTTCGTCGGCTCGCTGTCCGATGCCTGGGGACGCAAGTCGATCATGGCACTCTCGCTGCTGGCGGCATCGGTAATGGCTGTTGTTATCGCCTTCAGCCCGGAGTTTCACACACTGCTCGGCTTGCGCATCCTGCAGGGGATCGTCCTCGCGGGTCTCCCTGCGATTGCGATGACGTACTTGACCGAGGAGATGGAGCCACTCAGTCTCGGCTATGCGATGGGTCTATACATCAGCGGCAATTCGATCGGCGGGATGGCCGGGCGGATCGTGACCGGCCTGTTGACCGACTGGTTCGACTGGCGCGTCGCGGTCGCGGTACTTGGCTGCCTCAGCGTGGCTGCCGCCGTAATCTTCTATGTAATGCTGCCACCGTCGCAGCATTTCCGCCAGCGGAAGCTGGAGATCGGCAAGGTCATCCCGCTGCTCTGGGCACAATGCCGGAATCCCCGGCTGCTGTGTCTGTACGGACTGGGTTTTCTGCTAATGGGCAGCTTCGTCACGCTGTTTAACTATATCGGCTATGAGCTGCTCGCCGCTCCGTACTATCTAAGCCAGTCGCTTGTAGGTAGTATTTTCGTCGTCTATCTGATGGGAACGGTCAGCTCGACCTGGATGGGGCGGTTGTCCGACCGCTTCGGCCGCGGCGGGGTGATGCGGGCCGCGCTGTGCATCGTGCTGGCTGGAGCGCTATTGACGCTCGGCGGGAGCCTGGCTCTGAAAATCATCGGGATGGCGATATTCACCTTCGGCTTCTTCGGCGCCCATTCCATCGCGAGCAGCTGGGTCGGCATCGTGGCCCAGGCCGATAAGGCGCAGGCTTCGGCGCTGTACCTTTTCTTCTATTATATAGGCTCCAGCGTCAGCGGTACGAGCGGGGGACTGGTGTTTACCCGCTACGGCTGGGACGGCGTTATCGGGATGATCGCGATCTACTTCGTCCTCGCGATGCTGCTGAGCACGGTATTAAACCGTCGTTCCTTGGATGCTCAGACCTGAGCGGTTCATCGGACGGACGCTGGATATCCCATCACAATGGGTTGGGAGGAGAGAGGTTTACCGGTACACGGTGAGCCTCTTTGCCGAGCCGAGCCGGCCCGGCCTACAAGCTCTTCCAGATCGAAGGCTCCCGCTTCATCATCCAACATCATAGAGCAGCAACAATGAATCGTAGCAGCAGCAAAATGCAAGCGGAGCATAGGTGTTATAATCGAAACTGTAAGCGCTTTAAATAATGAATAGAGGAGCGATGATCATGATTCAATGGGTACGAGAAGCATCCGGCAGCAAGCTGAGACGTTCACTGGTTGCTTGCGGGCTTGCGGGAGCCATGCTGGTTGCGGCTATCCCAGCAAGTGCTGCTACGCGCACGATTACTTGCAGCAACGTGACTTGCCTGAAAAACGCCTTGTCCGATGCACAGCCTGGCGACGATATCGTGCTGGCGAGCGGAGTCACCTTTAACGGCAAATTTGTAGCGGCAGCGAACGGCACGTCCGGCAATAAAATCAAGCTGCGCAGTGCAAGCGCCGGCAACCGGGCGACCTTGGACGGCGGGGGCACCGGCAGCGGCTATGCGCTGCATATCACTGGGGACAACTGGGAGGTCAAGGATCTGAAGGTGACGAATGCCCAGAAGGGCATTATGCTGGATCATTCCAACAACACGGTCATCGACAATGCGGAGGTGTATAATGTCGGGCAGGAGGCGGTTCATTTCCGGGATGGAAGCTCTAATAACACGATTAAAAATTCATCGATTCATGATACAGGACTGGTGGATCCAGGCTTCGGGGAGGGAGTTTACGTAGGCTCGGATAAGGGGAAATGGGGAACTTATGCGAAGGAGGCCAATAATAACCGGATTACTAATGTCACCTTCGGTCCGAATGTCCGGGCGGAGCATGTGGATATCAAGGAAGGAACGACGGGGACGATCGTCGAGTACAGCACCTTCAATGGGACCGGTATCAGCGGGGCGAATTATGCCGACAGCTTTATCGATATCAAGGGCAATAACGTCATCATCCGCAACAACACCGGCAATCGCAACAATAACAGCAACATTGTGGATGCCTTCCAGGTTCATCAGCAGGTCGCGGGCTGGGGGCTGAATGCACAGATTCTCAATAATACCTTGAACCTGAACACAGCGGCTCCATATATCGTCAACGCTTCCAGCGGCACCTCTGCCACAGCCAGCGGCAATACGCGTACGCCGTCCGGCAATATGTACAAAGGCAACGTCAACTAACCAAGCCCCGTTTGCATAGTGAAGACCTCTGGAACTGCTGCTCTCAGCGGAACTGGAGGTTTTTTAACTAGTGCTTATTTATTAAACGATGGGGCAGTATAGTTGAAAAAGGAATGCAGATTTGAAGCTCGAATATCTAATGGAATGGGGCAGCTAAAAATTTGATGATAGATAGGAGTTCGATACGATGATCAAAGGTATTGGAGGAATATTTTGGAGAACCAAAAATCTTGAAGTTATAAAAAAATGGTACAGTGAAGTGTTGCAGATTGAAATCGAAAATTGGAATGGGACTGTGATAAAACCCCAATCAGGAAATGAGACTATCTTTTCTTTCTTTACCGAGAATGACAGCTATTTTCCAACCGAACAACAAGTGATGTTAAATTTCCAAGTACATAATCTAGACGAAACTATTCAGCATCTCGAACATTTGGGTGTACCTCTTGCAAAGAAAAAAGAGAGTAGTGAATTTGGAGCTTTTATTTGGATTGAAGATCCTGAAGGTCGACTGATCGAGCTTTGGGAGAAATAACTAGTTGTAATTTATTTGCTAATGAACTAACAGAGACGATAACTGAATCACATACTGCCTGGGCCGCCGATTACTTCGGTGGCCTTCTGTGTATAGTAAAAGTTCTTGAATTAAGCTTTTTTTAATGTAATGAGCGGCAATTTTCGGCAATCCTGTGTCGCAGAAAGCTCCATCGCATTTTTCACCGATAGACCCGTTAAGCTGAACCGTATCACAAATAGTGGTAAAGTGGAGCGTTGAATTAATGGTCAGTTTGAATAGCCAATAACGGTCAGTGTAATTCAATATTGATTCTATCTTCTATACTAAGATTAGGTTATATTTGGAAGAATTACTTATGAGGAGAGATGTAGATGTCGGACATACAGGCAATTGTATTAGACTTGGACGGAACATTGCTCGGCAGTGACAAATCCATATCACTTAGAAATTATCAGGCTGTTAGAAAATGTTTTGATTCTGGTGTTCATATTATTGTTGCCACGGCTCGACCGCCTAGAGCGGCTAATCAATTTGTAGAGAATTTTCCTTTTGTAGACTACTTTGTTTATTACAATGGTGCTCTAATAACATGTAGGTCTAAGCAAACTCAGCTGCACATTAGTATCCCAAATGAGATTAGCCAACAGATTGGCAAATTCATCGAGTTACATGCTCCTCAATCGTTAATTTCATACGAGGTTAATGATTCATGGTATGCGTGTACACCTGTTCCCGACTCACAGCGTGCTCAATTCGGTCTCCGTTCGAATGATCCGAAACCCCAGGTTATTGACAACGATTTTGTTAGTTCACTCTCCCCAACCAAAATATTGGTTCAAGGTTATAGCACATGGAGAGATATCATAGAGCATTTCGGCGACCATGTGAACGTAATCGCCACCGATGGAGGAGGATTGGTGCAAGTCATGCAAAAATCAGCATCAAAGGAAGAAGCCGTGCAGGGGGTTCTTCATGATATCGGGGTGAAGTCAGAAAATGTAATGGTATTTGGGGATGACTTTAACGATTTAGGACTATTCCAAATGTGCGGATTTCCAATCGCAATGGAGAACGCGATAATTGAGCTAAAAAATTGCGCAGCCCACGTAACCGATTCAAATGATAACGATGGTGTTGCTGTTGCCATTGAGAGGTTTATGGGTTTGGCAGTATAGTTTAATTAAAGATGTTATTTATTGTCTGCGCTTCATTGAGTTCTGTTAGTATATCATTAGATTTCTAATGTGGCTTAAAGGGGGAATAAAGTTGAGGATCGTCTTTGCAACTGACTCAGACTATGAATACATACGAAATCTTGACCATCATATTTCTGAGAGCTTAATACTGAAAAAAATAAAGGATAATGAGATATTCATTCTGCGAAATCAGGAAGAAAGAAATATCGGGTGGATGAGGTATGGATACTTTTGGGACAACACCCCTTTCATGAACATGATTTGGATCGATGAACCATATAGAGACCAAGGGACAGGAAAGCAAGTTGTCCTCTTCTGGGAAGAACAAATGAAACAAAAGGGCTTCAATCTGATGATGACATCCACTCAGGCTGATGAAGGAGCCCAACATTTTTTTAGAAAACTAGGCTACAAAGATGCAGGATGCTTAATACTTGATACACAACCTTTGGAAATACTCCTCACAAAAAAATTAAACTAACGGGAACGTCAGTTGAACCAGAATGGGGAACTTCGACAAAGGATGGGGCCCAAATAACCAGCGGCAGTCTAGGACTTATTTTCAGTCCAAGATTGCCGCTGGTTTTGTGTGTGTTAGTCTCCGATCAGCTCGCTGCGCAGACCAGCATTTGCACCAGACTGGGAGCGGTAAGCGGAAGGCGTCACGCCGAATTTTTCCTTGAACACCTTGCAGAAGTAGGAGAAGTTATCGAAGCCGGTGTCCAGCCCGATCTCCCGGATCGGCTGATCGGTCGTCTGGAGCAGGAGGCCCGCATGCTGGAGCCTTCTGGCGGATAAGTACTCGGTGATCGAGGTGCCTGTTTCCTTATGGAACTGGTAGGATAAATGATTGGGGGAGAGATGGACGAGCGCGGCCATGCTTTTCAGCTCGCATTTTTCCGTGTAATGCCGGTCGATCCAGCTGAGCAGCTGCTTCACCGCAGCGGAGATGGTCTGTCTCGGAGAGGCGGGCAGTATGGAAGAAGCCTGACTGCGATGGAATACATCTCGCAGAAAGTGAAGCAGCTGGAGCAGCAGCAGGGCGTTTTCTTCCATGCGGTAAGGGGCAGTAGAAGGAGCGCCGTACCGGGCCGCTACACGGGACAAATAGTCGTTGATCTCTCCTGGGTTCGCTACGCGCACCACCTGAGGAACTTGGCGGCTTTTCCACAGTGTCTCCAGGAAGCTGACCAACGAATCGAAGGGCTGGAAATAACTCCATAGCAGAGAGGGCTCGAATAAAAACATGGAGCGGATATAAGGTTGGCTGCCGTCAGTATCCATCTGAACCTGGTGCCGTTGAAAGGGCTTGTAGTAGATCAGAGTCCCCGCTTCGATGCTGTGCCTGCATTCATCCAGAATGACGTTGCCCCGTCCCTCGTGAACATAGATGATCTCGAGTCCCGGGTGAGCGTGGTTCACGTTGCGGAAGCTGGCCGTGCGGTCCAGCGTCAGCGAGATCTGGGCAGGGAAGGCGGACAGGTTCAAATAATTGTCTATATGCATAGGGTTTCATCCTTTCTCTCAACGTGCATCGGAAAGAAAGCCTTGTGTACCGGAAGCGAAATGATAACGATTACATCAAGCATCATACCAACGAAGGATAAGGCGATACTTGTGTAAAATTTGGGTACATTTGTATTTTTTCTAGTCACGGACAGCTCAGGTTTATTGTTCGATTGTGAAAAAGAAGTGTTCATTCCCCTCATTTTAGAGAGCAGCCCCTTCTTTTATACTTGGAGATAAGAAAAGCAAAGGTGGGCTACTATGAAGACTCAGACAACCTCAATCTCCTCCAAGGCCGCCCGCAAACGGACTGCTGCGTTCCGGCTGAAAGACCGCTGGGAATCTCCGATTGCCGGATACCTGTTCATCTCACCATGGCTGCTGGGCTTTCTGCTCCTGACGATGTGGCCGATGCTTCAATCGGTGTACTACTCCCTCACCAAATTCACGCTGCTGGACCCGCCTGATTGGGTGGGCCTTAGAAATTACGAGCGAATATTCGCCACCGACGATACGTTCCGCCAGTCGCTGAAGGTCACGCTCTGGTTCGTCGTCCTCTCGGTTCCGCTGAAGCTGATCACGGCGCTGCTGGTTGCTATCGCGCTCAACAAGAAGATCAAAGGAATTTCCTTGTATAGAACGCTGATCTACTTGCCTTCATTGATCGGGAGCAGTATCGCGGTGGCGGTATTGTGGAAGAACATGTTTGGCATCGATGGCTTTATCAATAAGCTGTTAAGCTTTGTAGGCATTCAAGGGATCAGTTGGATCAGCAGTCCAGGCACGGCGCTGGGTACCCTCATTATTCTGGTCGCGTGGCAGTTCGGCTCGTCGATGGTCATTTTCCTTGCGGGTTTGAAGCAGATTCCCGCCGAGTTATATGAAGCCTCGTCGGTAGACGGAGCGTCCAAGGTCAGACAGTTTGTCCAGATTACACTGCCGATGCTGTCTCCGGTGCTGCTGTTTAATCTGGTGCTGCAAACCATCGGCTCGTTCCAGATGTTCACGCAGGCCTTTATCATTACCAAGGGCGGACCTGTGAATTCCACGTATATGTATGCGCTATACTTGTACGATCGGGCTTTCTCGCGCTACGACATGGGCTACGCCTCCGCCTTGGCCTGGATTCTCCTCATCATTATAGGTATCGCCACGGCTATGATTTTCGCTTCGTCCAAATACTGGGTGTTCTATGAGACAGAAGGGAAGGGAAAGAAATGAATACAACAATGCGCAGGTCGATCGGGTCACATATGCTGCTAACCTTGTTCAGTCTGGTCATGATCTATCCAGTCTTGTGGTGGGTCGGTGCGGCCTTCAAGTCCAATGAGGAGATGAGCTCGCCTTCGCTGTTCCCGACAAATTGGTTATGGAGCAATTTCACGGAAGGGTGGGTGGCGATTCCGAAATATACGTTCACCCATTTCTACATCAATACCTTCGAATTGATAGCAGGCGTGCTGATTACTTCGGTGCTCTCCTGCAGTCTGGTAGCTTTCGGGTTCGCACGGCTGGATTTTCCATTGAAAAATTTCTGGTTTTCGATTCTAATGGTAACGTTAATGCTGCCGACTCAGGTAACGCTGGTACCTCAATATATTATGTTTAACGCCTGGGGCTGGGTGAACTCGTATCTGCCTTTCTACGTGCCTCACCTGTTGGCCGGCGGAGTCGGAGGCCCGTTCTTCATCTTTCTCCTGGTGCAATTTATTCGCGGCTTGCCCAAGGAACTGGATGAATCGGCCAAAATGGACGGCTGCACCTGGTTCGGCATTTACTGGCGCATCGTGCTGCCGCTGACCAAGCCGGCGCTGGTTACCGTTATGATCTACTGCTTTCTGTGGAATTGGGATGACTTCTTCGGTCACTTGCTGTACATTAATTCCATTGATAAATACACGGTGGGTCTCGCATTGAAGCTATTCGTGGACAGCCAGTCCGCGCTGCCTTGGGGTCAACTGCTTGCGATGTCGCTGGTTTCCGTGATTCCGTCGCTCCTCATCTTTTTCCTGGCCCAGCGGCACTTTGTAGACGGCATTGCTTCAGGTGCGGTGAAAGGGTAAAATGAGGCTACAATCCGACCATTGCAGGGGAAAGCTGCGCCTTAGGGCAGCTTTTTTCTGTTGATATCAGGAATCATGAAGGAGGGGGAGCGGTGTTGAGCCTGTTCAAGAGGGTGCGAATCGATCGTCTATTTTTCGGCAGCTTTGCCCTATTTATTGCTGCACTGCTGCTTATTTTCACATGGATCAGCTACAGCATCACTTCCCACGAGCTCGCGGACACGACCTCCTACTACCAGCGGGACTTGCTGGGCGAGCTCAACAAGCAGCTCGACATCCAGCTGCGGTCGATCGAGCAGATGTCGCTGGCGGCGGCGCGCAATATCGATACGGTTGGCTACGATCCGCTGGAGAAAGACTCCTTCGAACGCCTGCGCCGCAAAAAGGATCTGCTCAATATGCTTGCCAACATTACTTACAGCACGACGATGGTGCAGTCGATTCATCTATACATGGAAAATCCGGATCTGACGGATTCACAGGCGCCGGTGAAATTTCTCGATATTCATCAGGTGAGGTCAGAGAGCTGGTTCCCCGAGGTTCAGAACAATGATTTCAGCTGGATCCGGGAACGTACGCTGGAGACGAATACGGGGCCGCAGTCCTTTATCGGATTCGCGCGCAAGGTGTACAACAACTCCGGCAAATATTACGGGCTGCTGGTGCTCAACCTCAAGTCATCGGCGATTGAATATCTCGTTCAGGGGGAGTCGGAAGGGAGAAAACGGATTCTGCTTGACGGCGGGGGCAAGACGATATCGTCTATCGGCAATCTGGCCTTGCCGGAGCCGGTGCTGAGCGGCATCCGAGCATCGAAGGACAGGTCGGGCAGTGTCAGGCTTCCGGCTGTGGCAGACAGCGAGGATGTACTGATCGTGTGGAACAAGTCCCAATCAGACTGGATTCTGATTGAGGCGACGCCATGGAACAGCATCGTACACGGTAGCCTCCGGCTCGCCTATACGCTCATCGCTGTAGGCTTGGCGGCTATTTTCATCGCTTCTTTCTTTACCTTGTTTCTCTCCAGGCAGTTTACCAAGCCGATTCGCCAGCTGTTATCGATCATGGGGCGTGTACCGGCGAATTCCGCCATGGATCACCTGCCGACCGATTATACGAATGAGTTCGGCCATATGTTTCAGGGTTACCGCCGGCAGATGGAGCGAATTGAGGAGCTGCTGCATTCCCTGAAGGCCCAGCACAAACGGCAGCGAGAGGCGGAGATACTGGCCTTGCAGGCAATGATCAACCCGCATTTTCTATACAATACGCTGGATCAGCTGAATTGGCTGGCTATCGAAGCGGGGCAGGAGAAGATCAGCCGGATTTTGTCCTTGATGGGCAAGATGTTCCGGATCGGCTTGTCCAACGGAGAGACGATGATCCTCATCAAGGATGAGCTCGTTCATGTGGAATCGTATCTACACATTCAGAAAATACGCTGGGGCGACCGGTTAACCTATTCCATGGACATAGACGAAGCCCTGAAGGAGATGTACATCCCCAGGCTGACCCTTCAACCGTTCGTCGAAAACGCTATCATTCATGGCTTTCACGGACGCCGGTCAGGAGATATCTGTATTGAAGCGGGTATACGCGATCACGATATTGAATTCCTAATCTATGATAACGGTGTCGGAATACGCCCAGATTGGCATGAGAAGAAGCGGAAGACAGGCGGATACGGCATCCGAAATGTCAAGGAGCGCATAGACGCGTATCTGGGGACGCCGTACGGTGTGGCCTTGCACAACAGAGATGGGCAAGGGACGCTGGTAACGATCGTGCTGCCCGTCATTTCGAACAAACAAGAGGCGGAGGAGAGATTCCATGTGGCGAATCCTCATTATTGACGATGATTTTCAAGTGCTGGATGGCATGCGCAAGTCGATTCCGTGGGAACAGCTGGGAGCGGAGTGGGTTGGGGAGGCTATGGACGGCGAAGAAGGTCTGGCAGTTATCCGGGAGACGAAGCCCGATATCGTGATCACAGACATCTATATGCCGGTGATGAATGGCCTGGACATGATCGAGCAGTTGAGAGGCGAGCAGTTCGCGGGCGAGGTGATTATCTTAAGCGGTTATTCGGATTTTCAATATGCCCGTCAGGCGCTCCGACTGCAGGTCAGTGACTATTTGTCCAAGCCGGTAACGATGGAAGAGCTGCGAACGGTGCTTGAGCGCGTAATTCAGGAACTGGAAGCCCGGGAGCTCAAGCAGCTGGAGCAGGAGGAAGTCAGGCGGAGACTGATGATGTATGAGCCGTTCGTGCAGAAGGAATGGCTGAAATCCGTGTTTACCGGTACCTTTGAGCGGTCTGTAGCCGATGAGAGCTTGAAGTTGTCTGGCCGGGCCTACTGGAGGGAGAGAAATCATCTGGTAATGGGGATCGAGCTGATGAGCACGGTTCGTATATCCAAGGTGTCGCTGACCGACTGGAACCTGTTCCGGTTTGCGCTCGCCAATGTCGTCCGCGAACTGTTGGCGGACCATTGGCCGGAAGCTGAGTTCGTCGAGCTGCACAGCCATCATGCGGCGATTATTTTCCATCTGAACCGGGATAGGTCCTGGAATGATGCCATCCGAGACATACGGCGTATGTCCGAGCGGATCACGGATTGTGTCCAGATGTATCTGAAGCTGGAAATCCGAACGGGATTCGGAAGCGTCACAGAGGATTGGAAGGAAATTTCGAATTCCACGGAGGAAGCATTCCTCGATCTGCTGCAGCAGACCATGGTGTTCGAGCCCGGTCATGCGGGCGCTCTTCCTGCAGGCAGCAAGGTGGCGATACGTCCGATCAAGTTTTATCAGGAGCTGGCTGAAGCGATCGTGTACTCCAAGGGGCAGACAACGGATGCGCTTATTGATGGCTATGTGAGCCAACTGAGTGAGATGCCGTCCATCACTCCTGCTTATTTGCAATATTTATGTACGGAGCTGTGGACGATATTGGCTTATTCGCTGTACAGTACAGGGATCGTGCTGGATGAGTTGTTTCCAGACAATGCGGTTCCCCAGGAAATCAGTCGGATGACGACGCCCGCCGAGCTGGAGCAATGGCTGAAGGAGAAAATTCGGATCATCGCGACGAGCCGGGGCTGGAGTGAAAATTCCCGGCACAAGGATGCGGTGGAATTCATGATTCAATATGCCCACAGCCATTATCCGGAGGAGATTAGTCTGGAGGATCTATCCAAGCACTTGTACTTATCGCGCAATTATTTGAACCAAATTTTCAAAAAAGCAACGGGGGAAACGTTCACGAACTATGTCATCCGCGTCAGAATGGAGAAAGCGAAAGCGCTGATGCTCGAAGGCAAGCATATGATTTATGAAATCGCCGAGAAGGTAGGCTATAAGAACGTTCCTTATTTCAGCTCGAACTTCAAAAAATATTATGGGGTGAATCCAAGCGAGCTCGCGAAAAAATAGGTTGTGATCGATAGTGACAGAAATGTGTTCATTACTCTCATTCTTCTTGTAGCCGGTCTTACTTATAATAAAGCTTGTTAGAATAACCTGCTGAACCAGGAAGGGGATAGGAAGAGGATGAACAGGCAGATGCGTACTTGGGGGTTACTTTCCTTGACGGCTTTGGTCGCTGCGAGCTTGGCAGGCTGCGTATCGAATACCGAGAGCAAGCCGGGCGCAAGCAATGGGGGAAATTCCACGGGCAACACAGAGAATAAGCCGGTCAAGCTGCGGATCATGTGGTGGGGCTCGCAGGCCCGGCATGACGCAACGCTCAAAGCGCTGGACGCTTATACGAAGAAACATCCTCATGTGACCTTCGAGCCGGAATTCTCCGGGTTTGACGGGTACGCGGATAAACTGGCGACGCAAGCGGCGGCCAAACATGCGCCGGACCTTATCCAGATGAACCCGCCGTGGCTGTCTGAATACGCTGGTCGCAACCAACTGGCCGACTTGTCCAAGGGCATTCGGCTCGAAGATGTGGACAAGTCGCTGATTGATTCGGGCACATACAAAGATAAACTGTATGCGATTCCACTGGGCAATAATGCGACAGGCATGATTTACAACAAAGATGCGATCGACAAGCTCGGTCTTGCGCTTCCGGCGAGCGGCTGGACCTGGGAGCAGTATTATGAGTTCGGACGTCAGGCCAAGGCCAAGCTGGGCAAGGGCAACTACGTGCTGATGGACGCCACCGGGGATTACACGCTGTACTCCGCCTATCAGCTCAGTCAAGGGAAAGGTTACCCGATCACGGAGGACGGCAAGTTCAACATCGATAAGGCGACTTGGCTCGCCTACGTCCAAACCTATGCAGAGCTGCGCAAGGATGGCGTCGTGCCTCCGGCAGATATCGCAAGCACCGATAAGGAATCGGATGCCAAGCTCGATCTGTTGAACAATGGTACGGTCTTGATGAGACGCTCCCTCGCTGCCTTGTACCCCGGCTATGATGGCGTCAAGCCGGGTGCCTATACGCTCGCGGTGCAGCCCAAGGGGGTGCAGTCCAGCAGCTGGCTCAAGCCTTCGATGTTCTGGTCGGTCAGTGCCGACTCCAAGCATATCGAGGAATCCAAGAAATTCATCGAGTGGTTTATTAATGATCCCGAAGCGGCTGACATTCTCGGAACGACCCGGGGCGTACCTGTATCCAAGAAAGTATTGGATGACTTGACGCCGAAGCTCACGCCCTCCGATAAGCTGCAGATCGAGCTAATCAAGAGTGTGTCGCTTGATGCTCAGCCGTTCAACCCGGGAGCCAAGGGCTGGAGCAATTACACGGACAAGGATTTCAAGGACATCGGGGAAAAGGTCATGTTCGGCAAGATAACGCCGGAAGCTGGTTATGCGGAGCTGGTGAAGAAGGCCGAAGATTATAAATAACAAAAGGACAGGGAGTGCAGTCAGGTGATTACATTAACTGGATTTGCCGATGAAATTTCACAGGACTTGGAGGTCCAGCTCGATGTGCTGCAGTCCGAGGGCATCAGCCATCTTGAGCTGCGGAACGTATGGGGCAAAAATGTGCTGGAGCTGACGGATGAGGAAGCGGCCCGGCTGAAGCAGCGATTGCAGGAGCGGGGGTTCAAGCTGTCCTCCATCGGGTCGCCGATCGGCAAAATCCGGATTACCGATCCATTCGAGCCGCATCTGAAGTCATTTTCCCGGGCCATTGAGCTGGCTCGTTATCTGGAAGCCCCATACATCCGTATCTTCTCGTTCTTTATACCGGAGGGAGAGGAAGCAGGGAAGTACGAGGGAGAAGTACTGAGCCGGATGAAGCTATTAACAGAGATTGCAGAGCGGGAAGATGTCCGGTTGCTGCATGAGAATGAGAAGCATGTCTACGGCGATACGGGGGAGCGCTGTCTCGGCATCCTGCAAGCCTGCGATTCCCCGCAGCTGCGAGCCGCCTTCGATCCCGCGAACTTCGTACAATGCGGCGTTCGTCCGATGACGGACGCGTACCCGCTTATTGCGCCCTACGTCACGTATATTCATATCAAGGATGCGCTGATGGAGAGCGGGCAGGTAGTGCCAGCCGGTCAGGGTGACGGGGAGCTGCCGCAGCTTGTGCAGGAATTGAAACGTAGACAGTATACGGGCTTCATGTCGCTGGAGCCGCACTTATCTGCTGCGGAGACGTTCCAGGGCTACAGCAGACCGGATTTGTTCGTAGTAGCGGTCAGAGCCTTGAAGAAGCTGCTGGCGGATCAGCAGATGGATTGGAATTAAAGTGGTAACTCTTGTGAAGGACGTGTCCCAAGCGAAGGCTCGGGAGCGTCCTTTTTTATTCATCAATCCCAAAAAGCGACAACCTGATTTAGTTTTTCCAAATCAGTTGGGGCAATCTTCAAGGTCGATCCTGGTTCTCCTGTACCTCCATAAACAAAAGGATATTGCAAAAGTCGTCTATCTACGATACAAGGCAAAGAAAGTGCTAAGGAGACATTACCCACCGTGTATCCAGTGATTTGCTGGACTTCTTTTGGGGTTGCTATTTTCAATTGGCTACATCCTAAGCTGCTTGATATTTCTTCTAAATCTAATCGACCTCGATTTCCAGAAACAATCATTGCAACATATCCTTTTTCTGATTTAAGAACTAAAGTGGGAGCTGTTTGACCTAGTTCAATTCCCAAATAATCGGCACCTTCCTGTGCGGTACGGATCTGTTTTTCGTGATGAATAATCTCATAGTGAATTCCTCTTTCTTGTAAGATCGCTTTTAAATGATCCATAAATAGGCGGTCCTCCCCTTCTAATCATTCGAGACGGCTATGAAGTTCATAATTATGCTGACGGGTTCACTCCTCCAAAACCAAAAATATATCCTGTATTTGTCTGTTTGTTCTGCCCAACTACCATATTTTCCTTATTCGCCATTGTGTTCTCATATTCCTTGCAGTCTATAAATCGAACCCAAGGATGAAGTCTTTGCGTGGGTTTAGAGGATATCTTTGGAAAACGCCGAATCATTCAACGAGCCGTATACTATATTCACAAAAGTGAGGAAGAATATGAATATCGTTCTGATAGGTATGTCTGGAGCAGGTAAAAGCACGTTAGGCGCGTTACTTGCCCAAGCTTTAGGAATGGATTATGTAGATACCGATAGGGTTATCCAGCAGCAGGAAGGCAGGTTACTGCAAGATATCTTGGATCATGATGGGATCGATAGATTTATGGATATCGAAGAAAACACGGTGTCTGGATTGCAGCTAAATCATTGCATCATATCTACAGGAGGAAGCGTTGTATATTCGGAAAAAGCTATGCATGCCCTTAAACAGGGCGGACGGGTGATTTATCTACACGTCCCTTATGAGGAAATTAAACAGAGACTAACCAACGACAACCAGGGGTATCGTGATGAAGAAAGGAAATAGCCTCAAGGACGTTTACGAGGAAAGAGTTCCACTATACATGAAGTACAGTGATATAACTGTTGATTGCTCAAAGAAGGATATCGAACAATGTGTGAATGAAATGATTGAAATCATAAAGGCCTAAGAGAAAGCTTTATCGATGTGCTTGCCCCATGTATGGCTTCCTGAATAGAGATTAATTTCATTAAGAAAGCGTTTTTATTCAGTAATAGGTGTGGGATGGAGTGCTTTAGTGGAGAAATCTACAGATTGAGGAGTGGCAAGTTGCCCTTCGATTTGTCATGCTAACGGGAGAACCGTCAGTTTAGGCAAGCATGGCAAGCTGCGCGTTACTTCGATTAAAGCCCAAAGGAGAATAACATGACCCAGCATCCGAATCATGACAAACGCAATCAGGTAGACGTATGGTGGAGCTCTGAGAAGGAACCGAGAAACAGGTCCTGGTTCTATGAGTCTTTCGCAATTGATCATACATGGGAGGCCAGGCCGCTAGCCAAGCTGACGGCGCCGAGCGCCGTTCACGCTGAGACGATCGCGGTGTTTCCGGACATCGCCTACCAGGAGATCCTCGGCATAGGCACCTCGATGGAGGAGAGCACGGTCTATAATCTGTCCCAGATGTCGGCTTCCAAGCAGAATGAAGTCTTGACCCAACTGCTCGATTCCGATCAAGGTGCGGGCTTTGACCTCATCCGCATCGCGCTAGGCACCTCGGACTTTACCGCACAGACCTTCTATACCTATAACGATCTGGAGGAAGGGGAGACGGATTTCTCCCTCGAGAGGTTCTCGATTCAGAAGGATATTGACCTGGGCATTGTCGGCACGCTCAAGCGGATGCAGGAGATTTCGCCGGATCTGCGGTTCTTTGCCTCCCCTTGGTCACCGCCGGCGTGGATGAAAACCTCCGGCAGCTTGAAGAAGGGCGAGCTGAAGTCCGGCTACGCGTATATTGACGTGCTCGCCCGGTATTACCGCAAGGCCATTCAAGCCTACAAGGAACAGGGTATCGAGCTGTATGCGATCACCGTACAGAACGAGCCTCTGCTCGAAATCGACTATCCGAGCTGCTATATGAGCCCTGAGCGCCAGCGGGAGCTCGTGATAGCCCTGAGGCGAGAGCTGGAGGCGCACGGGCTGACGACGAAGATCTGGATCTTCGATCATAATTTCAGCGACAGCTGGGCGTACGTTTGTCCCATCCTGAGCGACGAGGCTGGCCATGCAGCCACAAGCGGGATTGCCTTCCATGATTATGAGGGCGAACCAACGGTCATGACCGAGCTGAAGTCCGCCTATCCTGACAAAACGATCCATATGACCGAGCGGTCGATCTGGGGCGTGTCGGCGGCTGACCGGATTGCGCAATACTTCCGGAACTGGGCCTCCAGCTACAATGCCTGGGTCACGATGCTCGACAGCACGATCGGTAAGCACCAGTGGGTCGGGACCCCGGACCCGACGCTGCTCGTCCAGAATGCTGCGAACCGGGAGGAATACTGGATGACGCCGGAGTTTTACCTGACCGGGCAATTCTCGAAGTTTATCCAGACAGGTGCCCACCGTATCGAGAGCAATTACGGATCGGCTGCGACCGTCACCAATGTCGCGTTCCTGAATCCCGATCAAACGATCGTGGTCGTGGTCATCAATCAGACAGAGGACGAGCAGCAGTTCCGCGTGGTGTGTGAGGGCCGGCAATTGCTGGAGAGCCTTCCGGCCAAAAGCGTGGCTACGTACCGCTGGCTGCGCGTGTAGCATGCTTCCATAGCAATCGATAGCAAGATAGGGCTGTCCCGATGTACGGGATAGCCCTGCCTTCGTCATAAGCCTGCCAAGGACATAAGGTAAGGAGGAGCCGGATGCTGGCCAGATTCCGTTCCCGCAAATATTTGCGGCGCATGTTGCTTTCTCTCATCGTATTCGTCGTAATGGTTCTGTGCGTATTCGCCTCAACACTCTATTGGAATATGAAGAACGCTGCACTGCATATTCAGACGGAAGCGAATCGCAAGGTACTCGCCCAGGTGAAATACAATGTCGAGTACATGGATGAAATTCTCAAGAACCTGATGATGTCTCTGTACTTCGACAATGAAGTGATTCCTATTCTGTACAGTAAAACGTTCAGCTACGAGGATATCGCCACAAAGCTGGCCAAGCTCGACAAAGTCGCGGATTCCTCGACTTATTTGCACTCCATCATCTTGTACAACCGTTACACCCATACGTATTTGTCCACCAATCGCAAGTTCCAGGACAATCTGCATGCGGAGATTGACCGCTTCGAGCGGCAAATCGCGGAGAAGCAGCCCATCGAGAAGATGAAGCTGATCCCGGTTAAGATTACGGATAACTCACTGCCTGCTGCCGTCGATTTTTTCTCTTATTTCATGTATGACAAGCAGGAGGACATCGCCGGGCAGAGCAAGCTGATTCTGAATGTGAAGCCGGAATGGATCTTGAACAACATCAAGGTCATCAACGATCTGGCTTATGATAAAAGCAGCTCGGTTCTGCTGATGGACGGAGCGGGATCGCTCTACACCAATGAAAATAAAGCTGCGGATTTTCTGCCTGCCGCCATCGGGCAGCGCATTCAAGCCAGTACGGCAGACTTCGAATCGTTCACATACGGAGAAGGCCAGGACAAGTCTATCGTTACGGTCCTGTCGCTGGGCGTTTATAATTGGAAGGCCGTGACCATTCAGTCGTATGATTACGCCTTCCGAGAGCTGAACGGCATTCGCAATATGCTTCTCATCGTGACTGCGCTGTTCCTGCTGCTGTCGGCTATCATCGCCTATATCATCTCGGCGCGCCTGTACCGGCCGGTAGAAACGATGATGATGCAGGTCCGAGACTCCGCACCTAGGGAGGGGAAGCCGGGCAAGCAGACGGACGAGTGGTCGTTTTTATCCGATAGCTACGCCTCGATGATGGACAAAGCCAATAGCGCTGAGCAGCATCATGCCCGCAACCGCAAGATCGTCGAACAATTCCACGTCCGGGGCTTGCTGACGAGAAGCGCAGCCCTGGATAGAGATAAGTTCCGCCAGCTGCTGGACGAGCAAGGCTTGCAGATCGACGTGGACGGACCGTTTATTGTAGGTGTTTGCAAAATTGACAGGTTTGATCAGAAGATGATGCAGGCCAGCCCCAATGAACAGAAAATTTACCGGTTCGCACTTGGGAATATTGCCGAGGAGCTGCTTGCCAGGTGGTGCAAGCCCGTCTGGATCGAGATGGGGGAGAATCATTTCGTCTTCCTCGCCTCGCTGCTCAGCCGGGAGTCGTTCTCGGGAGAGGCTTTCGAAGCATCCATCAAGGAAATGCAGCAAGTCATCCAGCGCTACTATCAGCTGTCGACGACGATCTCCCTCGTGGAGCCTTTCGCGGATTACCGGGATATTGCAGAAGCATACACGGAGGCGCAGCATCTGATCCTGTACCGGATGCTGCTCGGCAGCTCGATGATCATTACATCCAAGCTGGTCGGGGAAAGCGAGCGCCACGAAAACATTCATCAGGCGACCCAGATCGAGAAGCAGATCATCGAGCACCTGCGGGTGGGGAACAGCGAGGAGCTGAGCCATGACTTCCGCTATTTCTTCCAGTATGCGTCGGGCCTGACGTATACCCAATTCATGAATGCGGTCCTGCATATGACCGTTACGGTAACGAAGACGATTAGCGAAATCAATGAAAACCGGCTGCGGCCGATTGCGATAAATGTCAGGCAGTTCTACCAAGAGGTGCTGGAGCAGGAAACGGCGGAGCAGATGGAGTCTCTGTTCCACTCGCTCGCAGTCCAGCTCTCCGATCAAGCCAGTGCGGGGGAGAACGAGAAGACGGAAATCTTATGCCGGACGATCAAGGATATGATTGCGGAGAACAGCATGGACCCGGATTTCAGTCTGCAATCGATCGCTCAGCTGCTGAAGATGTCCTCGGCGTATGTCGGAAGGCAGTTCAAGCAAAGTACAGGCCTGTCCGTGACGGAGTACATGAATGATATTCGTCTCGAGAGGTCCCTGGAGCTGCTGGAGACGAAGGATATTACGATTAATGAAGTCATGGAGCTTGCCGGGTACCGGTCGCAAAGTTATTTTTTCAAGCTGTTCAAAGTCAAATACGGCACTTCTCCGAAAAATTACCGGCTTAGAAAGGTGATAGCTCCGGACAAACCAGGAATCCAATGAATGCAAGGCCTTGAATGATCAACACATGTTGACCTTCAAGGCCTTATTCCTGAGCAGGCGGCTGCACAGAGAGAAAAGTGCGGAAAGTGAACGCCGAGAAAGAGAAAAGTACGATTTGTTCAGTGGAAGAACCCCGGCTGATCTGACATGATAGGCCCATGAAAGCTGCGTCCAACAATCCGGCAGCCGGGGGAGGTGAGTGCAACATGAAAAGTCAGATCGTCCGAGGGAGTACGCTTAAGCACGAGGGACATTTCAAAAAAAATCGGGATCTGTTCATTCTCAGTCTGCCGGCTTTGCTGTTCAAGCTCGTATTCAGCTATCTGCCGCTGATCGGATTGATCGTCGCGTTCAAGAAATTTCGTTTCGATAAGGGCATCTTCGGAAGCGAATGGAACGGCTTCGATAACTTCAGGTTTTTCTTCGTCTCAGATAATGCGTGGAGAATTACGCGGAACACGGTGCTGTATAATTTCGGCTTCATACTCCTTACGATGGTGTGCGCGCTGCTGCTGGCTGTGCTGCTCAGCGAGATGTCGGGCAGAGCGGTGAAGGTGTACCAGACGGCGCTGTTCCTGCCATACTTCCTTTCCTGGGTCGTCGTCGGCTACATCGTGCTGGCCTTCCTGGAGCAGGAGAGGGGCTTGCTCGAGCATCTGTGGTCCTGGCTGGGCCTGAAGCCGGTGAGCTGGTACCAGGAGGCGAGCCGCTGGCCTTATATCTTGAACGCCGTGAATCTGTGGAAGACCGTCGGCTTCTCGACGCTGGTCTATTATGCGGGCATCATCGGCATCAATCCTTCCTATTACGAGGCGGCCCGTATCGACGGGGCGAGCAAGGCGCAGATGGTACGCCGCATCACGCTTCCGTTATTGACGCCGCTTATTGTCGTGCTGTTCATTGTAGCGATCGGCGGGATGTTCCGCGCAGACTTCGGGCTATTTTACTTCATCCCGAACAATTCCAGCTTTCTGTACGCTACGACGGATGTGATCGACACCTATGTCTTCCGGGCTTTGCGGACCGTCGGGGATGTCGGGATGTCTGCTGCAGTAGGCCTGTACCAGTCGGTCGTCGGCTTTATCTTGGTTGTGGCGACCAACGGAATCATCAAGAAGTTCAATTCGGAGCATGCATTATGGTAAGGGGCGTTCCAACTATGAAGAAGAATTCAGGGTCCATGGCCCCGATGGTGAACCATGCTTTGTTCGGGCTTGTGACGATCGCCATGATATTTCCGCTCCTGCTGGTTATCGCGGTATCCCTGTCAGGGGAAGGAGCGGTCGTCAGGGACGGGTACCGCATCATTCCACAGCAATTCAGTCTGGCCGGCTACCGGGCGGTGTTTACCAATCCCGGCGTGCTGCTGGATGCGTACAGTGTTACCATCCTAGTCACGGTTCTAGGCACTGCGGCGGGACTGCTATTCACGGCGATGATCGCCTATGTGATGTCGCGCAAGGATTACCGGTTCCGCAAGGCAACCACGCTGATCGTGGTGTTCACGATGCTGTTCAACGGTGGACTCGTTCCATTCTACATCCTTATCGTCAAATATCTGCATATGAAGGACACGCTGTGGGCGCTGATCATTCCTTATCTGATCAATCCGTTCTATGTCCTCATTATGAAGGGATTTCTCGACCGGATGCCTGCGGAAATTATCGAATCGGCCCATATTGACGGCGCTGGCGAATACCGTTCATTTTTCTCGATCGTCCTGCCGCTTTCCACACCGGCTCTGGCTACCGTGGGACTGTTCATCTCCTTCGTCTACTGGAACGACTGGTGGCTGGGGCTGCTGTTCATCGATCAGGGCAAGCTGGTTCCGTTGCAGCTACTGCTGTACCGGACGATGAATTCGATCGAGTTCTTCGCCGCCAACGCCCAGTATGTGCAGGGAACGATCGATGCCTCGAAGTTTCCCAGTCTGACGACGCGCATGGCGCTCGCTGTGCTGGGAGCGGGGCCGATGCTTGTGGTGTTTCCTTTCTTCCAGCGTTATTTCGTCAAAGGGCTTACCGTAGGCTCGCTCAAGGAGTAAGCTTACCGATTCCAGAGGAGGTCAAGGCATATGGTCACGAAGAAAAACAAAGCGATGCGGGCAGGTCTCTCCGTCCTGCTAGGCTGCACACTGGCGTTATCCGCTTGCAGCGGAGACAACAGCCCCAAGGGAAGCAAGGGAGAACCGGCAGCAGGGAAGACAGGCGAGGGCGGCGAGAAGCCGGTCGAGCTGACCTGGTATTATCCGCAATGGGTCACGTATCCGGACCTGAAAAATGTGGAAGCGGAGATCAACAAGATCACCACCGCCAAGCTGAATACGACGATCAAGCTCATGCCGACGGATGGAGGCAGCTATGAGCAGAAGCTGAATACGATGGTTGCCGCTGGTGAGCAGTTCGATATTGCCTGGACCTCGTTCTGGATGTTCAACTATGCCCAGAATGCACGGCGCGGAGCGTTTCTGGAGCTCGGGCCTATGCTCGATAATACCGCCCCCGAGCTGAAGAAGACGTTCCCGGACATCGTCTGGGAGGCGCTGAAGGTCGACGGCAAAATCTACGGCATCCTGAACTACCAGACGATTACGAACAAGGAAGGCTTCGTGATCCAGAAGCGGTTTGCAGACAAGTACGGCCTGGACCCCAAGACGATCAACACCATCAAGGATATCGAGCCGTTCCTGATGAAGATCAAGGAAAACGAGCCGGACATCATCCCATTCGCCATGACGCGGGCCGGCAACTTCGAGAACATGAAGACGACCTACAACAATGTCGAGTATATCTCGAATGAGGCGATCGTCGGTATCTATCGGGACGATGCGCAGACCAAGGTGTTCGACGTCATTCAATCGCCGGGCTACAAGGAATATCTCACCCTGATGAGTGACTGGTATAAGAAAGGCTTGATCAACAAGGACGCTCCGACCGTAAAAGCGCTGGATGACCGGAAGAAAACCGGACAGCTTGCCGTTACGTTTCATAACGTACTGAAGCCTGGGAAGGAGGTGGAAGAGAAAATCGCATCCGGTGGACAGGATATTGTGATCGTGCCGACCACTGAGCCTTTTGTCGGGACCAACACGATCATTCAATCGATGCAATCGATCAGCAAAACCTCGAGAAATCCGGAGCGCGCGTTGAAGTTTTTGAACCTGCTCAACACGGATAAAGAGCTGCTCAACCTGATCTGCTACGGGATCGAAGGCAAGCATTACAACCGCGTCTCGAGCAATACGGTCAAGCTGATCGAGAACAGCGGGTACAGTCCGAACCAAACCTGGGTCTTCGGCAACGGCTTCCTTGCTGACCTGCAGGAAGGACAGAGTCAGGCGGTCCGCGACCAGACGCTGAAGGAAAACCGCGAGGCCAAGCCATCGCCGATTCTGGGCTTTACCTTTGACCCGGAGCCTGTCCAGACGGAGATTGCGAACATTCAGGCGGTCAACGACGAATTCGGCCCTCCGCTCAATACGGGGGCGGCAAGCGTGGACCAGAAGCTGGCGGAGTATATCGAGAAACGAAAGAAGGCAGGGATCGACAAAGTCGTAGCGGAAGTGCAGAAGCAGCTGAATGCCTGGAAGCAGAAGACAGGCAAATGACAGGGGCGGCCTATTGGCCGCTTCCCCCCAAAAAAAAGGAGGCCATTTAATGTCCAAATCATGGTTTAAGCGTATGACTGCCGTTGCGCTAAGCACGGCGCTGCTGACCACGCCCGTTGTGTTGTTCAAGCCGAGTCCGGCTGCCGCAGCGGGAGAAACCGTCAATGTATGGCGCACCAATGAAACACTGATCGAGAAGCTGGCTCCGCAAAGCAATATCAGCTTCTCGCCTTACCGCAACTCGGACCAGAATACGATCTATGTGGATGAGAATGTGACGTTCCAGACCGTAGACGGATTCGGAGCGTCGATCACGGATTCGTCCGGGTATCTGATGAATCAGAAGATTAGTGCCAGCACCCGCAACACGCTGATGAACAACCTGTTCAGTCCGACGAATGGCATCGGCATCAGCTGGCTGCGCCAGACGATCGGTGCCTCGGATTTCTCCCATATCGGCAATTACAACTATAAGAACTCGCCGACGGCTCCGTTCTCCATCGCTGCGGATGAGGTCGATATCATCCCGCTGCTGCAGCAGGCGCGAAGCCTGAACCCGAATCTCAAGATCGTCGCCAGCCCTTGGAGCCCTCCCGGCTGGATGAAGGAAAACAACTCGATGCTGGGCGGAGATACCGCCAAGCTGAAGCTCGCCAACTACGGCGATCTGGCCACGTACTTCGTGAACTTTATCGACGCGTATGCCGCCAAGGGCGTGCCGATCTATGCCGTGACTCCGCAGAACGAGCCGAGATGGGCCTCGACCGGATATCCGGGGATGTACATGACGCCGCAGGAATCGGCGAATTTCGTCAAGAACAATCTGGGCCCTGCGCTCAGCAGCAAGAATGTCAAAATTTTCGCTTTCGATCATAACTGGGATATCGATTTTGTCCCTGCGTATTATAGTGACTCGGCTGCGGCGGCATACACCGCGGGTACTGCATGGCACTGCTACGGTGGAGAAGCGACGATCATGTCCACGATGCATTATTTGTTCCCGAACAAGGACACCTACGAGACGGAATGTACGGGCGGCATCTGGACGGATACGACGACCGGCCAATTCGATGTGGACATGAAGAACCTGACCAAGACAATCCGTCACTGGTCCAAGAACTTCATCGCCTGGAACCTGGCGCTGGATACGAACAACGGCCCGACCAATGGCGGCTGCACGACATGCACCGGTCTGATCGCGATCGACCAAGCCACAGGCAATGTGACCTATGGCGCTTCGTATTACTCCATGGGTCATCTGAGCAAGTTCGCGGTGCCGGGTGCGGTCCGGATTGCTTCGACGGGCTATGCGGGCGGCATTCACAACGTCGCGCTCAAGAACCCGGACGGCAGCAAGGTTCTGGTTGCTTATAATGAAACGACGTCCAATAACACGTTCAAAGTCAAATGGGGCGACCAAGCATTTACGTATACGCTTCCATCCAAGTCGGCTGTGACATTCAAGTGGTCAGGTGCGCAATCTACAGCCAATACCGTCATCCCAAGCGACAATGCGCTGAAGGCATCGGCTTATAACGAAGCCTTCTCAATCCGCCCTGAAACCACGACCGATGTCGGCGGCGGTCTGGATATCGGCAATGCGACCAATGGCAGCTGGATCATGTATAAGAACGTCAATCTTAGCGGAGTGAACGGCATTCAAGCGCGTGTAGCCAACGGCTTCTCGACGGCTACCTCCATTGAGGTCCGGACCGACAGCCCAACAGGAGCCTTGCTCGGTACGATTGGCGTGAACGGAACCGGCGGCTGGCAAACCTGGGTGACGAATAGTGCCGCTCTGAGCGGTGCGAATGGTGTCAAGGACGTGTACCTCGTATACCGGGGAGCCGTGAACCTGAACGGCATCCAGTTCACTGCGGCCAATCTGCTGGCTAATCCTGGTTTTGAGACCGGGAATACCGGAAGCTGGAGCGATTGGCATCCAACCGGGCAGGCAACCGCACATAGCGTGGACAATAATACGCCTCGCACCGGCACGTACAAGCTGACTCACTTCGCGGCTACGCCTTACCAGCAAACGACGTTCCAAGCAGTCTCTGTCCCGAATGGCAGCTATAAGGCATCCGTCTGGGTCCGCTCCAGCGGCACTCAGAACGCGGTTCGTCTGGAAGCGAGCAACTACGGCGGATCGACGCTGACTCACGATCTGGGAGGCGAGAGCACGCAGAGCACATGGGTGCAGCTCGTCATCGACAATATCAATGTGACGACAGGCACGATCACCATCGGCGTGCATTCCAACGCGCAAGGAAGCAACTGGGCGGCGTTCGATGATTTTGTCCTGGTAAGAAAATAATAGGCTAACGGTGGCAGAGCCCGGGGCTTCTCGAGAGAGAGGCTTCGGGCTTTATTGTGCTTGGCAGGATATGGAATTAAAATGGATGTGGACGAAAATGAATCTTTTTAAGCCCATACTAAGTATTATGGAGTATGATTAGGCTAAGCACTTCATTCGCGGGGAGGTCCTTATGGGAATCTTAGCAAGGTTTAGAGAGATTATGGCGAGCAATATCCATGCCTTACTGGATAAAACGGAAGACCCGGAGAGGACGATCGATGACTTCATGCGCGGACTGAACCGCGACCTGGGTCAGGTGAAGGCCGAGACGGCCTCGGTACTGGCGGACGAGCGAAGGACGAAGAGGGCGCTCGACGACTGTCAGGCCGAGATTGCCAAGCTGCAGCGCTATGCGGAGAAGGCGGTCGAGGCGGGCAACGATGGGGAGGCCCGAAAGTTCCTGGAGAGGAAGGTGCCTCTCGCAGAGAAAGAAGCCTCACTGCAAGCGGCCTATGACCTGGCCGCCTCGAATGCCGCCAGCATGAAGCGCATCCAGGATAAGCTGATATCGGATATCGGCCAATTGGAAGCGCGCCAGGCTGAGCTGAAGGGCAAGCTCGCAGCTACCCGAGTGCAGCAAAGGATCAATGCTGCCGGCTCATCGGTCGGCGGTCAGGATGCTGCGTTCCAAGCGGCGGAGGAGAAGGTGAACAGCGCCTATGAGGAAGCCATGGCCCTCGCTGAGCTCAGAGGGGGGCAGAAGGACGATCTGGATGAGCTGCTGGCCCAATATGATCGGGATACGGATAAGGGGACGGATACCGGAGACGAATTGGCCGCAATCAAGGAGAAATTGAAGAAGAAGGAATAACGTCTCTTCGATCATGAGGTGAACCGATGCAGGTTATCGAGTACAAATGTCCAAATTGCGGCAGCGGCATGGTGTTCGACAGTACATCCGGGATGTTGTCCTGTCACAGCTGCGGAAGAAATGACAATATCGAAGATATGCCGGATCTTCTTACGAAGCAGGCTTTTACAGAAGACGAGGCCAAGGAATATCATTGCACCAGCTGCGGCGCCATCATCATGACGGAGGCGGAGACGACGGCGACGGTATGCAGCTTCTGCGGCTCCGGTGTCGTGCTCGGCGACCGGCTGACCGGGAAGCTGGCTCCGGCCAAGGTGATCCCGTTCTCCATCAGCAAGGAAGAGGCGATGCGGGCCTTCCGGAAATGGTGCCGCAATGGCCGTCTGACTCCAGCTGGCTTCATGACGGCGGACCGGGTCAAGGGCATAACCGGGATGTATGTTCCCTTCTGGCTATATGAGCTCCATAATCGGGTAGAGGTTCAAGGACACGGTACGAAAGTCAGAACCTATACGCAGGGCGACTATCAGATTACGGAAACGCAGCATTTCGAACTATACCGGAAGATCCGTCTGAACTATACGAAGGTTCCCATTGACGCCTCGGAGAAAATGAACGACGAGCTGATGGATAAGCTGGAGCCGTTCCCGTATGCTCAGCTGAAAAGCTTCAAAACGCCTTATCTTGCCGGCTACATCGCGGAGAAGTACAGCTACACCGATCAAGAGCTGCTTCCCCGGGCGAAGCATAAGATCAGTGAATACATCGAAGCGGCGATCCGAACTTCTACCTCCGGGTACACAACGGTGAATTATACGAACAAGCAGATCGATACTCAGTTAAAGCATGCAGACTATGTGCTGCTTCCGGTATGGGTCGTCCACTATGACTTCAATAAACTGGAGTATACGTTCGCCATGAACGGCCAGACGGGCAAGGTGGTCGGCAAGCCTCCGATCAGCAAGGCCAAGGTGGCTGCATGGTTTGCGAGTATCTTCGGGGCTTCTTTCCTCTCTCTGAAGCTAATCTCCTGGATGATGGGAGGTGGACTGTGGTGATCAGAACGAGGAGGATACTGGCCGTAATGTTTCTGGTCTCTGTAATCCTGGCGGTACCGATGCAACTGTTCATGTCCGAAGCTACCGCGGCAGAGAATAAGAAACTGGTCTATGACGATGCAGGACTGCTGAGCCAGGAAGATTACGAGGCGCTGAATGTCATGGCCAATCAATACGGGGCCAAGAGACAAACGGACTTCATCATTGTGACCTCCAAGGATACCGGGAATGTCGATGTAGTGAAAATGACAGACGATTTCTACGATAAACAGGCTCCCGGCTACGACAAGCCTCATGGCAATGCGGCCATCCTGATGCTGGATATGAAGAATCGCGAGGTGTACTTGGCGGGATTCTATAAAGGAAAGCAGTATTTGGATGACAAAAGATTGGATCAGCTACGTGCCAAGATCACCCCTAAGCTCACGAGCGGTCAGTATAGGCAGGCGTTTGAGACCTATATTCAGACGGCCTACAAGTACATGGGCGTCCGCCCGGGCGTGAACCCGGACAATATTCTGTTCAACCTGTGGTTTCAGTTGGGGGCTTCCCTCGTCTTGGGCGGCGCAGTGGTCGGGACGATGGCCTACCATTCCGGCGGCCGGGTGACCGTGCAGCGGCAAACGTATGAGGATGCGAGCACCTCAGGTGTCCTGGACCATCAGGATCAATATCTGCGTACCACCACCTCGAGACGGAAAATCGAGAAGAACAACAACGGCGGCGGCTCGGGAGGCGGTGGTGGCGGAGGGACGACAGGCGGCGGCCATTCGCATAGCGGCAGCAGAGGATCATTTTAATAGAAGGGATGGATAAGGCATGTTTTTCAAAAATCAGTTTGCGAATGTAGTAGAGTGGGAAGAGTTTAGAGAGGATATGATTTTCTGGAAGTGGAGCAACCGGGAGATCAAGAAGGGCAGTAAGCTCATCATCCGCCCTGGTCAGGATGCGATCTTCGTCAATAACGGCAAGATCGAAGGGATTTTCGAGGACGATGGAGAGTATAACATTGAATCTCAGATCATTCCGTTCTTATCTACGCTCAAGGGATTCAAGTTCGGCTTCAATAGCGGGATGCGGGTAGAGGTGCTGTTCGTCAATACGAAGGAATTTACCGTCAAGTGGGGAACGCAGAATCCGATTTTGATCCCGACTCCACAGCTTCCCGGCGGGATGCCGATCCGCGCCAACGGTACGTTCAACTTCAGAGTGAATGATTACGTCACGCTGATCGACAAGATCGCCGGAGTCAAGGACAGCTACCTGGTGGAGGACGTGAAGCTGAGGATCACCTCGGTGCTGGACCAGCTGCTGATGAAGTGGATCAGCCGCGAAGGGAAGGACATGTTCAATCTGCAAGCCAATGCCTCCGATATTGCCCAGGGGATCCGCGAGGATCTGGATATGCAGGTGTTGGATAACGGGATGACGATTACGGGCTTTAACGTCATGAGCTTCAACTATCCGCCGGAAATTCAAGCTATGATTACGAAGACGGCTTCTCATGAGATGATCGGCAATCTCCAGAAGTATCAGCAGGTCAGCATGACCGACGGCATCGCCTCCGGCAAGGTGCAGGGCGGCGGAGCCGCATCCGACATGGCGGGCATGATGATGGGGATGAATATAGCTAATGAAATGATGAAAAATATCAATAAAGCCCCGGAGACTCCAGCTGCTGCCCAGCCGACATCTTCTCCATCCGGTGGCGGCACCAAGCCGAACTTCTGCCCGAACTGTGGCACGAAGACGGAAGGGGCCAATTTTTGTCCGAACTGCGGCCAAAAGCTCGGCTAACGCTACCTGACAATTAAACACGTATTCCACCATAATCCTTCACGCCGGTGAAGGATTATTTGCGTAATTGTATATTATGGAAAGGCGATGTTCATATTAATAAAACCAGTTAGCCAAATAAAGGAATGAAGAGGGATGGCACAAAACGTGCAACCGGATAGAACTGCCGGCGGTTACACGCTGTGTGGAGCTGTGAATGAAGATGTATTGAAGTTCCAGACGGTTTTTAACAAATGTGCAGATATCCATTACCGTAATGTCGAGATGAATGGCGGTAAAAAGGGCGCGCTTATTTTTTTATGCGGACTGGTAGACATCAAGTCGGTCGACTTGAACATCATGAGACAGTTAACCGAGTGCCGTGACGATTTTTTGGAGCAGCCGGGACCCTTCACCGCTGATATGAAAACCAAGATTCAAAATCAATTGATTTATGCTTCGCAAGCAGGCTGGGTCGGGACGTTTGACGAAACCGTCGAACATATATTAGCCGGAGATGTCGCATTGCTCCTGGATGGATTGCCTGAAGTATTGGTGATTCATGAGCGGCATTGGGAGAAAAGATCGATTGAAGAACCGGCGACAGAAGCAGTGATTCGCGGTCCGAGAGAAGGCTTCCAAGAAAGTCTCGGTACGAATATAAGTTTAATTCGCAGAAGACTGAAAACTCCTTCCCTCAAAATGGAAGAAGTAAAAGTAGGACGGTTATCCAATACTGAGATTGCGATTGTATACTTGGAGGGCAT
Source organism: Paenibacillus filicis (assembly GCF_038070315.1). Classification (NCBI taxonomy): domain Bacteria; kingdom Bacillati; phylum Bacillota; class Bacilli; order Caryophanales; family Paenibacillaceae; genus Paenibacillus; species Paenibacillus filicis. Next base: position 120,041 of record NZ_JBBPCC010000002.1, on the reverse strand, counting down.
TGCCGATAAAGCCTTGGTCCGAGAAGTGAAAGAAAGAATCGGACGTATCAAAATCGACGCTATTCTGGAAAGCGGTTATATCGAAGAACTTATCGAAGATCATGCCTTGTCACCGTTCCCGCAAGTATTAGTCACAGAACGGCCGGACAGGGTGGTCGGCAATCTTCTGGAGGGCAAGGTCGCCATTATCATTGACAACACCCCGTTTGTTCTTCTGGTACCGGGGACATTCTTCGAACTGCTGCAGTCGCCGGAAGACTATTATCAACGGTATTTCATTGCTTCTTCCATTCGTATGTTGAGGTTGCTGGCCGTTATTTCTTCGCTTCTCCTTCCATCCCTTTATATTGCTTTAACGACCTTTCATCATGAGATGATACCCACCATGCTATTAATCAGCATCGCCTCTGCCCGGGAGACGGTTCCCTTTCCTGCCTTTGTGGAGGCCCTTCTGATGGAGGTTGCCTTCGAAGGCTTGAGAGAAGCGGGTGTACGTCTTCCTCGTCCGGTCGGCCAAGCGGTCAGTATAGTAGGGGCCTTGGTGATCGGTCAGGCTGCGGTAGCCGCAGGCATCGTGTCGTCGCCCCTCGTCATCATCGTCTCTATGACGGGTATTGCTTCTTTTATCTTCCCGAGCTTCCAGCTGGGACTTGCGTTCCGCTTGCTTCGTTTCCCTATGATGATCGCGGCAGCTGCATTAGGTCTCTACGGCATCCTGATGCTGCTGTTAATGTTATTGCTTCATATGCTGCATCTGCGTTCTTTCGGTGTGCCGTACATGACTCCATTGGCCCCTCTGCGCATGGAGGAGCTCCAGGATGTCATCATTCGGGCCAACTGGCCCAACATGATGAAACATATCGCGGACACGAAGGAGAAGCGTTCCGGGCGGATATCCAATCCCTTTGCTTTGCATCGGCAGAGATCCCAAAAATAAAGCAAATCAGAGGTCATGATGAGAAAACCAATGATCCTGCTATTACTTATAGTTATGGTTATTTCTCTCGCCGGATGCTGGAGCCGGGTGGAATTAAACGATGTGGCTATTGTTACCGCTACAGCTGTAGATCTGACCAAGGATCATAAAATCCAGCTAAGTCTGCAAGTGATGAAGATTAAGATGACCAAGGGCACCATAGAAAATGGAGCTTCCAGCGGTAACGCGACTCTTTTGTTCTCAGAAAAGGGGGAGACCATCATGGATGCTTATCGCGTCCTTCGGAAAAAAGTCTCTCGTGAGCTTATTTTCTCGCACAATCGAGTTATTATCATCGGCGATGACTTGGCAAGATCGGGCTTATCCGCCATTCTGGACTTCTTCTCGAGACATCGGGAAGCCCGGGGGAATACATACATGATGACAACCAAGGGGGAAGCCCGGGATTTGTTGAAAGCAGCCCCGATCTTCGAAAGCTTCTCAGCAGAAGATGTGAGAGAAGAGGAGAAGGCCAGGCCCATCGAGACTGCCAGCATTCGAGATTATGTATATCGGCTGCTTGAAGCTGGAATAGAACCGGTCATGTCACAGATTCAAATCATGCCTCTAAGTGATCAGCAGGTTCAAGAATCGAAGGTCAGCGGGGGATTTCTGGGTCTCGTTGGATTAGGTGTCTTCCACCGCGACCGGTTGGTCGGCTGGCTGAATGGGCAAGAGGCCGAGTGTGTACTATGGCTCAGCAATAAGATGAAGAGCTCGATCGTTACCGCGCGATTCCCTGATCCCAAATCATCCGGGAAAGTAAGCATGCAAGTCGCCAAATCAAAAGCCAACTTCCAATCCAAGGTCGATGGGGATCGCATACGGTTCGATGTCGACATTCATATGGAAGGTGAATTGTTCGAAAACACAACAAAATGGAGCGTCAAGGACGTACATAATTTAAAAAAATTTGAACAGTCCTTCGGAAAAGAAGTCGAAAAAAGAGTTCTGCAAACCGTGGAAAAATTAAAAAAACAGTACAAGTCGGATATCGTTGGTTTTGGAAGTATCCTCCATCGGCAGCATAAAGAGCTATGGAATGATAAATGGGCCGATCAGTGGGATCAAGAGTTTCCGAATATTGAGGTAAGCGTAAAAGCGGATGTTAAGCTGTCTGGAACGGGTCGTGTGAATGACTCTATGTTTTGGAAGGAAAATGAATTGAAAAAATAAAGCATGTAAACCACAAACAAGGACTAGGTATAAGGTATGGACACCATTTCCCGGCATCAACTGCTCGCAATCTCGATTATTTATCAGATCGGGACCACCATCATATTTGGTTTCGCGGCAGGGGCAGGGAGGGATTCCTGGCTTGCTGTTCTAATCTCGATGCTTCTCGGGACAGCCTTGGTCTGGGTCTATGCAAGTATAACGGAATTAAACCCCGGGCTAACGTACATCGAATGTTACCCGCAGCAATTCGGGAAGTGGATAGGTACGCCTATCGCTTGGCTCCATCCCCTCTTGTTTCTGTATATCGCCGGCAGAATCGTCGCGGATATCAAGGATTTGGTGCCTTCAACCATTTTACCCGGTACGCCTTCATGGGTCATTCTTGTTGTGTTTATTGGTGTCATCGCTTATGGCCTTGTGCTGGGTATTTCGGTCATGGGCAAGCTTGCGGAAATCATTTTGCCGCTTCTTTTCTTCATCTACCTGATTGAGGTTATTTTGATTATCAGTTCAGGGGTTGTAGAACTGGGTAATTTATTTCCCTTACTGGATAAAGGCTGGGGGCGCATATGGAAGGTGGTGTGGCCGTTAGGAATCATCCAATCCTATGGAGAGTCGCTGGCTCTGGCCTTAGTATGGACTTCAGTCAAACCCAGGCAGCGTATTAGAAAAACCATGGTTGTTTCTACCATGATTGCCGGAACCTTCATCGCCTTCACCGATGCGATGGCGGTTGCCGTCTTCGGAGAGGAAATCTTCAAACGGGCCACTTATCCGATGTATGCGTTAATACAAGCCATATCTGTAGCCGATTTTATCGCTCAGCTTGACGCTACAGGCGTTCTTTACTTTTGTTTTATGGCTTTCGTCAAGACCTTCATTTATCTATTTGCTACGATCCGATGCATTCAGAAGCTAACCCGCATACGCAGCAATCGCGTGTTTATTGTGCCTGTCGTGATCATCGCTTTCTTGTTAGGCATCAGCATGGCCCCCAATGTCGTCGTGCATATTGCCGTAGTGGAAGAGGTCATTCCACATGATCCGATTTATTTATCCCTCATGTTCGTTTTGCCTATGTTATTGTTGCTGGTATCATGGATGCGAAGGAAAAGAAAGGCTAAATCTGCGGATGAGGAGAAACTTGCATGACAAACCTCCTATGGCCCTGGCAAGCTCATGTGATGCTGGAATATCCATGGGCACAGCCGTTGTTTTTTGTGATCGTGGCGATTATGCTGTCGTGCCTAACATGGATAAGAAAACCGAGGCATCAGCAGAGAGAGGATTCGGAGGAATGAAGTCGAATACATGGATCAAGCCTTTTTAGTAGGAATAAGGGGGAGGTTATCATGAAAAATGTGCTTAATTTTATTGTAACTGTACTTGTCTTCTGGATCGGCAAGGAATATTTCTCGGAATACGTGTCCATCACGGACACGAAAACTCTGCTTATAGCCTCGGTTCTTATGTTTGTTATTAGCTTCTTATACGGCCTCGCGATGGTGTTCTCTCTGCTGTTAATTCCTGTCGGAATCGGATGTCTGACCACCCCGGCGCTTATGCTGGCCTCTCTGATTCTAACCCCTATCAAGCTGTGGCTGCTGAATCAATATTTGGGTGGATTCGCTATTCATGGATTTTGGACCTATGTCGTCATCACGATTGTGCTGAGTATGTTTACGGTGAAAGTAAAATCCAAGCATGATTGAGAGAAGGTCGCAGCTTCTGGCGAGAGAAGCTGCGGCTTTTTGATGAGGATCAGCTGAGCGATGGAGCCCGGATGGGTAAGAAAACCCGTTCATGATTTGTTGTACTTTGAAATAAGCACTATAATAAAGGAACGTTATTAAGCAGGAGGACTTTATGAAAACGATTGGACTTATTGGAGGGATGAGTTGGGAATCATCCATTGAATATTATCGGATTGTCAACACGGAGGTGAAGATCAGGTTAGGGGGGCTGCATTCGGCCAAGTGCCTTCTATACAGCGTGGATTTTGCCGAGATCGCGCGGCATCAGGCAGAGGGGAATTGGAGGAAAGCTGGCGAGTTATTGGGAGAGGTTGCTTTGTCTTTGGAAAAAGCCGGGGCGGACTTTATCGTGATTTGCACGAATACGATGCATAAAGTGATCGATTCCATCCAGGAGCATATTCGGATTCCGATTCTGCACATCGCGGATGCGACCGCTGCAGCGATCAACAAGCAAGGTGTACGGACCGTCGGTTTACTGGGGACCCGATACACGATGGAGCAGGATTTCTATAAGTCCCGGATAGCCGAGAGCGGCATCCAGGTTATCATTCCGAGCGAAGAGGACCGCGAGCTTATCAATAAAGTGATTTACGAGGAGTTATGCCTGGGCCAAGTAACCGCACAATCCAAAGAATACTACAAGCAAGTGATCAAGCGACTGATCGGGCAGGGCGCAGAAGGCGTCATTCTCGGATGTACCGAGATCGGACTGTTAATCAAGGCAGAGGACGCCCATGTTCCTTTATTTGATACGACGTATATCCATGCTGTGGAAGCTGTAACCCGAGCTTTGGAGGGGTAGGCATTCTCCTCGGGACAGCGCAATAGGTTTTGTTCTGTGAGGACAGAAGGGGGAGCGTATCGGGCTCTCCCTTCTTCTACGTTCAGGGGCTATGGGTCAGTGATCAGGCACCGGGGGTATTTACAATCAAATAATTTTGATTATAGTAAGGGAACAAGGAGGAATGCGCATGAGGATTCTACAAACGATGTCTCTCAAGAAAAAATTAGTGCTGCTTATGGCATTTCTGTATATCCCCTTGCCTGTGATCGGGTGGATCTGGTACGAGAAAACCAATCATGCCATAGAGGCCAATGCCATCGATTCCAGCATTCAGGCGATGAATCAGGTCAATGCCCATCTGGACACGTATTTCTCGGAAGTTCAGCGAATGATGCTGCCGCTGCTGGCGAGCGACCTGACGGCGTTATTTTTGAATAGGGAAGATGATGACGCTTCCAGCCGCTATGAGCTGTCCCGTCGGATTGAGAAGGAGTTATTCTCCAGTATGCTGGTCAACCGCAAGGACATCTATGGTATTTCCCTGGTCTCCGAGAGTGTGCAGGCGATCTCCAGCTCCAGCTTCACGCTGGCCGAGCAGCGATACCCCGCTTACTTGAACCGGATTAAGTCTTCCGGCCGCTTTACCATCATGGGTGTCGAGAATATGCCCGACTCCCAAGTGGTGGGGATGGCCCTGACCTTCGTGTCACCGCAGAACGGACTGAAGCGGGGGATGCTGATTGTGGATCAAAAGAGGGACGAAATCGTCCGCATCATGCAAACGGTGCAGCTGGGGAAAAGCGGTTTCGTGTGGATGGCAGATTCCGCCAATCAGGTGATCTATCATCCATCCATGAAAAGCGCGAATGCTACGGTTCCCGAAGCTTACTTGAATGAAATGGGAGCGCATTCAAGCGGTACCTTTACAGTGAATACCGACCAAGGGAAGAAGCTGGTCGTATATATCCGCTCGGACCGGACCGACTTGACTTTATTTTCGGAGGTGCTGCTGTCCGAACTCAATCAGTCGATTACGGCGATAAGCCGTATTTCCATGGTGATCCTGGCGGTGCTATTCTTTCTGTCCATGCTGTCGGCCAGCTGGATTGTCTACTCTCTGACTCATCCGCTGCTCACTCTGCAAAGACTCATGAAACATGCGGAGATGGGGGATATTAGGGTGCGAGCTCCCTTTCACCGCGGTCAAGAAATCGGAAGTCTATTCCGTGGCTTCAACAAAATGCTGGAGGAGATCGAACGGCTGATCGAAATCGTCCATGTCTCGGATCTCCGTAAGAAGGAGCTGGAGGTCAAGCAGAAGGATTCGCTGCTGCACGCCATGCAAGCCCAGATCAATCCGCATTTCTTGTACAACACGCTGGAGTTTATTAATTCCAATGCGATTATTGAAGGGAATGAAAGAATCAGCAATATGATCGGATATCTCGGCGATATGTTCCGCTACAATGTCCAAAATCCGAACTCCCGCGTGTTCTTGATCGATGAGATCCGGCATATCGAAGCTTATCTGGCGATTCAATCTGAGCGGTATCCTACGTTATCCTATCGGATCGAAGTGGACAGGGCGGTGATTGCCTCGATTCCGGCGGTCCGGTCTACTTTGCAGCCTATCGTGGAGAATAGCTTCAAGCACGGCTATGACCGGCATAAGCTGCGCCCCGGTTGCATCTCTATCCGAGGGGAGCTCCAGCAGGACCGGGTCTATGTCCTGGACGTCTCGGACTCCGGCAGAGGCATGCCGCCGGACACGATGGAACGGTACAACACTGCCTTCGGGCAACCGGAGAATGACTTCAGCGACCCGCAATCGGAAGCGGGGCATCACAGTATAGGTCTGATTAATGTCCACGCCCGCTTGAGGTTGCTTTTCGGAGAGCCCTACGGCTTGTTCATCGTTTCTTCCGATGAGACCGGTACAACGATCAGATTGACATTCCCCGTTCATCCGGGGCACGAGGAGGATTACGATGGCCTATAAGATATTGCTTGTGGACGATGAGCAGATGATCAAGCTCAGCCTGAGACAAATATTGACCCAGATGCACCCGGATTTTGTCATCGTCGGAGAAGCGCAGGACGGCCAGGAGGCGCTGGCGATCATAGAGGCGGAGCAGCCTCACGTGATTATCACGGATATCAGCATGCCGGTGATGGACGGACTCGAGCTGATTCATACGATCCATGAACGCGGCTGGAAGCCGACGATGATTATTTTGAGCGGCTATGGAGAGTTCGAATACGCGCGTGAGGCGATGCGTTACGGAGTAGCCGATTATATCTTGAAGCCGATGAGGCCCGCTGCTGTTAGAGAGCTGATGCTCGGACTTTACGGAAAGCACATGGCGCAGCAGGAAGACGCCCTGAGAAAAAGTGAAGTCATCAGCCAGTGCATCCCCTATGCCGATGAGTTGTTTGAGCATATCTGGATGATCCATGAGGCTGGAGTCAAGGAGACGACGGAATCCGTGCTGCATCTGATAAACATCTGCGCTCTACCGGATGAGCTGAAGAAAGGCGTGCTGCTGGACTTCGCAGCCGTGATCCGCCATAAGGCGGAGAATCGGGGAAGCAGGCTGTCCATCGAGCTGTCCTGGAAGCCTCAGCTGGACGACATGACCGAACAGTTTCGCAGAATCTTTCTTGACACGATGGAACAAGTCAAAGCCAGCCGGAATTGGGGCAAGCAATCGGTCACGCAGAAGGCTATCGAGGTGATTCATACCCGGTTCGCCGACCCGGAATTTAAGCTGGAGGAGCTGCTCGCGCAGCTGAATTTGTCCGTGACCCACTTCTACAACTTGTTCAAACAGGAGACGGGCAAAACATTCATGACGTATCTCATCGATTGCCGGATGACGGAAGCCAAGAAGCTTCTAGGCGATCCGACCTTAAAGACATACGAAGTGGGGGAAAGAGTGGGCTACCCGGATTATCCTCATTTCACCAAGCTGTTCAAAAAGGTTATCGGCCTGTCACCCGGTGAGTATCGGAAGAACATGGGGATTCATTAAACCGGTTTATGAGAACGCTAACATTAGTGATGAAAATGACAACCGTGTAATGAAATTTACATTTAGAAGGATAGCGCTTTCCCCTACAATGAGACATGTAAGCAAGGGCAAGCTAAACAACAAAGGGGGATGAAATAGCATGAAGCAAGTCAAACGCGTGTCCATGGTTCTGACATCACTACTCCTGAGCACTGGCGTTTTGTCCGCCTGCTCCAAGCCGGGCAACGAAACGACGAGTGGAAACCCAGGACCCAGCCACGAGCAGGCCGGTAAAGCGAACGAGTTCGGATGGGTGATCCCCGAGAAGACGATATCCATCGATTATTATCAGGCGGAGAAAGGAAACCCCGATAAAGTTAACAAGAAGCAGCAGGCGATCCATCAATACTTGCTTGACAAGTTCAATGTGGATGTCAAGAAGACGCAGTATGACGTCGATCCGAAGGAAAAGCTCAACCTGATGCTCGCATCCTCCGACTATCCGGGCGTCATTGCGGCTATGGATAGCGATACCATAGACAAATGGAGAGTGCAGAACAAGCTGATTGACCTCGCTCCGCTGGTGGATAAGTACGGTCCCAACATCAAGAAGGAGCTAGGCGACCGATACAAATCTTATCTCGATAAAGACGGGAAGCTCTGGGGCCTGCCGCGCGGCTGGGGGCTGCTGCCAATCCCGGATTTCAGCGCACATATCCGCTGGGATTGGTATACGGCGATGGGATCTCCGAAGATTGAAACGCCGGATGATTACTACAATGTGCTGAAGAAGATGGTTCAGGACCACCCGACGAATCCCAAGGGAGAGAAGACCTACGCCATCTCCTGGATCGATAATATCAACCTGAACAGTGTGATGGGCATCTGGGGCATTAACGAAGGGTTCAAGGAAGACGCCAATCATAATCTGACTCACTGGCTGAATACGCCGGAAGGTTTGCAAGCGGTGCAGTACTTCAACCGCTTCTACCGGGAGGGGCTTATGGACCCGGATAGCTTCCTTAACAAGTTCGACGATTGGAAGCTGAAGTTTTCCAACGAGCGGGTGATCGGACATATCGGTTCCTGGTGGCAGTCTTGGAACGCCGGACATGAAGTATGGAAAACGACGGTTCCGAACTTCAACGACAATATGCGCTATGTGCAGATCGGTCTTAAAGCTCCAGGCGCTGAAAAGGCTTACTTATCCACGAAGGATACGAGCGGCTGGAACTACACGGTGCTGACCGACAAGGTGAAAAATCCGGAAGACATTATCAAATTCCTCGATTTCGAGATGACGCCGATGGGCACACGCCTGCTGGGCTGGGGAATCCCGAACCTGCCGGATTCTCTGTGGAACTACGAAGGAAACGGCAAATGGACGTTTAACGAAAGCCAGAAGCAGCTGATGCTGTCGGGTAAGTTCGAGTACGATAAGGCCGATGAAGTGACGGGCAATAACCAGATCTGGCTGACTCACCCGCAAGGGCTGCTGAGCGACGATCACAAGAGCACCGCCTGGTTCGATCAGAACTTCAATCAGGAAGACAAATGGAAATCGCTGATGATGTCCAATCTGAAGGATACGATCTTTGACAATACGGCAAGAAAAGTGGTATTCAGCACGACGAATCCGCTGACCATCAAAAATCAGCAAATTGATGAGCTGGTGAAAAAAGGCTTCGCCAAAGCGGTCATGAGCAAGACGGAGGAAGAGGCCGTCAATAACTTTAATGATATGCGGGATAAAGCCAATAAGATTGGACTGAAAGAAATCGAAGCTTTCCGTACGCAGGAATACAAGAAAAATCTTCAAGTTATGAAATAAACCCAAGGGGGGAATGGTCGAGAATCCCATTCCCCTTTGTGTTTCCATCTTAGGTAAGCGGGGAGTGTCAGTTGTATGACGGGTTTATGGAGACGTGTGAGCAGAGAGAGGCAGCTCTGGCTTCTGTCTGTACCTATGATCATCTGGGTGTTGACATTTGCCTATTACCCCATGTACGGGTTAATCATCGCGTTTGAGAATTACGTGCCAGGCCAGCCGATCTTGGGCAATTGGGTAGGGCTGGACAATTTTATCCGCTTCTTCATGGAGCCTGATTTCGGCCTTATTATGCGTAATACACTAGGCATCAGCTTATTGAACTTACTCGTCGGCTTTCCGGCGCCGATCGTGCTCGCTCTGCTGCTGAATGAAGCAAGGAACCGGATGTTCAAGAAGACGATTCAATCCTTATCCTATATTCCATACTTTATATCCTGGGTCGTGGTTGCCAATATTCTGTTCACCTTGCTCGGCAGTGACGGGATTGTGAACGAGCTGCTGCTGAAGCTGGGCCTGATCGACCAGCCCACGCAGTTTCTGGCGGAGGGGAAATATTTCTGGACGATTCTGGTATCCAGCAACGTCTGGAAGGACGTTGGATTCAACTCGATTATTTATTTGTCGGCCATGGCCGGTATCGACAAGGAGCTTTACGAAGCGGGCAAGGTCGATGGGCTGGGACGTTTCGGTCTCATCCGCCACATTACGCTGCCGGGCATCCGCTCGACGGCTGTGCTGTTGTTCATCTTGTCCATCGGCAGTATCCTGAATGCCGGATTTGAGCAGCAATTGCTGATCGGCAGTCCGGTTACGAGGGATTATTACGAGGTCATCGATACGTACGTGTACCGCTTCGGCGTGCAGCTTGGCAACTACTCGTATGGAGCGGCTGTCGGACTTATGAAGAGCCTCATCGGCGTGTGCCTGGTTGTTATCGCCAACCGGCTATCGAAGCGCTATCTAGAATCATCCATTTTCTAAATAGGAGGGATCTCCGTGCAACGTTCTATTCGAACTCCGCTTCCGCAGTTAGCGGTAGATGCCTTCATTGTCATCGTTCTGGTTATTTTCGGATTCGTGGTGATCTATCCATTCATCAATCTATTGGCGCTTTCCTTGAACGATGGAAGCGACGCGGCGCGCGGAGGCATTTATTTCTTCCCGCGAAAGTTCTCGCTTGCCGCTTATGAGATGCTGTTCCAGAACGATAAGCTGTTCAAGGGACTGGCCTGGTCGGCCTTGAGGGTGGCCGTGGGCACGGTAACATGCCTATTCGTGACCGGCTTACTCGCTTATATTATTAGCATCCGCAGCTTTTCGGGGCGTAAGATGATGCGAATTCTTTTCTTCGTGACGATGTACTTCAACGGTGGCTTGATTCCGACATATCTGCTGATGGTCAAGCTGCAATTGGTGAATTCCTTCCATGTGTACTGGATTCCCAGCCTTATTAATGCTTACTTCATGCTGCTGATGGCTTCGTATATCTCCGATCTGCCGGAAGCGCTGTTCGAATCGGCCAGGATCGATGGAGCGAGCGAATTCAAGATTTATCGGAGCATCGTCATCCCGGTGGCAATGCCGGTGTTTGCCGCGGTCTCCATCTATTCCGCCGTGTCGCACTGGAATTCATGGTTCGATGTTATGTTGTATAATTCCAACGGGAAGTTCGATACGCTTCAAGTGTATCTCAGGCGACTTCTGCTGGAGGTGGAGGCGACCGAGCAAATCCGTGACCAGCAGCTGGTGCTTCGCAAGTTCCAGAGCTTGTCGCCTCTGACGCTCCGGGCGGCTACAACCATTGTGGTGACAGCTCCGATTCTGCTGATCTATCCGTTCCTGCAAAAATACTTCATAGGCGGCATTACGCTAGGTTCTGTCAAGGGGTAAGTGAATGTTCCGCTTAGAAAGGGTGTTAACATCTTGTCCATCCCAAGCCAATTTGTCCTTCGCTCGTCTTCACCCGTGCTTCAGGCTGCTGCCGAATGGGCCAAGGAGCAAGCGCTGGCCTATGCTTCCGCCAGTGACCCCGTCGGTCTGTGGTACGAGGCGGCGCTTCCAGGCCGCGAAGCCTTCTGCATGCGCGATGTTGCACATATGAGTACGGGCGCAGCCGCGCTCGGCCTCGGGGCATATACGAAAAACATGTTGTTCCAGTTCGCCAGGTACATCTCGGAATCCAAAGATTGGTGCACGTACTGGGAGATTACCAAGGATGGATTGCCTTGTCCCGATGACTATACGAATGACGATGACTTCTGGTACAATCTGCCCGCTAATTTCGATGTGATCGATTGCTGCTGGAGGCAGTACCTGTGGTCAGGAGATCCTGACTACTTGACGGATGAGCGTTTGTTAAACTTCTATGAGAAAAGCCTGACGGCCTATATCAGCCGTTGGGACCGCGATGGAGATGGCATTCCCGAGCAGCAGCCGGGAGAAGGAAGACGGGGGATTGCTTCATATATGGAAGATTCCCTGGGACCGAAAATCGCAGGCGATCTGGTTGCGGCCCAATACGCGGCTTATACCGGTTACAGCCGGATCGCCGAGCTGCGCGGCTGGACGGCCAAGGCGTCTGAATACCGGACCAAGGCGGAGAACCTGCAGAGTCTCTATGACAGCTCCTGGTGGGATGCGTCCCGTCAGCGCTATTATGGGGCCATGCTGCAGAATGGCAGTTTCCATCCGGACTATTACAACTCCGGCAGCTTTCTTCCGCTGTACTATGGGCTGATCGACTCGGAGGAGAGAAGAGAGCACGCGCTGCGGGATGTCAAGGGAAACCAAGTGGCCAACGTCGAGGAAATGTCCTACCTCCCGGATATTTTGTATGCGATGGGCGAGAAGGAAGCCGCGTATCGGATCATTCTGGAGCTCTGCGATCCGCTCACCCCGCGCAGGGAATATCCGGAAGTCTCGTATACGGCGATTGGCAATCTGGTCACCGGACTGTTAGGCGTGAAGCCGCTGGCCGAGCAGTATCTGATCCAGGTGAATCCTCAGCTTCCCGAAGAGCTTGAGTGGGTAGAGGCACAAGGGATAGCCGTATTCAACCATCTTATCGGTCTGCGCGTAGATAACGAATCGGTGACGATAACCAATGAGCAAGGAGCTGCTGTTCAGGTCAGCTATGCGGGCCAAGTCGCAGAGCTTCAGCCGGGACAACAGTTGAAATTCGTGAGAAACGGCTGATGCCGCACAACCAAAAATCCTTCCGGCAGACAGGCAGACCGGGAGGATTTTTTTCCTTATCCGATGATGCCGCTATATGTCTACTGAGGTGAAGAAGGGATGATTTCTTATAAGCAAAGGAATAGCCGATCGCAAGATAGCGCATACTGAATATCTGCCAAATGTTCTGACCAATGAATGGAAGAACATAGAACGATGCTATAAGCTTGCAGAAGGAGCGGCGCGATGGAACTTTTTTTACTCGTACTCATCATGCTGGGGTTGATCGGCGTATCCAATGTAGTCAACCGCTTTGTGCCCTTTATCCCGATTCCGTTGATCCAGATCGCGCTGGGTGTGATTATCGCGCTGACTCCGGCCGCAGAGCAGGTGGAGCTGAATCCTGAGCTCTTTTTTGTGCTTTTCATAGCGCCGCTGCTGTTCAATGACGGGAAGCGGACACCGCGGGAAGAGCTGTGGAAGCTGCGTGCTCCGATTCTGCTGCTGGCGCTTGGGCTTGTGCTGGCCACGGTCTTTACAGTCGGACCGTTTATCCACTGGCTCATCCCGGATATCCCGCTGGCTGCAGCTTTTGCGCTGGCCGCGATTTTGTCGCCTACGGACGCGGTTGCCGTCGGATCGCTGGCAGGGAGAATTCGCTTGCCGGGCCGTATTATGCGTCTGCTGGAAGGCGAAGCGCTGATGAATGACGCGTCCGGTCTCGTCGCATTTAAATTTGCTATTGGGGCTGCCGTAACGGGCCTGTTTTCTGTGTCTGAGGCGGCTGTCAGCTTTGTCCTAATCGCTGTTGGCGGCTTGTTGATGGGAGCGCTCACCGCATTCCTGCTGATCTGGCTGCGCGTGTACATCCGGCGGCTGGGGATGGAGGATGTCACGGTACATATGCTGGTTCTGATTATGACTCCCTTTATCATTTATCTGATCGCTGAAGAGGTCGGGGTCTCCGGCATCTTGGCTGTTGTAGCCGGAGGTATCGTGAGTGCGATAGAACGCGACCGCAGTGAGTCGGCATCCGCTGAGCTGCGGATCGTGTCTGAGAATACTTGGTCGGTCATCCTGTTTATATTAAACGGCCTTGTTTTTATTATACTGGGTCTGGAAATTCCGAGTGTCGCATCCGTTATCATCCAAGACCAGGCCTACGAGAACGGGCGGGTCGTCGGATATATTTTCCTCATCACAGTCGTCTTGCTGGCACTCCGATTTGTCTGGGTGTATCTGTTCGCCTCGGGCCGCAATCTGCATACTTCGTTATTAACCGCACTCTCCGGAGTTCGCGGAGCGGTTACGCTGGCAGGTGCCTTCTCGATTCCTCTAATCATCACGGGAGGGGGGCCGTTTCCGCAACGTGATCTGATCATTTTTCTGTCTGCCGGGGTTATTCTCCTGACACTCGTAGTGGCGAGCGGTCTGCTGCCGCTGCTGTCCAAGCAGCCCAAGGAGGATTCGGCATCGGGTCAGGCCGCCTCGGAAAGCTCCGTCCAGATCCAGGTGCTGGAGGCTGGCCTTAAAACCTTGCGTGAGCATATCACGGATGACAACAGGCCCGCGGCCTTGTCGATCATTACCCAATATCACCAGCAGCTCCAGTGGCTCCGAAACAAGCAGCATGGAGGGATCTTCGATATTCGAAAGAAGATGGTGGAGCTGCGGCTGCAGGCGCTGCGTACGGAAGAAAAAACAGTCCGCCGCTGGCTGGAGGAAGGCCGGATCTCCGGAGAACTGGCCCAGCCTTTTCAATATGCCTTGAAGCAGACGGAACTGATCCTATCCAATCGTCTCAAATTTCTCGTTGTCATGGTCATACTGAGCATCAGCCGCCTGTTCAAGCGCCAGTCCGCAGCTAGCCGGATAGGCCACTGGTCCGAACAGGATTGGAGACAGGTGAAGGAAATGAAAATCCAGTGCATCAACGAGGCCGTGGATATGGTCAAGTGCGGCATCAATGATAAGAACCGCGATGCTTCGTTGTCTGTTATCGCGCATTACCGGGAATTCGAAGAGATGCTTCGAGCAGGGAAGCGGCTTTCCTCCATGAGCGGGGAGATTAAGAACCAGAAGAAGGATCTCCAGATCAAAGCCTTGCAAACCGAGCGAAATGTCATCCAGAAGTTATATGAGAAAGGTGAAATCGACCATTCCATGGCAAGCAAGCTGCGGTCATTTCTGAATTATCGGGAGGCCAGTGTGTTTGAGCAGGATCATATGTAGAGCTAGAAGGGGTGACGGATAAAGCTTCGTCCAAGCTTATCGTTTCGTGTCAGGTGTCATGATCCGATCCTGCTCTACCTACATCATCCGCTATGGAGGCCCTCTCTCGGATGTCACGATTTCTAGCGTAGGCTTCTAAGCAAATACGGTGCCGTCATTGTCGCTTCATCGACGATGGCGGTTTTTCTTGTGAGGCACCATCGCAATGCTTATTCATTGAAGTACAGAGAACGAGATTGGAACTTAGGCTAAAAATCGGAGGAATCGATGTTGTACACTATATATGGCACAAGCCAACCTTGCCTTGCTATCGCGGACCA
This sequence comes from Paenibacillus filicis, assembly GCF_038070315.1. Taxonomy (NCBI): domain Bacteria; kingdom Bacillati; phylum Bacillota; class Bacilli; order Caryophanales; family Paenibacillaceae; genus Paenibacillus; species Paenibacillus filicis. Next base: position 104,777 of record NZ_JBBPCC010000002.1, on the reverse strand, counting down.
CAGCAGTAGCAAGCATCCGAAACGATGAGCGGAAACATAATCAAATGTTCCACAGAATTTATCGAGACTTTACGGGGCAGACGCTTGTGACGCCTACAAACGTGGAATTCGTCCGACCCAGGTCGTATATGGATGGAATCCAGAGAGCTATATTTGGAGAACTCGCTGCGGTAGAAAGATATCGTGACATACGTGCGGGCATGCCTACCCGATATTATAGGGATGGATATGGTATTTGAGATATTAACCGATGAGCTGAAGCATGCCAGCAAGTACAACTATTTGTTGCATCAAACACAGCACGAAAGCTGGTGAGTTATAGTACATCATGAAGCTTATATAGAATATGCCGTTCGCCAGGGTATCGACTGCTGCGATCCGGCATATTCTATTGTTTATCTATAAAGCGTGCTGTTGATCTGGGGACTTGGTGCTGCGGGAGATGTGGGATGGATCGGAGGTTCGTTTGACCATCGTGATAACGGCATGCCAGAGGTTCGCGGCAAGGAGTCCCACGAGCAGGAACGATAAGCCTCCAAGTTTAAGATTTATCCAGATGCTTACGCATGCCGCAACCGTCGCAAACAACACTTGTTCCCATGGCTTGCTAGGGGAAGTGGGAGGATCGGTGAGCATAAAGAACGAAAAAAACAGCAATGAATTGATGAAGGGAACGCGAAACATATCGCTGACATCGGCCGCCCCTAGCAAAGCAATCAGCAGATAGGCCGAAAAGCAAAGACCGAGAAAAGTAAAGACCAGCAGAAATTTACGAACCCGGAATATCGTCCAGTAGCCGCCTGCCAGGAGCAGAGGAAGCCACCAGACCGATAGATCGGGAAGTCCCCCCCACCAGTCTTCCCCAGTGGAAAAAAGCCAAAGCACGGCAAGCAGTCCGCAAGCCGCAGGATTGAAGATCGGTCGTTTGCCTAATGTAAGCAGATGCTTGAGTACGATGGCGATTACCGCAGCCAGGCACACAATCATCGAAGAGGCAGAGGGGCTGGCTACCAGTCCAATAATGATACCAGTGAGCAGGGCTCCTGTCGGAACAAGCTGCTTTCTTCGCTGTATACGCAAGACGGCATAATCAAGTAATGCAGCAGCAGCGGCTGCTACACTTATATTGAACAAGCCTTGGTAGGTGGAGGTTACGCAGGAGGCCGTCACCGCCATTACGGCCAGTACAATTGTGAGTACGCCTTTCGGCGTTCTGAGAAACACCGTTTTTTTTCTTCGACGATTCGAATGATCCTTTGGCGGAAGCTGATCTTTTCTATCCATGCTATTCATAGAGAAACCTCCTCATTTGAGTAGTCGTGGCTATGTCCTGCGCTGAGGAAATCACAAGTCCCTCTATGTTCATAGTTTCGAGCAGCTGCAGTCCGCGCTTCTGACCCAATAAAAATACAGCTGTTGAGAGTCCGTCCGCGAGCATGGCATAGGGTGCGACGACCGTACAACTGAGCAGCTCCTGGCTGGAAGCTTCTGTATACGGATCAAGCAGATGGTGGGTTGAATCGTCCGACGGGCTTCTTCGCTCATAAGAACCCGAAGTACACACGGCCATGTCCGAAATCTGCAGGGTACGGATCTGTTGGCCGGGTTGGTGCGGATGGCGTATGCCGATACGCCAGGGATTCCCCAGCTCATTGTAACCGTGGGCCAGTAAGTCTCCTCCGGCATTAATGAGATAACCCTCATGTCCTTCTAACTCTTTGTTGGCCCAATCGACAGCCAGCCCCTTGGCCACCGCACCCAGATCGAGCAGCAGGGGCTTCCACAGAGTAACGGTTCGGTCCTGCTCATCCAGTGTAAAATCTCGGTATGAAACGGGCGTCGATGGAAATGGCAAGGGAGGAGGTGTGCATCCGGTCAAATAATGACGGGCAAAGCCCTTACGCTCAAGCAGCTCGCCCACGGTCGGATCAAAGACCCCTTCCGTCGTCTCGGCCAGCTGTCTGGCAAAACGCAGCGCTTCGAACAGCACCGCACTGACCGGCTGGGCGACTCCTGGCTTTAGGGAAAGCCGTCGAAGCTCACTGTTCTCGTCAAATCGGCTGCAGGCAGTCTCTACCGACCGGAAAGCGGTGAAAGCACGTTCGATGCCCGCAACTATCGTTTCTCTCGAATGAGAAGAGACGCATTGAACGGTAATGACCGTATCCATGCAAATGGAAGAGCGTGTGACGGAGTGCATGGTTGCCATCACGTCTGCTCCGCTTGGCGAAGCGCTGCCAGCACGGCGTTAATGAAGTCCTCCGAGCTGCGCGTTGCTCCGCTTACCGTGTCGATTTGAGCGCTTTGCCGGGCGATAACTTCTCCGGGCAAGGCATCAATGTACCGCTCAGGGTATCGCGTTGCGCTCCGTGTGATTTCTACCGCGGTTATTTTGCCATGCGTAATAGTCACGTCAACATCGACTGTTCCAAAGCGATTGGTGCCGGATCCTGCAAAGGTACCATCCTTGTATTTCGACTTGGCCACGCTTTGCTCGGCTACCTTATCGTTTCCTTGGATGGCTGTTTTTTCTGCGGCGTGGAGGGTTGCCATAGGCTGAGTAACCGAATACCCGGCGGTATAAATGATGCCTATGGCGGTGGAGCACAGTAGAATAAGAGCTTTGCCGTTAGCGGCCATACGATCATCTCCTATGGGATAGCTGATAGGTAATCGGGCGATGCCTTATCATCATAAAATTCGGCGTATGAAAAAATCATGAAATTCCGGATAATAGAAAAAAGAACATCGGATGAGCTTTCATTATTTTTTCATGAAATTTCTCTTACAATATTCCAATCACGAGCAAAGAAGGGTTATACATGCGCATTCTATTGGTAGAAGACGACACCAAGCTTGGCTTCCTAATTCATTACAAACTAGGTTACGAAGGACATCAGGTAGACTGGGCTCAAAATGCGGAGGAAGCAGAAGCGTTTATTGGCGCAGGGGAATATGATGTCTATCTGTTGGATTGGATGCTCCCTGGAAAAAGCGGTCTTGCTCTATGCAAGGAGTGGAGGGAACGGCAGGATAAGACAGCTGTCCTGATGCTGACCGCACGCGATGCGATTCAGGATAGGGTCAATGGCCTCACACAGGGGGCGGATGATTATTTGGTAAAGCCCTTTGCTTTCGAGGAGTTGTTTGCCCGTCTTTTCGCGCTGGACCGGCGCAAACAGACAAGTAGCTATGAAGAAGCTTACTCGCTTAACGGACTGAGCTTGAATCCGGTGACGCAAGAGGTAGCGAGAGATGGAATCCCGGTCTATTTGACGAAGCGGGAGCTGAATCTGCTTGCTTTTATGATGAGACATCCGGGTGAAGTACTCTCCAGAGAGCGGATCTTGAACTATGTATGGGGCAGCGGGAGCGAAGTCACCCTGAATGCGGTTGATGCCACCATCAAGCTACTGCGGAAGAAGATCGACGAGCCTTTCGGGTTTAAGATGGTTCAAAGCGTCCACGGCAGAGGCTACCGTCTGGTCGAAGCCGATCAAGGGCTAGACGCCGATGATTAGACAAACGCGCCGCAGGCTGCTGCTCACCTACAGCAGTATACTTGCTCTAATCCTTGTGGTCATGGCGGTTTCTTTTTATTTGATTCTATCGGGAGTTGTCACTAGGGACGAGCATAGTCGACTGGAGAAGGCTGGAAAGAAAACGGTGCAGGAATGGCTTCATCATACGACTGGCGCCAGTTCGAAAGAGAGCGTAGATCATCCTAGGGCAGAAGGTATGGAATGGAAGTTTTTTCAAAGTGATCAGTTTGCTGTCGTCTACGATGACCAGGGCCGAATCATCTCCACCTCGGGCGACCGTAACCCTCTCATGGCGGCAGACTTGAGCCGGCAGCTCTTGCAAGCCGGAGAGAGTTCTCCTTATCTTCGCATGGAGCATCAAGCCTTGGAAGGCCACAATGTGTATGCGGTCTATCGGGCGGACCCCCATGACGGGAGAGGAAGCGTCATTTTCATCGCCGAGGACGTCACGAGACATGTCAGCCTTCTTCGTGAGATGAAATGGCTGATTTTCGGCCTAACGATCTTACTACTTCTTCTGGCATCCGTCATCGGGCATATATTTGCGGGCCGGGCGATGGTTCCGATCATTCGTTCCCTCCAAAGACAGCAGGAATTTACCGCGGACGCCTCGCATGAGCTGCGAACGCCGCTAAGTGTGCTGCGATCTTCCGTAGAAATTCTGGAGGAGCAGAGAGAGCAGCTTCCGGGTCTACATCAAACCGTTCTGGCTCAGATGAAAGATGAGATTATTCGGATGATTCGTCTAACTGAGCAACTGCTTCTGCTTGCCCGAGGCGATTCGGGTATGCTGCAGCTTAGACAAGAATCCTTCGATTTGCATCAAGCCGTATATGCCGTCACAGAACGGATGAAGACGCTTGCCAGTGAAAAGAAGATAGACGTCCGTCTAGAGGATAGTCTGCCGGAAGGAGAGTTTTTATTCCAGGGCGATCCCGATCAACTCAGTCAGCTGCTTTATATTTTGTTGGACAATGCCATCAAATATTCGTCAGTGGGTGGGGTTGTAACCGTGTTAGCAAGCAAGAACGGAGATTCGGAAGTGGAACTATCTATACAAGACAAGGGGTGCGGGATTCCTACGGAAAATCTGTCCCATCTATTCGAACGTTTCTACCGCATTGACAAAGCAAGGTCGCGTCAGTGGGGAGGCACAGGCTTGGGGCTAGCCATCGCGGCGCAGATTGTCCGTCATCATGGGGGACAAATTCAAGTAACAAGTCAAATCAATCAAGGCTCGACGTTTACGGTTACCTTGCCGCTTTACAAAACCATTCACGGGCAAAGGGGAAATAACCATGCTCTCTGAGATTCTTACCCATTCGCATGCCATTCTAGTCCATTTTCCGATTGCGGTCATCGTTATCGGTCTATGCTATGACGTCTTTCACGGATGGAGGAGCCGGGCTGTGCCGCCGAAGCAGGGGATGTGGCTATGGGTTATCGCAGCGCTGAGTGCCTGGTTGTCGGTCGCCACCGGACCTGAAGAGGAAGCCAGAGGAAACACTGCTTATCTGAGTGCTCACTCAACGCTTGCCAACATCACAGCTTGGGCCGTTACATTGCTCGTCGTATGGCGGATTTGGCGAGCTTGGAGAGGGAATCGCCCCTTCGCGGGATTCTTGCTGGCTGGCTATCTGCTCCTGTCCATCGCCTCATGCGCACTCGTTCTAGGGGCAGGTTACTATGGCGGGAAAATGGTGTATTCCGATGGAATCGGTGTGCAAGTAAATGGAACCGCTATTAATCCACCGAAGGCTAGGCCACATAGGTAAATCGCTAGGTCTTCTGTGGATAAAACTTCAGGGAGAACCACTGACGGTTGCGGAATATTCTATGACGGGGGCTGGCAGCAACCTTAGTTTTTTCATTGAACAAGACTGACTCCAATTATGTTACAATAGTTGGAAGTGGTTAGATTGATATGTTGAGCACCGATCTCCAAGGCACATGTGCTTGTTGTTCAAAAGTGCGAATGTGAAGCTCCCATGAAACCCCCGGGTCCTTCGCACCTCGAAATTTGTCGAATTCATGGTGAAATGATGCGACTCACTAAAAGTCAAGCTGTGATCTATATGTATTTGGCATAAGTAGTTTGAAATCAGCTTCATTTATGATCGAATATGGATGATTAATGTGTATTTTTGCTGTCGCACTCCGTATGGAGTGCATTATATTGCCGGACTTCTTCCAGGAAGAAACCGCTGTATCCTATGAAAAGATCGCCCCTACCGTGACGGTAGCCTGGGCGGCGACCCGGATGTGATCCAGACGCTGCGAACGATGGGCGATATGAATAAAAAGCAGGAAGCGGATCTCTGGATTGCCAAGTTCGAACAAAAGCTTCAACGTGTCCGGGACAAGCTTGCTATTCAGATTAAGCCGGGTACGACAGGGCTCAGTTTTATTATTTACAAGGGGGAGGCCTTAGTAGGAGGCGAGACCGGCACATTGGGCGAGTTGATCTACAAAGATTTCGGATTTCAGATGCCGAAATGGTAAGTCGATGGCCAATGGGGGTGGCGTCGTTTCGCTGGAGAATATGGTCGCCCATCCTGCGGACTATTACTTTAATGACGGAAGAAGAGCTGCCTAAGATGATGGAGCTGTTCCAATCTCCTCTGTACAAGACGATTCCCGCCGTCAAAAATAACCGCATCTACAATGTGTCGAGAGAAAAATGGAACTCGGGTCCGTACCTCGTGGAGGAGGGCGTTGACCAGTTGATGGGTCAATTGAGCAAACAATAAGCAAAAAGAAAGCTCACAACTCGATTTTCCTGGTAGGGATAATCGAGTTGTGAGCTTTCTTCATTTTAGGTAGTCCATATTTAGATCAAGTTACCTCGCTGCCGCTCGCTGCGCGTGGGCTTATTTACCGCTTTCGGTACGAGCCAGCTCTTTGCGCACGATGGGCGCTACCTTGGTGCCGAGCAGCTCGATCGAACGCAGAACATCACGGTGCGGGAGCGACTCGCTGTCAACGTGCAGGAAGAAACGCGTGACGCCCAGATTGCGGCGCAGCAGCACGATTTTCTCCGCGACGTATTCTGGATCACCTACATAAAGGCACCCGCGGAGGCCGCATTCTTCATCGAATGTCGCACGGTTATATTGTCCGGCCCAGCCCCGTTCGCGGCCGATCTTGTTCATGACATGGAGCCTGCCTGGGTAGAACAGATCCATGGCCTTCTGGCTCGTATCGGCGACGATGCCGTGCGAATGCGTGGCAATCTGCAGCTTGCTTGCATCATGCCCCGCTTGTGCGGCAGCTCGCTTGTACAGATCGACGAGCGGCGCGAACCGTTCCGGCATACCGCCGATGATCGCGTAGGCGATCGGCAAGCCGAGCATGCCGGAGCGTATGGATGACTGTGCGTTGCCGCCGGTCGCGATCCACACGGGTAGCGGCTGCTGGACGGCTCGTGGATAAACACCCAGATTGTCGATGGCCGGCCGATGCCGGCTGGCGGGCCAGGATACCTTCTCGGACTCGCGGATAGCGAGCAGCAGCTGGAGCTTCTCGTCGTATAATTCGTCGTAGTCGTCCAGGCTGTATCCGAAGAGCGGGAAGGACTCGATGAATGAACCACGGCCCGCCATAATCTCGGAGCGACCGTTCGAGAGGGCATCCAGTGTCGCGAACTGCTGATAAACGCGAACCGGATCGTCCGAGGACAAAACCGTAACAGCACTGGTCAGCCGGATATGCTTCGTTTGCGTCGCTGCTGCGGCTAGTATAACCGGGGGAGCGGAAGCCGCGAAATCCGTCCGGTGATGCTCGCCGATGCCATAGACGTCAAGGCCGACCTGATCGGCCAGAACAATCTCTTCCACGGCTCGACGCAGACGTTCCGCATGACTGACGCTCTCGCCATTCACCGGCTTCGCCGAAGCCTCCAGAAACGTGCTGATCCCGATCTCCATCTGTATACCCGATTGATCGGACATGAGGTTGTCCTCCTTTCAAATCAAGTTTTATTTAGAATTGTTTGGCCACGGTTCTTGCTCGAGCAATGGCATTTTCTTTAATCGTCTGTGCTTGGTCAGGCTTCGCGGCCATACCCTCGACAAAAATACCTTCCAATGAAGGGATACCGAGGAATTGTGCGATCTTCTGCAAATAACTATGTCCGCTTTCGAAGCTGGCAGCAGGTCCTTCGGAGTAGACTCCGCCACTAGCTTGAATATGGACGGCTTTTTTGTCGGTGAGAAGTCCTACGGGACCATTTTCGGTATATTTAAAGGTTTTGCCCGCAATACATACGGCATCGATGTAGGCTTTCAGAACAGGAGGGAATGAAAAGTTCCACATCGGAGACACAAATACATATTTATCGGCTGCAATAAATTGCTCCACCAGCTCATTCAAACGACCTACCTTGGCCTTCTCGGCTTCTGAAAGCTGGTCGAAAGCGGAACCGGAACGAAGCTTGCCCCAGCCGCTGAAAACATCTGCATCGATATGCGGAATATTCAATTGGTACAAGTCCAAATGAATGACTTCATCGTTTGGATGCGCCTCTCGATAAGCGTCAATAAATTCTTTACCGACTGCAACGCTGTAGGAGGCTTGGTGATCGTTTGGATGTGCTTGGATATACAATACGGTTGTCATAGGTTTGTTCGTCCCTTCATGTTGTCGTCAGATGAGTCTTGCTAATTATTTGGCTGCTCGCTTTCCAATGAAAACGACCACGCTCAGGATAAGAAGAATGAAGGCAGGCAGAGCAGCTCCTATACCTTGACCCGCATTTAAATGTGAGAACACAGCGCCAGCCATCAGTAAGGCGAGACCCCCGGAAGCGAGTAACCCAATTCTGGACTTCCAGAATCCGACTACAAGTCCAATAGCCCCAATTACTTCGCATAAACCTACAAAGTACATCAATTCCAATGAATAACCAAAGCTAGTGAAGGTTTGAACCTGCATGGCATCGCCGGTCAGCTTCATCAGACCAAATGCGATAAAACCAAGCACAAGCAAACCTTGTAGAATACGAATAACCCATTTCATAGCCTGTACAGCTCTCCCTAATTTTATAAATGTTGTGCACCCAGTCCGATTTTCTTCAATAAATCAATTAATTGTTCTTTTTCTTCGTTGCTGATAAAGGATACATTTTGCGAGATTGTTGCCGTGTGCTTTGGGAAAATTTCATTAAACAAAGCCGTTCCTTGATCGGTCAACACAACGATAAAGCCCCTGCGGTCGGTCGGGCTGGCTTCTCTTTTCACTAAGCCCTTCTTCTCCAGCTTATCAACCACGTAGGTGATGCTTCCGCTTGGAATCTTCAACCTTTCGCTGATTTTCTGCACAGGATGGGGGCCTTTGCTATAGAGCAACTCTAAAATCATGAAGTTTTCCGGTGTAAGATTGTGATTGTCAATGTCCTTGCGAATGTTCTCAAATACGGACATGGAGGCATTTCGCCACACGCGAAATAATCTTAAATCCAACTCGTTTTGTTCCTGCTGGTTCATGCCATTCACCTCAACGTTTATATGGCACCGTTATTGCCCTTTTTCGGCTTATCGATACAAGGGATAACTGCTCGGTTTTCATGTTCGCGATGTTTGCTTAGTTTTCACATCCTTTCTTACAAATATAGAAACTAATTATCCTAACAATAGATATCCTAAAGTTAGTATATTTATATCCTACAACTAGGATTTATGGTTGTCAACTGTTTTTATGCTAGAGCAACAAAAGAAAGCGCCCCGAAGGACGCTTCTCATTACAGCAGCTCTACATTCCGGATGAAGACTCCCATTGCGCCTGAGCTTCCATGCGCCACTTGGCCAGCTGTTCTCGAGAGGGCTGCAGCGCGGTCCCTGTGGACGATACCAGGACGAGCCGCGATTCGGAATCCCAGTCGACGCGGCCGTTGAGCGCCTCTATAATGGCACGGGCAGGGATGAAGACGCTGTTATGGATCAATTGAGGAGGTACCTCCAGGTTAGCCGGCCGGCCGTTCCACACAGCCTCGGTACTGTCCAAGGTGAGTTCGATTCGGGAAGTACCCCTGGATGCTACGGTCTTCCTAGTCTCCGGTAGCCACTCCACGGTGGCCCCAAGCGCCTCGAGCAGCGCACGAATCGGGACTAGTGTACTGCCATCCCGGATGACGGGAAGCGGCCCGGTCTTCAGCAGCTGCCCGTCAAGCACGATGGCCGCTTCGTACCGGATGCGCTCTGGAGAGGCCAGCACCTCATCCACCCAGGTAGTCTTCGAGGGAAGAGGCTCACTCAGGGGCTCTCCGATAAAATTCAGCCACTTGCCGGTTCGGGCGTCTAGGACAGGGGGCTGCCCGGTGTAGAACAGCGGTACCTCGGGTCTAACAACCAGCTGGTACTGGAGCTCCGCCTGCGAGGATTTTTTCCATTGATATTGAAGCTCCACATCATACAGCTTAAGCAATGCGTGCTTCGCCTTCTCCTCCGCGGCCAGCGCGTCTTCATTCGCGGGGATATGCTCTTGAGACATATACAGGCCGCTGATCATAGAGATGATCTGACCACTGTCAGCCTGGACCTCTACGGTGACGGTCTCCCGATCCACCATCATCCCGTTAGCGAGCCGGTTGAATGTAAACTGATAGAGCGGGCGATAGCTCTGATTGAACCATACCCCGCTTTCTGCTAGCTGGTGTACCAGGGCGGGCATGGCTTTTTTCAGAAAATCTGTCGCCTTTTCACGTGCTTCCTGCTCAGAAATCAGAGGCCCTGCTGTCTGAAGATCGATACCTTCTTCGTTCCACCTGCCGTACCCGATGATCTGACCGGTGTTGTTCGGGTCGAAATTGACGAGATGCTGCTCGCTTCCGTGATCCTTGGCGCTTGTCGTCAGCCGGTATACCTTCTCCTCCGGAGTCACGACCTCCACGGGCTTAGTGGGACCCAACAGCTTCTCCGCACGCTCCAGCATCTGGGCATAGCTAAGGTCCGCTGCAGTCGTCCAAGGCTCCAATGGAGCTTTCCCGATAGGCTTCAGATCGCGGATTCCGTGATTATAATTTCGATCGGAAGAAAAGTTGCCCGTCATTGCATCCATATTTTTCTGCCATAGCGTATAGACCGGCTCGAGTCGATTGTTCGTATTCAAGTAATACAAGCTTGGCCGGGTCTGATCGAGGAAAATGGCCTTGGCCTCGGCTTCCTTCATAACGGAGGACGGGTCAGGAAACTCCATGGCGCTCCAGTCCAAATCATAGCCCACCGGTTCACCGGCCTGGTTTACCCAGACGGTGCATCGGTTCTGATCGTAGCGGATGCCGTTCACGATCTGATCGAAACGAACCTTGTACAGCGACTTGTCATCGCTGCGCGTGCTGTAGGCGGATTCGGGATAGGGGTTTATTGCCCATTTCGTATCGACGCCCCAAGTCTTCGCTTGTACAAAAGCCTGGGCGATCGCGGCAGCTTGGGTACCATCAATCGTTTTCTCAGCGTTCTTATTCTCCTGCTGGGAATGCTCCCGCGCAGATAGAAGGATAAGGCTCCCATTCTCTGCGGAGATGTCGACGGAATAAGAGCTTTGCCAGTTGCCGTTGGCGTCTTTATCCGGCGTATGAAGCTGTACCATCCAAACCGCACCGTCAAGCAAATTGGCCAGGTGAACCTCTCCGACAGCTGCGTTGCCCGGGATGACCGGGAGGCTGCGAGCGATCGCGACGGCTTGGTCTTCCGTGATCAGGGGCTGCTTAGCTTCCGTTTCGGCGCTATACGCAGTGGGGAGGCTTGCCAAGGTTGGACCGCATACCAGCAAGGCCGTCAACATGAAGGCCGGTATCAGAAAGGACCGCGGACTTTGAACCTTCGGGCTAACCCGGTTACGAGGCTTGAACTTCATCAATGCTTCTCACACTCCATCATCAGAATGGCTCAATGAATTAACGTGTGAAAAAGTGAGAAGTTGCTTATATTTGTAAAAAAACAGAAAAATTACATTCCGCACCTTTATAACTCTGAACATGGCGAATGTTGGTGTATGCTAGAGTCAAGACTCAAGAGTCGGGAAGGGAACGATAGTAAAATCGATGGTATAATAGGTTGCAAAGGTCTACAGGACCGGTGCGCATATTTTGTAGCCATGGAGGGCTTTGGTGATGAACAATTTGGTCTCGGAGTGGGCAGAATCTCACTTTCCGTTATATACAGCCGTCGGCATTCATTCGCTTTATACCACTTCGAATCTGCCCATATTCAAAATCCAAGAGAGTCACACCGTGCTGCTGATCATAGCCGGCGGCAAGGGGATTCTGCGGATCAATGATCAGACCTGGGAGCTCAGCGAGGGAAATGTTGTGCTGCTTCCGGCACATGGCCAAGCGGCATTAATCACAAATCCCCTTCATCCGCTCCACGCCTACAAGCTGACGATCGGCATCCGGGAGCCTATGCAGCCTGCGCAGGCGGGTGTCATCGTGCGTAGCAGTGAGGTGGTCTTCAGTGCAAGCTTCCAGCTATTGGCGAACGAACCTTCGATGGTGTCGCAGGTGGAGGAGTTGTACCTGCATCGGTCACCGGCGGATGAGGCCCGTCATGTGGAGAATCAGATTCTGTTTCACCAAATCCTGCTGCAGCTGCTGAAGAAGCGGGATGCTAAGTATGCGGCCAGTGAGCAGCCCTCCATGGAGCGCAGCATAACTTATCTGGAGAACCACTTTGTTCACAAAATAACGCGTGAGCAGTTAGCCGAGATGGCCGGCATCACTCCGTCGCACTACTCGATCCTATTCAAGCAGCTTAAGGGCTTCTCCCCCAAGGAATATTTATCGCGGCTGCGCGTCCATCGGGCCATAGAGTTGATGATTGGCGGCTCATTGACGCTAAGGGAAATTGCACTTCAGGTAGGGTACAAGGATGAATTTTATCTCAGCCGCCGCTTTAAGCAGCAGACCGGGGCAGCGCCATCCGCGTACAATCGTCTTTCCCCGCAGCGCGTAGCCGTGCTGCTTACTCCCTATGCCAGTCACCTGCTGCTGCTGGGCGTAGAGCCAGCGGTTACGATCTCGGATAACAGTGAGTACGTGAATATCCCCGATATTCAGCTGCCGTCTACGATGAAGTTTGTCAATACGGACAGTTCGGCTCAACAGGTGAAGTCGGTCTTGCTGGAGAATCGGATCGAGCTGATTCTTGCAGCCAAGCAGCATTTGCATCAATATGGGCTGAACCACATGCAGCTCAGAGCAGTCGCCCCTGTGATCGAGATCGAATGGATGGAGATGGGGTGGAAGGAGCATCTGCGGCTGATCGCGCGGGCCGTTCAGCAAAGCGAGAGGGCAGAGCGGTGGCTGGCTGATTTCGAACAGGAGGAGCGGTCCGCACGCTTACAGTTACAGCAAAGCTCTGGCGAAGCCGCTAAGGAGGTTGTGACCATCCTGGTGCTCCGGCCCGAGGAACTGCTCGTATATGGCGCGCGGAACGTCGGGTATGTGATCTATCAGTCGCTGGGTCTGCGGCCACCGCCCAAGATCGAGCGTGAGATGCAGGAGAAGAAGGACCAGTTTCATTCGATTCCGATCGGGCTGCCGGAGCTCGCCGATTATGCAGGAGACCGATTGCTGGTCATTGTGTTTCCCGATGAGAAGGGCTCCACCGCGCATGCGGAATCGATCTTTCAATCCGCTGAATGGAACAAGCTCTCCGCTGTACGAAACAATCGCGTGCACCATCTTGAGGAGGAAGCATGGATCCCGTACAATCCGGTTTCGATTCGTTTGCAGCTGCAGCGTGCGGTAGGGCTATGGACTGACCATCAATAGTCCAAGCTTCTTTCCCAACAAAAAGGCATGGCTAAGCACAAAAACGGCTCCTATAATAAGGTATGTCATTGAGAATCATATTCACGGAATGTCGCAGCAAGGCATTGGATTTGGTCCATATCCTTTCTGCTCATTTTTTTGGCTTTCACTGAAAATGATTATCATTATCTTTAAAAAAGGGAGAGAAATACATTATATGAGAAAGCTTTTCATTCCAGTCGTCGCTTGCATGCTCGTCATTCTAAGCGCTTGCGGCGGCAGTCAGACCCCTCAGGACGTTAAAGGAAACGGCGAGACCTCTGCTGCTGCTCCGGCGTCTAACGACAAGAAATCCGGCACCGTGACTTACCAATCCGAGAGCGGACCGGTTGAGGTTCCCGCTAATCCGCAGCGCGTTGTCGTGCTGACCCGGTTCCTGACGGGTAATGTCATGGCGCTTGGTGTGCCTCTAGTAGGGGTAGATCAAATGTCCAAGACCAACCCTAGATTCGAAGAGAAGCTGAAAAACGTGACCACGGTTTCCGACGAGAGTCTGGAGAAAATTATGGAGCTGCAGCCGGATCTGATTATCGGACTCTCGGGCATTAAGAATATCGATCAATTCAAGAAAATCGCTCCAACGGTCACTTATACCTATGGCAAAGTCGACTACTTGACACAGCAGCTGGAGATCGGCAAGCTGCTGGGCAAAGAGAAGGAAGCGAAGGCGTGGGCGGACGACTTCAAAGCAAGAGCCCAAAAGGCTGGCGAAGCCATCCGGGCCAAGGTCGGGAATAATGCGACGGTATCGGTCATCGAGACATTCAACAAGCAGTTGTACGTATATGGGTACAACTTTGGCCGCGGCACGGAGATTCTCTATGGGGAGTTCAAGCTGGGCATGCCTGAGAAGGTTCAATCCGCGACGAACAAAGAAGGCTTCTTCGCCGTATCGACGGAAGTCTTGAAGGACTACATGGGCGATTATGTCATCTTCAGCAAGAATGCAGATGAGGATAATTCTTTCCAGAGCACGAATGTGTACAAGAGTCTTCCGGCTGTCAAGGACAACCATGTTTTCGAGGCGGATGCGAAGGCGTTCTACTTTAACGACCCGCTGAGCCTGGAGTACCAATTAGAATTTTTCAAGAAAAGCTTTCTTGTCCAATAAAAAGCTTGCTCAACATCCGGCAGATCCCGTGTACAGATGAAAACAGTTAAGCGGCCTTGGTCCTGAATTCCATGGGACTGAGGCCGTTTACTATTACCGTTCATATTTCAAGGTCCCCAGAAAGATTCCCTCATTTTTTCTGTCCTACTTCATGCAGCCGATCCAATCTACGGAATTTCATCCTTTCATTACGTGAGATAGATTCATTGTCCACGATGAGCAGCCCTGTGGGCTCTACTGCGCTTGGTTCACCGGCGGTTCAATCATATCAACCCCTCGCTGTATTCTTGTCTATTTTATCAAAGATAGTGGATACGACTAAGACAATACATCAAGCTAGACATATATTGATATGGAGTATAGCAAAGGAGGGATCAAATGAGGAAGGTTCGAAAAGCCGTAATCCCTGCGGCTGGCTTGGGGACGCGTTTTTTACCGATTACGAAGGCAATTCCCAAAGAACTATTGCCGGTTATTAATAAACCTGCCATTCATTACATCGTCGAAGAAGCTATTGCATCCGGCATCGAGGAGGTCATCATCGTAACCGGTCGTAATAAAAGTGCCATTGAAGACTATTTTGATCATCATCCGGAGATCGAGCAAGTGTTGAAGAAAAAGGGTGACATTCAGGTCCTCCAATGGATGGATGATATCACGAATATGGCCGATTTTCATTACATCAGACAAAAACAACCGCTTGGACTCGGCCATGCTGTTTGGAGCGCCCGCAAAGCGGTAGGCCAAGAGACCTTCGCTGTGATGTTGGGAGACATGATATTTCATAGTCAAACCCCTTGTCTGCAGCAATTGATAGAGAGTTATCACGGGCAGCCTGCGACTGTTATCGGCGTTCAACCGGTAGCTCCCCGGGATATTGAAAAGTTCGGAATTCTGGATGGAGAGAAAGTGAACGACAGGCTGTACCGGATTAAGGGATTGGTAGAAAAACCTAAGGTGAATCCGCCTTCCAATCTGGCGATTATAGGCAGGTATATCCTCGAGCCGCAAATTATCGATGAGCTGGCAGTTTTGCCGCCGGGGGTTGGGGGAGAAATACAGCTAACGGACGCTTTGCGGAACTTATCGGAGAAGACAACATGTTACGCCTTGGAATGTGAGGGCATCACCTATGACATAGGCGATCAATTGGGACTGATCAAGGCCAATGTGGAGTACGCTCTGCGACATGACCTGCTCAAAAAAGATATTCAAAGCTACCTACAAGGAATCCTTAATCCCCTAAAAGAAGGTGACGAAACGTGAGATCCATCCTTATAACCGGGGCAGCTGGATTTTTGGGCAGTCATCTGGCCAAAGACCTGGTCTCGGAAGGACAGCGGGTTATTGGTGTAGACAATCTATCTACAGGCAAAAAGTCCAATATCGAAGACTTGTTGAACCATGACAATTTTGTTTTTATACAGGCAGATGCTTCTTCGCCAGAATGGTTACGTCTGGACTCGCTATCCGATGTGGGGGAGATTTATCACTTGGCTTCGCCTGCCTCACCTAAATTTTATCAAGCCGCTCCTTTGGAGACCATTGCCATCAATACTATAGGTACTAAGCATGTGCTTGAACTGGCGAGACGGACTGGAGCCAAAGTGTTGTATACAAGCACAAGTGAAGCATACGGAGACCCGGACGTGCATCCTCAGCCGGAGCATTATAGGGGGAATGTGAATACCTGGGGGCCACGGGCTTGCTATGATGAGGCCAAGCGTCTCGGCGAAGTGTACTGCTACGAGTACTTCCACAGGTTCCAAGTGGATGTAAAGGTAGCCCGTCTCTTCAACACCTATTCAGCGGGTCTGAGAAGCGACGATGGCAGGGTCATTTCTAACCTTGTTGAGCAGGCAATTACGGGCAAAGATCTAACGGTGTATGGGGATGGCATGCAAACCCGTTCTTTTTGTTATGCAGACGATACTATCAGGGGTTTGAAATTAATGATGGAAAAAGATGCGGCTAGCGGTGAGATTATCAATATAGGTAATCCTTCCGAGTACACGATTTTGGAATTAGCCGAGTGTATCAATCAGATTGTAGGAGGGAACTGCAGGATTACGTTCCATCCCTTGCCGGTCGATGATCCCAAGCAGCGCCGTCCAATTATTGAGAAAGCCAAAAACCTTCTCGGCTGGGAACCGGTTATTGATCTTCAAGAAGGTTTGCGGCGGATGATCCAGGTATATCGTCAATGAACAGGGGGGAGGAACGATCATGAAGGTTGTGTGCGTGGGTTCTGGGTACGTGGGATCTGTAACGGCAGCGGCTTTTGCATTTTTGGGCCATGATACGACAGTAATAGATATAGATCCCAATAAAATCAAGATGATTCAGTCGGGAAAAAGTCCCATCTACGAGCCGGAATTAGATCAGCTTATTTCTTTGACGATTGGAAAAACTCTTCACGCGGAGACCGGATATGACAGTGTGATCCATGCAGATGTCATTTTTATCTGTGTGGGCACACCTTCCAAAGCGGATGGAACCGTGGATTTGACTTATGTGACACAGGTTGCCGAGCAAATTGCCTCTCGTCTGAATCCGGAATCATTTTCGGTTATTGTTAACAAATCGACAGTACCTGTAGGGACGGCCGACAGAGTTGCAGGCATCATAAAGCAGATATCAGGACTGCAGGCGGGAATACATTTCTCCGTTATCAGCAATCCCGAATTTCTGAGAGAAGGATGCGCCTTGGAAGATGTGTTCTTTCCCAATCGTATCATCATCGGCTCGGAGAGCGAAAAAGCAAAAATCATCATGCGGGAGCTATACGACCGTCTTCTGAAACGTCACGAATATGAACAGTGGAGTGAGACTTTTTCGTTCCTTAACCAACAGGGCAAACCGCCGGCGGTGTACTTTGAGACGGATTCGAAGAGCGCAGAGATGATCAAATATGCCTCCAACGCTTTTTTAGCTGTAAAAATCAGTTACATCAACGAAGTTGCCCGGCTTTGCGATGCTTTGGGAGCTCACGTTCAGCAGGTTGCAACAGGCATGGGACTAGATGATCGGATCGGCGACAAATTTCTTCAGGTTTCCAGCGGCTGGGGGGGCAGTTGCTTTCCAAAGGATACCATGGAGCTGCTGTCAACCAGCCAAAAATACGGCCGAGAGCTCACTGTCGTCAAAGCTGCAATCGATTCGAATCTCACTATGCACGAGTATTGCGTAGATAAGATCAGAGATCGTCTTAAATCCCTGAACGGCAAAACGGTAGGGATTCTGGGGCTCACGTTTAAGCCAAACACAGATGATGTCAGAAGAAGCCAGGCTGAGGTCATTATCGCCAAGCTCCTCGAGCTGGGGGCTCATGTAAAGGTCCATGATCCGAAAGGGATGGAGTTGTTCCGGACCATTCATTCACAGTTCCAGATTATGTATTGCGAGAAGCCTGAGGAGACGGCTCAATATGCCGACGCCATGGTTCTCTTGACTCATTGGGATCAGTATCTACAGTTGGACTGGAGGGAATTGTACAGCCGAATGAGCAATCCGTATATACTAGACACTAGGAATGTACTTCCTCACCCTGAATTAATCCAACTTGGATTTCAAGTGGAAGGCCTTGGCACCTCCTGAACGGTATAAAGGAAAACCTCGTGTACGGTTTGATGAGAGGAGGGGCAGGGAACCCTGCCCTTTACTCCCGATGATCCTTATAGTTGAATTTGGGACAGAACCTGATTTAATTGACCTATATCTACAATCAGATCCTCTTCACCTTCCCATCTCATCCCAGGCCAGGTTACGCCCTCACCTACCAGGCTATGATAATCCAAGTTACAATGGCTGCTGATTCTCCAATAGCAATCCTTGATCCAGTTAGGTGTGAAGATTTCCACAATGGATGTCCCTGGTCTACAGAAGGTGATATTCGCCAGTCCCGCGCCGTGGGGCCCAACAATGACTCTGGCATTGTTAAACAGACGGATTTGTTCGTCCATACTCATTTCTTCCAAGGTATAGATTTTGAATCCACGAGCTGTCAACAGATCAATAACATCTTGCTCATTTAAGATTCTGCGTCGGTTCGCTTTCAATCGGCTGATATAAACGTATTCACTTCCTGGACCATTGACGTCCAGACCACGATCAAACAAAAAGACCTTCCTTAAAAAATCTGACGCCCATTTCGGATAGCCGTGCCGCTCGGTGTGTGACATGACAACGACATGACCGGCCTTCAAATGGAAATTCTCATTGGTTTCAATAATCTGGTCCGGCCCAATGCCCAGCATCCGTAAAGACTGTTCCTGAAACGGCCTTGGTCCATCAGGGTCGCCGGAATCCCAGAAAATTCTGCTTCTCCGGTTAATCACGTATTTATCCACTTTAATACCGCTTTGCTGAAGTAAATTCAGCCTGCCCAAAACATCATACAACCAGTGGAAATAATTTTGGCTGTCCGAAAATCCCAGGGAGACAACCGTTTCCGGTGTATAAGACAACGGATGAGGAGCCCACCTGCTGAAAGCCGGGTGAATCCCGAAGTTCATGCCTATGGAGAATTCCAAAGACACATCTTCAAGCAGAACATTGTCAGGCGTAATCACGGATCCGTTGATGCCCCAGATTCTTCCCGATGGAATAGCGGCAACAAAGCAACCCTGTGAGGTCACTTGGGCTGCATGAAATCGGGTATTGCCGTAATTATCTCGGGCCTCGGGATAAAAATCGGTATGGCCGGTATACAGCACTTTGTATACGGGAGCAGTCAGCTTTCCCGCTTGGATGGATTGGGCCGCCCAAGCTGGGGTACTTTCATAGCGAATGGGGGCCATTGTGCCGTCGGCTTCCTCGCCGCCCCAATGAGACAGAGTTAATTGAATATCATCAGGCGCTTTATGATCTGTTCCATGATTAACAGGAGGGGCTGGATGATTCACGCTTTTTTGCCTTACTCTTATTTTCCGTCTGTTTCGCAGTTTTTTCCTTAGTCGCAGCTTTCGTTTCAGTCTAGGCTTTCTCGATAGCAGTCTTCGCTTCAATCGCAGCTTTCGTTTCAGTCTAAGCTTCCTTCGGGACAGAAGTTTCTTTATTGACTTTGGTTTTCGCCTTTTAACGCTTATAGGCCGGGTTCTTTTTTTGGCAATGGCAGCGCTTTTCCGTTTCAATCGGGTCTTCATCGACGTTCCTCCTTAATTGGATACATTCATAGACGAGAAACTCCCGCCAGGTTGAGCAGTTGTTTCAAGCGATCAACAGAGACCAGGATGTTCAGTTCAAATAAATGCTGCTGATTCGGTTCGTGATATCCATTTTCCACCATACTGTAGTAGTCCAGCCGCAGATAATTGCTCATTTCCCAGTAACATACCGGCGTGTAGTCCCGTGCGAAGATTTCTATAATCTTGGTTCCCGGAGAGCAGAAGGCCAGATTGGCCAGCCCTGAACCGTGTGGCGCGACGATCACGGAAGCGGAGGAGAAGGTCTCAATCTGCTGTGCAACCGACAGTTCCTCCAGCGCTACTGTGCTGAATCCGTATTCATCCAGCAGGCTGGTGACTTGATCCTCATTCAAAATTTTCCGTTTGTCGGATTTGAAACGGCTAATATAAATTCTGTCGCAGCCTGTATGCCTGATATTCTGCTTCTCGTACAATTCCTGTCTTATGAATTGAAAGGGCCAACTCGCGTATTCCAGAAAAGAGTGCATGGAAATCGATGCGACAACCAACTGCTGTGCCTTCAGATTCATAGTTGGATGGGTGAACAGAACCTTATCGGATGGAATGCCGAGCATGGCAAGGGTCTCATCCTGAAATTGGGAAGGAATATTTCGATTAATAACATATTTGTCCACTACAATTCCGCTTAAGCGCAACAGATGGATACGGGCAAGGACGTCGTATAGCCAGTGGAAATAGGTTTGACTGCTGAAAAAGCTGAGGACTGCGACCGTCTCGGCGGTTTCAATCAGAGGTCGCGTAGGTGTTGTTGTGAATGCGGGATGCTGGTCTTCAGGAACCATCCTCAAAGAGACATCCCATAAAAGACGATTATCGGGTGTAATGACGGACCCTTCTTCTCCGAGCACCCGTCCTTCTCGGATCACAGCAACAAAGGCTGGCGGCAAAGATTTCACCTGATCCGGGAACAAGGGGGACTCAAGACCGTTCGACTCTGTGAAATGAAAGGTCTCGTTCGTGTGGAATTCCATGAATACAGGATCTTCTCCACGAAGGCGGCTATGCTGGGCCCACTCCGCCGTTGTTCTATATAGCCCTTTCGGTCGGTCATCGTGCAAATGGACGGTCTGTACCTCCATGTGCTTCATGGGAGCAGGGCGGGGCTTTGGGCGCCAAATCTTTTTTTTGCGGATTGCACGTCGAAGGCTTTTGCTTTTCAAACTTCTTTTTTTACGTCGTTGGCGTATCAACTTTCGGTATCTACGAACCGTTCTTTTCTTTCGCGCTTGACGTTTTTTAACTGAAGAAGCTTTACGGTCTAGATGGATTTGCAGGCGTTGTCTCTTCAACTGTACACCTCCCTCTAATTCCATAGCCATCATATGCACAGACAAGGGAGTAGCGTAGACAAACACCTACTCTTTGAAATAATTGGCGTTTGACCATGCCGAATGGCTGGAACAGGACAGGTTCTTCATGTGTATTCTGTGTTCAAACGTGAATAAAGGCAGGGTGTTCCAATGAGTACGCAGTTGGTGATGGAAAGAAACCATCTCTTGAATTTAAGTCATGTTGAGCTCCCCTCAGGTTTTACGCTGCAAAACTATCAACCGGGCTATGAGAAAGATTGGGAGGAAATCATTGAACAGTCGTTTGGACAATTTTTCGATTTTTCCATGATGGAGGAAGATCCTTCCTTTCACCCAAGCCGTATCTTTTTTGTGATCTCGCCTGAGGGGAATCCAGTTTCGACTGCGTCCGCATTCTGGCAGGAGGCTTGGGGGCCTTTCACCGGATATCTTCATATGGTAGCGACTTATCCTGATTATAGGGGAATGGGGCTTGGTTACGCTGTATCACTGGCTGCTATGCAGCAAATGGTTGCAGACAACAGGGCAAGAGCGGTGCTGCAGACGGATGATCATCGCTTATCGGCTATTAAAATGTACTTGAAGCTCGGATATAAGCCCAAAATAACGAAATGGGGGCATGTGTATCGCTGGCATCGCGTGCTGCGTCAGTTGGGCTTCCATGATCGTTGATGCTACAAACGAATAACAGCCTTGGTCCGGTAGGATACCGGAGCAGGGCTGTTATTCGTTATGTTATGCGCGAAGTATTTGGCGTGCCGATTCGATGACACGGTCAATATCCGCATCCGTTAATTTGGGGGACAGTGGGAGGCTAACGGTTTGTTGTCCGATGAGCTCTGCATGCGGGTAATCTTCCGGTCTCCAGCCATAAGCATTTTGATAAAAAGGATGTTCAGGCAAACTGAGGTAATGAACGCCCATGCCGATTCCATGAGCATGCATGTGCTCCAGAAATTCATCCCGCTCAAGACCGCACTGGGTTTTATCGATCAGCACGGTATACAAATGATACGCATGACGGGTATCGGGAGCTGTTGGGGCAGGGAGGATGACTGGAAGGTCACTCAATTCCTGGTTATACCTGTTCCAGATGTGCCGGCGTTTCAGCCAGCTTTCTTCCACTCGAGCCAGTTGATGGATGCCTAAGGCCGCTTGAAGGTCTATCATATTGTATTTATATCCTGGGGCAAGAACGGAGTAATGCTGGAACCCTGAATCCGAGAAGCGTTTCCACGCATCCTTGGATAGACCGTGAAGTCCCAGAATTTGAATATTGCGGATATTTTCTTCGGATTTGGCGAGAACCATACCGCCTTCTCCCGTGGTGATATTTTTGGTGACATAAAAGCTGAAACAGCCGAAGTCGCCAATGGTCCCTGCCTTTTGTCCGTGATATTCGGTCTCTAGCGCGTGTGCACAGTCCTCAATGACCTGTAGGCCATGTTGTCGTGAAATGGCTGTAATTTCATCCATCTCACAAGGTCTTCCAGCAAAATGTACCGGCAAGATTGCTTTGGTACGCTTTGTTATTTTCTCTTTGATCTGCTCCGGATCAATATTCATGGTAACCGGATCGATATCGGCCAGAACGGGGGTAGCTCCGCAATGAATGATCGTGTTAATCGTAGCACAAAAGGTCATGGGTGTTGTTATGACTTCGTCTCCCGGTCCAATCCCCGCTGTGAGAAGGGAAAGGTGGAGCGCTGCCGTACAGGAATTCAAAGCAGCGGCATGCTGCACACCTTTATAGGTTTTAAAATCATCCACAAAAGTGGCCACCCTGCCGCCAGTACCGATCCAGCCAGACTCGAGACACCGCATAACTTCCAGCATTTCCTCTTCCCGAATTTCAGGAGCATTGAACGTGAGAAATGACTTATCCCCCCTAGACATAGGTGTCCCCGCCTCCCCAAAATGATCCGTTTGTGTATAAGATTCTGAAATAGGAAAGGGGGACACCGCTATTTACACCAGAAAAAAAGTCTGTTTTTCAAGCATGAATACGATACCAAGTTAGAGATAGTGAATATTCAGATCAAATTTTCACAGTGCTATTAAGATTAGGTGAAGTGCTTATTTCATTCTGTAGGGGTCATCATATATTACATATAAAAGAAATTATATCCTTCAAAGGAAGGGAGAGAAACTCATGCTTATTACTACCATAGCGACATGGAATGAATTTGGGGAAGCTCTGTTGATGGCGAAGTCGGTTAAAGAGCACCATCCCAATGCTTCAGTGATTGTATGTTTGGCAGAGAATTCTCTACCTGAATCTAAAAACTATCCGTGGGTCCAACGTTTCGTATTGGCAAGAGATTTAGGGATCCCCGATTTTGATGCTTATATGTCTCGCTTTCAGCGCTCTCAGTATGCGTCTGCGCTTAAGGGATATCTATTCGATTTTTTGCAGGCTGCGTATAGGAGAGAACATGAATTTATTTATCTGGATGCGCGGATGCTGGTGGTCAGTCCTTTAATAGAATTCAGGTCGATGATGTCTTCTTCTACGATTGTCCTCACTCCGCACTTGGTGTGGCCCTCTCCCCGAACCGATTGCTCAGGGGAAATTCAGGCGCTGGCGGACGGTACTTTCCATTCGGGTATGATTGGCATGACAAGAACAAAGGAGCTTGATCGGCTGTTAAGCTGGTGGATTCGGGTGATCCGGGAGTTCGGTGGACAAGATGGATGGGGTGGCAGTCAGTACGGTCAGAAGTGTTTGAATCTGGTTCCATCCTTGTTCCAGACTGCCATTCTCAGACATCCTGGCTATAATGTTGGGTTCTGGAACATTCATGAACAGAAGCGATTTATTTCCTTGAAAAAAAGCCGATATACGGCAGGATCAGAGTGGCTTCGCTGCTTCAATTTCAATAACGATAACTTCAGCTTAATGAATAAGATAGGGGCTCTCTTTTCTCGTGAGGCTTCCATCCATCAACTATGGGCAAAGTACTCGAATGCCTTGCAGCAAATAAAGTCCGGTTGATAGCTTGGATTGGGAAGGAAGGAAAGCAGGATGATTATCTCGACAGTAACGGCAGCCAACTATCTCCATGGGGCTAAGGTCATGGCCCGTTCGGTCAAGCGGCATATGCCGGACGCTAAAGTTGTAGTATGTCTATTAGAGAAAAGGATGGTTCAGGAAGCGACGAATGTGCCGTGGTTTGATGAGGTTGTTTTAGCGAAAAATCTAGGCATCCCCAATTTTCCGCAGCTTATGCTCAAATACAATGTACTCGAAGCCATTTGCGCGGTTGTCACTCTTTTTTACTCCTACTTGTTGAATCGCTTTCCTTCGGAAAAATATTTCGTCCATCTGGATTCTGACGTGCAGGTCATGAATCGCTTCGATGACTTGATCCGGGTTTTGGATAAGAAGCCGATTGTACTTACTCCTCATCTTCTAGCGAGTGATGGCTTCAATTTCACCACTACGCCTTACGGTGTATATAACGCCGGATTCTCGGCCATTCGACGTTCGGATGAAGCACTGCGATTTGTTCAGTGGTGGGGGGAACGAAGCTATGATCTGGGTTTTGTAGATCACTTCCATTTTGCCAATCAAAAGTGGTTGGATCTTGCTCCCGGTTTCTTTGAGGTCTGTTCTTTTCGGCATCCTGGTTATAACATGGCCTTTTGGAATGTCCATGAGCGCAACCTTTATCTTCAGGATGGCGTGTACTTTACTAATGGGAAGCCCCTTTGCTTTTTCCATTATTCCAAATCATGGCTTAACGATTATTTCCAGACCAACCCGGACAAGGGATCTCCACTCTATCAAATGGTTTCCGGCTATCTGCACGAATCGGTTGAACTGGGCCAGCATGCGTTAAGCCAAATACCCTGGAGCTACAATTATTTTGATCATGGAGAAGAGGTTGAATCGCTCAGGCGCCAGGTGCGGTCAAACCCAGGGCTTGCCTTCAGACAACCGAATCCTTTCAAGGGATCGGATCACAGCCTGCTTTCGGATGATGTCGTCGCCCTGAAGGCGATGGTCAACCAACGATGGGTCGCCGCGGAGGACCAAGGTAATCTTCCATTATGTGCGAACCGGTATCATGCGGGTCCGTGGGAGAAATTCAGACTCATCCATCTGGATGGGAATAAGGTTGCTTTTCAGTCTCTAGCCAATCATAAATATGTCACTGCAGAACATGGGGGAGAGGGCGAGTTAATCGCGAATCGCAATCACATCGGTCCTTGGGAAACCTTCCAGCTCTTGGATTGTGGTGAAGGCCGCTCTGCCTTTAAATCCATGGCTAATGATAAATTTGTAACGGTTAACCTGGAGGGACCGTGCACACTTCTGCCAAGTGCAGCAGGTGTAGGGTGGAATCAATTATTTGATATCTCCAAATTGTAGGCAAGATATACTTCTGGCCGCAGGCCCCCAAAAAAGACGCCGACTCCAATGGATATCCTTAGGAGTCGGCGTTTCGTTTACTTCAAAATTTCTTCGATACGGGTCAGCACGTCTTCGCTCAGCTCGATGCCCGAGGCTTTGGCATTCTCGGTCACCTGCTCCGGACGGCTGGCGCCGACCAGGGCGCTCGCCACGTTTTTCTTGCTCAGAATCCAAGCCAGAGCCAGATTGCCTACGGAGACGTCCAACTCGGAGGCGATGCCTTCGAGCTGCTTCACCTTGGCGATTTTCTCCTCGGTGATGCCTTTGCGCATCCACTCCAGCTTGGCCGCACGGCTGTCCTGCGGGATGTCGGAGGCCGACGTGTACTTGCCGGTCAGCAAGCCTTGGGCCAGCGGGGAGAAGACGACTTGTCCGATGCCGGAACGTTCGCTGAGCGGGATGATTTCCTTCTCGATATAGCGCTCGAACATATTGTAGATCGGCTGGTTGACGACGATGCGGTCCAGCAGATAACGGTCCGCGACGCCAAGCGCTTCGGCGATTTGAGAAGCCTGCCATTCGCTGACACCGGCATACAGCACCTTGCCTTGGCGGATCAGGTCGTCGATGGCACGCAGCGTTTCATGAAGCGGGGTTTCCGGATCATGACGGTGGCAGTAGAAAATATCCACATAATCATGGCCGAGACGCTTCAAGCTTGCGTTAGCTTGTTCCGTGATGTGCTTGCGAGACAACCCGCGGTCATTCGGTCCTTCGCCCATCGGCCAGAATGCCTTCGTAGCCAGCACGTAGGACTCACGCGGATAGGCCTTCAACGCCTTGCCCACCAGCTCTTCGGCAGCGCCCTTCTCGTATACGTTCGCCGTATCGAAAAAGTTAATACCCAGATCATACGCCGTTTTAATCGAGTTCACCGCATTTTCACGTTCCACATAACCGCCATATGTAAGCCAGCTTCCCAAGCTGATCTCGCTGACTTTAAGTCCGCTTCCGCCTAATCTCCGATATTTCATTCGATAGAACCTCCTCAGGTTTTTTCGTTACGCTTTTTATTCTATAAGAGTTTCTAAACAATTTGAAGAAGTGAAATGTTATTCATTTGGTTACATCCAGGTTAAATACTATACATTTGTATAGTAGGGGCAGGTAGAAAGAGTCACTATTTACTCAGTTCACATCTATTTTTTGTCAGGGCTGTGGTGTAGAATAGGATAAAGTAAGGGGATAGGACATGCGTATGGCGGAACGAAGAATGCGCTTTCACGTGTGCTCGGCACCGTATGGCTTGATGGAGGATCGGCCAGATCAATGAATGAAACGGAGAGCTGAAGAGATGTCAACAACAAAGGGAACCAAGGAAAATCCGTGGAAGTTGAAGACGCCGCCACAAACCTCGGAGTATGAAATGTATAAGGATGAAAAAGACGGCAAAGAGATTCTGGTCTGTACGGTAGGGAAAACTGTCCTGCATTACGACTACCGCTGCGTGGAGGATCTGCATGCAATGCTCCAGCAGCATGGCGACTGGATGGAGCTGGGCAGTGCGGACGAGCAGAAAGAGGCCAAGGAAGGAACCGTTGAAGCCTGGGGCCGGTCTTCCGACAATCCCGTTAACGGCTGGTATGGGTTGAAGAAGGGGCTTCGGGGGCGATTCGGCATGTATATTCCGCCGTTGATGGAGGAGCTGGGCCTGGCCGAAGTTGAGCATAACCCGAGAAATAACCGGATGAGAGCCATTTAACGTCCGGATTTTCGTAAATCTACTCAATCCCGAATAATTTTTGGGAATGTATCCGTTTTTCTTATCCAAAAGCCGAACTATCGCTTGATTTATTTAATATTCTTATGTATGATGAATACTAGATTTTAACTTCGCTTTATCTTACGCCAGAAGGTGATCTCATGCCCCTGACCGACTCCACCGAGAACAGGAAGAAGCTAAGTCACATCTACAACGAGATCGCAAAAGAGTTGTTCGGGTTTGGTACAACGATGCTGAAGGTGTCCATCGATTATCCTATCATTACGGTTCATGCGAAGCACCGCCGGTCGCCGCGTTCCGCCGCGCTGGAGGGTGAGGCTCCTTACTTGAAGCATGAGGTGGATTACTACATGTCCTCCATCTACAAGAAGAAGATTCGCGAGAGGCTGGAGCAGGAACTGGGCTTGTCGATTGAAGCGGTATTAAGGGATTATGACCCTCCCACCCAATGGGCTATCACGAATGTGATTCTTCAAGAAACCGAATAATGAATCGGAGTCTCTCTTTTGATTTATCTTAAGAGGAAGCCGAATACGTGAGGCAGATGTCTCTTTACGTTGTTTACAACGAAAAGTGCTCTTGTTTAGAAGATTTTTTTCTATACAAGCGTACTTTTCTTTTTTTATTGGAATTCCTTGGGCTAAATGTATAGTTTAGGAGCTGGGAAGAATACTACCTGGTAAAAATCGTTAAGGGATTCCGGATTCACCACTACAGAGTATGACCATTAAGGGGAGGGCAACATGATGAAAAAAAGATGGGTACAAGGTTTGGCTGCATTATCAATCGTAGGACTGGTGGCTGCAGGCTGTAGCAGTCAGCCGAAGGAGCAGGCTCCAGCTCCAGGGGCATCCACTCCGGCGCCGGCTGCGAAGGGCGATCCAACGAAGCTTGTAATTTCGACTTGGGGCTTCTCCGCTGACTTCTTCAAGAAGGAATTGTACGAGCCGTTCGAGAAAGAGCACAACGTACAGATCGTTGTCGAAGCAGGCAACAATGCTGAGCGTCTGAACAAAGTAAAGACGGGCGGATCTTCCGTCGACCTGATCTACCTCTCAGACTATTACGCGCAGCAAGGGATTGAGGCTAACTTGTTCGAGAAGATCGACCGCAGCCGCATCCCGA
The DNA here is from genome assembly GCF_038070315.1 of Paenibacillus filicis. NCBI lineage: Bacteria > Bacillati > Bacillota > Bacilli > Caryophanales > Paenibacillaceae > Paenibacillus > Paenibacillus filicis. The sequence continues at coordinate 76,534 of NZ_JBBPCC010000002.1, read as the reverse complement.
ACCTGAAGGACATCTACGATATCGCGAAGGCGCCGCTCGGTGAAGACTATGGTCCTGCCTACACGGTCGGACAGCTGGGCATCGCCTATAACCCTAAGGCTACCGGCGGTAAAGAAATCAAGTCGTGGAGCGACCTGTGGAGCCCAGAGCTGGCCAAGAAGCTGACCATTCCGAACATTACGTCGACAACCGGTCCGATGATTTTGGATGCTGCTTCCCGTGTAGCAGGCAACACAGCCTTCAATGAAGACCAAGCACTGGCGAAGCTGAAGGCGCTGAACCCTGGCGTCGTGAAGTATTACAGCCAAACATCTGAATTCGTCAACATGTTCTCCCAAGGCGAGATCGCCGCTGGACCGATCATGGAGATGTACGTGAAGGATCTGAAGGCAGCTGTGCCGGATACGAAGTTCGTTTCCCCGTCAGAAGGCGGCTATGCGATCATGAATACGGTGAACGTCGTCAAGGGCAGCAAGAACAAGCAACTGGCGGAAGACTTCATCAACTGGCATCTGAGCAAAGAAGTTCAAGAGAAGTCCGCCAAGGCTAAAATCGATTCCCCGGTCAACACGACGCTGAAGCTGTCGACGGAAGAAGCGGCAGGCATCACGTACGGCGCAGACACGATCGCCAAGCTGAACAAGCTGGACATGAAAGTCGTCAACGCCAACCTGAAGAAATGGATCGATCGCTTTAACCGTGAAGTAACGCAATAAGACGGAACGATACGAGAACAAGGGTATATGTTGCGCATGTACCCTTGTTTTTTTCCGGCATAGGGGGATGAAACGGATGAAGAAGGTCATTCTGGATGTAGATACGGGGGTCGATGACGCGCTCGGCATCCTGCTGGCTGTGCGCAGCGGGGAGCTGGACATTCTCGGCATTACGACAGTGAACGGCAACGTTTCTCTGGATCAGGCAACAGTCAATACGTGCAAGATCCTGCAGCTGGCTGGCGCGGAGCAGATCCCTGTCGTCCGGGGAGCGGATAAACCGCTGCTGCGTACCACGTATTTCGAGCATCGGATTCACGGGAAGGACGGACTCGGTGGAGCGCTCAAGGACATGCCGGTTAACAAGCAGGCAGAGGACGGACACGCGGTCGATTTCATCATCGAGCAGGTGCGCCGGCATCCCGGGGAAGTGACGCTGGTCATGACCGCGCCGCTGACGAACCTGGCTCTAGCGATTATGAAGGAACCGGCGCTCGTGCAGCAGGTGAAGGAGGTCGTCGTGATGGGCGGTGTTGTGCAAAGCTTCGGCAACGTGACGCCGAGCGCGGAATACAACATCTATGTCGATCCGGAAGCGGCTAAGCTGGTGTTCAAGGCTGGATTCGCCTCGCTGACGCTCGTCGGCCTGGATGTGACCCGCAAGGCTCTGCTCACCGAGGAGCATATCGCCTCGCTCGGCGATTCTGCGCTGGCCCGTTATGTGAAGGAAAGCACCGCCGAGTACATGCAGCGCTACTACGAGCGCAATGGGGTTAGGGCTTGTGCGATGCATGATCCACTGGCGGTAGGCGTTGCGTTGAACCGCGGCCTGGTCACCACGAAGTCCTATTATGTCGATGTCGAGACGCGAAGCGAGCTTTGCGACGGACAGACCGTGTGTGATTTCCAGAACCGACTATCGCAAGAGGCGAACGTTCAGGTATGTCTGGATGTTAACGCAGATGAATTTCTCCAGTTGTTGACCCGCGCGCTGCGCGATTAGCGAACTCAAGGAACAGGAGAGCAGTGACATGAAGAAAACGTATTTGGCTGTATTGCTTCTGCCGGGACTGCTGTTCCTGGCTGCTTTCATGGTGATTCCGATTCTCCTGACGGTAGGCTCGACCTTTTATCATGAGGGCCGTTTCACAGTGGAAGGGTATTTGTACTTTTTCAAGGACCCGTACTTTCTGAAAATCGTATGGACCACCTTACGCGTCAGCTTGGTTACGACCGTACTGTGTATGGCGCTTGGATTCCCGGTAGCTTACTACATCTCGCGGCAAAATGCGAGGAAGAAGGGGCTACTGCTGGCGCTTGCCATCTTCCCGCTCCTGACCAGCTCGGTCGTACGCTCGTTTAGCTGGACAATTATTCTTGGGAAAAAGGGATTGCTGAATAACACGCTGATGTCCATCGGCCTCATTCAGGAGCCGTTGAACATTCTGTACACGCCGACGGCGATGATGATCGGCCTGATTCATCTGTTCCTGCCGCTCATTATCATTACCTTGGTCGGCGTTATGGAGAATATCGATACCGACCTGGTGAAGGCGGCGGAAAGCCTTGGAGCGAGCCGGTTTGTCGCTTTCTGCAAGGTGATCATTCCGCTTAGCGTACCGGGGCTGATTATTGGGGGTATCCTCGTATTTGTCGGGAGCCTCACGGCTTATACGACACCGGCCTTGCTCGGTGGCAAGCAGAGGGTCATCTCGACGTTCCTGTATCAGAACGCGATTACGCTCAATGATTGGTATCTCGCATCGGTCGTCGCTACGATCATGATGGTGATTACCTTCATCATCATCGCGCTGATGAACAAGCTGGCCAATAAATTAAATCCGAAGGGGTAGAAGGCATGCAGGAGAAGAACCGTGGGCTCGGCCTGTTTACACTTCTTATATATGTGTTTTTGCTTGGACCGCTGGTGATTATCGCCTTCGCCTCGTTTGAGCCGGGAAGTGCATTGAAATTCCCTCCGCAGGGCTTTTCACTCAAGTGGTATCAACATATCTTTGAAGTGTCGATGTTCAAAACATCCTTCGTCACTTCCATTCTCGTATCGCTGGCGGGCAATTTGCTCGCGCTGCTGCTCGGTATGCCGGCTGCTTATGCGTTAAGCCGGTTTCAATTCCGCGGGAAGGATACGCTTAATGCGATCTTCATCTCGCCGGTGTTGATCCCGGGTATCGTGCTCGGGTTTACCATGCTGAAGTATGTCATCATCACTTACCATCTGCCGATTTATACGGCACTGCTGCTCGGGCATACCGTCATCATGCTGCCGTTTATTATCCGGGTCATCGCATCGAGTCTGGCCAACTTCGACTTTGCCGTCGAAGAGGCTTCGCTCAGCCTGGGTGCGGGCAGACTGCACACGTTCTTTACGGTTGTACTGCCGAACATCAAGTCGGGGATTATAGCCGCCGTCCTGATCGCGTTCCTGGAGTCCTTCAACAACGTCGACATCTCGGTGTTCATGACCGGTCCGGGGATCAGCACCTTCCCGATTCAGATGCTGCTTTACGTCGAGAACAACTTCGACCCGACGATCGCCGCGATCTCCGTATTACTGATGCTGTTTACAGCGGTATTGATGTTCATTATTGAGCGTCTGATGGGGTTGTCTTACTTTACCAAACGATAATGGAGGCTTGCATCCATGGCCATGCTCACCTTGGAAAATATAGCTGTCGCCTATGATCAGCAATATATATTGAAGGACTTCAATCTGTCCGTTGAAAAAGGCAGCCTGATCTCGCTGCTCGGCCCGAGCGGCTGCGGCAAGACGACGACGCTGCGCCTGATCGCCGGCTTCCTGGAGGCGAAGGAAGGCCGCTTTGCGCTGAACGGTAAGGATTACACCCGCGTGCCGGTCAATAAGCGCAACTTCGGCTTCGTGTTCCAGAGCTATGCGCTGTTCCCGCACTTGTCGGTCTATGACAACGTGGCGTTCGGCCTGCGCTTGCGCAAGGTGAACGGCTCGGATATTGACCGCCGCGTCCGCCGGATGCTGGATATCGTCAATCTGTCTGGCTTCGAGAAGAGATATCCGAAGGAGCTGTCCGGGGGCCAAAGACAGCGTGTCGCGATCGCGCGTGCGCTGGTTATCGAGCCGGATCTACTGCTGTTCGACGAGCCGCTCAGTAATCTGGACGCCAATCTCCGCGTGAATATGCGGGTGGAAATCCGCCGCATCCAGCAGGAGCTCGGCATTACCACCGTGTACGTATCCCATGACCAGGAGGAGTGCTTCTCGATCTCCGACCAGGTTGCCGTTATGAACAAGGGGATTATCGAGCAGCTCGACCAGCCGTCAACGATCTTCAAGTATCCGAAGACGGAATTCGTAGCCCGGTTCATCGGCTTTAACAACTTCATTTCCTTCGATCAGCGGCAGGAGAACGGGCGTGATATTGAGCTTCAGGCAGGCAGCCATGCCTTCCGTGCGATCCAAGGAGAGGGACGCGGGGCGCAGAAGGGCCTGAAGGGTGCGATCCGTCCCGATGATGTGAAGCTGGGGACTCCCGATGAGCTGGAGGCAGGCTTCAATGTGCTGCCGGGGCGCGTGAAGGTCAGCACCTTCCTCGGTCGGAGCTACCAATATGTCATCGAAACGACGCTTGGAGATTTTACCGTCAATAAAGAAATGGAACAACCTTATGTCAGCGGCCAAGAGGTACGCGTTCTCTTTCCCGTGGAGAAATTGATTTTGGTGGAGTAGCTTACTTGGAGGTGCAGACAGCATGCGCGTGGATCTACTGATCGAGAACGTCCGGATTTATAACAGCTATTTCAAGCGGTTTGAGCAAGGAAATGCGGCTGTGCTGGACGGCAAGTTTTTCTATATCGGCAAGCGGGCGAACGAGAGCTTCGAGGCGGACGAGGTCATGGACGGGCAGGGACGGTACATGATCCCCGGTCTGATCGATATTCATCTGCATATCGAAAGCTCGATGATTACGCCAGAGGCGTTCTCCCATGCGCTAATCCGTAACGGTGTGACCACGATTGTGCCGGAGCCTCATGAGATGGCCAATGTATTCGGACTCGAGGGTGTCAAGGAAATGATCAAGGCGAGCCGGGATTGTGTAGCGGATATGTTCTACGCGATCCCGAGCTCGGTGCCTGCGACGTCCATGGAGACGACGGGAGGATCGATCGAGATCGAGGACATGGATGAGCTGCTGCGGACGGAGCGCATCATCTGTCTCGGGGAGATCATGAACTATGTGGATGTGATCACCGACCCGGACTGCAAGACCAATCAGATATTGAGACATATCCGGGCGAACTATCCGCAGCTTATCATCGAGGGGCATGTTCCTAAGCTGCTGGATCTGGATCTGCACCAGATGATCTTCAGCGGCGTTGACTCCGATCATACGCATCAGACCATCGAAGGGATGGAGGCGCGGATCGGGGCGGGCATGTTCATCGAGCTTCAGGAGAAATCGATGACTCCGGAAGTGATCGACTACCTGATCCGGCATGATGTGTCCGAGCACTTCTGCTTCGTCACCGACGATGTGATGCCGGACTCGTTCCAGCGCCGGGGTCATCTCAACCATATCGTACGGAAAGCGATCCAGATGGGGATGGAGCCGGAGAAGGCGATCTATGCGAGTACGTTCACGCCGGCCCGCAGAATGCGGATGTATGACCGGGGAGCGATCGCTCCAGGCAAGATCGCAGACTTTGTCCTGTTGTCGGATTTGCAAGAATTGACCGTAGGTCAAGTTTATAAGGACGGACGCAAGGTATATGACGCAGCTGAGGCGTATGTGCCTAAGACCCCTGAGCGCGCATTCCCGCCGCATTTCTATGAGAGCGTCAAGCTGGAGCCGCTGACGGAGAATGATTTCCAGGTATCGGCAGAAGCTGACGGCCGGTATACCGCGCGGGTGATGATGGTGAAGGACGGCTCGACGTTTGTCGAGGAGCACCTGACCGAGGCGGAGGTGCGCGGCGGCCAGCTTCAGTGGCAGGAGAGCGGCTATGGCCTGATCGCGACGTTCGAGCGCTACGGCAAGGGCGGCAGCCGCGCCTACGGTCTGATCGGCGGAGATACAATCCGGCGCGGCGCGGTGGCAACGACGTACTCCCATGATAATCACAACCTGCTGGTCGTCGGCCATAACCCGGCGGACATGATGATGGCGGCTAACGAGGTCATCGCGGGCCAGGGCGGCTTCTGTGTGGTCGAGGACGGCCAAGTGCTGGCGAGCCTTCGGCTGCCGGTCGGCGGCATCCTGACGGAGGAGCCGCTCGAGCAAACGGCCGCTGAGGTTGACCGGCTGCTGGGCGCTATGAAAGCATTGGGCTACCGCCATTATAATCCGATTATGTCGATCAGCACCCATTCCCTGGCGGTTAGCCCGGCACTCAAGATTACGGATCATGGCTTGATTGATGTCAACAAAGGCAAGGTTATTCCTTTACTGATAGAAGCTTAGTCATGAAGTAGAGTGTTTTCAAATAAAAGTTATCGCCATCTCTGGCTGAGAGTCCCCTTATCGTAGACGGAACCAAGCAACCCGGTTCCCCTATGGTAAGGGGATTTTGTTATGCATGAAAATGAACATACGATCCATTTGGTGGAATTATGCATTAAATAGAATTTTCAGTAAATTGATTGAAATTATCAATTAGACGAAGCAGGGAGTCAATGGTAGAGTTATTGCAAACATAAAACCAATAAAAAATATAGGAATTATGAGATTTAAATGAATTTCTTACTAAGGAAGGAGTGTTGTCTTTTCGTGCGGACCTATATGAGCAAGCGGGTGTTGTTCGCCATTCCTACGTTGTTTGGGGCAACACTGTTAATCTTCTTTATATTCGCGCTGACCCCGGGAGATTTTGTGGATAGCGATCTCAGCCTAAGCGCGGAGAGAGCAGCCGAGCTCAGGTCGGTTTACGGGCTGGACAAGCCTGTGCTTCAGCGGTACGTCACCTGGATCAGCAACGCGCTTCACGGCAACCTGGGCTATTCTCTGAAATACCAGCAGCCGGTCGCCGACGTGCTCAAGACGTATATCGCCAATTCCTTCATCTTGTCGAGTATATCGCTGCTGCTGACCTGGGTATTCGCTGTATCTGCCGGCGTGTTTTCCGCCGTTCGCCGCTACTCGTGGTTTGACGGTGTACTGACGCTGATCGTTTTTGCGACGATGTCGTTTCCGACCTTTTTCCTGGCGCTGCTGCTGATCAAGTTTTTCGCCGTCGACTGGGCCATGTTTCCGGTCAGCGGGATGCAGACCACCAACAGCGGGGAGACGGGGCTGGCACATCTGTGGGATGTGGCGAGGCATGCGGTTCTGCCGGTCGCTGTGCTGACGATCGCCAGTGTCGGCTCCGTGACGCGTGTGATCCGCTCCGACGTGATCAACGTGATCAAGCAGGATTTTATCCGCACGGCGCGGGCCAAGGGGCTGAAGGAGAAGACGGTCGTCTACAAGCATGCGCTGCGCAATGCGATTTTGCCTGCCATTACGCTACTGGGGCTTGAAATTCCGTTCCTGTTCTCCGGGGCTATCATTACGGAGCAGCTGTTCGCTTGGCCGGGTGTAGGATTTATCCATATGGAGGCGATTTCCTCCCGCGATTACCCGGTTTTGATGGGCTTTACGTTGTTTCTGACGGTCATCACCATTCTAGGCAACCTGTTCGCTGAATGGTTGTACGCCGTCGCAGATCCCAGGATCCGATTAAAGTAAAGGAGGACGCCGATGTCTGTTAATGTGGATAAAATCAAGCTGCTCCCTCTGACGAAACGGAAATTAGTAGCTTCCTCCTCTCCCTGGAGACAGACCTTTCGAAGCCTCAGGAAGAACCGTGCGGCTCTTGCGGGGCTGATCGTTCTCGTGTTCGTGATCTTGCTGTGCGTCATCGGTCCGTTATTTACGAGCACAACCGGGCATCGGGTTGTCGCCTCGCTGATCAACAAGCCGCCGTCCGCTTCGCATTGGCTCGGTACGGATAATGTCGGTCGCGATGTGCTCGCCCGGCTGCTGCAGGGCGGAAGAATTTCGATCATGGTCGGCGTTCTGTCCATGCTGTCCGCCGTTATCGTCGGTACGGTGATTGGGATTTTGGCCGGCTATTACGGCGGATGGGTCGATCATTTGGTTACCCGATTAGCTGACATCTTTCTGGCACTGCCGGGCATCCCGATTCTGATCATATTCGGGGCTATCCTGTCCGACTTGAAGGTGCCTGCCGACTACCGGATTTATTTGGTGATTATCTTGATCAGTCTGATTTCCTGGCCGACGCTGGCGCTGCTGATCCGCGGGCAGATTTTATCCTTCAAGGAGCGGGCGTTCATGCTGGCTGCCGAAACGCTCGGCTTATCCAGCCGCCGGAAGATGTATCACCTGTTTCTCAATGTGACGCCGACGATTGTCGTTATTGCCACGCTGACGGTAGCCAAGGCGATTTTGAGTGAGACGGTGCTGAGCTTTCTCGGTCTGGGCGTCATTCCGCCTACGCCCTCCTGGGGCAATATGCTGACATCGGCCAATTCGCTGATCGATTTCCGGATGCGGCCATGGCTGTGGATTCCGCCGGGCGTGGCCATCTTTATCACGGTGGTATCCATCAATGTAGTCGGCGAAGGATTGCGCGATGCGCTTGATCCCCGTTTGAAAGGAAGGTGAACGTGATGTCGGATGTATTGGCTGAAATTAACGAGCTGCATACGTATTTTTACACCGAGGAAGGCGTGGTCAAGTCGGTGAACGGTGTAAGCTTTCGCGTTCACGAAGGGCAGACGGTAGCGATCGTAGGCGAATCAGGCTGCGGAAAAAGCGTGACGGCACTCTCGCTGATGGGGCTGGTGGAGGAACCGAGCGGGCGACTGGCCGGAGGCGAGATCTGGTTCGATGGCCGTGACTTGGCCAAAGCATCGCGCAAGGAATTGGAGCGTCTGCGGGGCAACGAGCTGTCGATGATTTTTCAGGAGCCGATGTCGGCGCTCAACCCGGTGCTGACGATCGGCGAGCAGCTGACGGAGCCACTGATCGAGCATTTGCACTTGTCCAAGAAGGAGGCGCTGAAGCGGGCGGAGGAGCTGGTGACGCGGGTAGGCATCCCGCGGGCCAAGGAAATCCTGAAGTCGTACCCGCACGAGCTGAGCGGAGGGATGCTGCAGCGCGTCATGATCGCCATGGCGGTAAGCTGCAGTCCCAAGCTGCTGATCGCCGATGAGCCGACGACGGCGCTGGACGTGACGATTCAGGCGCAAATTTTGGATCTGCTGCTGACGATGAAGGCGGAAACCGGCATGGCAATATTGCTCATCACCCACGATCTTGGTGTCGTGGCCGAAACGGCCGATTACGTCGTCGTGATGTACGCCGGCAAGGTGGTGGAGCAGGGTACCGCGCTTTCTTTATTCCAAAATCCCAAGCATCCGTATACGAAAGGTCTGCTAAACTCACGCCCTGTGCTTGGCCATCGTAAAAAACGGCTGTACTCCATTCCAGGCCAGGTGCCTAATCCGCTTCAGCTTGGTCAAGGCTGCCATTTCAGTGACCGCTGCGAGCAGTGTCTGGATATTTGCCGGGAAAAGCAGCCCGAGCTGAAAGCCTATGACGGCGAACATTTGGCGGCCTGCTGGCTGTATGAGGAGGAAGAGGAACTTGTCCCAAACGCTCGTATCGGTTAAGCAGCTTAAGAAATATTTCCCGGTAGGCAAAAGTTTATTTGGAGGGAATAAGGGGAATGTCCAGGCCGTTGACGGCGTGGATCTGACGATCCGGCGTGGCGAAACCTTCGGGCTGGTCGGAGAGTCCGGCAGCGGGAAGAGCACGATCGGGCGCACGCTGCTCCGACTTGGCGAGAAGAGTGGCGGTGAAGTGCACTTCGATGGTGTGGATATTTACTCGCTGTCCAAAGAAGAGCTGCGCCGTCTGCGGCCACGCATGCAAATGGTGTTTCAGGATCCGTATTCTTCATTGAATCCGCGTATTCGCGTTGGCGATGCGATCGCCGAAGCGCTGCTGGAGCATAGGTTGGCCGACAAGAAGGAGAGCCGGGAATTGGTCCACGAGGTACTGGAATTATGCGGGCTGGGAGCGCATCATGCCGACCGGTTCCCGCATGAGTTTTCCGGAGGACAGCGACAGCGAATCGGCATCGCCCGAGCGATTGTGCTTAATCCGGATTTCATTGTAGCCGACGAGCCGGTATCGGCGCTCGACGTGTCCATTCAGGCGCAAATTATTAATTTGCTGAATGACCTGCAGGAGCAGAGACGGCTGACTTACTTGTTCATCTCCCATGATTTGAGCGTCGTGGAGCATCTGTGCTCGACGGTCGGCGTGTTGTATCTCGGCTCGTTGGTCGAGGTGGCGGGACGGGATGAGCTGTTCGCCCATCCGCTGCACCCGTATACGCGTGCGCTGCTCTCCGCCGTTCCGATCGCCGATCCGACTGTCAGGCGGGAGAAAATGATTCTACAAGGCGACTTGCCGAGTCCCTTGAATCCCCCGCAGGGCTGCAAGTTCCATACCCGCTGTCCGCTTGCTCAAGAGGCGTGCCGCCAAGAGCGTCCGGTGTTAAGGGACGTGGGAAGCGGGCATTTGGTAGCTTGCCATCTCGTATAGACGGAAGCTGAAGTGAACAAGAGGAACGCAGGGTGATCGACACCCAGGATTAAGGTTCAGAATAAAGAGGAGGGTATGATCTTAATGAGCTTCAGAACTGGCTTCAAGTGGACGAAATGGGCGGCAACAGCCGCCATCGTCAGCATGCTGGCAACCGCATGCTCCAGCGGTCCAGGGGAATCGCCTGCAGAAACAGGAGCTGCCGGGGGCGCTCAGAACACGCCTGCGGCCTCCAATGCCGTGAAGGTCGGCATTGAACCGGCCGCCGATAAGTCGAAAAATCCGAAGTCGGCGCTGAGCCGCAAGGATACGCTGGTCGTGGGTCTTGTATCCGCTCCCGACGGCAAATACAACCCGCTGCTCGGCGCATTCTGGAATACGAACGTCAACGAGTACGTATTCGCCTCGCTGGTTACGATTGACGACAAAGGTCAGCCGGTGCCTGCTATTGCGGACAAATGGGAAATTTCCCCCGATGGTCTGAAATATACATATCATTTGAATCCGAATGTCAAGTTCAGCGACGGCTCTCCGTTGACGGCTGAGGACGCCGCATTCTCCTTGACGGTACTGCATGACCCGGCCTATGACGGGCCAACCGATATTTCGCTCGCTTACGTGAAGGGCGCAGAGGAATACAAGAAAGGCTCTGCGACGACCCTCGAGGGCATCAAGGTTATCGATCCGCAAACGCTGCAGGTAGAGACGACGAAACCCAGCGCTCTTGCGCTCAAGCTGCTGGGCGGGTATGTCATTTCGAAGGCGTATTATGGACCGTCGTACAAGAAGGGCGATTTGAACGCGTTCAAAGAACTGAACGGCAAGCCGCTTGGCTCCGGTCCGTATACGTTCGTACAGGAGATCAAGGGCCAGGAGATTCGTCTGAAGGCGAACCCGCTGTATTACAAGGGCAAGCCCAAGATCGAGAACATCGTGTACAAGCTGGTGAGCGACCCGACAAGCCTGCAGTCGTTGGCCGCCGGGGAAACCGATTATCAGGCATTCACCACGTCGAGCAAAGATATTTACGATCAGTTGAAGCAGCTGGGCTTCGTAGACGTCAATACGTATGCCACGACCCAGTTTGCGTACCTGGATTTCAATACCCAAAGCACCGTCCTAAAGGACAAGCTCGTACGTCAGGCGCTGATTTACGGATTGGACAGACAAAAATTTGTGGATATCTTGTACCAAGGCTACGGCAGCGTGGCTGACCACTTGGTTACGCCGGAAGCCTGGTCTTATCCTAAGGATATCAAGGTGCCAACCTACGACAAGAAAAAGGCATCGGAGCTGCTTGACCAGGCCGGGTGGAAGGCAGGAGCGGGCGGAATACGCGAGAAGGACGGCAAGAAGCTGACGCTGCGCTACCTGAGCCGTGACAGCAGCCTGGATAAGGTGCTCATTCCGATCATCAAGGAAAATTATAATGATCTGGGCATCGACGTCCAGTTTGAAACGCTCGAATACAACGCGGTTACCGCGAAGCGCAACAAAGGCGAATATGAGCTGGCTTACTTCTTCTACAGTGCCAACGACCCTTATGATCAGTTGAGGACGTATTACAGCAAAAGCCCGGCCAATGCCATTCGAGTGGCGCAGTATCGAAACGACAAGGTGGATAAGCTGATTGAGGATAGCACGGCGCTTGTCGATCAGAGCAAGCGGATTCCGATTCTGCACGAGGTGTACCAGGAGCTGGTGAATGATCCGCCATCCTTGTTCCTGGCCAACTACAAGGTACTGTCAGGCACCAATTCCCGGATTAAAGGAATCGCTCCGAACGGGTATTATAACATTGTGAACCAGCTTGCCGTTTTGAATTATTCGATCGAACCATAATCAAAGGGGAGGGCAAGGAGCATGAGCGGTCAACGGCAGATGATCTTGAATTTTTTTCTGAACAATACGGGAGTTCATGAGCATGGCTGGAAGCATCCGAAGGCGCAGCCTGAACGGCTGACGGATCTGTCGCATTACAAGAGGCTCGTTCAAGTCGCAGAGGCTGCCAAGTTTCATGCTGTGTTTCTAGCGGACAATTTATCACTCGGCCCGTTCGCTTCCCGTCAGGGACTGGGCCTTCCCTTGGAGCCGGTTACGCTGCTGTCTGCGCTCGCAGCCGTCACCGAGCGCATCGGGCTCATTGCCACGGTGTCTGCCACGTATACCGAGCCGTACAATACGGCCCGTGTGTTCGCCTCGCTCGATCATCTGAGCGGAGGCCGGGCCGCCTGGAACATTGTGACGTCTTCCCAGAGCCTTCGCTCGCAGCTGAATTTTACCGCCAAGGAAAAGATCGAGCCCGGGAAGTATTATGAGGCTGCGGACGAGTTTGTTAAGGTAACCAAGAAAATCTGGGACAGCTGGGAAGATGATGCGCTTGTGTTGGACAAGAAGCAGGGCATCTTTGCCGATGAGGGTAAAATTCACGATGTGAATCATCACGGCGACTATCACTTCGTTCAGGGGCCCTTGAATATTCCGCGTCCGCCTCAGGGCTATCCGGTGCTGGTGCAAGCCGGGGCTTCCGAGGCCGGAAGAGAATTTGCAGCGCGGACCGCCGAGGTCGTCTATACGATGCAGCCGACATGGAAGTATGCCCAGGCCTTCTATGCGGATCTGAAGGCCAGAGCGGTGAAGCATGGCAGGCATCCCGATGAGCTCAAGATCATTCCGGGCTTCTGCCCGATCGTCGGAGAGACGGAAGCCGAGGCGAAGGAGAAGGAAGCGGAAATCCAATCCCTAGTCGACATTCATGTTGGGGTGCGCCGCATTTCCGAGATGGTCGGGTTTGATCTTAGTGCTTATCCGGTTGACGGCCCCGTGCCTTCGCTGGATGAGAGAAGCTTAAAGACGACATGGGCCAAGCTGGTCGAAAATATTGCGCTGGAGGAGAAGCTGACGATCCGTCAATTGGTTCACCGCGTATCAGGCGGCAACGGACATTTGACTTTTGCCGGCACACCGACACAAATCGCCGATCAACTGGAGCACTGGTTTCTGCAAAACGCCGCCGACGGCTTCGCGATCAGACCGCAGCATTTGCCCGGAGGGCTGGAGGATTTCGCCCGGCTGGTCGTTCCCGAGCTTCAGCGCCGGGGGATCTTTCACAAGGAATACGCAGGCAGGACACTGCGCGAAAACCTGGGACTCAAGCGCCCGGCCAATCAGTTTGCCGCTGCGCGGGTTTAAGCGGACGGGGCGCAGCATTGTCGCTTGCCATAACGGCCACTTGTTTTCCTGTACAAGGAAAACGAGTGGTTTTTTTAAACTTCGTTGTTGATCTTTACGCACTTACGTTATTCGTCCAGCTTTGAAACCATTTACAAAGCAGTAAGAATGCATTAGTATATTTTGTGGAAAATAAAACCAAAACACAAGGAGTGATATGCTTCATGTTTGATTGTGAACTTATTTCAAGAGATGCCAGTCATTTTGCTGGATTTAGCTTCTCAGGACCTTTTCCACATTCATTTCCTTCTGAAGCTGTGAAAGTTCAGCAAAAACTTGGAAGCAGAAAGTCTGAATTTACTCCGAATATAAACACAGACGTTGTTTTTAGTCCGTATTATGTGTGTGACAATCTGGCTACCTATTTTGCTTGTTATGAAGTGCCTGAAGGGAATGCGATTCCAGAAGGCATGGTGAGCTTTAAACTTCCTGGTCATACCTATGCTAAGGTGACTTGTACCAATCAAACAATCCGTGATGGGTACGGTCATGTATTGGATTGGATTCAAAAGAAAGGGCATAAACAGCTAAATGGAGCTTGCTCTATTGAAATTTTTTACATAGAAGAGGCAGACGAAGAGAAAGTTGAGCTATTCATACCCGTCGAATAACAATCCAAAGTCAATGTAATCGAGAAGATGAGAAGTTTGAATTTATTTGACGATTTCAGATATAAGATTGAACTAATGAAGGGTTGCTAAACATGGTGGAAAAACTAATAATGTCTGAAGACTTAGAAATGCTAGACGAGTCTAATAGGATATTACCTTCGCCTCCGCGACCGTGGGTCAGATTTTGGGCAAGAACATTGGACTATTATACATTTGTTTTTGTCTTAGGGTTGATTTGGGAATTCATGTTTCCTGGCTTTTTAGAACAAATAAGGTCAATTTTATTATCACTACTTTATGCTTTGGTATGGTTAATAGTTGAGGGTTTATTTCTGACCCTATTTGGAACTACACTGGGCAAGTGGATCTTTGGTATTTCTATCTTTAATGAAAACGGCGAGCGCTTAACACCGGTTCAAAGTTTTAGGCGAAGTCTCCTGGTCTGGTGGCGAGGAACAGGCATAGGAATAGGCTTGCCAAAACTGATTGCGGCGATTTTAGGACACTCTAGATTGGTTAGGGAAGGTATAACAACCTGGGACAGGGATATGGAGCTTGTCGTTGTGCATGGGAAAATTGTCTTGCTAAGATGGCTTGTAGCTGGGATTTTAATTGTTATTCCATTTGGTTTAATGCTAATCGGATATTTTGTGGAACGATACTGAACTCACATATAGATGTCATATGTCTGACGAAGAATTTCAACCTTGGGGGACTTGAAATGAATATACCTGAACAATTTATAAAGCCTTTCCCGGGATACGAAGAGGTGTTTTATGAGGATATCGAAGGTCATAAAAAACACTTTTTGCCTATATGTTCAATTAATTTGCAATGCATCTTCCCAGACCAAGATGAGTGGTTACATATCGTATCCGCAAAAGAAATACATGAAGGATGCGTGGGAGCAGATACGACGGAATATCATACCCATTATTCTAAAGAAGATATGATTGGCTTCAATGTTATTGATGGCAAATACAAGTTTGAAGCAGAATGGAAATACTTTGCCATTGAGCAGAAGGACGATACTGAAGATTCTTATGAAGTTGACAGTTTGGAAGATGCGTATCAACAAAATGAAAAGGATTATCAAAGCCGAAAGCAGTTTTATTTCAATCATGGCATGATTTATCCATACTCTAGTTTCGGCGAAGCTTTTACTTCCGCAGAAACACTGAAACAAGATTATGAGGACAAAAAAGCTGCAGGCTGGGGGCTTGGCTTTCCTGAAGTGAACGGAATCATAGATGATATTGCTTTTATGTCAGATGAGGCTAGGGAGTATATTGAAACATACAATGAATCTTTAGATGAATTGCTTAAATTTGAAAGTACTAATCTGATAAACATTCCAAAGAAGCTGAATGGGGATGTATTTACATATATCGGGTCCTTGACAGGATATTACTTTCAAGCATTTGGGGCAGATTGTGTATATTTATTTTATGATCAAGATCTAAAAAAGGCTGTTATTTGCTTCGAGTATTCTTAAGACCTTATGTATATGTAAGAATCAAAAAGGCTTAAGGGATTCTGTCTGTATTGATGCTTCATGTTCATCCATAACAAGTTTCGTCCGCTCTCCCCATTGTTCGCCCCTTTTACGCATTTGTTGGAGCATGGGGATGTAGTCCCATCCCTTGTCCGTTAACGAATACTAGACGGTTACAGGTACAGTAGGAAACACTTGGCGATTGATGACTTTATATTGTTCTAAATGGCGCAGTACATCCATCAATGATTTAATGCTGATGTTATCTATAACTCTTCGTATTTCATTAAATCTCTGCGGCCCTAGACTAAGCAAGGAGAGTACTAAAAAAGACCACTTCCCGCGAACAACTTCCAATGCATCACCAATCGAGATGAGGCAGAATTCATCCCCTATGGGCACTTTCAACGAAATCACCACTTTCTAAAATATAGTTAGTTTAATTTGTGAAATAATATAACTAAAATGTTTCTACTTTAAATTATATATTAAATAAATTAAAATACCAACAGGAACGGTATTTATTCTAAGCAAATATAATCAGATCAAGCTTTCGGAGGAGAACAGGTCATGAATGAAAGAAAGATATTGGTTTTAGGATCAACCGGACAACAAGGAGGTGCGGCAGTCAGGCATTAAATTGCCGATGGTTGGAAGGTCCGTGCCTTTACTCGCGATTTATCAAGCGATAAGGCCTTGAAACTGTCTCAATTAGGAGTCGAGCTTGTAGGGGGTGACATGAATGATCTTTCTTCTCTCGAAGCAGCGATGCAGGGGATTTATGGCGTTTTCAGTGTCCTGCTCCCGGACTGGAGCCCTTCTTTCGAATCCAACGCCAAAGAAAAGCGTATCGGGAAGGCAGTAGCGGACGCGGCTCACAAGGCGAATATTCAGCACTTCGTTTATTCCTCTGTTGGAGATGCAGAGGCGCAATCTTCATTTCGCGATGCTAAATGGGAGATTGAGCAGCATATTCAATCACTCGGTATACCGGCCACTATATTGCGTCCCGCTACTTTCATGGAGAACTTTTCGACCCATTGTCTGCTGGTATACAGAACGGAATACTCGCACAAGCCTTCAAGCGGGATGGCGTGATCCCGCTCGTAGCTGTGGACGATACTGGCGCTTTTGCAGCGTTATCCTTTCGATATCCCGACGTCTATTTGGGCAGAACCCTGGAAATTGCCGGAGACGAGTTAACACCTTTGCAAATTTCCGAAGCATTAGGCAAAATAACCGGCCCTACGATTCCTTACGTCGAAATTCCGATGGAAACGTTCCGTCATCATAACAAAATCTTGGCCAGCGTTTTTCAATGGATAAGCGATGGAGGGCATAAGGTCGATATTTTAGACGTGCGCAAGAGCTACCCTCCATTAATGGACTTTGATGCATGGATAAATAAGCAAGGAAAAGCGAAGTTTGAGGCCTTATTCTAAACAGAACGTACATAAGCTTGTTCATGCATTGAGTGCGCGGAAATCCAAGGGATTACGTTGAGCAGCCATGCATTTACTTACAGGACGTATCCATTAGATTTCCGCCTCACCTTCAGATCGTAAGTACAGCTTTGCCCGTAAAGCGGCGATCAATGAATTGACGCGCCACGGCGTCGATATGCTCCCAGGATTCTTGCACCTCAATAACCGGCCGCAATTTCCCTGCTTTAACCAACCGAGCGAGCATGGCAAGATCTTGCGCAGGCGCATGGCGGTTCATTTCTTCGCCGAGAAAAAAGCTATACAGCGTCCTTCCGCCTAAACCGAGCATGTGCAAAGCAGAGGTATCTGAAGAAGAATGTCCCAGGGAAACGCAGACGCCTTGCGGGATTAACTGCGGGAAAAGAGAGGCAAGCGTAACTCCGCCAACTGAATCAATGATAAAATCATAGGGACCATTCGCAGCGATGGCTTTCGTCACGTCATCCCCGACAAAAACTTCATCTGCGCCATAAGCCATAGCTTGTTTTACCTTGGATTCGGAACGGGCAACGCCGATTGAATAAGCGCCAGATAAGGCGGCCAACTGATGAGCGAATGCACCGACACCTCCGGTTGAACCTGTAATCAACACTCGCTTTCCTAGCAAGAGCCCTCCTTTACGCAAAGCGTATAGAGCCGAGAGGCCGGCAACCGGCAAGGTCGCTGCTTGTTCGAAGGTGACCTCGTCAGGAATTTCAGCCAATGTGAGGGCAGGTGCAACGATTTGCTCCGCCCAAGCTCCCGTAAGCAAAAAACCGACCACACGACTTCCTTTCTTTGGGCCAACGCCGTTTAAGGCCTCTTGTCGTACAATACCGGAAAAATCCCAGCCGGGCCTGCTCATTTCCTTACGCTGGATTGCGTCGACGACTTCGCCGCGATTAATCGAAAAAGCTTTAACTTCCACGATTGTCTCCCAAGGTTGCGCTTGCGGTGCCTCAACTTCCTGAATAGTGAATGGCTCTCTGATGTGCGGGTCGACAACAATCGCACGTATCATGATGATTTCCCCCTTTTCAATACATGGCGAGTTGATATATTGCGAGTTGGTATATTTTGCAGTATATCCGCGGCCACTTCATTTCTCAAGTGCAAAACTACACCTGTTTTTTTGAAAGGGGCGTACACATGACGACATCGAATTTAAATAAAGGCGCCGCCGAACTAATACGTGTACTGGACACGATTGAACGACTTCGGATACAGCGGCAGCAGACCACGGACAGGAATTCTTCCCGGATTCAGAACAAGAAACGTTTTACTCAACAGGAATTGAATGATGAGGTTTGCGGCACATACAAAAATTTGCTAACGGGACGATCTCGGCGCATGCCCGACCGTCAGACCCTGATGGAAATTGCTGATTATTTGGAATGCACAAGCGGAGAACGCAACGATCTGCTTCTATCCGCAGGTTATGTGCCGATCCCCTTGCCTTTATCTGACCGAAAATACGGCCAAGTACTGGAACAAGCCAGATCCATGATGCAACAGTTGCCTTATCCGGCGATGATCGTAACCGATGTGCTGGATATAGTCGGGTATAATGAAGCTTTCTGTGACTTGTTTGGACTGTCCGATTTTTCTTTTACGGCTAACCAGACTAATTTGTTTGATCTTCATTTCAACGAGGAGCTGCCGATCCGTGCGGGTTCTTCCTTTGACGAGAAGTCGCAGTCCCGCTGGGAATCCCATGGGATTGTCGGCATTCAATCCTTTAAGAACCGTCACCCGGCTCTATTCGTGGATTCTAGATATGCGCGTTTCCATGAGATGATGGAGAAATACGCAGAAATTCGCGAATTTTGGAATAGAGAGGCATGGACGGACGAGCAGGATTTGGAGACGGCGAAATACTTCTTGGCGCGGCTGCCATGCTCTGTAGAACGTAAACCCATACGTTATAACCAACTGCACCTTTCCGTGACCGATCAAGCTTACCCGCGAATCGAATTCTTTGTACCGGCGGATGAATCCGCACGGCAAGTGTTTGCCGCATGGGGTTGTGCTATTGATTGCTCATTTAAAAGTTGGCGCAGGTAAAAGGCAAATCCTAGTTGGGTCCCCTTCAGCAGTTAAAGCGTAACCATATGGGCATTACAGCAACGACTCAAATTAACAAGTTAACTACCCGGCAAGACTATGCTCATTGATGCATGCTCTTCGAAGCAGGTTTCACTTATTTCAAAGACACCTTCCGCGGAGAGCAAACGATCAGTCTGCGGATGGGACTCGGTGCATTGATCATTCAAGAGCGCATGCAGTTGACCGACGGAGAAACCTTGGAATCGATCAGCGAAAATCCGTACATGCAATACTTCATCGGTCTGCCCGGATTTGTGATGAAGCCGCCGTTCCATCACTCCATGATGACGCACTTTCGAAAACGACTCAAGCATGTGCTTGCGGAACTTAACGAGCTCATCGCCGTAGCAGGCGGGAAGGACTCGAAGGAAGATGACGACAATGACACAAGCGGCGGCGGTAAAGTGAAACAGTCAAAGAAGCGCAAGCTTGCTGCTATCGAGGCCGAACAGCAAATGATGTTCATGGAATCGTCAGGTGCAACTCAGTCTGTGGAACAGACGGTCGCGCAGCCGCAGAAGCCTGAAAAGATTGAATCTGCGTCCGAAACGCATCCTGTGGAGTCCGCCTTGGAAGCGGAATCCACTCAACCCAATCAAGGAACGGTACTGGTAGATGCCACCTGCGCACCGGCGGATATCGCGTATCCGACCGATCTGAATCTTCTCAATGAAGCGCGTGAGAAGCTCGAAGCCATCATCGATGCGTTGCACGAGCCGGTGATCGGCAAAGCGGCAAAACCGCGTACCTATCGGGAAAAAGCGCGTAAGCAGTTTCTGGCGGTATCGAAGCAGCGCAGACCGGGAGTGAAAGTGATTCGTAAAGCGGTTCGGCGGCAGCTTGGTTACGTGGGACGAAACCTTTCCATCATCGCCGAGCAAGCCAAGACGCAGCCGCTCACCTTGCTAAGCCGCAAAGCCTATCGTGACTTGTTGCTGATTCATGAACTGTACCGACAGCAGTTGCACATGTACAATGCGCGTTCTCACCAGGTCGACGAGAGAATCGTAAGCATTCATCAGCCGCATGTCAGGTTGATCGTGCGCGGTAAAGCCAAAGCACGTGTCGAGTTTGGAGCCAAAATCGCAGTGAGCATGGTGAACGGCTATGCGTTCTTGGATCATCAGTCCTGGGACAACTTCAACGAGAGCACGACGCTCATTGACGTGATCGAGAAGTACCGAGCGCGCATGGGCTACTACCCGAAAGTTGTGCAAGCGGATCAAATCTACCGCACCCGTGAGAACCGGCGCTTCTGCAAAGAGCAGGTCATCCGGCTCAGCGGACCGGCGCTGGGGCGCAAACCGAAAAACGGTCCGACAAGTGAAGAAAAGCAAATCGTCAAACAGGATACAGGGGAACGAAACGCGATTGAAGGCAAGTTCGGAGAAGGCAAGCGCAAGTACGGGCTTGGCTGCATTCGCGCGCGCCTTGCAAAGACAAGCGAATCGGTGATTACGCTGCAGCTTCTGGTGATGAACCTGGAGCGCAGACTCCGCGTTCTTTTTTCTTCTTTTTCGCAATGTTTTCACGCCGGCGCCTCACCCTAAATTTCGCATAAACAATCGTTCAGCAAGCCCTATGTAGGATCATCTGGCTTAGCTTATTTGTTGTTGTTTGCCCAGAACCATTCAAGAAATAAAAGCTGTAGGCGTATAGAAGAAGAGGGCGTCCCAAAAGCCATGAAAAGGGTTGCGGGACACCTCTTTTCAATTTTCTACAACAAAATCGAAGCCAATGCCAATCGGTGCGCTAGCAGCTAGGGCATGATCGAACCGGAGCCAGTGTTTGGCTATATTAAGAACAATCGAGAATTTTGTGTTATATTCATGTTATATTATATGGCTTTCGTGGCGGGGTTAAATGAAATTATAATAAGGAACAAACACATTTGTAATAAATTATGACGTTATATTTATCGAATAAGGTATGATTTTCCAGCGGAATTAAGTTTGATCATGATTATACAAGGATTATTCTTTTAACGAAAAAGAAAGAATTAGAGTGAATATAAGAATAAATAGAAGATTTAATTCGATGAATACGTTTTTTTCTTAGTTTTATTTATTTGTAAGATAAACTGACATTAAATATAATGAGGGGGAATTCACAAGCATCCAGATGACAACTTAGAAGCGGGGGAATCGTTATGTTAAGAAAATCCAGATCAACGATGATATCGGGGGTTATTGCGGGAGCCCTGCTGGTTACAGCTCCACTATCTGCCTTGGCAGCAGCGGTGCCGGGTTCATCCGAGCCGATTACTTCGCAGGAGGTCGTTGCGCTGCTCAGCGCTGCTGGTTCCAAGGCCGGAAGCTCCTTGTCGTTCCAGATGAACAGCACGGGTACCGTAACCCGTGAAGCATTGGCCGTCATGCTGGGTAGCTCGCTGAAGCTGACGGATGCCAAGGAGCCATTCGCAGATGTTCCCGATGATTCCATTGCTGCAGGAGCCATCGGCGCTCTGAGGGAGAAGCAGCTGCTGGAAGGGACCAGCGATGACCGCTTCGAGCCTGAAGCTTACTTGACCAAGGGACAGGCGCAGGTAGTCGCGGACCGGGTCTATGCCTATCTCAAGCCCTTCGATGTCATGGAAACCACGATTGCCGACATTCAGAAGGCTGTAAGTCAAGGGAAGCTGACCTACAAAGAACTGACCCAGCAGTATCTCGATCGGATTAACAAATATGACGATCAGGGGATCAAGCTGAACGCCGTGATCACGGTTAACTCGGGCGCTTTGCAGACGGCTGAAGCACTGGATAAGGAACGGGCAGAGAAGGGAGTTCGCGGACCGCTGCACGGTATTCCGATTATTGTCAAGGACAATTATGCCACAGGCGACCTGCTTACAACGGCTGGATGTTTGTGCCTGAAGGATGCGGTGCCGACTCATGATGCGGAGATGGTGAAGAAGCTCAAGGATGCTGGTGCTATTATTATCGGCAAAGCGAATTTGGATGAGTTCGCGCTCAACATCACCGGGGTTAGCTCCCTGGGCGGACAAACCTTGAACCCTTATGCTCTGGACCGCAATCCAGGGGGTTCCAGCGCAGGCACCGGGGCAGCGGTAGCCGCCAACTTCGCGCTGGCGGGTCTAGGAACGGATACAGGCGGTTCTATCCGGATTCCATCCTCGTATAACAGTCTGGTCGGTATTAGGCCGACGGTAGGCTTGACCAGCCGTGACGGCATTATCCCGCTGGCACTGACTCAGGATGTAGGCGGGCCAATGGCACGCACCGTCACAGATGCCGCTATTCTGCTGGGAACATCTGCGGGTTATGACGCTGACGATGTAGCCACGGCCTACGGTGTCGGACGTTCCAAGACGGATTATACGAAGGACCTGGATGTCAATGGCTTGCAAGGCGCCCGGATCGGGATCGCCACCGAGCTTATCGGAACGAAGCCGTCCGAGCAGCCGGTCAGCAATCTGATTAACGTAGCGGTTGAGGATATGAAGAAGCTGGGGGCTACGGCCGTTCCGATCACGATCCCGAATCTGGCGGACATTATGAAGTATCCGAGCCTCAGCGGTTATGAATTCAAGTCCCAGCTGAATGATTACCTGGCGAAATACCAGCCGAATGCTCCCTTCCATACGTTGACGGAAATTATCAATTCGGGGCAATTCTACAAACCGAATGAAGCGACTTACAAGCTGCGCGATACCCGTGATCTGGAATCCCAGGAGTATAAGGACATTGTCTTGAAACGGACCAAGCTGACGCGCGATGCGCTTCTGAAGGTGATGGCCGATAATAACCTGGATGCGATTATCTATCCTTCCACCTCCGAAACGACGGTCGTACTGGGCGAAGCCTCCAAAGCAGGCAGCAACAACCGCCTGAGCCCATACAGCGGCTTCCCGGCGATCTCCGTCCCGGCCGGCTTTACGGAAGAAGGCCTGCCAGCCGGTATCGAATTCCTGGGCCGTCCATTCGACGAGTCCACCCTGATCAAGTTCGCCTATGCTTATGAGCAAGGCACGCATAAACGTAAGGCCCCAGCACTTCTTCCATAATCATGACAATCACGACGAGTCCCCAGTTGATGGGGGCTCGTTTATTGTTCACCATACATAGTGATCGTTAGTCATGATCCAGCTAAGATTGACAACTTACAGTCGTTATACTACAACTCGTAGTATGATGGAGTGTGAGGGTTATGAAGATTAAAAAACTGAATGTGAGCTGGGGGGGGCCTGAATCGCTTTTTTGGGCCGCTCGAAGCGAGAATCATGGACATTCTCTGGTCTTCCGCGGTTTGAGGATTAAGGAGGTGCAGTCGATCCTCAATCAGGAAAGTCCGATTTCGGTTAATGCGGTGATGACGGTGATGAGCCGACTGCAGAGCAAGGGGCATCTTGTGAAAGTACAGACCGGTTCGGGCAGAACCCAGGCGGCTCAGTTCAGTCCAGTCCAGTACAGTCAAGAGAACAGTTTCTTTCCGAGCAGACCAAAGCGGTATCACAGGGACTTATACAGGAGTTCGGAAGCTTGGTCATTAATCACATGATCGATGCGCTTGACGATGTGGATCAGGAGACGATCGATAAGCTGGAACGCAAATTAAGTGAAATCAAAAAAGGGAACAAGAAATGAGTCCTCCAATGAAGCTGAGGTGGATCTACGCGCTGGTGGTCGTTTTTATTGCCTTGTTCAGCTTGCAGATGGGACTCTTCGCTGCGCGTCAACTGGGAGGCGGTGGTCCAGGTGCAGCTCACTTCACCTTACATGGTATTCGATCTCATAATCGGGTACACGCTCATTCGGGCGATCTGGCGAACTGTTGCACAGGCGTATTTATCTTAGAAAGCGCATAAGCTGTTCCGTTCCAACAGGCATGACAAGCTAACCAAGCGTCTTAACTATACATACCGCCGCTTGGGAACGGAGCTCCTTGTTGTGCGAGACGAAGGATTCGTCGCACTGGCTATCGGAATGCGAAAACCGATCATCGTGATTTCCACCCAGGTCCTCGAAACGTTCAGCAGCGATGAAGTGAAGGCTATTCTGCTGCATGAGTGGCATCATTGCCGCAATCTCGACAATGTAAAAATGTTTCTAATGACGCTGCTGACGGAAGCATTTGGGTATTGGCCGATTATGAAGCCGGTATTTCGCTATTATCAAATATGGACGGAGCTGCTCGCAGATCGCTTTGCGATCCATCAAATGGGGACGGAGCTGCATTTGGCCAGCTGTCCAAGTGGAGGAAGTCGCAGCATACGGCTGCCGTTCATTTTGCGGCATCTGCGATGCATTATCAAATCTTGCAGGTGCTTGAGCCGGATAAGCCGGTATCGGTCAAGATATCGTTGCTTAGACCACTACTGGCATCCTTTTCGTTGCTGCTGCTATTGATGAAGGGCGGGGATGGTGCCTTATGTGATGGGTGGTGCGATTGTATCTGCACGTATCTGGCATGTTTTCTTTTTTCAATGGGAGTATTACTCGAAGCATCTTATGGAAGTTTTCTATATCTGGCAAGGCGGTATTGCGATCCAAGGCGCTTTAATCGGTGGCTTCATCGCTTTGAACTTCTATACGAAGAAGCACCGTTTATCCTTCTGGGAGCTTGCGGATATGATCGCCCCGGCGATTGTATTAGGTCAGTCGCTGGGCAGAATTGCTTGTTTACTGAATGGAGATGCATACGGCTCGCCAACCGGATTGGGCTTCGGCCTTGTGTATCCCGAAGGTTCGATGGCTTACGATGCTTATGGATCTCAACCTCTCTGGCCTGCAGGGGTATTATTCCTGACATACAACATCATGTATTCGTTCGGGCGATTTAACTTGGAGTGGCTGCGGGGGGATTCGCCTCGCTATACCTTTCATTGGACAGCCGGACAATGGACGAGCTTCGGTGTTATCCTGCTCAGCTTATGCATGATGGTTTTCCTTGTCATGCGTGAACGTAAGCAGGTGCAGATTTCACTGAATTCATGAGAAATGGTAACAAAGCCCATATTCGGTCTATGGGCTTTTCGTGTCGACTGTAATCGACAATTTCGATAGATTAATCTTTTTTTGCAGGCTTCGTGATTATTAGATCTTTATGCCTGTTTTTGGGCAATTTTTGTGCTGTCGATGGAGAAAAACATGATCGTACATCAAGGTAATCCAACAGGACTATCTTCCGTTAAGAATCCCACAACCTAAATAAAACCAACCTGGTTTCTTAAGTTTACCGCTTTTAAATCCCAATTTCTTTTCATATGATAGGATCTGTCAACTACGAAAATACTTTCGGAACCTAAATGCGCATGGAGGAGTGTGGATAAAAAATCACCGTTTGCAAGCGCTTACTTATCGGAAGTGAAAGGTGAAGTACAATCAAATCTAAAGAAGGTGGAGCTGAAAGCCAAAAGGCAAACGATAGCCGGGCATCGCATGGTGAACGATGACAGCAAGCCTAAGTACTTCACGATGGGTATGACGGGATGAGTGCTTATTAAATCAGCTGAAAGGAATGAATGATCTTGATGAGAAGTAGAAAGAGAAAGATATTATCTGCAGCTGTGAGTTTAGCGCTTCTGCTTGGAAGTGTTCCTGTATCCGCTGCAACACCGGAGAAAGTAATCCCTGTGTTAGGCTCCTATTCATCTGGTACAAACATTCAATGGGCACCGCTGAGTACCGTAAACTTTGAAAAAGATACGGGTGCAACGGCAACGGTGAATATCTCCGTCGATCCGTCTACCCGGTATCAGGAATATCAAGGTCTGGGCGTCTCTATAGATGAAACCAGCGTATCCAACCTGTGGAAGCTTAGTAAACAAGCTCGTGAAGAAGCCATCAAGAAAATGGTCGACCCTAAGGACGGGGCAGGCATCGGACTGTTCCGAATTACGATCGGCAGCCCGGATACCATCGAGCATTTGCCTTTCTGGTCCTACAGTGAGCTGCCAGAGGGTGTAAAGGACGACTTCGATCTTAAATATTTCTCCATTCAAAAGGATATCGATTACCATATCATTGAAACGATCAAATTAATTCAGTCGTATAACCCGAACGCCCAGTTTTTCGCTTCCGCCTGGAGTGCACCGGCCTGGATGACAACGACCAATACCTTCACCGGTTATGTATTGCCCAAGCCTGGCAAGCCCAACGAGAATTATCAAGCGTCCAAGCTGAGGGACGACTGCATCAATGTATTTGCCCGCTATTATGCCAAATTTATTCAAGCTTACGGAGAGCATGGCATTAACATTTCGGCCATTACCTTACTGAACGAGCCGGGCATGGATGTCGTGTATCCGGCGATGGACATTAGCATTGAGCAACAACAGAAGCTGTCTCTGGAAATCAAGAAAGTGTTTGCGGAGAATGGTCTTGACACGGAACTGTGGGTTCACGATTTCAATTTCTGGGATTGGAAGGATCCGAACAGCACAGAAACCAAGAATTATTACAGAATCTATGAAGATTCCGCTGACGGAAAAATTAAGGGCAAAGATGTCTTGAATGCTACAGATGGTATCGCTTTCCACCCTTATTGGGGGAACGCCAGCGTGATGAAAGATGCCGCTCTGGAATTTAAAGGGAAAGGTATTCATTTGACGGAGAGCGGTTCTTTCAGCTCTTCAACCATCATTGACTTTTTCAATCAGTATATGAACAGCTTCACGGGCTGGACGCCTGTTACAGACCAGAACGGTGGTACGCTGCACTGGACCGATGCGAGGAATAACAATATCGATTGGACGAAGGTAAATCCATCTTGGAAGAATCGCATGCTCGTTACCAATCATAGTACGGGTGTGGCGTCTTTCACCAGCGACTTCTATACATGGGGACAATTCGGCAGATACTTGGAGCAAGGCACGGCTAAACACAGTGGTGCTGTCAGGGTCGACTCCACACCAGGCACGCAGAGCAGCGTATCCCATGTCACCTTCCAGAATCCTGACGGTGAAATCGTGATGGTGATCAGAAATAGCAATAGCGCATCCCGTACGGTTAAAGTTAGCTTGAAGGACAAATCCTTTGTCCAAACCCTCCCCGGCAGTTCCACATCTACACTTCGCTGGTATCTGGAGGATGCGACCAAGGGCTCGGCTGTCTTGGACGGACCAGTTAACGCAGTGGCTGGAGGCACGTTCTCGCTCAATTTCGGATTGGATGGTGTCGCCAAGGATGTGCTGGCGCATGACGTCACCGTTCAATACGATGCGAATGCCGTAAAATTTGTCGGGTTTGATGAACCGCCATTGAAAGAAAACTACAGCGTGCTGGAGCATAAAGATGATGGAAAAGGCAAGCTGCGCTTTGTCTCGGTCAATTTGGGCGTAAAAGATACGAAGGATTTGCTGGTTGGGCTCAAATTCGCTGCCCTCCAAACGGGAACAGCCAATTTTACGGTACAGGCCCAAATTGCAAGCGATCATGAGGAATATCCGGTTAAGAGCGCAAGCCATAAGGTCAGCATTAAAACAGGCGTAGACCTGACCGCCTTACAGGCACTGATTCAACAAGCTCAAACCAAGCATGACGGAGCCGTGGAAGGTACACAAAGCGGACAATATCCGGAAGGCTCCAAAGCCGTTCTGCAAACAGCGATCAATAAGGCGAAAGCTGTTGCAGCGAACCCAGGAACTACTCAGCAGCAAGCGCAGCAGGCGATTACAGAGCTGAATGCTGCTCTGCAAACATTCCTCCAATCCGTTCGTACCGGAACTCCGGGAGATGTGAACGGGGACGACCAATTTACAATCGGCGATTTGGCGATCGTTGCTGCGGCATACGGCAAAACATCGCAAGATCCGGATTGGGATACTTACAAGAAGGCTGACGTTAATAATGACGGCAAGGTAGATATTCTTGATTTGGCCTTCGTGGCGCGGTTAATCTTGCAATAACCGCTGTCATAATTAGGTGAACTTACGCGAATAATGATACGTATTGTATCATTATTCGCGCCGTATCTCGAACAAAAAACGATCATTCCCTGAGGTTAAAGGGGATGATCGTTTTTTGTTCCTGACTAGCTTAGACCCATGGCTTCGTAAGTGCCTGACAAAGACAGGCGAGTGAGCTGTAAAGCCATGTAGCGCGGCGCATACATCATTTGCTGATCCAGCCATTTATAGATAATGCCCATGAGAGAGCTGCTCAGATAATCCAGCAACAAATCTAGCGGAACGATTAGTTTTTTCTCAGGGCTAATGTGCGAGATTCTTACATAGCAGCTGTCACGAATCAATTCCTGCAGCTTGGTGGCGAATGAAGAACGTGGCATTTTCGTGATCATCATTTTGTAAAAGAATTCGTTCTTCGCTATATGCTCAAACATCGCGATGAAATAAGGGTCAGGAACGTCAGGGCTTGGATCATATTCGTACAAGCTGATGTTGTCTTGGTGGAGAGCTTCGCTTAGAGCGGTGATATGCTCGGCTGTTATTTTGTCGAGCAGGTCGTACTTATCCAGGTAGTGCAGATAGAAGGTGGAACGGTTAACGTTCGCTTTTTCAGTAATATCCTTGATGATGATTTCGGAAAAATCTTTTTGCTCCAGCAATGAGAGAAAGGCTTCGACGATCACTTGGCGTGTTCTTTGAATGCGTCTATCCATGTTCGAATGAGCGGATGACAACGAGGTTCAACTCCTTTTAGACAACAAAATTATTGAAAATGTCGAATTAGCAACAAAATAACAATTTGTAAATAATTCCAAATTTGATCTTGGATTGATAAACTTCCCCAATAACGCACGTAGAGTAGACGATAGATCAAATCTACAATTTAAGGGCACAAGTAGTTTATTAGTTTCTTAGACAACACGATGGCGTTTAATGTCGGTTATCCGTCAAAAACCGAAGTATTGATTGTTGAATACAATAGAATACTGCCTATAATAATGAATTAAGCTCACTAAATCAATCGGAATATTCATATTATCGATCGATTTTATTGCGTAGCGAGAGGAGACCATGAGAGTGCGGGGAGATTATTTTCTAAAAAGTTTGCAGGACGGGCGCAATGTATGGCTTGGAGGGGTTAGAATCGAAGCCTTGCCCCAACATTCGGCATTCAAAGGAACCTTGGAGACCATTCGTCATTTATTTAATATGCTGGATGACCCTGATAAGAGAGAGATTGTGGGATACCAGGTACCGGGCAAGGAAGCTTATGCGCATAGCTCTTTTCTGGTGCCTTACTCGGCCGAGCAGTTGTCCCAGCGGAGCAAGTCGTTCGCGTATTGGTCTCAGGAAACACATGGAATGATGAGCCGCCTATCGGATTATGCTCGTTCCCTGGTTACCGGCTGGTACGCGGCCCGCGAGCAAATAGGCAGGTTCGCTCCGGATTTTGAATCCAAAATCACGGCCTATTATGAACTGGCAAGGGATAACGACCTATTCCTAACTACGGCCATTATCGACCCGCAAATTGATCGGTCCAGCGGTCTGGAGGATAGCCGTATCGCCGAGCGATTCCTGCATGTGGTGAAGGAAACGAGTGAAGGCATTGTGATACGGGGAGCTAAAATGATTGCTACCGGAGCTCCTTATACCCATGATTTTGTCGTATTTTCTTTTTTGAATTTCAAAGCTGATGAAAGTAAGCATGCGCATGTTTTGATAGTTCCAGCGAATTCACCAGGGCTTCATATCGTTTGTAGGGAGTCCTTTGCTGATAACAGGGAGCAAAGCCATATTCTAAGCTCCAGATATGAGGAAATGGATGCCGTGCTATTCTTCGAAGACGTGTTTGTGCCTTGGGAACGGGTGCTGCTGCACGGTGATTCGGAGAAGGTTTTAAAGCTACGCGGTAATAAAACAGCCAATTCGCTCGCCTTTCACCAGAATATTGTGCGTTACGTAGCTAAGCTGGAATTCGTGACTGGAATCGCGTTCGCGGTGACGGAAGCGATCGGGGCCACCAGCTTCCTGCATGTACAGGAGAAGCTTGGCGAACTGCTGAATCAGATCGATGTGATGAAAGCCTTGGTCATCGCCTCGGAAACGCAAGCGAAGCCGGATGAAACCGGGGTATGGATTCCCGAGCTCTCCTACATTGATACGGCCCGAAGCATCGGGACGAAGTTTTATCCGCGAGCAATAGAGATCTTGCAGCAAGTGGGCGGCGGTGGTTTCGTACAGGCTCCGTCGGGTGTGGAGGATTTCTACGGGCCGATTTCCAAGCTGATGCATCTTTATTTCGAAGGGGCGTCTGTCAGTGCCGAGAAGAAGGTGCAGTTGTTCAAGCTCGCTTGGGATTTGATCGGAAGCCCTCTGGGGGCAAGGCACGAGCTATATGAACGCTTCTACGCCGGTGATCCGGTTCGCGCTTATGCCAATCAGTATCTGGGAAGCAATAAAGAGCGGTTGACGGACCCGATATGGAAGCTGCTCAAAGAAGCAAGCAAGCGAGGCGCAAGCTTTGTATAAGACAAAACCACTACTTGCAAGGGAAGGGATGGGTTTGAAATGGAAGTGTTTTGGTTTATTCCAACGCATGGGGATGGCCGTTATTTAGGGACGAGGGAGGGTGCTCGCGCTGTCAGCTATGCCTACTGCAAGCAGATTGCTCAAGCTGCGGATGAATTGGGATACAGCGGTGTGCTGCTGCCGACAGGCAAATCATGCGAAGACGCATGGATCGTCGCGTCTACGCTTGTACCGGTGACGAACAAATTGAAATTTCTAGTAGCTGTACGCCCCGGACTGATGTCTCCTACGCTTGCCGCCAGAATGACGGCTACCCTGGATCGATTCTCCCAAGGGAGGCTGCTCATCAACGTGGTAACGGGTGGTGATCCTGTTGAATTGGCGGGAGATGGAATGTTCCTCAGCCATGATGAACGGTACAAGCTGACTGGCGAGTTTTTGGATGTGTGGCGCAAGGAGCTTGAGGGTGAAGAAGTCAACGTCGAAGGGGAGCATATCCGAATTGAAGGCGGTAAAGCCCTATACCCTCCCATCCAAAAGCCCTATCCGCCGCTTTATTTTGGAGGTTCGTCGGAAGCAGCCAAAGACATAGCCGCAGAGCATGTGGATGTCTACCTTACCTGGGGAGAACCACTCGATCAGGTCAAAGAAAAAATCGAGCATATGCGCAAGCTCGCCAGTGCCAAGGGCCGCACCCTTCGATTCGGGATTCGCCTTCATGTGATTGTCCGGCAGACGGAGGAGGAGGCCTGGAAGGCGGCTGATGAATTGATCGCGCACCTGGATGAGGAAACGATCCAATCCGCACAGCAGATCTTTGCCCGTATGGACTCTGAAGGGCAGAGGCGGATGTCGGCACTCCATCATGGAGACCGTTCCAAGCTGGAAATCTCTCCAAACCTGTGGGCAGGCATTGGTCTTGTACGCGGAGGAGCGGGCACGGCGCTGGTAGGCAGTCCTGACAGTGTGGCTGCTCGAATGAAGGAGTACGCCGATTTAGGAATCGAAACGTTCATTCTTTCGGGTTATCCACATCTGGAAGAAGCTTACCGCACGGCAGAATTGCTATTTCCCAAGCTGCCGCTTAAGAAACCGGAAGAGAACGGCAACCCTTCTTTCATTAGTCCATTCGGGGAAATGATTGCGAACAATGAAATTCCTGACGCGAGGGTAAAGAGCGGGAAGTGAAATTGAACCGCTTAGGCGCGTGAAGCTTTAGACCTATGGAGGTATACACGATGGCAAATCCCCACAAACAATTCCATCTTGCTGTTTTTCTGCTTGCAGGAGGACATCATGTGTCAGGCTGGAGGCATCCAGAAGCCGATGCATTGGGAGTTCATGATTTTCAATATTATAAGCGTCTGGCGCAAACGGCTGAAAGAGGCAAATTCGATGCCTTTTTCTTTGCAGATGTGCTGGGCATCGGCCAGAATGATAAGCGATTCGATCCCAGCAATGTTCGCTTGGATCCGATGCTTCCGTTGGCGGCACTGGCTGTCGTAACGGAGCGTATAGGGCTTGTGGCTACGGTGAGCACTTCTTATAACGAGCCGTTTAATGTGGCACGCCGATTTGCAACGCTTGACCATCTCAGCAATGGCCGTGCCTCCTGGAACGTAGTCACAAGCTTCAAGTCGCAGGAAGCTAATAACTTCAACCAGCATAGCTTGCCTGACCCCAGTTTGAGGTATGAAAAGGCAAGAGAATTCGTACAGGTCGTCAAGGGGTTATGGGACACCTGGGAGGAAGACGCCTTGGTAGCTGACAAAGAGAGTGGCATTTTTTCATTAGAAGAGAAGATTCACGATTTAAATCACGAAGGCAAGTATTTTTCGGTTCGAGGTCCGCTTAATATTAGTCGTCCGCCCCAAGGGCACCCGGTTATCTTTCAGGCAGGCACATCTGAAGGCGGTAAGGAGCTTGCGGCCGAGACAGCCGAGGCGGTTTTTACCGCTTGGTCTACATTGGAGAAGGCCCAGGAGTACTATCGGGATGTTAAGGGAAGGATGGCCCGTTATGGAAGAGCTCCTGACCAGTTGAAAATTATGCTCGGTCTGATTCCCATTGTCGGAAGAACGGAAGAGGAAGCGGAGCGTAAAGAGCAGGAACTGCAGAGCTTACTCTTGCCTGAGGTTGGCGTTGCAAAGCTGTCTTATATGTTCGGCTACGATCTATCCCCATTCCCTATTGACGAGCCCTTACCGCAAACGTTCAATTTGGGTGATGCCCATGGAGCCAGCAGGCGGTTTCAACCGATTAAGGACATTGCCGATCGAGAACAACTAACCATCAGACAGCTGTACGAACGTTACGCAGGGAATCGTGGACATCTGCAGGTAAGAGGAACACCGGAGCAAATAGCGGACGTTATGGAGGAGTGGTTCGTTGCAGGGGCAGCGGACGGTTTCAACATTCTGCCCCCCTATTTGCCAGGTGGTCTAGATGATTTTGTTGACCTTGTCGTACCGGAGCTGCAGAAGCGAGGTTTATTCCGTACGGAGTATGAAGGAACAACGCTGCGTGAGCATTTTGGTTTGTCGCGTCCGGCCAACCGGTTTCATTAATCATCGCAGGTACATTCTTGAATGGAAATCTCCTGCAACAAAACAAACTAATTCGATTGGAATAATTAACCTATTCGTATCAAGAGAAGAGGAAACCATATGTATATGATAAAAAGAGTCTTGGCTAAGCCTATCGCATTCATGACCATTCTGACATTGATTCTATCAGGGTGCAGCAGCGATGGAGCGTCGAAAAATGTGAGCGTACCTGCGTCTAGTCCAGCCGCCAGCGCAGGGAATGAACCTCAAAAAGGCGGGGAGTTAACCTATGCGCTCGCAGGTTCTCCGAGGAGTCTTGACCCGCACGGAGATGGATCGGCGCTCGGTGCGAGAGTGCAGAGGACGATGTTCGATAGTCTTGTTCTTTTGCAGGATAATCAGGTCAAGCCATGGCTTGCCACCGAATGGTCGAGCTCGGCAGATGGCAAGAGCTATACGTTCAAGCTTCGTCAGGGCGTCAAATTTCATGATGGAGAACCGTTTAACGCTCAAGCCGTGAAGTACAATTTTGACAGGCTTGTTGATCCGAATACCAAGTCGGGTGTAGGCAGGGAGGCGATTGGGCCTTACGTATCTTCCGAGGTCATCGATGAGAATACACTCAAGGTCAATCTCGAAAAGCCGTACGCTCCTTTCCTGGCCGGACTGAGCCAGTTCTTTATTGGCAACGTATCCCCTGCTGCATTGGAGAAGCTGGGTTCTCAATTAGGTAAAATTCCGGCAGCCGGAACAGGGCCGTTCAAATTCTTGAAATGGGTGGAAAATTCGGAGATTGCGCTAGAAAGAAATCCGGATTACAACTGGGGACCGACAGGCTTGTCCAACAAGGGTCCAGCCTATCTGGATAAGCTAACCTTCAAGATTGTTCCGGAAGAAGCGACGCGTATCGGAAGCGTGCTCAGCAAGCAGGTGCTTGCGGGTGAAACCGTCCCTCCGCAGAACGTTGTTGCTCTGAAAAATGATTCTAACTTTCAAATCTTCCAAACTCAGACGGGCGGACTGCCCTACACGCTCTTTATTAACCAAAAACACGCACCATGGAATGAACTGAAGGCCAGACAAGCCCTTCAATTAACGATTGATGTCGACTTTATTGTGAAGACACTCTATCTGGGCACCTATGAACGTGCGTGGTCTCCATTATCTCCATCTACGCTCGGTTATTCCAAGTCCTTGGAGAATACGGTCAAGCCTGATGTCAAGAAAGCGAATCAATTGTTGGACGAATTGGGATGGACTCGTGGAGCGGACGGAATCCGGGAGAAGGATGGCAAGAAATTGTCGATTCTCTATGTAGACAGCTCTCCCAATCGTGAAAAGCGTAACGATATCGCCACGATTATCCAACAGCAGCTGAAGGAAATCGGAGTGGCCGTAGACGTGCAAATTACAAAGGATGCTTACACAAGCGTC
The DNA here is from genome assembly GCF_038070315.1 of Paenibacillus filicis. NCBI lineage: Bacteria > Bacillati > Bacillota > Bacilli > Caryophanales > Paenibacillaceae > Paenibacillus > Paenibacillus filicis. The sequence goes on along the minus strand of NZ_JBBPCC010000002.1, from coordinate 41,920 downwards.
ATAACCAAAGGCAAGCCCTACGATGTATTTGGAAATAGCACCGTAAGCCCAGACCCGGACAGAGTCCGTTTCTTCTATCATTCTCAAGTTAGCAACGTGCCTGGCGATCAACGGAACATCCCTGGACTAGCTGACCCGGAGATCGACAAGCTGATTGATCAAGGCGGGGTAGAAACAGACCCAGGCAAGCGTGCGGAAATTTACAAGCAGTTTCAGCAGGCTGTTATAGACAAGGCCATCATCATTCCGATCTATGTGTTTCCGTATACTGTTGCAGCAGCCAAATCAGTTCAAGGCTTGAAATTTGATTCGCCTGGATATCCGTTGTTCAATGATGTGTTTATCGCAAAATAAGGTTTAGGCAGAAGGAGTTCATGAACTTGCTCAAAGCGGTGGTTGTTCGATTTCTGACATCCCTGATGGTGATCTTGGGTTCGCTTGTGCTCGTATTCGTTATCGTGTATCTGCTCCCGGGGGATCCTACAGATCGTATGCTGGATCCTTCGGCTACACCGGAGATGGTGGCACAGCTGCGGCATCAGCTCGGCGTGGACAGACCCTTTTACGTGCAATTTACCGAATACATGGGCAGCATGCTTCGCGGAGATTTCGGCAAATCATTAATGAATGACGAGCCTGTGCTGCCCAAAATTATGCTGAATTTCCCCTCAACCCTGAAGCTGGCTGCAGCGAGCGCGATCATCGCTGCCGTAGTCGGCATCGGATTGGGGGTGCTTTCAGCGGTTCATCGCGGTGGCTGGATCGATATGACGGCGAGGATTGTCGGTTTATTCGGTATCTCTATGCCTACCTTTTGGTCAGGTATTCTTCTGATTATTATTTTTTCCGTTCATTTGGGCTGGTTTCCCTCGATTGGCTCGGATGGATGGCGGACACTTGTTTTACCTGCATTTGCGAAGGGAATCGTCGGTGCGGGCTTCATTGTACGATTAGTGCGCAACAGTATGCTTGAAGTCATTAATGAGCAGTTCATCGTTACACTGCGAGCTAAGGGTCTGCCTGAACGGTTAGTGATGTATCGGCACGCCTTACGTAATGCCTTAATCCCGGCTATCACGATGATCGGAGTGCTGAGCGGGGACCTGCTGGCGGGAGCCGTGGTGATCGAAACGGTGTTTTCCAGACAAGGCATAGGCAGAGTCATATCCGAAGCGCTGATGGCCAAGGATTTACCGGTCATACAGGGTGTTATTTTCTTTACGGCCATCATTTACGTTCTGGTTAATTTACTCGTGGACATTTCCTATTCGTTCATTGATCCCCGAGTGAGGCGACAAAAGAGGTGAAGGGAGTCGGCAGGTCATGAGATCGGCAGCGGCTGTTAAACATTTTATTGTCTCCAAATTACTTGTGTATGGCTCCATTTTGTTCCTTGTATTTATTGTTGCTTGTGCGCTATTCCCCGGGTGGATAGCGCCTTATTCACCAACGGTGATGATGCCTGCCCAAATTTTACAGCCACCCAGCGCTGCTCATCTGTTCGGGACGGATTTTTTAGGAAGAGATGTGTTTAGTGTCGTTGTCCACGGCAGTCGGGACTCCTTATTCATAGGGGCTGCTTCGGTTATTGCGGGAGGGATCATTGGAGGAACAATTGGCGTTCTAGCGGGATATGTAGAGGGCTTCTTTGATGTCGTGGTTATGCGTTTGGTTGAGATTATCATGACCATTCCAGGTATTTTACTCGCACTTGCCATCGCTGCTGCATTAAAGCCGAGCTTGTTCAATATTGTGCTTGCCGTAGCCGTATCTGCTGTTCCTGGATACGCGCGAGTGCTTCGGGGGCAAATATTAAGCATCAAGCGGCGTTCGTTTATTACGGCCGCACGCTCTATAGGGACAAGCAGATTGCAAATTTTTGTTCGGCATGTGCTCCCCAATTCGTGGTCCCCTTTGCTTGTTATGGCGACAATCGGTATGGGAACTTCGATCTTAGTAGGTTCAAGCCTCAGTTTTCTCGGACTGGGTATTATCAAAGAAATTCCGGATTGGGGCTCGCTTCTGTCACAGGGACGCGGCTACCTGACGGTAGCTTGGTGGATGTCCACCTTTCCGGGAATCATCATCACGATGCTGGTGCTTTCTGTCAACTTGTTAGGTGATCATCTCCGGGACTATTTAGACCCTAAAAACAGCCGGATATAGGGAAGGGAGGGCTGTTATTGAAAGACCTGCTGGACATTCAGAACTTGACGGTACAATTTGCTACGAAGAATGGCAGCCTTACGGCTATTTCTGACGTTTCATTGCATATCAAAGTGGGGGAAACGGTATGTATTGTCGGGGAGTCGGGGAGCGGTAAAACCATACTATCCAAGTCGATCATGAGATTAATCGATTATGAGAACGGTGTGATTACCCAAGGGGAGATGTTATTGGACGGAATCGATCTGATATCGCTCTCCTCCAAGCAGCTTCGCAGCTTACGAGGTAAAAAAATGGCGATGGTGTTTCAGGAGCCCATGTCGGCATTCGACCCTGTCTTCACCATCGGCAGCCAAATTGTAGATGTCATCATCCATCATAGAATGAGCGATCGAAGAGCGGCATGGAAGCGGGCTGTATATTTACTGGAACGGGTAGGTATTTCCGAGCCAGAGGAGCGGATGAAACAATATCCGAATGAATTGTCTGGCGGGATGCTGCAGCGGGCTATGATTGCCATGGCGCTGGCTTGTGAGCCGGAGCTGCTTATTGCCGACGAGCCGACGACGGCTTTGGATATGACGGTTCAAGCCCAAATTCTTCAATTGCTGCAGGAGCTAAAAGAAGAGTTTAACATGTCCATCCTGCTGATCACCCATGATATTGGGATCGCAGCCGAGATGGCAGACCGGATTATCGTCATGTATGCGGGACAAATTGTAGAGCAAGCAAGCGTGCAGCAGCTGTTCGATCAGCCTCATCACCCTTATTCCAAGGGGCTACTGGGCTCCATTACGACCTTGGAGAGCGACCGGAACCTGAGACTGTATTCGATCCGGGGCGCTGTTCCCAATCTGAGCGATTGGCCGACAGGCTGCCGGTTTCATCCTCGTTGTGCATACGCAAGCGAGAAGTGCAGGAGCGATAGTCCCCCGCTTATGGATATTAACGGCCGGCAAGCGGCTTGCTGGCATTCCGCAGAACTGGCCAGATCCCGTGAATGGGGAACGGTGGAAGTCACAGATCTAGCTGCCGTCCCTAAGCCGGTTGCAGAGTTCGATGCAGCGAGAAATGAAGAGAACTCGACTCTCATGGAAATCAAGGGCTTAAGCAAATGGTATCCGTTGAAAAAAGGCTTGGGCCATTCTACCTTTATTCGTGCAGTGGACGACGTTTCTTTTCATATCCGTGAAGGAGAAACGTTCGGTCTGGTAGGTGAATCCGGCAGCGGTAAAAGTACGCTTGGGCGCACGATCCTGCAATTGGAACGAGCAACAGCAGGCGAGGTACGATTCCAGGGAAGAGACTTGGCCCGGTTGGACGAACCTGGGCTGCAGAAGGTTCGCAAAAACATGCAAATGATTTTTCAGGATGCTTACGGTTCTATGAATCCGCGTTGGAAAGTCAGTGAGATCATTGGTGAACCGCTATGGGTGCACGAAGCTTTAACCGCCAAGGAAAAGCGGGAACGAGTGGAAGAACTCCTGGAAATCGTGGGTATGGATCGAACGTGGTATGATCGGTACCCGCATGAATTTTCTGGAGGACAGCGTCAGAGAATCGGTATAGCCAGAGCGATTGCTCTTAATCCCTCGTTTGTGCTGGCGGATGAAGCTGTCTCTGCGCTCGATGTATCTGTGCAGGCACAGATTGTAAACCTGCTTCAGGATTTACAAAAGAATATCGGTTTGACGTATTTATTTATCGGCCATGGCCTCCATATTGTACGGCATATTTCCGATCGGATCGGTGTCATGTATCTTGGCAAGCTGGTTGAAATTGCAGACAGCGAAGAATTATTCCGGCATCCGGCCCATCATTATACGAAAGCGCTGATCGCTTCGATTCCATGGCCTGATCCAGCCCGGAAAAAAGTACTTTCCTCTATAAAAGGAGAAATTCCTTCGTCTGCTAACCCGCCCTCGGGCTGCCGATTTCATACCCGTTGTCCAGCCGCCACTGCACGCTGCAAGGAAGAGCCTCCGGAGTGGACTGAGGTCGGCAAGGGCCATTACACAGCTTGTCATTATCCAGCATAGGCAATGAAATGGAAGTGTTTCAGGTAAGGAATTGGTAATTGTCTGGAAAGGATGGAGAAGATGTCATTTGCATTAAGCTTATTGGATAAAAGCCCCATTTACGAGAACGAGACGGCTGCGCAAGCGCTCCAGCATACACTTGAGCTTGTCAAGGCGGCAGAACGGTTGGGATATCATCGATTCTGGGTATCGGAGCATCATGACATGGACAGCTTTGCGTGCCCGTCGCCAGAGGTTTTAATCGCTTACTTGCTTGCACAAACGCAACATATACGAATTGGTTCGGGCGGTGTCATGCTCCAGCATTACAGTCCCTACAAAGTGGCCGAGAACTTCAATCTCCTCTCCTGCCTGGCGCCAGGCCGAGTGGATCTGGGTGTTGGAAGGGCGCCAGGGGGATTCCCTAGATCTACGCGGGCGCTGCAGCCCGTTCCAAGCGAAACGGTGATACCGCTTGTCGACAAGCTGTTACTCTTGGACCAGCTTGTTCATGATGAGTATCGAACGGATCAAGCGGATCCGCTGTATGGTCTGCGGGCGAAGCCAAGTCCGCCCAAACCGCCGGAGCTTTATTTGCTGGGAGCAAGCGTGGACAGCGCGGAGACAGCTGCGAGGCTGGGCCTGCCTTATGTATTCTCTCAGTGGATCAGCGGAGATGATGAAGTGCAGACGCAGGCCCTTGCTGCATATCGGACCAAATTCCATTCATCAAGGCTGCCAGCCAAGCATGTGATTATGGCCGTATCTGTCATTGTAGCCGATACCGATGAGGAAGCTGAGCGGCAAGCTGAGGAATTCCAAGTCATCAAGATTTTTTTGGAAAACGGCAAAAAATTGAGGGTAGGCACTCTGGAGCTATTAAACGAGTTCACCAGGCAAACTTCCGATAAGTATACCATTGAACAAAAAAGAACCATCATTATACATGGCTCCTATCAAACGGTGCTCGAAAAGCTCAAACGGTTATATCTTCAATACGAGTTTGACGAGCTTATGGTCAGCTTGGAACTCAAGACACTGTCCCAGCGGCTGGATGCTCTCCGAGAAATCAGGATAGGACTTTCGGAGCTCGTTCGTTCTTAAACTTTGGCATTCATACGCGAACTCTATTCTCCATCTTGACAAAAATTGCAATTTTACAATACATTCAACATGTCGGGATGTCGGACAATACAACGATCATGTGGCCAACAGTATCTAAACGGGGTCTGGATTAGGTGTATAAGAATGGAGGGGGAAACAGAATGAAGCAAATTCAAGAGCGGCCGAATCAAGACGAATATACCGAGTACTATGGGAAGTATATCCAATTAGTCCCGGCTGGGGACTTATTGGATATACTCAGACGACAAGAGCAGGAGACGCTGCAGGTTTTTACCAGCTTGAGCGAGGAACAATCCTTGTATCGCTACGCGCCGGACAAATGGAGCCTGAAGGAAATTCTGGGTCATCTCCTAGATAATGAGCGCGTGATGATCTACCGGCTGGTGCGGATCTCACGCAAGGACGCATCCACACTTTCTGGCTTTGACCAGGATCTATTCGTGCAGGAGTCCGGTTTCGACAGTGTGCCGCTAGAGCTGCTGCTGGAGGACTACCGGGCTGTGCGCGCTTCGACGCTGACGCTGCTGCGTACATTGGATGCCGAACGCTTGCAGCGCCAGGGCGTGGCCAATAACAACAAGCTGTCCGTACTGGCACTCGCTTGTATCGTCGCCGGTCACGAGCGGCATCATCTAAACGTTATGGGTGAGCGTTACCGGCAAGCTTAGCATCCGACGGCAGGAACATCGCCAGCAGGCCGAGCAGCGGCAGGTAAGCGCACAGCTGAATGACGAAGGATACGTTCGTCAGGTCGATCAGCCAGCCCATGATGACGGAGCCGAGGCCGGCGAGGCCGAATGCCAAGCCGAAGAACAAACCGGATACGGTACCGATCTTGCCCGGCAGCAGCTCTTGGGCGTACACGATGATAACGGAGAAGCCGGACATCAGGATCATGCCGATCAGAGCGCATAGCACGATAGACCAGAACGGTGTCGCATAAGGCAGCAGCAGCGAGAAAGGAGCTGTGCCTGCGATGGAAAACCAGATGATCTTCTTACGTCCGAACCGGTCTGCCAGCGGCCCGCCGAGCAGTGTGCCAAGCATCCCGGCAAATTGCAGGACAAACAATGGAATCTGTGCATCCTCGAACGGACGCTGGAAGCGATCCATGTAATAGAAGGAATAATAGCCGGTCATGCTGGCGACATAGACGAATTTGGAGAATAGCAGTACGATCAGCAGGCTGATCGCCATTGCAACGAAGCCGCGGGGATGTTGGACTGCGGCTTTTGCCGTTTTTGCGGCGCGCGGTGTTACGAGCTGCTGCTTATACCAGCGGCTGACGGCGTATTGTACGAAGATGCCGATGATGGCCGCGATGGCGAACATGATAAGTCCCCGCGTCCCGTAAGGCATGACGAGAAAGCCTACCGCGAGCGGTGCCAGCGCCTGTCCGGTATTGCCTCCGACCTGGAAGACAGACTGGGCCAGCCCGCTGCCCTTGCCGGCAGCCAGATGGGCGACGCGGGATGACTCCGGATGGAGCACGGAGGAGCCGATCCCGAGCAGCATGGCGGAGATCAGCAGCCCAGCGAAGTGGGAGGAATAGGCCATACCGATGATTCCGACTAAGGAGAAGAGCATACCGCCGGGCAGCAGCAGCGGCATGGGCCGTTTGTCGGTGATGCTGCCGATGAACGGCTGCAGCACGCAAGCTGTTACGTTGAGCATGAAGGCGATCCATCCGACCTGGGCGAAGCTGAGGTTGAGCGTTTGCCGCAGCAGCGGGAAGACGGCTGGGACGGCGGATTGCATCGCGTCATTCAGCAGATGCGCGAGGGTGACGCCGATGAGGGCGTACACGGAGTACGAGCGGGCCGCTGCTAGGGCAGGGCTTGTTGCTGTTTTCATGGGTATCATCCTTTACTTGGTTGTCTTACTTGGTAGCTTAACGCACAGGCGGATGATTTGTCGTCGAGATTGATGCTGTTCTTTCGAGCATTTTTTGCTATACTGGACTCGGGTGAGAAACGATGCAGATACACATGACGACTCCGCGGCTGGAGCTGTGGAGAATTGAGGATAGCTTCGCTAATGAAAGGCATTGCCATGACAATATGTACCAGATCACGGTTCCCGTGTACGGCTCTTGCGCCTTCGACTTGGAGAATCGTTCGTACAGCCTCGAGAGCGGGGAAGCGCTGATTCAGTACCCCAATGACCGGCATTCGTTCCGGATCGGGGACGGAGAGGGCGTCGTGGTTATTCAGTTGAAGAATGTACGGGAGGTTTGGGAGCTGGACCGGCCCTGGGAGCCCGTGATGAAGCAGCGGATAAATGGCGAGGAGCTGCTCCGGCAGCATCGCAAGTGGAGCCTTGCGCTCTGCTCCGCAGACCGGGCGGAGGCCGGCTTCATCGAGGAAACGGAAGCGGAGGTGATGAGCTATCTATCCCGGATTCTTCAGGGCAATCACCAGGACGGTTCGGAGATGCGCGCAGCTCTTCCGGTATGTGACGATCCTCACCTAGTTCGAGTGCTCGAGTATATGCGGGATTGCTACATGAAGCCCGTCTCCATCGAGGAGATGGCGGGCATTGCGGGGATGAGCCGGTTTCACTTTATCCGCTCCTTCAAGGCGCAGATCGGGTATGCTCCGTACCAGTACATGCTGGCGATCCGTATCGATGTGGCGAAGTGGCGGCTGCGGTCCACGCGTCATACGGTGACCGATATTAGCCTGGACGTCGGGTTCGCAAGTCCAAGTCAGCTCTATCGTGCCTTCCATAAGTTTACGGGCATGTCGCCTGAGCAATACAGGCAGCAAGGAGCCTTCTTGTCCTAACTCAAGCGAAAAGCCCGGCCGGACTGCGGACAGTCTGGCCGGGCTTTCCCTATTCCGGCGGATAGCCGGGTTATTTCTGTTGGAGCATCATATTCCATAGCTCGGTCGTATCGTAGCCGAGACGCCAGGCGGCTACGCCGGCCAGCTCATGCTTGGCGGCGATATCAATCCGGGCTTTGACGGTGGATTCATCCTCGAGCCAGAAGACATAACGGAACCCGCCCTCGTTATATTCGACCTTATACTGCTGGAACGAAGCGTCCCAGGTTTGGGTCGCTTTTTTGTCCCGGATCAGGGCTGGAATGTCCTTGAGCAGCACGGCCCGGTTGCTGACCAGATTGCCGCTGCCGTCGACCTTCCATTCACGGACATAGAACGGGATGCCCATGATCAGCTTATCCCGGGGAATGCCGTACGAGAGAAACTCCTTCACGCCTTCCTCGACCCACTGCAGACCGGCGACAGAGCCGGGCTCCGTGCTGCCCTTCCAATACTGGTCATAGGTCATCGTCATGATGTAGTCCGCGATATCCGCCAGCTTCTCATGATCGAAGGCGGTCTTGGCATTCCACTTGACGCTGCCGCGCGGCAGGTCGACGGATACGAGCAGGTTATTGGCATGCGCGGCCTGCACGATCTCCTGCATGAATGTCGTGAAATTCGCGCGGTCTCCGGCGGCCAGGCTTTCGAAGTCGACGTTGATTCCATCGACGCCCAGTGCAGCGGATTTGCTGACCAGTGCCTGAATAAACTTGGCCCGAGCATCCTTGGAGGCCAGGAACTTCGTCGTAAGCGCCGAATCGAACTGGTTATTCACCAGCGGATGAACGGACAGGCCTTGCTTTTTCAGCCAAGCTACCGTCTCTTTGTTGGACGTGTCGGTCAGATTGCCTGCAGCATCGGCCAATACAAAGTAGGTCGGGGAGACGACATCCAAGCCGACGGTCGTATTGACCTGGCTGCGGATCGTCGCATCGGCCGAGCTGCCGTTCCAGCCCCAATACTGCAGCTTGCGCAGATTATCCCAGATGGCTGTCCCGTCGTCGTAGAGCCGGATGGAGGCGTTGCTATAGCCCTTGGCGTACTGCAGAGCCGAGCCGATCGTCGTGAAATCAGCGATCAGATTATTGCTTTGAAACACTTGATAGTAAGGATAATTATTCCAGATCACCGGCGTCTTGCCATCGCGCTTGGAAGCTTGCTCATTCTCAATCCTTGTGTGAGCAAATTGCTTCGCATAAGAGATGGCGTCGTCCAAACTTAGATAATCGTTCAGGAACGTATCGTTCTGATACACCTTGTACGGCTTGATATTGGAGTATACGACGCTGCCGCTGCTCGTATTGACGACGGTCGAGCCGCCCCAGCGCAGCGATTCGTTGATGGCATCCTCCAGCAGTGCGAACTTCCAGCTATCGTCCGTATGTTCGCCCTGGAACACCTGGTACACCTTGGCGCTGTCGCTGCGCGTCTGGTTCTTCACGCTGGCACTGATGTTATCCCATACCCACGCATGCGTGTTCAGGTCAATAATATGGGCGTTCGACCACTTTTTGGCCTCCGTGATCGCTTCATTCAGCGTGCGGAAGGTCCAGGAGTCGAGCGTGCCTTCTCCTTGGTACAGCCGGTACTGGGGATAGTTGTTCCACACCCAGCCGCCGGATTGCAGGTCTCGGACGCTGGCATTGCCCCAGCTGGATGCTTCGCGTATCGCCTGATCGAGCGAGGCGAATTCCCACTCGGCATTGCTGTAGCCTTGCTGGTAAACCTTGTAGCGCGGATAGTTATGCCACACCCAATTGCGGGAACCGATTTCCTCCACATGGGAATGGGTGTAGCCGCGGGCGTAAGCTTCGGCGGATTTGTAATCAGACGCTTCGTAGAGCAGGGCCGTATTCTGGTATACCCTGTACTTGGAGGTCTTATCGGCTGCAGCGGCCGGCCCGGCTACGGAGAATAAAAGGGAAAGGACGGTCAACGACAGCAGGGTCTTGCGCTTCAACATGCATCAGCCTCTTTCTGTCCCAAATGTGCAGACTCTATCACTCTATTAAGACGGCAATAGAGGGCTGAAAGTTGCGAGGTAAATGCTAGAAATAACGAAAAACCGGTATCCCGGACTGTGGTCAGTCGGCATACCGGATCGTAATTACCGTGAAAGCTAATCTGCGATATAAGCGACGATTTCTTCCTCCAGCTCAATTCGGATCTGATCGCGGAAAACACGCATATTGTGCTGGGTGAACAAGAAGCGTTCGATAGCTTCCAGCAGATTGGCGGCGATCAAAATCTGGCTGCGGCCCTCGGCATGAACCTCGGCGGAGAAGCCAAGGTCTTCGTCCCACATCATTTCAACCTCGACCTGTGTCGGTTGAATCCTTTTGCGTTCTGCGATATTCAGGCATACCGCATTGATGATATCCTGCTCCAGTAATTTCATGCAAGTCGCTCCTAGCGGTAGTCGTTGGGCCGTGGGTCTTGGTTAAGCTTCTTGCGGTCGCGGAAGTATACGAAAATTCTGAAGGCCACGGTGACCAAGACAACGATAGCCAGTACGTTCACGAGCATGCCCAGGATGTTGCCCAGTGCGCCCATGCCGCCGAACAAGCCGCCGAACAGCATTCCGGCCAAGCCGCCGATCATCAGACCCTTCATCAGACCGCCGCCGCTGAAAAATCCTGGCTTTTGCGCAGGAGTGGTTGTAGAAGCAGCCGGCGATTTCGTCGCTGCGGGATTCGAAGTATTGGCTCCGCTGTTAGGCGTCTGATTCGTCGAGCCGTTGCTCGGGCTGTAGCTCTTCTTGGACGAAGAGTACTTCTTGGCTGCGTCAGCGTGTTGCGGAGCGCTGAACGAGAAGGCGATGGTGGCTGCCATCAATACGAGAGAAAGCTTTTTCCACATAGTTCTTTCCATCCTCCAGATTTGAGATAGGGTATAGTCGTACTCAAGGTAGTACGGAGGACCCGGGCGATGGTTTCATAATTTAAATAAAATTGATACAATATTTTTTGGAGCTGGTTAAGGCAAGCTGTTAGGGAGCAGAACGGGGTGAGTGAGATGGCCGGATATCCGGAAGATTACCTGAACTTTCTTATTTATTTTCATGCAGAGAGAGATTATTTCGAGTGTCACGAGGTGCTGGAGGAATATTGGAAGGAGCACCCCCAAGACCCGAACGGGGACGCTTATGTCGTGCTGATCCAGATCGCGGTAGCGTCCTATCACGAGCGCAGAGGAAGGCGGACCGGCGCTGCCAAGATGCTGGCGGGTGCTGTCGAGCGGATGGGACGGGCTTCGCTGACTCCTCTGGGATTGGACCATGGGGAGACCCAGCAGCGGCTGGTGCGCCGCCTGCAGGAATTGAAGGAAGAAGAGCGCGAGTTCGTTGACCTGAACCTGCCGATCGCAGATCCGGCCCTTCTGGCGGCTTGCCGCGAACGTTGTCTGGAGGGTGGGGAGTGGGAGCGTCCGAGTCCGATGGAGAACGTATTTCTGCTCAACAAGCATACGATGCGGGACAGAAGCGGGGTTATCGCCGAGCGTCTGAGGCAGAAGGCGCTGAGGATCGGGAAGGGCGAATCGGAGAAAGGACAAGAATTGCTATGAAATCATGTGCAGGACACTTGTCTGCTCCGTTATAAATCAGTTACAATTAATCAAGATTAACCTACCTTGTATATGAACAGCAGTGGAGCGGAGGAAGTTATTATGAACGATTCGTTGAAACACATACTGGAGTACAACCAAGCTTTTGTCGAGGAAAAGAAGTACGAGCCTTTTCTTACGTCCAAGTTCCCGGATAAGAAATATGTGATTCTGACCTGTATGGATACACGGCTGATCGAGCTGCTGCCAGCCAGCATGAATATCAAGAACGGCGACGTCAAGATCATCAAGTCCGCGGGAGGCATCGTCAACACGCCGTTCGGCGGCCTGATGCGCAGCATCATCATCGCGCTCTATGAGCTCGGGGCCAGCGAGGTGTTCGTCATCGGCCACTACGACTGCGGCATGGGCAGCGTCAATCCGAAGGCGGTCAAGCAGAAGTTTGTCGAACGGGGAATCAAGCAAGATACGATCGATATCATCGAATATTCGGGAGTAAACCTCGAGCACTGGCTGCAAGGCTTCGACGACGTCAAGGAGAGCGTGCGCAGCAGTGTGAACCTGATCCGCAATCACCCGCTCATCCCTGATGTCCCGGTTCACGGGCTGGTCATTGACCCGTCCACTGGCAAGCTGGACGTTGTTGTAGAAGGGTAGATCCCTCCCAGCGAGAAGAATTTCCTTACGAACGCTTGTCAATTAAGCTCATATAAGCATTATAGATCTGGCCGTTGCTTTTCAATACAAAGCTGCGGCCTTCTTCTTTATAATCAAGCGTCATGCGGTCCTCGAAATAAATCTCATGCTTCTTGTCCATCCACAGCTCGGAAGGAGCTCCGCTGACCTCCACCTGGAAATCATGGGGCTGGGCGGCATGCTCGAGCCAAAGAGTTGGGACGCCGTTGACGGCACAGCCGCAGCCTTCGTTATCGTACACGAGCCGGAGGACGCCTTCCTGATGGTTATCTAGCAGCGGCTGAACGGCTGCGGCGGCTTGCTCAGTGAATGTAATATGCATCTGGATTTCACGCTCCTGTAGGTAGTTTGCGTCATGCGGCGCGGCGGAAGCATCTGAATTCCAGTCGTACGCATGACAATATAAGTCGAAGCAGTTCTTATTCTGAAGGAAGTTGCTTCTTATTTCAAGACCAAGTATGATCAACCATATACCAAGGAATGGAAAGGGGCATGCATATGGCAGCAGAAGCACATCAAGCCAAGTGGGAATCGTTCAAGCAATATGTGAAGAAGATGAAAAGTTATGAGGAAGCGATCGGTCTGATCTACTGGGATATGCGCACCGGAGCCCCGAAGAAGGGGATCGCGGCCCGTTCCGAAGTCGTGGGCGAGCTGTCGGGCGAGCTATTCAAGATGTCTGTCTCGGAGCAGATGCGGGAGTTCCTGGAATACTTCACCCAGCCGGAGCATCAGGAGGGCTTGAGCCGGATCGACAAGCGCATCGTCAGCGAGTGCAAGAAGGAATATGACCGCAGCAACAAAATTCCGCCTGAGCGTTACCAGGAATATGTGGTGCTGACCTCGCAAGCGGAGTCTGCCTGGGAAGATGCCAAGCATACGGCCGATTTCGAATCGTTCCAGCCTTATCTGGAGAAGATCGTCGCCTTCAATCACGAGTTTATCGAGCTGTGGGGCTACGAGGGGCATAAGTACAACACGCTGCTGGATATGTACGAGCCAGGGATGACGGTGGAGAAGCTGGATCAGGTGTTCGGTGCGCTCCGCGAGCAGGTCGTTCCTCTGCTGTCGGCGATTCAGGCGTCTGGCCGCGGGCCGGAGAACGGCTTCCTGAAGCAGACGTTCGACCAGGATAAGCAGAAGAAGTTCAGCTTGTTCATTTTGAAGGAAATGGGCTACGACTTCGAAGCCGGACGTCTGGACGAAACGGTGCATCCATTCGCAACCGGTCTGAATCCCGGGGATGTGCGGATTACAACCCGTTATCTGAAGGATGATGTGAACAGCGCGCTGTTCGGTACGATCCATGAGGGCGGCCATGCGCTGTATGAGCAGAATATTTCGGAAGAGCTGCTCGGCACGCCGCTTTGCACAGGCACGTCGATGGGCATTCACGAGTCCCAGTCGCGCTTCTGGGAGAATGTGATCGGCCGCAGCCGCTCCTTCTGGAGCCGCTACTTCCCGGATCTGCAGGCCAACTATCCCGGGCAATTCGACGATGTTAGCGCCGAGAGTTTCTATCTGGCGACCAATGAGGTCAAGTCGTCCCTGATCCGAATCGAGGCGGATGAGCTGACCTACAATCTACATATTATGATCCGCTATGAGATCGAGAAGGCGCTGTTCGACGGTTCGGTGAAGGTGGCCGACCTGCCGCGCGTCTGGAATGAGAAATACCGCGAATACCTCGGCATTGAGCCTTCTAACAATGGAGATGGCGTGCTCCAGGATGTGCATTGGTCCGGCGGTGCGTTCGGCTACTTCCCATCCTATGCGCTGGGCAATATGTACGCGGCGCAAATCGCGAGAACGCTGGACCGCGAGCTTGGCGGTCTGGATGAGCTGGTCGCTCAAGGGAATCTGGAGCCGGTCAAGGCGTGGCTGACGGAGAAGATTTACCGTCACGGCAAGAGTCTGACGCCTGCGGAGATCATCCTCGAGGTAACCGGCGAGGAACTGAACCCGCGTTATCTGGTTGACTATCTGCAAGCCAAGTACAACGATATTTACAGCCTGTAGTCCGGGCATGGTCATGAGAGCTTTCTCCCCCACGGAGAAAGCTTTTTTTGTGTCCATCCGGATACACCCGGCACCTATCGGTAGGCGGATGCATATCCTGCCAGTAAACTTCAAGCGGAGTGAACACAGGGAGGGACTGGCTTATGAACAAAAGGTTCGGACGTAAGGCCATACTGGCCGCTGCGATGTCCGGCGTATTGGCCGGGATGGCGCTGCTGGCTGGCTGTGGTACGGGGACCCAGGAAGGCGCGGTGAAGGTCAGGATCGGCGAAGTGACGAGATCGATCTTCTATGCACCGCAGTATGTGGCGATCAATAAGGGCTTTTTCAAGGAACAGGGGCTGGATATCGAGCTACTGACGACGGCCGGCGGAGACAAGACGATGACGACCCTGCTTTCCGGAGGTATCGATGTGGCGCTGGTCGGCTCGGAGACGTCGATCTATGTGCATCAGCAGGGCAGCGATGACCCGGTGTTGAATTTCCATCAGTTGACTCAGACCGATGGAACCTTTCTCGTATCTCGCAAGCCGCTGCAGGGAACCTTCGACTGGAATACCCTGAAGGGCTCGACATTCCTCGGCCAGCGTAAAGGCGGAATGCCGCAGATGGCGGGCGAGTTTACACTGAAGAAGCATGGGATCGATCCGAAGAAGGATCTAAACCTGCTGCAGAATGTGGACTTCGCCAATATCCCGACGGCGTTCGCCTCGGGGACGGGAGATTACGTGCAGCTCTTTGAACCGCAAGCGACTATGATCGAGCAGCAGGGGAAGGGCTATGTTATCGCTTCGTTCGGCGTGGAGAGCGGCAAGCTGCCTTACACCGTATTCATGACTAAGAAGAGCTACATGACGAAGCAGCCGGACACGGTTCAGAAATTCTCCAATGCGGTGCAGAAGGCACAGCTCTGGGTCGCCTCTTCCTCGCCGGAGCAGATCGCTGAGGCGATCCTTCCCTTCTTCCCGGATACGGACAAAGCGGTGGTGGTTGGCGTCGTGAAGCGCTACAAGGATCAAGGTTCCTTCGCCGCTGATGGCATCGTGGATACGACGGAGTGGAACAATCTGCAGGATGTAATGGAAGCGGCCGGTGAACTGAAGCAGCGGGCGGATCACGCCAAGTTGGTCGATAACCACTTCGCAGAGAAGGCGAAATCCAGCGTCAAGCCTTAAGGCTGGGGCTACCTGAAGGAGGCTGTGAAGATGACGGAGAAGGGGGCGGCCGAACAGGCTTTAGACAGGGCTGCGCAAGCGAATAAAGATATGGAAGCAAAGGACGCTCAAACTGCCGGTGAGACAGCGGAGGTAAAGGCAGAAGAAACGACAGCAGAAGGAACAGCTGAAATTCCGGCAGCCATCGAAGTAAACGGAGTCTCTCATGTCTATGTGAATGGTCAAGGCGCATATCCTGCGCTCGCCGACATCAATTTGCGCGTGGCAGCGGGCGAGTTCGTCAGTATCATCGGGCCGAGCGGCTGCGGCAAGACGACGATTCTCTCGCTGATCAGCGGACTGCTGTCGCCGGCAGTCGGCGAGGTCCGGGTGCTGGGCGAGCCGGTGCTCAGACCGACGCCGAAGGTAGGCTATATGCTGCAGCAGGATTATTTATTTCCTTGGAGAACGATCGAGGAGAATGTCACTCTCGGATTGGAGCTCCTCGGGCTGCAAGGCGAGCAGTCCGGCCGATACGTCCGCGAGCTGCTGGATGAGATGGGGCTTGGCGCCTTCCGCCAGGCCTTCCCGCAGCAGCTGTCCGGGGGCATGCGTCAGCGGGCAGCGCTCGTCAGGACACTGGCGGCGCAGCCGGGCATCCTGCTGCTCGACGAGCCCTTCTCGGCACTCGATTACCAGACGAGGCTGCAGCTGGAGGACTTGATCGTGACCACGCTCAAAGCGCGTGGCAAGACGGCTGTGCTCGTCACCCACGATATTTCCGAGGCTATCGCGATGAGCGACCGAATTATTGTGCTGCAGCCCCGTCCGGGACGTGTGCTGGCTGAGGTGATCGTGCCGGAGCCGATCCGCACCGCGCTTCCGCTCGAGGCGAGGGAGAAGGCAGGGTTCCATGAGCTGTTCCATACATTGTGGCAATTGTTCGAGCAGCTCGACAAGAAAGGGGGCGGTTGAGGTGGCGCAAGAGGAGAAGCTCAAGACGGGAGCCGGAGGCATGGAGCAGCTCTCGGCACAGGTGTATGAAGCCTATCTGCAGCAGGAGCGAAGCCGCACCTGGCAGGTCCGGTTTACCCAGACTGCGTTGCTCGTGCTGTTCCTGCTTCTGTGGGAGGGAGCGGCCCGCCTGAAGTGGATCGACGGCCTGCTGTTCAGCTCCCCAAGCCGAATCTCGGTGATGATCTATGAGAAGACGCTGGACGGCTCGCTGCTCCTCCATACCGCTGTGACTGTCTGGGAGACGATCATCGGCTTCGTGCTGGGTACGCTCGTCGGCACGGCGATAGCGGCTCTGCTCTGGTTTTCACCGTTCCTCTCCAGAGTGCTCGATCCTTATATTGTTGTGCTGAACAGCTTGCCTAAGGTGGCGCTGGGGCCATTGTTTATCGTGGCGCTTGGACCCGGAGCGCTGTCGATCGTAGCGACGACGCTGTCCATCACAGTCATTATTACGGTGCTGGTTGTCTACAACAGCTTCCGCGAGGTCGATCCGCAGCTGCTGAAGGTGGTTCAGTTGTTCGGAGCGGCCCGCCGTACCGTATTTCAGAAGGTCATCCTGCCTGCATCCTATCCGACGATCGTGTCGACGCTGAAGGTCAACGTAGGCCTGTCCTGGGTCGGGGTTATCGTAGGGGAGTTTCTGGTCTCCAAGCAGGGGCTCGGCTATTTGATCATCTATGGCTTTCAAGTGTTTAACTTCACCCTCGTGATCGGCAGTGTCGTTGTGATTGCCATTGCCGCAACGCTGATGTATCAGGGAGTGGCTTATCTGGAAAGCAAGCTTGTCCGGAGGTCCTAATGCTCCGTGATCGGAATATGCTGCCTCACCCACCCCAAGGGTGCGCGGTACCAGACTATGCCATACCCCGATAGAAGCGAGTGCATCCATATTATACCCTACGTTTTGTTAAAAAGGCGGTTCCTGCGGGAGCGGCCTTGCTTGCTGATTTCGAGCGGACATGCCCGGCTCAGCATGGCGACTGCTGCCCGGGCTGTCAGCCAGGCCGCGAACGGCGAGGAGGTTGTCATAGACCTCCTGGTAAGAGTAAGATGAGAAGGATAAATGGACCGGGTCCGTTCTGAACCGGAGGATGCTGGCCGGGGACTGGGGACCTTCCGATATGAAAGGCAAGAGGTGTATGACGTTATGGGAATCAGGGTTATCAAGACGGCCGTAGCCGTTATTCTGGCTATTATGATCGCACAAGCGACGGGGCTTGCTTCGCCGCTGTCCACTGGACTGCTCGCTGTGCTCGGCGTTGATGTGACCAAGAAGCGCAGCATCGCAACCTCGGTGCAGCGGATCGTAGCGTCCGTATTCGGCCTGCTGCTCAGCGTAGGCTTATTTGTGTGGCTGGGCTACCATGTCTGGGTGATCGGGATCTACATCCTGCTCTTGTATCCCATACTTAACCGTCTCAAGCTCAAGGACGGGATCGTGACGAGTTCGGTTGTGATGTTCCATTTATATGCAGCCCGTGCTGTCAGCTTCGAGCTGGTGGTGAATGAGGTGGCTCTGTTGGTCGTGGGGCTGGGAACGGCGACGCTCATCAATGTGCTGTACATGCCCAGGGAAGACCGCCAGCTTCTTCAATACCGGCTGGAGCTGGAGGCCTTGTTCTCCCGCATCTTGATCCAGCTGTCTCTGCATCTGAGGGATACGGGACATGTGTGGGACGGCAAGGAGCTGCTGGACAGCGAGGAATTGCTGAAGAGAGCAGCGGAGGCCGCGATGCGGAAAACCGAGAACAGCCTGAGCCAGGACCGGGCAGACTGGAGTGTCTACTTCTATATGAGAGAACGCCAGCTCGAAGGAATCGGGCGCATGTCGCAGCTCGTCGCCCGCGTGTACCAGAATTTGCCGCATGCGAATCTGCTGGCTGTGATCTTCGAAGGCCTAAGCGAGGATGTGAAGGTCGCCCACTATACCGGGAGAACGGAGCGCGAGCTGGAACGTCTGGAGGCGCAATTCAGGGAAATGGAGCTGCCCCGGACCCGTGAAGAGTTCGAGGTGCGTGCGGCTCTGCTGCAATTGATCGAGGAACTGAAGGTCTTCCTGTCGGTCGCCAAAAAAGAAAAACGCCCGGTCGGCGCCAGGGCTTAGGGCAAGGACGGCTACAGGGCTCCTGCGGAGGAGCCCGTGCGCGATATAGAGGCATATTCCGAAAAAAGTTATCACACTAGCCGAATGTCCTGCATACAAATGTAATGAATGATTGTATGGAGGAGGTTAGAAGGATGTCATTAGATAAAGACTTGCAAGTCAGAGAGATCTATACGAAGGCTGTCTGCGGCAAAGGACGCAAATTCTCCCAGGTAACCAACACGGTCACTCCGCCTCATGCTCCGACCAGTATTTTGGGTGCTTGGATTATCAACAACCAATACGACGCGGTGAAGGCTGGAGAGAATGTGGAAGTGGTAGGGACCTACGACATCAACATCTGGTATTCCTATGACCGGAATACGAAGACGGATGTGGCCAAGGAAACGGTGTCTTATGTCGAAGCCGTGCCGCTTCATTTCCTTGACAAAAGACACAAATCGTCGACGGCCGAGGTCGCTGCTATCGCTACCCAGGAACCGAACTGCGTGGAAGCCAGCATCTCCTCGGGCGGAGGCAGCGTGCTGATCCGCGTAGAGCGGGAGTTCAAGGTAGAAATGATCGCTGAAACCAAGGTTTCCGTGGTGGTGAGCCCAGGTGGCAGCGATGATTTTGACGACAAACATGTAGACTTCGGCACTGACGACGGAGACTTCGAGGATCTTGACCCGGATCTGCTTGACGACGAGCTGGGCTGAACCGAATCCGATCTATACAACTACAGCATATGCCAATGGGGTTCATTTCGGCAGAGGGCGTCAGCCCTCTTTTTTGCTTACGCACGGCTTTGGCCGCAAAATGGGCGTAAGGACGGCTCCCGCGCGAGGGCGAGGGGGCCGGTACATACTGGCCGCCGTCCATTTCGGCGGCAGAGGAGGGAGCGCCATGCGCGCTTTTTTGCTCCATTCGAACGAGCCTGGGCTGGAGGCGCTGCTCGACGGCCTGCGCATTCCTCACGGGCACAAGCCTCCTGACGGCTTGACCGGGAGGCCCCGTTTGATTTATTGGGGCGCCTATCATCCGGACAAGGGCGATGCGGACGCGCTGCAGCCGGTCAAGAGCATCCTGGCCGTACAGCAGCCGCAGCGGCTGCATGAGCTGCTCCGGCTGCATGGCCTGCATGCGGCCGATCCGGACGTGAGTGCCACAGCTGAGGCCAGGGGAGTCAAGGAACGGGAGAACTGGTCGCATGAATACATGGTGCCCGTCTTCCAATTGCAGGCGCTTACGTTGTTTCACCGTCCGGGCAGCACGGTATTCTACGGCGGGGAAGGAGCAGCGGGGGCGCCGGTGCGCTCTCGCCGGGAGAACAGCTATACAGAGGTAGGGCTGGAACAGCCAGGTTACTATGCAGCCCGTGCGATCCGTACGGCTGTGCGGAGCATCTACGCGCTCGGTCTGGATTACGGCGTCGTCCGGATTGGCGTCCGTGCCGACGCGACACTGGCCGTCAGGGACGTTGAGCCGGTTCCCAAGCTGACGCCGAGGCTGACTCAGCTGTTCGCCGAAGCCATCAACCGCCTGGACCGGAGTCTGGAGCTGGAGGCCGCACGCAGAGATCCGCCCGAGGTGATGCTGGGCGCAGATCCGGAGTTTCTTCTGATGACAGAACAGGGGAATGTCAAGTTCGCCTCGGAGTTCGTCGGCAAGGACGGCCCCTTCGGCTGTGATTCGATTGTGCTGCCGAGCAGGCGCAAGATATTTCCGCTGGCCGAGCTGAGGCCTGTGCCAAGCACCGATGTGCGCGAGCTGGTCGGTCATCTGCACCGCACGATGCAGCTCGCGGCAAGGCGCATCACGGATACTGAGCTGACCTGGGTGGCGGGGGGCATGCCGGTGCCAGGCTTTCCGCTGGGCGGGCATATTCACTTCAGCGGAGTAGAGCTGGACCCGCAGCTGCTTCGCGTGCTGGATAATTATGTGGCGCTGCCGCTTACCTTGCTTGAGGATGCGACGACGGTGGAGAGGAAGCCGCAGTATGGCTTCCTCGGGGATTTCCGGCGGCAGCGCCACGGGGGCTTCGAGTACCGGGTGCTTCCGAGCTGGATGGTATCGCCCTCCGTAGCCAAGGGGGTGCTGGCGCTTGCCAAACTTACAGCCGAACACTACAAGCTGCTGAAGCGCAGGCCGTTGGCCGACTATGAAGTCGTCAAGGCCTACTATAGCAGTGATAAGGCCCGCATCCGCCCGTTCGTGCCGGCGCTCTGGAACGATCTGGAGAAGCTGCCGGGCTATGCGAAGCTGGAGTCCTATCTGCTGCCGCTGCGCCGGATGATGCTGCAGATGCGGTCCTGGAACGAACGCGAGGATATCCGGCCGAAGTGGAAGATTGCTCCGTTTGTCTAAGACGCGGGTGTTCTCTAGCAATTCATGATATAATTAGAGTTAACTAGAGGGGCGATGCGGCACAGCCCGCAAGGCGGCATAAGCAGCCGGTCTACGGCGAAGCGTATGCCGCTTTGATGCGTGCAGACGGAAAACCCGGCTGAGGCGCGGTGCCGGTCGTTCCCCGGTGTAAAGGGATGTTGGTGGAGGATGAAGCATGGCCAAGTATACACCCATGATGGAGCAATACCTTGCCGTTAAGGCAGAGGTGAAGGATGCCTTTTTATTCTTCCGGTTGGGAGATTTCTATGAATTGTTTTTCGAAGATGCCGTGCTGGCTTCCCGTGAGCTTGAAATTACGCTGACCGGCCGCGGCGGCGGGATGGAGGAACGAATCCCGATGTGCGGGGTTCCCTATCATGCCGCGGAAGGCTACATAGCGAAGCTCGTAGAGAAGGGCTATAAGGTAGCCGTCTGCGAGCAGGTGGAAAATCCGGCCGAGGCCAAGGGGGTCGTGCGCCGGGAAGTGGTCCGGATCGTCACGCCCGGTACGGTGATGGATGCCCGGTCGCTCAGTGAAACGGCCAATAATTACATTCTCGCTGTCCGCGCGGATGAGGACGGCTACGGACTTGCAGCCTGCGACCTGTCGACAGGCGAGCTGTACGTCACCCGTCTGGAGGGCTCGTACGAGCGTCTGCTGGATGAGCTGAACGTCTACAACCCGGCCGAGGTGCTGGGCGAAGGCGCTCTGCTGGAGCACATCCGCAGCGGTTCGTCCGCCTTCCTGCGCACGGCGGCATTGACGGAGAGGCTGGAGGGCCAGAGCGTGAGCGACAGCCTGCAGCCGCTTACGGCGTATTTCTCGGAAAAGCAGCTGGGAGCTTTGCCTAAGGGCGGTCGTCCGACGTTGGAGCTGCTGATGGCTTACCTGCAGGAGACGCAGAAGCGCTCCCTGGCTCATATCAAGCATATCCGTGTTTACGAGCCGGACCAGTTTATGATCATGGACCCCTTTACCCGTCGTAATCTGGAGCTGGTCGAGACGGTGCGCGACCGCTCCAAGAAGGGATCTCTCCTGTGGCTGCTGGACAAGACGGTAACCGCCATGGGCAGCCGTCTGCTGCGCCGGTGGATCGAGAAGCCGCTGATGCAGGCGAGTTTGATCGAGGAGCGGCTGGAGGCCGTGGATCTTCTATATCATCAGTTGATCCTACGCGACGAGCTGAAGCAGTCGCTCAAGGAGGTTTACGATCTGGAGCGGCTGACCGCCCGGATCGCCTACGGCAGCGCCAATGCGCGGGATCTCTTAGCGCTCGGCAGCTCGCTGGCACAGGTGCCGCAGCTTCGCGAGCTGTGTGCGAACAGCGGCTCGTCAACGCTGGCGGCACTGGCTGAGCGGATCGATCCGTGCCAGGAGCTCCGCGAGCTGATCGCGACTTCCATTGTAGACGAGCCTCCGGTATCCGTGCGCGACGGCGGGATGATCCGGGCCGGCGTCAACGAGCGGCTGGATCAGCTCCGTGAGGCGAGCACGAATGGCAAGCAGTGGCTGGCCGAGCTGGAGCGTCATGAACGTGAGCGGACGGGCATCAAGTCGCTCAAGATCGGATTTAATAAGGTATTCGGATATTTTATCGAGGTGACCAAGTCCAATCTGTCGCAGCTGGAGGAAGGGCGCTACGAACGCAAGCAGACGCTGGCCAATGCCGAGCGCTTCGTGACGCCTGAGCTGAAGGAGAAGGAGGCGCTCATCCTGGAAGCCCAGGAGGGCATGGTCGACCTGGAGTATGAGCTGTTCTCGCAGCTCAGAGAGCAGCTGGTGACACATCTGTCCCGTCTGCAGGGCTTGGCAGGACTGATCGCCACCGTCGATGTATACCAGTCTCTGGCGCATGTCAGCGCCACGCAGCGGTACAGCCGTCCGCAGATCGGCGAGTTCTACGGACTGGAGATTGAGGAAGGACGTCATCCCGTCGTCGAGGCTGTACTCGAAGACGGTTCGTTCATTGCCAATGATACCTCACTCACGCGCGAAGGCGGCTCGATGCTGCTGATCACCGGTCCGAATATGGCCGGGAAGAGCACTTACATGCGTCAGGTCGCGATGATCAGCGTCATGGCGCAGATCGGGTGCTTTGTACCGGCGCGCCGGGCAGTCGTGCCGATCGTGGACCGGATCTTCACCCGGATCGGGGCGGCGGATGATCTCATCGGCGGTCAGAGCACGTTCATGGTCGAGATGATGGATATTCAGGTGATGACCGAGAAGGCTACAGCGGGGAGTCTGGTCATCATCGATGAGCTGGGACGCGGAACTTCCACAGGCGAGGGGATGGCGATCGCCCAGGCCGTTATTGAGTTTCTCCACGACCGGATCGGCTGCAAGACGCTGGTGTCCACTCACTTCCATGAGCTGGCTCATCTGGAGGAAAGCCTCCGTGATCTGCGCAATGCCTGCATGGCCGTCAAGGAAAGCGGCCAGAACGTGACATTCCTGCGCAAGCTGATTCCTGGAGCGGCTGACAGCAGCTATGGGATCTATTGTGCGCAGATCGCGGGTTTGCCCGGCTCGATCATCGAGCGCTCCTACGAGCTGCTGCATGCGTTCGAGGCGAGGGCAGAGCTGTCCCAGGGCGGTCTTCAGGCGGCGGTTACCGTGGAGGAGCGAGGAGTCGATTATACGAAAGCGGACAAGGGAATCAGCGCTGGTGCGGCTGCAAACGCAGCTTCAGCCAGTCTGACTGTCGTCCAGCCAGATCCGAGCCTGAGTAGCGTCAGCCATGCGGCAGCAACCGTTAGAGCAACTGCTGCTGAGCCTGCAGCTGGAGATGCCGTCCAGCTCAGCCTGTTCGCACCGGACCCTCTCCCGGCTGAAAAGCCGTCCAGGAAGGACGCCAAGGCAGAGAAGGTGCTGGAGCAGCTGAAGTCTGCGGATTTGATGAATATGACGCCGATGACGGCGATGAACTTGATCTATGAGCTGAAAAAGCAGCTGTCCGGTTAATGGGCCGGAAACCGCTCATAAGCCTGGGAATTGGCAAGCCAAGACTTCCAGCTTGTGCTTGAGACCTGCTTGCCCGGCAGCACTATCTATCAGAGAAGAGGACTTATTCGATGAATTCTACACGTAAACGTAAAATGTGGCGCCAAACCGCAGCCGCCGTTCTTTCCTTAAGCCTCATCCTGCCTGCAGCTCTGCCGGTCTCTGCGGCCACGCTTACGATCGGAGGCAATCCGATCGACCGTGCCAAGGAAGTGCTGGAGAAGCTGGAACGCAATCACGTGAGCGCACCGGACGCGCAGAAGCTGTCTGATGTGGCGATCCAGGCGGTGATTAAATCGCTCGGCGATCCGTATACCCAATATTTCACACCGGAACAGCTGGATGAATTCGAGAATTCCTTAGCCAACCGCTATGTCGGTATCGGCGTAAGAGTAAGCCAGCAGCCTGATGGCGTCTATGTATCTCAAGTCTTCGACGGCCCGGCTCAGAAGGCTGGGATTAAGGTCGGAGATGTCATCGTGAAAGCGGGGGATGAGACCGTGATCGGGCTTCCTCTGGGAGAAGCGACAGCCAAGATCATGGGCGAGCCGGGAACGGAGGTCAAGCTGCAGCTCCTGCGCGATGGCGAATCGCTGGACTTAACCGTGAAGCGCGCGCAGATCCAAGTGCCGGTCGTCACCGGTCAGAAGTTCGATGGAAACATCGCCTATCTGCGCGTAACCAGCTTCTCTGCGGATGCGGCTGAGCAAGTGGCGACTATGTTGGACTTCTTCAAGTCTCAGGGCGAGATCAAAAGTCTGATCGTAGACTTGAGAGATAATCCTGGAGGCCTGCTGGATGCAGCTAAGGAGATGGCGCGTCTGTTCGTGAAGGAAGGGACGCTGATTCATACGAAAAACCGTACCGGACAGGATGAGCCGGTCACGTTCACCGGCGGTCAGACGCAGCCGTTCCCAGTTCATATTCTGGTGAATGGAGGCAGCGCCAGCGCCTCCGAGGTGCTGACGGGCGCTCTTCAGGATTACAAGGCGGCCAAGGCCATCGGCACGAAAACCTACGGCAAGGGAAGCGTCCAGAACCTGATCCCACTAGACAACGGGGGAGCGCTCAAGGTGACGGTCGAGGAATACTTGACCCCTAATCAGCGTCAGGTGAACCGTGTCGGTCTGGAGCCGGATATCGCAGTAGAGGGCGGACAGGTGCCTGAACTGCTGACTGCTCTGCGCACGGCAGGACTTGCCACGATCTCGCTCGAGCTGAACCGGATTAACCTGACCGTAAACGGTCATGCTGTCGAGGACTCCTTCCGCGTCCTCCGCGAGGACGGACAGACCTATGTGCCCGCTCGCGTGCTCGCTGCCGTACTGGGGGCCAAGGTGGAGTGGAACGCGGATGCCGCGTCTGTTCAGCTTAGTTCCGCTGACGGCGCAGTAACTTATACACCGGATGGCGCCGGGGTTAAGCTGCAGGACGGCATCAGCTATGTCAGTCTGGCGCAGGCGGCAGAAGCCTTCAAGTCGTTGAGCTGGAGCGATGACGGCCGGCTGCTGAAGCTTAGCGGCTCTGCCAAGTAAGGAAGTCCTGTGCAGCCGCTGCGGGGCGACCATCCAAGACTCGAGTAGGTTCAGGAAATATTTGGATAAGGAGCGGCCGTTATGGGTAAAATTAATATCTTAGACGATCATGTCGCTAACCAGATTGCGGCGGGCGAGGTCGTGGAGCGTCCGTCATCCGTCGTCAAGGAATTGGTCGAAAATGCGGTGGATGCCGGTAGTACCCGGGTCGATGTGACGATTGAGGAGGGCGGGCTCGCGCTGATCCGCGTGACGGATAATGGCTCCGGGATGGAGCCTGAGGACGGTGAAACGGCCTTTCTCCGCCACGCGACCAGCAAGATCGCAACCGCTCATGACTTGTTTGCGATCCGGACGCTCGGCTTCCGGGGCGAGGCGCTGCCCAGTATTGCGGCGGTGGCGAAGGTCGAGCTGGTGACCTGCGCCAACACGACGGGTCTCGGTAGACGTATCGTGATCGAGGGGGGCTCGCTTGTCGATAAATCCGACAAGGCGTCCTCGCGCGGAACCGATATTTCGGTTCGAGAGCTGTTCTTCAATACGCCTGCCCGGCTTAAATACATGAAGACCATTCAAACAGAGCTGGGCCATGTTACGGATTATATGTACCGGCTTGCGCTGGCCCACCCGGGAATTGCCTTCACGCTGAAGCATAACGGCCACACGCTGCTGCAGACGCTCGGCAATGGGGACCTGGTCAATACGGTGGCGGCCATCTACGGGACGGCCGTTGCCCGTTCCATGCTGAAGCTGGAGGGTGAGTCGCTCGACTACCGGCTTACCGGCTATATTTC
This sequence comes from Paenibacillus filicis, assembly GCF_038070315.1. Taxonomy (NCBI): domain Bacteria; kingdom Bacillati; phylum Bacillota; class Bacilli; order Caryophanales; family Paenibacillaceae; genus Paenibacillus; species Paenibacillus filicis. The sequence continues at coordinate 15,529 of NZ_JBBPCC010000002.1, read as the reverse complement.
CAAGCCAGAGCTGACGCGGGCGAACCGCGGGGGGATTACGACGGTCATTAACGGCCGGTATATCAAGAATTATACGCTGGCGCTGGCGCTGCTGCAGGGCTACCATACTCTGCTTCCGATCAATCGGTTTCCTGTGGCGGTACTTCACCTGCAGATGGACCCTGGGCTGCTTGATGTGAATGTGCATCCTGCCAAGCTGGAAGCACGCTTCAGCAAGGAGCAGGAGCTGATGCAGTTTGTTGAGCGCGAGGCCAAGGCGGTGTTGTCCCGGCAGCGGCTGATCCCCGAGGCGGGACAGCAGCCTGCCCGCAAGCCGCGCGAAGCGCTCGTGCAGGAGCAGCTTGAGCTGTACCGTCCTTCAGGCTCACCGGATCCGGGGCCGCAGGCCGGGCCCGGTTCGGGGGCTGGTGATGGAGGCGAGGGCAGGCGGGCAGAGCAAGCCTACACGGCGTCGGCGCAGTCAGGCTGGACCCGCTCGGATGTTCCGGGGAGCATGACTCAACCGGCCCGCAGCGAATCGTCTACGGCATCTGTCCGGCTGGAAGGCCGGGGCAGTTCGGGGTCCTGGGAAGCTCCGGGAGCCGCAGGGACAGGGGCTGCCGAGCGAATTCGCCCGGCAGCAGGTCTTTATGGCGCGCAGGAGCCTTCAGCGCGTTCGGTGGCCGGGACCGGAGCCGGCACGAGGGCCGGCAGCAATCTGGACCTCCGCCAGTCGGCGAGGGAAACGGCCGCTGCCTCCGAAGCGCTGGCGCGTGCTCTGACCTCTCAAGGGGAAGCGGCACCGCCCCCGCTGCCAGCCTTTCCGAAGCTGCATCCGATCGGCCAGTTGCATGGGACCTATATTGTGGCGCAGAATGAAGAGGGGCTGTTCCTGATCGATCAGCACGCCGCACACGAGCGGATTAACTACGAGCATTATTACGAGATGTTCGGCAACCCGGCTGCGGCCAGTCAGGAGCTGCTGGTGCCGATCACACTGGAGTTTACGTCAGCGGAGGCCGGCAGATTGCAGGACAAGCTGCCTCAACTGGAGCAGGCCGGGGTGTACCTGGAGCCGTTCGGCGGCACGTCCTTCCTGGTGCGGGCTTATCCGCACTGGCTCCCCCAAGGCGAAGAGCAAAGTCTGATCGAAGAGATGATCGAATGGCTGCTCTCGGAGAAAAAACTTGTGGACCTCGGAAAGTTTCGCGAGAAGGCGGCTATTATGTGCTCCTGCAAGGCTTCGATCAAAGCCAATCAGAACATGGGGCTGCTCGAAATGGAAGTGCTGCTGGACCGTCTGGCTGCCTGTCGCAATCCGTATACCTGCCCCCATGGCAGGCCGATTGTCGTCAGCTTCTCGACCTATGAGCTGGAGAAAATGTTCAAGAGGGTGATGTAGTTTTGTTCGTCACAACCTCCTACGACCCGAACGGTGCACAGTTGGAGCAGGCACGCGTCTTGGCTGCGCAGTTCGGCGGACGCTGCCTGCAGCGGAGACAGATGACACTGGCCCAACTGCGCGAACGATTCGGCGACGAGGATTTATTAATTATTACCAAGGAGCGTCTGGAGTACCATCATGCCGGACGGCAGCCGCTGTTCTTTCACCCGAGCACAGCCAGTATCCGCGTGAAACGGCTGCTGAAGGGAGAGCATGACCCTGTGCTTGAGCTCTGCGGCATCTCGCCTGGGGACCGCGTCGTTGACTGTACGGCGGGTTTAGGGTCTGATGCTCTCGTCTTCTCTTACGCCGTCGGAGCGGAAGGAGCCGTGGTGGCGCTGGAGAGCGCGCCGGTCCCAGGCTTCCTGCTGACTCAGGGTACGAAGACCTATCATTCCGATGTCCCAGGACTCAATGAGGCGATGCGGAGAATCGATGTGCGGACTGTGGATCATCTCGAGTTTCTGCGGAAGCAGCCTGACGACAGCTTCGATATCGTGTACTTCGACCCGATGTTCCGCAAGCCGATTACGGAATCGGCGTCGATTCGGGCCATTCGCGGAATCGCTGACGATCGGGCTTTATCTGAGGAAGCGATACATGAGGCGAAGCGGGTAGCCGCACGTGCGGTGGTGTTGAAGGAGCACCGGGACAGCCAGGAATTCGAAAGGCTCGGGTTCACGGTGGAACGCCGTCCTTCGACAAAAATAGCTTATGGAGTGATACGATGTTCGTAGCAGGAGAGCCGTCAAGACCCAGGCTGCTGGTGCTCGTGGGTCCGACGGCTGTGGGCAAGACGAGGCTGAGCTTGACGCTGGCTCAGCAGTATAACGCGGAGATCATTTCCGGCGATTCCATGCAGGTGTACCGGGGTATGGACATCGGAACAGCTAAGGCGTCAAGCGAAGAGCTTTCGCTTGTCAAGCATCATCTGATTGATATTCATGATCCGAATGAACCGTTTTCCGTCGCGGAATTCCAAGAGCGCAGCGTACCCCTGATCCACGATCTCAACGAGCAGGGCAAGCTGCCTTTCATTGTCGGGGGGACGGGATTGTATATCGAGTCAGTATGTTATGATTTCCAGTTCAGCGAAACCGGATCGGATGAGCCCTTCCGCGAGGAGATGCAGCGGATCGCCGATCTGCAAGGCAACGAGGTGCTGCATGAACGGCTGCGTACGGTTGATCCCGGATCCGCAGACCGTCTGCATCCGAACGATGTACGCCGGGTGATTCGCGCGCTGGAAATTTACCACATGACGGGAGAGCGGATGTCCGAGCAGCTGCAGCGTCAGAATCGGACGACGCCCTACCGCTTGTGCATCGTCGGGTTGACAATGGATAGAGCAATACTATATAAACGTATTGAAGAACGTATTGATCTCATGCTGGAGCAGGGCCTGGTCGGGGAGGTCGGAAGGCTGCTGGAGCAGGGCGTGGATCCTTCCGCGCTTTCCATGCAGGGACTTGGCTACAAGGAAATCGTAGCTCACCTGGAGGGCCGTCTGACACTTGCGGAAGCAACCGATCTTTTGAAAAAAAATACCCGTCATTTCGCCAAAAGGCAGCTGTCCTGGTTCCGCCACATGAAGGATATCGATTGGGTGGACATGAGCGAAATGGGAGATTTTTCTACCCAGTTGCGTGCCGTTCATGGTATAATAGCAACTAAACTTAATCTGGACCGTTAACAATTACCGAGGGGGCCCATTCATGAACAAGTCGATTAACATTCAGGACACATTTTTAAACCAATTGCGCAAGGAGAGCATTCCGGTCACCGTTTATTTAACCAACGGGTTCCAGATTCGCGGAGTGATTCGGGCCTTCGATAATTTCACGATTATCATCGATAGCGAAGGGCGCCAGCAAATGGTTTACAAGCACGCGATATCGACTTTCACGCCGCAACGGGCCGTATCGTTGATGCAGCAGCAAGAGAACGCCGGCGAATAAGTCATTTATCAGGGAAGCATCAGCAACATTTTGCAAACAGATCGCGTCTATTTTCATAGAACCCACGAAGAGCAACCCGTGCTGGGTTGCTCTTCGTTTGAGTTGACAAGGCATGAGGTTCATTTCCAGTCAAACAGATACAGAAAGGGAGACGGGGCATGACGGGACCAGGCAAGCAGACACCAGGCCAAGCGCCGAAGAAAAAAGCTTCAACGTCCACCTCCAAAGGCGGGAGCGGAGGCAAGAAAAAGAAGAAAAAAACAAGCATCGGCAAGGTATTGCTGGCTTTGTTTATGACAGGCGGCCTGGCGGCTTTATGTGCGATGGGCGTCTATATCTTCGTTATCGTGAACGGGGAAAATATTTACAACGCGAATATCAATAAGCTTGATTTCAGCGAGGCGTCGCTCATCTTTGATATTAATGGGGATGAAATCGGCAACCTTAAGGTCGAGAACCGGGAAAACGTAGATCAGAAGGATATTCCGGATTTGGTCAAAAACGCATTTATCGCCACCGAGGATAAGCGGTTCAAGGAGCATACGGGTGTGGACCTCCTAGGCATCGGGCGCGCGCTGGTGAAGGACGTCGTGGCCCGGAGCATGGTGGAGGGCGGGAGCACAATTACGCAACAGTTGGCCAAGAACGTCTTCCTCAGCTCGGACAAAACGTTCTTCCGTAAGGGAACGGAGATGGCCATCGCGATGGCGCTGGAGAAATATAACTCCAAGGATAAGATATTGGAGTATTATCTGAACCGCATTTATTTCGGGAATCGAGTGTACGGGATTAAGGCGGCTTCTAAGGCCTACTTCAATCAGGGAGACCTGAAACAGCTGGATATTTGGCAGGTTGCCACGTTGGCTGCGATGCCGAAGGGGCCTAATACGTACAATCCGATCAATAACCCCGAGAAGTCCAAGGAACGGCGTGCGGTCGTGCTACGCCTGATGGCCGATCAAGGCTATATTACGGAACAACAGAGAGCAGAGGCGGCCGAGAAGGAATACAGTCCTCCGAATACAGGGTCACAGGAGCAGTATCAAACTTACATCGACTATGTGCTGCGGGAAGCGCAGGAAATGCATGGTCTGGACGAGGATGCGCTGCTGCGTGGCGGGTACAAGATTTACACCAATCTCGATCCGAATGCCCAATCGATCATGCAACAAACGTATGCGAATCCTAAGTTTTTCCAGAAGGATGGGCCTTCGCAGAAGATGCAGAGCAGCATGGTTATCGTGAATAACAAGGACGGCGGCATCGTGGCGATGATCGGCGGGCGCGATTACCAGATCCGGGGACTGAACCGTGCCGTGATGCAGCCGAGGCAGCCTGGCTCATCCTTCAAGCCGCTGATCTCCTATGCGCCGGCTCTCGAGTTGGGGAAATATACGCCGTATTCCCGACTCAAGGATGAGAAGCGTTCCTTCAACGGGTATTCCCCTAGCAACTGGGACGGGGTGTACCGGGGCGAAGTGACGATGATCGATGCGATTAAGCGGTCGGCTAATATTCCTGCTGTTGAGGTGTTAAACGATATTGGGATTACGAAGGCAAAGTCTTATGCTAGTAAGCTAGGGATTCCATTCGATACCAAAGACAATAACCTGGCGATTGCACTGGGTGGCATGACCACCGGCGTCACAACGCTGCAGATGGCTCAAGCTTACGCTGCGTTCCCGAACAACGGAACGATGGTGAAGGCGCATGCGATCAATAAGATCACCGATGATAGTGGTGTTCGGGTAGAGGTGAAGCCGGAGAAGGTCAATGTGTGGAGCCCCAAGACAGCATGGAACATGACTCAGATGCTGCAAACGGTGCTGGAGCCGGGCGGAACGGGAACGGCAGCCAAGTTCGAGCGGCCGGTGGCGGGCAAGACGGGTTCGACGCAGCTTGAGCTGAAGGGCCTCGAGAAGTACAACCGGGATCTATGGTTTGTCGGCTACACGCCGGAGTGGACGGCTGCCGTCTGGATGGGCTTTGATAAGACGGATGCCAAGCATTATGTATCGATGAGCAGCGGCGCTCCAGCCGCGATATTCAAGGAAGTGATGCAGAAGGCGCTGGCCAAGAAGCCGATGACGAGCTTCGTCAAGCCGGATGGCGTCCAGGATCTCAAGGAGCCGCCGAAGACGGTCAGCGACCTAACGGGTGAATATGCAGCCGCTGAGCATAAGGTGAAGCTCAGCTGGACCGCAGTCGGTGAAGGGACCACCTATCAGGTATTCCGCAAGGACAGTAAATCTCAGGACTTCCCGTCTGAACCGCTCATCTCGACGGCGGCCACCCAGGTCGAAGACCGTAGCGCCATTACGCCGGACACGTATTCGTATGTCGTGGTGCCGGTGAATACGGAAACCAATGTGACAGGAGCGCGCTCTAATGTCGTCAGCGTGACAGTGGGAGATTCCGTTAATCCAGGCGGGCCGGGTGTGCCAGGTAGCGAGAACGGAACTATGGGCCCGGGTGTGCCGGGCGGACAGCATCCAGGAAACGGGCAGCCGGGCAATGGCGGTCAGGTGCCTGAAGGCGGCAATGGGAACGGGCCGGGCAACGGTCATGGTGTAGGAAATGGAAATGGAAATGGCGCAGGCAATGGTCATGGAACCGGTACAGGAAATGGAGCGGGTAGCGGGAACGGAGTGGGCACAGGAAACGGTGCTGGCAACGGGAACGGAACTGGAACCGGCAATGGTGCCGGTAGCGGGAACGGAACGGGCACAGGAAATGGTGCGGGCAGCGGGAACGGAGCGGGCACAGGAAATGGCGCAGGCAGCGGGAACGGAGCTGGAACCGGGAATGGCGCCGGCAGCGGGAACGGAGTGGGCACAGGAAATGGTGCTGGCACCGGGAACGAAGCGGGCGCAGGCACTGGTGGTGCAGGTGGCGGGAACGGAGCAGGCACTGGCACTGGTGCAGGCAGCGGGAACGGAGCAGGCACTGGCACTGGTGCAGGCAGCGGGAACGGAGCAGGCACCGGTGCAAGCAGCGGGAATGGAGCGGGCGCAGGGAATGGCTCAGGCACCAATAACCCAGTCTCCAACTCTCCCGCCGACGTTCAGCAGCCTACCGGGAATCAGATCCAGCCCAGATAATTCACCACTTGGACGAAGCAGTGCCCATGCCGTTGGCAGCTGATTTTATTCTGAGAGGCAACTGTAGTATAATCTTGCCAAAAGCAACCAACATGATGTAGATGGAGATGAAGACAACGATGAAAAGTAAACTCGTCCGAACCACTGTAGGACTCGCACTATCTTCCCTGCTGCTTGCCGGCATGCTGGCAGGCTGCGGCTCCAAGCCAGCTCCTGCGGATTCAGCCAATGCCAGTGCAGGTAAAGGCGCGCCGACGCAAGGAGGTCAGACGGAGCAAGGGAAGACCAAGAGCTGGTCCTCTCCTCCGCCGATGACCATTGATGCTGCCAAAACCTATAAGGCGGCCGTTACGACATCCCAAGGGACGTTCACGATCGAATTGTACCCGAAGGAAGCTCCGAAGACGGTTAATAACTTTGTGTTCTTAGCCAAGGAAGGCTTCTATAACGATGTAACCTTCCACCGGATCATCCAATCGTTCATGATTCAGACGGGAGATCCCAAAGGCAATGGTACGGGCGGTCCCGGCTACAAGTTCGAGGATGAGCTCAAAACGACGCGCAAGTACGAGCCGGGCACAGTCGCGATGGCGAACAGCGGTCCGAATACGAACGGCAGCCAATTCTTTATTTGTACGGGAGAAGACAGCAAGAACCTGAACAAAACCCCGAACTACACCATCTTCGGCAAGGTGACGGAGGGCATGGACACGATTCAGAAAATCGCCGCGACGCCGGTTGAGGCTGGTGCCGAGAAAGTGCCGAGCAAGCCGAAGGAAAAGATCGTGATCCAATCCATCACGATTACGGAAAAGTAAGCAATCAGGAAAGCAGCGTGAGTTTTGTCGCGCTGCTTTCAGCTATTTCATGAACATTGCCCGAGTGGAACGAATCCATAGGATGCATCGTCTATTGGAAAGGAGAGGACGGGATTGTGAAGCAACGGGGCATCTTGCTGCTGCATGGCTTTACAGGCGGTCCATTTGAAGTCGAGCCTTTGGCGGAATATTTGCGCAGTCAGGGGTATGAATGCCGGGTACCGCTGCTCCCGGGCCATGACCCGGAGCTGCTGGGCCTAGGCCGTGTAAGCTGGAGAGAATGGCTGGATGCGGCGGCAGGCGAAGCTTATGAGATGAGCAGACTCTTTGACACGATTGATGTCATAGGCTTCTCGATGGGTGGCCTTCTGTCCGCATATGTGGCTAACCGGCTGCCGGTCCGGCGGCTCGTGATGCTGAATGCGGCAGCTATTTATTTCAGTCCGATGCGTCTTATCCGTGATCTTGCGGAGCGGGTGCGGGTGAAGGATTGGGAGCATTGGGGCCGTATCAAGCGAGTTCCGCTGCCTGCGGCTCTTCAATTTATGAAGCTGGCGCAGTATGCAAGGAAGCAGGAGCTGGGCAGAGTGGATGTACCGACTCTGATTGCCCAGGGGCAGCGGGATCAGATTGTTCATCCCCGCAGCGCGCGCTACATATATAATCGGCTGCAAGGGGACAAGGAGCTCGTTTACTTCCCAAGGTCCCGGCACATGCTGTGCTTTGAGCCTGACGCGCCGGAATTATTCCAGACAGTGGGTCGCTTCCTCTCTGAAACCGAACCTTTTCGATAGGAGACAGGAGCAGTATCATGAAAACTAAGGGAAGCGGCCGGCGCTATAGCTTGGCGGGACGGACTTGGCGATGGGTGGCTCTGGCGATTCTGCTGCCGGCTTTCTGGGTGGGCATGATACAGTGGAGAATGGCGACCCTCCCTGATCAGGCTCATTCGCCTGTTGATGTCGGTATCGTGCTGGGTGCTGCACTGTGGCAGACGGAGCCAAGTCCGGCTTTGAAGGAGAGGCTGAACAAGGCGGTCGAGCTGTACCGGTCCGGCATTCTCACCCGAATCATCGTTAGCGGGGGGTATGACCACGAAGACTCGGTGCTGTCGGAGGCCGAGGGGATGCGCAATTACTTGGTGGAGCGCGGCATTCCTGCCGGACAGATCGAGCTGGAGCAGCGCTCGCGCAATACCTACCAGAATCTGAAGTTCAGTCAGGCGATCATGCAGCAGAAAGGCTGGACCACGGCGGCTATCATCACGCACCGGTATCATGCGGTGCGCGCCTTGGATATCGCCCGGTATCTCGGCTATAGCCATCCAGTAGCAGCGCCCATGGACTCCAACGTGCTGGTGATGTCATGGCACCGAAGCCGGGAAACGCTCGCTATGATCAAGTGGGAGTGGGACAAGCTGCAGCTTGCGCTCGGACGCGAACTGTTGGATGAAGAAACGCTCTCATGATGTCCGCCTGTCATTTGCGTTAATTTGTGGTATAATGCATACAAAGACGTACTTCCAGAAAAGGGGTGAGCTTAATGCCATTTAACATAGGAATCGGTGGACTGCTACTTATTCTGGTCGTCGTGCTGCTGCTGTTCGGTCCATCCAAGCTTCCGGAGCTAGGTCGCGCTGTCGGCCGCACGCTGTCGGAGTTCAAGGAATCTACCCGTGGTTTGACGTCGGGGGACAAAGAGGAAGAGAAGAAGGACGAGAAGCGCTCGTAGAATGGAGCTTCGGACTGCCGATGCCTACGGGGATGACTCGTAGCGATTGGACAAGGCTGCAGAGCATTGGCGTTAGGCCGGTGCCCCCTGCAGCTTTTTTCATGGGAAGATTCGGACGCAGGGGAATTTACAATACCGGGAGGGATGGATTTGATTCGCGCTGTTGTCTTTGATTTTGACGGATTGATTCTGGATACGGAATCCGCGGAGTTTGAATCTTTTCAAGCGATGTACCGCGAGCATGGCCGTGAGCTGACGCTGGACGTATGGGGCTCCTGCATCGGTACGGCGCCGGGTGTGTTCGATCCATATACGGACCTGGAGCAAAGGCTGGGCCGTGCCTATGACCGGGAGGCGGCTAGGCTGAAGCGCAGAAGCCATTATGAAGAAAGAATGGCTCAAGCAGAGATCCGTCCTGGTGTCCGGGCGTATCTGGAGACGGCAAAGCGTCTCGGCCTGCGGGTCGGTCTGGCTTCCAGTTCCACACGTTCCTGGGTGCACGGCTATCTGGACAAATACGGCCTGCTGTCCGAGTTCGAGGAAATTCGCACCCGCGATGACGTCACTCAGGTCAAGCCGGAGCCGGAATTGTATCTGAAGACACTCGAAGCGCTTGGCGTCAAGCCGGATGAAGCGATTGCGTTTGAGGATTCCCCCAATGGGGCGCTGGCTGCTATGCGCGCGGGCATGCACTGCGTCATCGTGCCTAATGCGGTCACGGGGCTCCTGACCTTCGGCGAGCATCATCTTCGCTTGGGGTCGATGGAGGAGTTGTCCCTGGAGCAGGTGCTGGCGGCGCTGCAGGGCGACTTTTGAAAAAAAGCTGAACGAAGGATACAATAGACAAAGAAAACAGACACAATCCGCTCAGCTTGCGCGTATACATTAACACCAAAGAAGAGGTGATGTGACGCATGAGTGGACGTGTACAGCCATCGGATCAGATTCAGATTACGAAGAACGCACGGCAGATCAATGTCGTGCTGCGCAGTCCGGAACCCGCGGCAGCTCTGGCTGCCGACCCGGAAAGTCTGTTTCATGGCAAGCCGCTCTCCCACCAGGGGCATTTTGGCGAGATTATGAAGGACCTGGACCGCATGGTCGGCCTCGATCATGTGAAGGAGCTTGTCTTCGAAATCTACGCGCTGCTGCGTATTGCGGGTCTTCGCGCTGAGGTGGGATTGACTGCCGGACACCAGGTTTACCATATGGTTTTCAAGGGCAATCCTGGTACGGGGAAAACCTCGGTCGCCCGGATTGTGGCGAAGCTGTTCCAGACGATGGGCGTGCTGACCAAGGGTCATCTGATCGAGGTGGAGAGAGCCGACCTGGTTGGGGAATATATCGGGCATACGGCGCTCAAGACGCGTGAGCTGGTGAAGAAGGCGATTGGCGGCATTTTATTTATCGATGAAGCGTATAGTTTGGCCCGCGGCGGGGAAAAAGATTTCGGTAAAGAAGCCATCGACACACTGGTAAAAGCAATGGAGGATCACAAGAATCAGTTCATCCTGATCTTGGCGGGTTACTCGGATGAGATGGATCAGTTCCTACAGACGAATCCTGGTCTTCCTTCACGGTTCCCGATTCAGCTGGATTTTCCTGACTATACGGTCGACCAGCTGATGCAAATTGCGGAGCTGATGGTGAAGGAGAGAGAGTACACGCTGGGTCCGACGACCGAACTCAAGATACGTCAGCAAATCATGAACGAAAAAAACCAACTGGAGATTGCGTTCAGCAACGCGCGGTTCGTGCGCAATCTGATCGAGAAGGCGATGCGCAATCATGCGGTTCGCTTGCTCAGCATGAATGGCGTGCAGCCGTCCCGGCAGGATCTGATGATGATCCGGCCCGAGGATGTGAAGCTGGACCGCAAGCCGGCAAAGGAGACCCCGAGATACATATGAAGCCATCTGTTCATGAAGTAACGCCGGATCAACAGGCACGGGCCGTGCTGGTTAGCCTGGTGACCCAGTCGCTCAAACGGGAGGAGAACTACGATCCCGATTATTCACTGGCTGAGCTCATTCGTCTTGCTGAAACGGCAGGGGTAGAAGTGCTAGGAACGCTCTCGCAGAACAAGGAGTATGCCGATTCCAAGTGGTTCATCGGCAAAGGTAAAGCCCAGGAATTGAAGGATGAGCTGGAGGCACTAGGCGCGAACACGGCGATCTTCGATCAGGAGCTGTCGGGTGCCCAGGTGCGGAATCTCGAGCAGTTTTTGGATGTCAAGATCATTGACCGCACCCAGCTTATTCTGGACATCTTCGCAGGCCGCGCCAAGACGCGCGAGGGCATCATTCAGGTGGAGCTGGCTCAGCTCAGCTACCTATTGCCGCGTCTGTCCGGGCAGGGCAAAAATTTATCCAGGCTGGGCGGCGGCATCGGGACCCGCGGACCGGGGGAAACGAAGCTGGAGACCGACCGCCGTCATATCCGCGATAGGATCAGCGAGCTGAAGCGGCAGCTGCAGGAGGTTGTGCGCCACCGGGTGCTGCACCGGGAACGCCGCAAGAAGACCGGCGTCTTTCAGGTAGCGCTGGTCGGCTATACGAATGCAGGGAAGTCCACGCTGCTGCGTCAGCTTACTCAGGCGGATGTCTATGTGGAGAATCAGTTGTTCGCTACGCTCGATCCGACCTCTCGCGCTCTTAAACTGCCCGGAGGCATGGAAATCGTATTGACGGATACCGTTGGTTTTATTCAGAATCTGCCGCATGATCTGGTCGCTGCCTTTCGTGCAACACTGGAAGAAGCCAATGAGGCGGACTTCATTCTGCATGTCGTGGACAGCTCTACGGAGATGATGGAAGTCCAGATGCATGTCGTTGACGAGGTACTGGAGGAACTGGGCGCACATGGCAAGGAGCGTCTTACGCTATTTAACAAAACGGACTTGCTGCCTCCCAAGCAACGCGAGATGCTGACCACGGAGGGGGAATTTCTGAGGATCTCGGCCTACAGCGAACAGGATCTGGGGCGTATTCTGGATGCGCTGGAAAGGCATCTGATGGGAGACAGCCGTACGTTCCGGATTCCGGCTGAGAAGGGCGATGTGATCTCGCTCGTCTACCGGGTGGGCGAAGTGCTGGAGAATGAAGTGGATGGCGGGGATATGCTGTTTAAGGTTAGGGTTAATAACAAGGAATATGACAAACTAGGTTACTTGCTAGCTGCGTATGATTCTGCGCAGCTTATACATGGGGAGAACGAGGGAGAGACGTCAGAGTATGTTTAACGAGCAGGTGCTGGCCCAGATGGAACGGGCTGAGCAGGTCATTGATGGGAAGTTGAAAGACATCGACCGGACAGTCGACCGCAATCAATGGAAGGTTATCCGGGCGTTTCAGAAGCATAAGGTTAGCGACTATCACTTTGCCGGTTCTACCGGCTATGGCTATAATGACCGCGGGCGCGAGGTCCTAGACCTCGTCTACGCGGATGTATTCGGGGCGGAGGCGGCGCTCGTGCGTCCGCATTTCGTCTCGGGAACGCATACGATCGGCACAGCCTTGTTCGGCGTATTGCGTCCTGGCGACGGGCTGCTGATGATTACCGGAAGGCCTTACGATACGCTGCACAAGGTGATTGGCAAGCCGGGAGACGGACAAGGGTCACTGCAGGATTGGGGCATCCGGTATGGCGAGGTAGATCTATCGGAGGACGGCTCTCCGGATTGGCAGGCTATCGCGGAACGCATTACGCCGGAGACAAAAGTTATCGGCATTCAGCGCTCGCGCGGCTATTCGTGGCGGGCTTCTTTCACGGTGGAGCAGATTGGGGAGATGGTTCGCTTCGTCAAGGAGATCAAATCCGACCTGATTGTGTTCGTCGATAACTGCTACGGGGAGTTTACCGAGCTGACGGAGCCGACAGAGGCGGGGGCCGATCTGATCGCGGGGTCGCTGATTAAGAATCCCGGCGGAGGATTGGCTTCCACCGGCGGATATATTGCGGGGAAGAAGGAGCTTGTCGAGCTGGCTTCCTATCGCCTTACGGCGCCGGGTATCGGCGGCGAAGTCGGAGCTATGCTGGGGACGCTGCGCGCTATGTTTCAAGGGCTGTTCCTCGCTCCAACTCTCGTTGGACAAGCCGTTAAGGGCTCGGTTTTTGCTGCGGCGCTATTCGAGGAGCTGGGATTCGTCACTCATCCGAAGTGGAATGATCCGCGGACGGACTTGATTCAGGCGATCCGATTTACCGGACCCGAGCATCTGATCGCGTTCGTGCAGGGTATCCAGCAAGCGGCTGCCGTCGATTCGCATGTCGTACCCGAGCCATGGGATATGCCAGGCTATGAGCATCCCGTCATTATGGCGGCCGGCACGTTTATTCAGGGGGGCAGCCTAGAGCTGTCAGCGGATGCGCCTATCCGCGAGCCATACATCGCCTACATGCAGGGGGGGTTAACCTATGCCCATTGCAAGCTTGGCGTATTGACGGCACTGCAGAATATGAAGGACCGTAATTTGCTGTAATCTTAGCTTACATATTTCACGAACCTAACACAACTTGACACTTTTTCGGTTCAAGGCTACAATAAGAGTAAGGTTTTTCCTGTGTTAGGGGTGAAAGTCATGGGTGATGATATCCGCAGAAATATGGCCCTTTTTCCAATCGGTATCGTGATGAAGCTGACAGATTTGACGGCCAGACAAATCCGATATTACGAGCAGCATGAGTTGGTCATACCGGCAAGAACAGGCGGCAACCAGCGTCTGTACTCATTCAACGATGTGGAGCGGCTGCTTGAGATCAAGGATTTGATCGAGAAGGGCGTGAATATCGCCGGAATCAAGCAAGTGCTGCTGCCGGTCGACAAGGATTCGGAGGACGCTACGGTCGTCAGCGAGCAGTCTGAGGTCAAGCGCCGCGAGCTTACGGATTCCCAGCTTCATAAGATGCTCAAGCAGCAGCTGATAGGCGGGGGCAAACGTCCGAATTCCGTATCGCTGATACAAGGCGAGCTGTCCCGGTTTTTCAGGAAATAAAGCTGGACGAGAGTTGGACTGGCGCCGCCTGCAAGGGCGGCATCGGAACGGCTTTGGATGCCATGTACGTATTTTAAGGAGGAGAATTCACAGTGACAGATAAAAACTACACCAAGGAAGACATTCTACGCATTGCCAAGGAACAGAACGTTCGCTTCATTCGGCTGCAATTTACGGATCTTCTGGGTACGATCAAGAATGTAGAAATTCCGGTAAGTCAGCTTGAGAAAGCATTGGACAATAAAATGATGTTTGACGGTTCCTCCATCGAAGGTTATGTCCGCATCGAGGAATCCGATATGTACTTATATCCCGATTTATCTACTTGGGTCATCTTTCCGTGGGTTACAGAAGATCGCGTAGCCCGACTGATCTGCGATATCTATCTGCCTGACGGGCGTCCGTTCCCGGGCGATCCGCGCGGAATTCTCAAAAATGCGCTGAAGGAAGCCGAGGAAATGGGCTATACGGCGATGAATGTCGGTCCTGAGCCGGAATTCTTCCTGTTCAAGACGGACGAGAAGGGCAATCCTACGCTAGAGCTGAACGACCAAGGCGGTTACTTCGACCTGGCTCCTACGGATCTCGGGGAGAACTGTCGTCGTGAAATCGTACTGACGCTCGAAGAAATGGGCTTCGAAATCGAAGCGTCCCACCACGAAGTGGCTCCTGGCCAGCATGAGATCGACTTCAAGTATGCGGATGCGATCAAGGCTGCCGACCAAATTCAAACCTTCAAGCTCGTGGTGAAGACGGTTGCCCGTCAGCATGGACTTCATGCGACGTTCATGCCTAAGCCGCTGTTCGGTGTCAACGGCTCCGGGATGCATGCCCACCAATCGTTATTCCGCGGCAACGAGAACGCCTTCTATGAAGAAAACGACAAGCTCGGCCTGAGCGTAACCGCTCGTCAATATATGGCCGGAATCCTGCGCCATGCTCGTGCATTCGCAGCGATTACGAATCCGACGGTTAACTCGTACAAGCGTCTGGTACCAGGTTATGAAGCGCCTTGCTACGTGGCATGGTCTGCTAGCAACCGCAGCCCGATGATCCGTATCCCGGCTTCCCGCGGCCTCAGCACACGCGTAGAAGTCCGTAACCCGGATCCTGCGGCTAATCCTTACCTGGCCCTGGCTGTAATGCTCAAAGCAGGTCTGGACGGTATTAAGAACAAAATGCAGCTGCCGCCTCCAACGGACCGTAACATCTATGTGATGTCCGAAGAAGAGCGCGAAGAGCAAGGCATCCCTAGCTTGCCTGTGAACCTGAAGCAAGCGCTCGAGGAGCTGCTTCGCGACGATGTCATCTGCGACGCTCTGGGCGATCATGCGTTGGCACATTTCGTGGAACTGAAAGAGATCGAGTGGGATATCTATCGTACGCAAGTTCACGCCTGGGAGCGTGAGCAGTATTTGACCCTGTATTAAAAGGTAAAATAGCAGTAGTATCAAGGATTTGAGGGTTTTGGTATACGGGGGCATTATAGATTTTGTAAGCTCTA